>UQJT01000021.1 GCA_900541395.1 uncultured Desulfovibrio sp.
GGCGTACGCGTGCGCGTCGACAACAGCTCCCTGCGCGTGCGCAGCGAGGACGGCTCGCGCCGGATACAGCTCAGCGGCATATCCGGTCGGGCCCGCCTGCCCGGCCTGTTCCGGGGCAGTGTGGACCTCGCCGTGCGCAAAAGCGCGTTGCGTCTGGCTCCCGCTCCCGAAATCACGCTCGACAACTTCACGCTCGGGGCTCATTCCCTGCGGGAAGACGAGCACGGCGAACTGCTCGGCTCGCTGACCGCGGCCGCCGAAGTGCAGATGGGCGCGCTGGACGCCGCGCTCGGTCGCCCCGTCAAGCCCGCCTACCGTTACTTTCCATTGCCCGCCCCCGCCCGGCTGAAGATCGGAGCGGACCTGGCCGTGGCGCCCGAGGAACGACGCGCCCGACTGACGGGACAGGCGACGCTTGACGCGGTTCTGCCCATGAACGGGCACGATACCCCGCTGCGGGTCACCCTGCCCTACCGCCTGGAGTCGCCCGACCGGGTGCGGGTGGAAGGCATGAGTCTCGACATCGACGGCGACCGCGCCGTGCTGACCGGTGAAATCACCGGACTGCGCGAGAGAGAGCCCGTCTTTGTCGGTCAGGCCGACGTGGCCCGCTTCAGCCTGAGCCGCTGGTTCGGTTTCGGGCACAAAATGACGGCCGGTCTTCAGCACGCCCTCAACGATATTTCCGGCAATCTGGATTTCGTGTTGACCCCGCGGGGCGTGCGCGTACCGCGCCTGGAAGCGCGTCTGCAAAACGTGAACGCCGTTCTGACGGGCAGCGGGGCGTGCGAAAACTTCCGCGAGCCCGACATCGTCATCGACGGGCACGTCGCCGACGTGGATCTCAATCCCATTTTTCCCGAACTGAACGGCGTCAAGCCGGACAAACCCGCGTTGCCGCCTCCGGCCGTGCCGCTGGAAGAGGACGGTCAACCGTCCAAGGTGGGGTATGACATTCACCTGACGGCGGACAAAGCGTCCGTGTGGAAGCTGGAGGCGGGCCGGGTGGATTGCCGCATCACCCCCGTGCCCCTCACCGCCGCGGACAAGGCGCGCGAGGCCGAGTTGCGTGAAGCGGCGCTTCAGGCCGGGGAAAAGCCCCCCGCTCCCTGGAAGAGCGCGGGGCATGGCGCGCTGCTGACTGTGAACGTGGGCGATGTATACGGCGGCAAAGGCGAGGCCGTGGTCCGCCTGGACGACGTCTACCGCGTGCAGGCCACCCTGAACGGCGTCTCGGCCCAGGCCCCGGTGACCCGCATGGCGGGCTACGCGGCCTTGGGCGGCACGCTCAAAGCCAAGGCCGACCTCAGCTTTTCCGGCTCCTCGGCGGCGGCCATGATGGCCAACCTGGCGGGCACGGTGGACGCCACTCTGACCAAAGGTTTTATCGGCTCCAAGTCCGGCGCCCGTATGCCCTATCGGACTTTGACCGTGAAGGCCGACGCCAAGGCCGCGCCTGTCGGTCCCCCTCCGGAAGGCGATCTGCCCGCGACCATGCCTTTCAGCGGAACCTGGCAGGCGTCGTTGGATACAAACGACTGGACCGTAAGCGGCAATTCCCGCGCCGCCATGACGTTCAGCCTTCGCAACGGCCTGCCTCTGTCCATGACGCCGCAAAGCGCCTCCCTGCGTTTGCGCCTGGACAAGACCGGGATAGGCAACGGCGGATGGCCCGAAGATGTGGTTCTGGACCTCAAGGGACGCTTGTCCTTCGATTTCAACGCGGGCACCCTGGCCTTGGCCGACCTGTCCGGCGGCCGGGCGGGTCTGGCCCTGGGCGGCTCGCTCCGAGTTTCCGACCTGTTCGGCACGCCGGTCACGGAAGGACGCATGTCCGTCGCTTCCGGCGCGCTGCGCGTCGCCGCGGCGGCCTTCGGTCTGTCGCTCCCGGCCACCCTCGACCCCGCCGCCTTCGGCACATTGAATGCGGAAGCCGACGTACGATACAGCGGCCATACCCTGACCCTGAAAAACATGAGCGGCGCGCTGGACAAAACCAGCCTGACCGGAAGCATGACCGGAGTCTTCGGGCAACGCCCCTTCTGGACCGTCAATATGCGCCTGGGCCGGGTGGACGGGGACGCGTACTGGCCCGCGCCCTCCAAAGGCCCCGCCACTCCCGTGCAGACGGAGTTTCTGCTGGGATACGACGCCGACATCCGCCTGAACGTGGAGCAATTCACCCTGTTCGCCACGCCGACGGTCAACCTCAGTCTGCCTCTGACCCTCAAACAAGGAATTCTGAATTCAGGCGTGTTCACCGGCAGCTTTCCCGGCGGAGGCGCCCTGAACGGCACCCTGCACGGCGAAACCAAGGCCGGAAAACGGGACTCGGCCGGACGGCCGCAGGATTCCGGTCAACTGGGGTTGCGCCTCCAGTTGCGGCTGAACAACGTGGCCATGCTGCCCCTGACCCGGGCGCGCGGCCAGGAGACGCTGCTGGCGGGGACCGGCACGGGCCAGTGTGACGTGCAGGCCACCCTGCGCACCTGGAACGACATCCCGGGCAAACTGGACGGCAACTGGTCCATCGCGGTGCGCGACGGCTACCTGATGAGCGCACGGGCCGCCGCCGAAGCCGCCGAACAAGCCCGAGGCGGGGACGGTTCCCCGTCGGGATTCGGCATGGAAAGCGGGCGACCCGACCCGACCACGGCGAACAAAACGCCGTTTCAGATTCTGTCCGCCTCGGGCTCGCTGCTGGGGGGAGTCATCCACAGCAACAACTTCCGCATGGAGGGCGTCATGCTGTCCGTCAAGGGCGGAGGCTCCATCAACCTCAACACCATGACCATAGCCGCCAAAGCCACGGCCACCCTGATGGGGGTGCCGGAAATGCCGGTGGAAATCTCCGGCAGCCTCAGCGATCCTCAGACGTCCTACAAGCTCATGGGGGCGTTGGCGGGCACCATAGGCAATATCGGCGGCACGGTGGTGGATATTGTGGGCGGAGTGCTCACCGCCCCCTTCCGCCTGTTCATGGGCAAAAAAAGTATTCAGTGACAACGCCGCCCGGTTTGGCGGGCGGCCCCGCAGGAACCCGTGCCCGTTGCCGGGCGACGCGAGGCTTACGGGCAATCAAGAGCAACGATAGGGAGCAAGGTCGCGCGAAGCGGGGCCTTATCCAGGCTGTCGCCATCCCTGGAGCATTTTGCTTTTGAGGTTACCCAACCAGCTCCAAAGAAGTCCAAACATACCTATTTATCATGTTGTTTCAGCACTTCATATCATTCACAAAAATCCCCTAGAATCCATAAAAACCGTTGGTAGTCTTTTGGTCGGTCTGAGCTGTCAATGATGGCCTTTCCCAAGGCCGGACAGTATAACCTCCGGCCTTGGGAAACTGAGAGGGATATTCCCTCCTGCTACCGGCATTCTCCTTGTAATTCCTTGTAGCAGAAGTTTTTTTTCAGGAACACGAGGCGCGGGAGAAGCGTCATGAGTATGGAGATATTATAATAAAGAAAGCCCTGGCCCTGTCGCAAGATTCAATTCCGAACAGGGCCACTTTTTTAGCCTGCACAATACAATCTCGATAAACTCAAAAATCTGTCAAGGAAAAAATATGGGGGCTATTTGTTCTGGCTGGACAATATCAGACATTGTTGGAGCACACTTTTATCCCTTACCGACAGCATAGCAAAAAGCTGTGATACACTTTGAAAATTCACTATGGGGGTTTCGTATGTTCAATATGGAAAATGAATTTATTTTGCGTCTCCAGTAAGTACTGAACATTATCCCCATCAGCAAGAGCGTATGAGGGAAGGGATGCAAGGAAGGACGTTACCCAAACCCATCAGACTTGGGCCGCGTACAACCGTATGGAGAGCATCAGATATTACCGCGCTTATGCGGAAACTTTGCCAGCAATCTGCACAGGAGAAAAACGGAAAAGAGCAGAAATACGATGCATAACCCATCTGCCCCATTCCCAGAAGACGGCGCGCCCAAGGCATGAACCTTGACCGCGCCGCTTTTGTTATAGCTCCTACGCCATTCCACCCCGCTTACAGCCAGTTTGATAGGTTACAGCCTAAAACAGTATCCGCTATGACCTGCTTTCACAACCTACTTCGCTGAAATCAATCACACTATCGCAAAACGTATCCCCTTTTACCCCTCCGTTCAATTTTTGGTATTTCGTTATTGACAACCTATACCCCTATAGGTTTAATATACCCATATGGGTATTTGATATAATCAAGGAGAAATCGGGCATGGGTATTATTCACAGGCTGGAAACACTGCTGGAGTGGGGCGGTATGCGACGGGACATCACATTTCTCGGCATTTCCGGCATCTCTTTAGTCGTCAGCTTTTTTGATCTGCATCCCTTCCCTTTTGACTCCGCATGGATAGCCATTATTCTTTGCGGCCTGCCCATCATCCTGGAGGCTGTTATCGGCCTAGTGACAGCTTTTGACATTAAGGCCGATGTACTGGTGTCGCTGGCACTTATCGCCTCAGTCATTATCGGGGAGAACTTCGCCGCCGGAGAGGTGGCCTTCATCATGCAGCTTGGCGCATTGCTAGAAGACCTCACAGTAGCCAAAGCACGGGCCGGCATTGAAAAATTGGTGCGCCTCACTCCACAGACGGCCCGTGTGGTGCAGGGACCGGGCGAAAGCATTATTCCTGCGGAGCAGGTGGCCGTGGGCGACATGCTTCGCGTCCTGCCGGGTGAAACAGTGCCTGTGGACGGCATTATTCGTGATGGACAGACCTCCGTCAATCAGGCCGTCATGACTGGTGAATCCCTGCCTGTGGACAAAACCGTGGGCGATGAGGTTGTCTCAGGCACGGTCAACCAGTTCGGGGCCTTCCTCATGGAAGCTACTCGTGTGGGCGAGGACAGTTCCATCCAGCGAATGGTGCGCCTCATTCGTTCGGCGGACGCCGGAAAAGCGAAAATTGTGCGCTTGGCCGACCGTTGGGCTACTTGGATTGTGGTCATCGCTTTGGTTTCTGCCGCCTTGACATGGTTTGTGACTAATGAAGTCATACGCGCCGTCACCATCCTTGTGGTTTTCTGCCCCTGTGCCTTAGTGCTCGCCACACCTACGGCCATCATGGCCGCCATCGGCAATGCCACGCGACATGGCTTTCTTATACGTGAAGGCGACGCGTTGGAACGACTGTCGCAGGTAGGCCGTTGCGCCTTCGACAAAACAGGTACCTTGACCCTAGGTACAGCGCATGTGGTGGCTGTAAAAACTCTCGCGGACGACCTTGCGGACGACGAACTGTACCGCCTTGTCGCCGGAGCCGAGCTGCTTTCGGAACATCCGCTTGGCAAGGCTGTCGTCATGTCGTTTAGGAAAACCAGGAACGCTGTACCGGAAAAAATTGAGGAGTTCCATATGATTCCGGGCAGAGGCGTCACGGCACGCGTGGACGGGCATATGGTCGTGGCTGGAAACCTGAAGTTATTACAGGAGCAGGAGCTTCCAGATGTGGAGATTCTGACGGATGTCGCTGGGCCATATCTTAAGGACGGCTGCACCGTCATTCATTGCGCCGTAGATGGTAAACCTGCCGGGTGCATCGCCCTTGCGGACACGCTACGGGAAGATAGCCCAAGCATGGTCGAACACTTACGTCGTCTGCAAGTGGCGACTGTGTTGCTCAGTGGCGACCACGAAAACGCCGCCCACCAGATTGCCAAACAGGCAGGGATTGATGCCGTGCGTGCCAACTGCCTGCCCGAAGACAAACTCGGCTATATTGAGGCAAGTCAGAAAGATGGCATCAAGGTATGCATGATCGGCGACGGCATCAACGACGCTCCCGCATTGAAAAAGGCCCATGTGAGCATCGCTATGGGCGGCGTAGGCAGCGACATCGCCGTAGACGCCGCCGACATTGCCCTTGTGCATGACGAAATTCGTGAGATTCCCCATCTTGTCGCTCTGGCGCGGCGCACCATGCTGACCATCAAATGCAACCTAGCGTTTTCTATGGGATTAAATTTTATCGCCATTATTCTTGCTATGACCGGGGTGCTCAATCCTGTAATCGGCGCGCTGGTGCACAATGCCGGGTCGATTGTTGTCATCATTAACTCTGCGCTACTACTTCACTGGCACAAGCAAGGTACAACCGTAAAAATGCAGTCCATTTAGAATAATCGACATATGGAGGTTTGTCATGGAAGTTAAATCTATTTTGGCTATCTTGGGATGCATTATCGTCGTATTCACTTTCTGGCGCTTTACCAAATGGATAAAGTCGCCGAGGATCACTGACGATAACATTTTCAAAAAGAAGTGGTGCTCTGCGACAGCCCCTCTATTTTCCGGCAAGGGGCTCCCCCCTTACGGATTATTTGCACTCACGCACAATTAGCGATAGAAAGTAAAAAACACCAGAGAGGAAGCTATGCGCCAATGTACGAATGCCAATGCCGCCAAATTGCACGCGCGCCTGAAAAAAATCGTTGGTCAGGTGCAGGCTGTGGATCGCATGATTGACGAGGATATCCCCTGCGAGGATGTGCTCTCACAAATTAACGCATGTAAGTCAGCCTTGCACCGCGTGGGGCAAATGGTGCTGGAAGGGCATATTCAGCATTGCGTGCGCGATGGCATCCAACACGGAGACGCCGACATCACCATTAAGAAATTTACGAAGGCAGTTGAACGCTTCGCCAACATGAAATAATGTGATGTCAGCGAAAAAACACAATGCATGTTCCGATACAAAACTTCAGGGAAATATGCCGCCATATAATGTGATTATATATATTGTTCATTTCCTTACGCAAAAAAATCTTTGTGGAACAATATTACTTTACTGAAATTCCTGAACCGGTAAAACGTCATAAGACTATCAGCCTTCGCTGATGTCTTCCTTCCGTATGCTCAACAAATTTCGTATATTCTGCCCACATATTATGCTCGCACCAGTCGGCATTTTTCCCGAACATAGACTTGTGCCTGGAGTTTCCCGGCAATAGTATAGATGCCCGCAAGTTCATCCTCGTTTTGACCAACTTCTTGACTTGTGTAGCAGCTTCTGTTGCCGCTCCATCCTGCTTACAGTTGCACACAACCGTAAGCGTTTTCCTAGTTCGCATTTTCTGCATCACTATCCCCATCATTTCAAATGACCACTTCGCTGAAACCATACAGGATGGTAGTTGTGTATTACAACTGCCATCCTGCCACGAAGACCCCATATCGTGCAGCGGCGAAATTGTAGGAATGTGAAGATTTCGCCTATAGTGCGGCAAAACTCTCGGAAAGGAGAAAAAGCCACAAAAAAAAGCGGGACAATACAAACCGGAACAAATCAGGCAAGCCCAAAAGCTGCTCCACGAGCTGCCGGTCAAGAACGACAAAAAACACGAGAGGAAGCGGCGGGAATACTGGAGAAGGATTTTCGCAAAGCCTTCAAAAAAGGCTACACCCCCAAGAAACTCAGTATGATGCTGAAAAATGCTGACATCATCATTCCCGCGTACCTCACGGAAAAATTTCTGAAAAAGGAAGACGAAGCCTCACCGCCTCAGAAAGAAATGACAAAGGCAGCGCCCGAAAACAATGCCCCCCTCCTCCACTCGCCCCTCTGACACCCGTCAGGAAGTATTGTAGGTGAAATGCTATCATGTATTACAGTAACGACAAAAGTATAAAAATACGACACGCTTGGATAAATTAAAAAAACAAAAACATTGCCATATGCTGAGGATGCATAACAGATGAATAAAATTTTCTGAGTTTTCTGCACAGGTTCATGAATATGCTTTGCAAGGCAAAAAACGGGCGAATCAGGTATACCTTTTGTTGCCGGTAATGGGTAAAAAAATAAAGGCTATCTTTAGGTTACCTGAAAAAAGAGTATGGAGATAGCGGCGGAATGCGGGCAATAAATTTGTGAGGTTAGTGTATGCCCAAATCCATACCTGTCACTTTTCCAGTTTTGATGCTGTCAGCAGTATTGGTAATTGAATGCCTTTGGGCACGAGAGGCTGCATCTAAGTCCGCTTCAGAAGCGCTTGTATACTCTGAATATGAATTTGATGTGCAGGAACTCTTTGCCCGGCGAAACGGAAACAACATCTATGGAGTGCTGTATCTACCTCGGGCTGTCTGGTCGAGCTTCTGGATACGCCGTCACGAATTCCGGTTATGGTTCCCATGATTCTTCGGGAAATCCATTACTATCTGCTCTGCGGCAATCAGGGCAGATGCCTGCGGCTGTTCAGCACCACCGGCACCCAGGCCAATCAGATAGCCGAGGCCATTTCCTGGTTGAGGGAACATTATGCAGATTCCATAAATATGGAAGAGTTGGCCCGGCGCGTGAACATGGCCTCCTCCACCTTCAACCGTCATTTCAGACAGGTAACCAGCCTGAGTCCGCTCCAGTTCCAGAAGCGCCTGCGCCTGTATGAGGCTGAACGCCTGATGTTGCAGGAAGGCAAGGATGCGGGAACAGCGGCGCTCATGGTCGGCTATGAAAGCGGTTCTCAGTTCAACAGGGAGTACAAGCGCCAGTTTGGCGCTCCTCCCCGCAGGGATGTGGCCCAGAAACGTTTCTGATGTCGCGGATTATCCTGACTGCCAGGCGGGAAGCTCGTTATCAAAGGCTTCCCGCTTTTTTTATTTATTCACCCGCAAGCGGTCGAATCAGGCAAAGAACAGCGCGGATTGAATATGGAACCCCCGTCATGGAATCCCTATGTTGTCATCAGACGAAGGGCCATAAAAAGAGAAGCGCATGACAAGGAGGATTTCGTGTTGTTGAAATCTTTGATCACTTTTCTTGGCATTTGTTTTACCGCAACAATCGGATCGGCAGGTATGGCGCACGCGCAAAGTTCATTGTCCGAATCGGTCCTGAATGCCAGACAGCAAAGCATTATCCCCATTGCGGCGTTCACGGCGAACGGCAATGTGGAAAAGCTGAAGGCAGCCCTTGCCGAAGCTCTGCAAAACGGCATGGCGGTCAACGAAATCAGGGAAATTCTTGTTCAGATGTACGTGAATTGTCCGATTTCAAAGCGGCTCCGCCGTCATTTCGCCTGAAAAGCATGTTTTTCAGGCTCATTCGGCGCGGGCGGCCGCTCCCGCGGCCGCATTCCGCACGAGCCGTTTTTGCGCCGACATGGCTTTTCAAAAACTCCATCAAATCCCAGGACAGAGACTTGATGAAAGCATATCCATAACTATGTATAATAAGTATAAAAAAATAAAAAACGAAGACTTCCTCCATATCGGCGTATTGACATTCCGGCCTGATTAGGGCAGACTGTTTTCATGAATACTTATTCGCACGACATCCTTTCCTCCCAGTGGTGGCGGCCCTTCCTCTAGGGCCGGGTTGTCGTTTTTTCCGCACACCATCAACCGCGGCCGGATCATCGGCTGCGGTTTTTTGTATCGTCTGATGGTCCGTCCAAGCAGGAGACCATCATGAACGCTTCTTCCGTCGACGCTCTTTCGACCCCCGTTTCCCCCGCCGCTTCCGTTGCCCGTTCCGCCGAAGCCGAAGGCTTTTTCGGTCCCTACGGCGGACAGTTTGTGCCCGATACGCTGAAAAACGTGCTGGACGAACTGGCCGAAGCCTATCTTCGCTACCGGGATGACCCGGCTTTCAATGCCGAACTGAACCATCTTTACACCCATTTCTGCGGTCGCCCCACGCCGGTGTTCCATTGCGCCAACCTGAGCCGACAGCTCGGCGGCGCGCATATTTACCTCAAGCGGGAAGACCTGAACCACCTCGGAGCGCACAAGATCAACAACACCCTGGGCCAGATGCTGCTGGCCAAACGCATGGGCAAAAAGCGGGTAGTGGCCGAAACCGGCGCGGGTCAGCACGGCGTGGCCACAGCCGCCACGGCCGCGCTGCTGGGCATGGGCTGCATTGTGTTCATGGGCGAAGAGGATATGCGTCGCCAGGAACTCAACGTGATCCGCATGCGCATGATGGGCGCGGAAGTGACTCCGGCCCTCAGCGGTCAGCGTACCCTCAAGGAGGCCGTGGACGAAGCCCTCGACGCCTTTGTCCGCGACCCCGACCTGTTCTACGTGCTCGGTTCCGCCGTGGGCCCTTACCCCTATCCCGGCATGGTGCGCCACTTCCAGTCGGTCATCGGAGTCGAGGCCCGGCGACAGATGCTGGAGGAAACGGGACGCCTGCCCGACGCGGCCATTGCCTGCGTGGGAGGCGGTTCCAACGCCATCGGCCTGTTTGCGGGCTTTGTGGACGATCCCGAGGTGGCCCTCGTCGGCGCGGAACCCGGCGGACGGGGCCCGGGATACGGCGATCATGCCGCCCCCCTGTCCCACGGAACGCCCGGCGTATTGCACGGCTTCCGTTCCTATCTGCTTCAGGACGCCCGGGGCGAGGCCGCGCCCGTGTACTCCATCTCGGCCGGACTCGACTACCCGGGGGTGGGGCCCGAGCACAGCTTCCTCAAAGACACGGGCCGCGCCTCCTACGTCACCGTGTCCGACTCCGAAGCTCTGGACGCCTTTTTTGCTCTATGCCGGACCGAGGGCATCGTACCCGCTTTGGAATCGTCCCACGCCCTGGCCCACGCCATGCGCATCGCTCCCGCCCTGCCTGAAGACAAGACGCTGCTCGTCTGCCTGTCCGGCCGCGGCGACAAAGACGTGGACCAGATCGCCCGTATGATGAAGGAAGGAAAAATCAAACAGGGTTAGGACATTTCAATCTCAATCACCCTACAAACTTGAACAAAAACTTGTGCGAGGGGAGAGGGAAACGCGAGGGGGAGGGGGCTTTTGAAAAGGCCCCCTCCCCCTCGCCTGATTTTTCAGCCTCGCCCGATTTTTTCAGCACTCCAGGCCGCGGGCGCGGCGGTCGGTCTTGAGGCGCTCGAGCACGGCCGACGTAACGCGCAGGCCGCCTTTGCCCCGGCCGAGCTCCACGCCGGGCTTGGCCTCGCCGTGGTAATCCGAACCGCCGGTGAGCAGCAGGCCGTGACGCTGCGCCAGCCCGACGCAGGCGCGCTCGTCGGCGGCGGAGTGCTCGCTGTGATAGGCTTCTATGGCGTTCAGCCCGTGGGGGACGAGGGACGCGACCAAGGCGTCCAGTTCTTCGGGCGCGCAGCGGATAAGACGAGGATGAGCCAGGGACACGGTGGCCCCGGCGGCGGCCAGCAGGGCCACGGCCGCGGCGGGTTCGGGCAATTCACGCGGCACATAGGCCGCTCCGCCCGAACCGAGATAGCGTTCAAAGGCTTCACGGGGAGTGGCGGTGACGCCCTGACGGCACAACAACGCGGCGAAATGCGGCCGCCCCACCACCCCGCCCGCCGCCAGTTCGCGGACGGCCTCGTAAGTGACGGGCAAGCCCAACGCAGCCAGCCGGTCCGCGATACGACGGTTGCGGGCAACGCGACGTTCGCGCACGGCGGCCAGCCCGGCCTGAACCGCCTCCAGGCGGGCGGGATCGCGGGGCAGCCACAAGCCCAGCACATGGACCTCGCCCCGGCCGAAACGGGTGCTGATTTCACAGCCGCGTATGACCTCCACGCCCAGGGAACGCCCGGCCGCCTCGGCCTCGTTCAACCCGGCCAGAGTATCGTGATCCGTAACGGCCACGGCGGCCAAACCCGATCCGGCCGCCCGTCGCACCAACCCGGCCGGACTGTCCGTTCCGTCCGAAGCCCTGGTGTGCGTATGTAAATCCACAAATATTTTCTTCATGTAGAATAACTAGGCAGAGCGTGAGCTTGTGTCAATCATGCCATTGACCTCACAGGGGAAACCGTTACTTCTGTACAGGCGGGGAGGGGGTCCGCCCCGCATAGCCCGCCCCCGTACCCGGAGAACATCATGATCTTGACCGTGCCGGCTCTTATGAACTGCCCGAACTGCGGCTATACCCTGAAAGTTATGGACGCGCATACCGGGTTGCTCTGTCCGCATTGCCGACTGGTGTACCCCATCCGGGACGAAGTGCCGTTTCTGGTTCGCGAAGAAGGCGTATCGCTTTCGGACTGGAAGCACGGCGCGCGCACACCGGCCTCCGAAGGCGGCCCAAACGCCAAGCGGCCCGCCTGGTAAGCGAAACGGGAGAATATCATGGCCGACTTCAGCATATTCAAGGATTTTCCCGCCTTCGCGGAACGAATGTACACCTCTGAAACCGAATTCTACCGCCGGGAGAGCATGCCCTTTCCGCCCATCAATCTGGGCGAGGATCACCGGGCCATCCATATCCGGGCGCTGATACCGGGCGTGGACAGGGCCAATCTGCATCTGACGCTCGGCGAACGCGCTTTGGTCATCGAAGGCGAGTTGCCGCCCCTGCCCGGACGCTATTACCGGCAGGAACGCTTCAGCGGTCCGTTCCGGCGCGTAGTGACGCTGACCGTGCCCGTGCAGCGCGACGCAGTGACCGCCCGCCTGAGCGACGGCATACTGGAAATGACGCTGCCCAAGCTGCCCACCGGTCGCTTGCTGTCCATTCACCCCCGATACTGAGCTCGACGGAGGCTGCATGCATCTGCGCGCATACGACAAGACGCACCGTCCCCGTGTCCGACCGGCCACGGACATTGTGGAACGACCGGACGGCATTTTCGTGCTGGTCAATCTGCCCGGCGTCGCCCGCGAGGATTTGACCGTGGAGGCGGACCACAGGCAGCTTTCCATTCGGGGCATATCCCGTTATGACCGCTCCGACCGCGCGCCCGGCGGCGAAGCCGTTCTCGCCCTGGAATTTGTGGAGGTGGAATACGAAATGCGGATCGCCCTGTCCTCGGCGCAGGACAGCGAAACCATTCGGGCTCATCTGAAAAACGGCGTCCTGTCGGTGCTGCTTCCCCGCCGCCGCGCCCACGGCCCCCACACCGTGCCGATCAACGTGGAAGAGGATTGATCCGGATTGGAACATTTTTGCTTTGAAATGCTCCGCGGAGTCGAGCACAGCGAAACTTGTCCATGCTCTCTTCATCCGCAACGACGAAAGCTCGCGCCGTGAACCGATATTATCTCAAAGTCGAACCGCTTTAGGACCGCCCGCAGCGACGGACCCCGCTTATGTCTCTCTTTCCCCGGCGCACCAGCGGAGGTCACACGCCCCCATATCAGCCCCCCTTTCGGCCGGGCCCTCTCGGGCGCGGCGCGATTTCTGTCGTCGGACAGGGGTGATACGACCTCCCTTTTACCATACGGCGTTCCGCCCGGGCGGAACGCCGCCCTCGGCCCCGCGGCGTCCGAAAAAAAAACGCGGCGGGGCCGTTTTACGGCTTGGAGCGTTTCGCTCTTGAAATGCTCTACGGAGTCGGACTTCCGCTCTCCTTATCCGTAGAGCATTTTGCTTTTGAAATTGTCCAATTTCAAAAGCGGCGCTGCCGTCATTTCGCCTGAAAAGCGTGGTTTTCAGGCTCTTTCGGCGCGGGCGGCCGCTCCCGCGGCCGCCGGAGCGGTTGCCCTTTTCAACAGCAAACCGCTCTAAGAGCGCAAAGCGGAGCTTGTCGCAAGCATGTAAAACGCCGCGCCCCCGAAAGGGCGCGGCGTCTACGGAACGACAACGCGCGCTTTTTACTGTCTTAAAGCGGCGGGCACCCAGTCCGACAAAGATTTGTCGCCGGGTTCGGCGCTCACCGTCAGGTTCAGGACCTGAGGCTGGAGCAGCAGGGTCAGGAAAGCCTGACTCAATGCCAGAGGCTGCTCCGGACGGCACTGGATGCGCACCGTGCCGGGCTTGTCCAGCATGATGTTCGCGGCCGCTTCCAGCATGGGTCCGAGTTCTCCGGCCTCCTCGCTCAACAGCGGCAACGCGGCCTTGTACACATCCCGCTCCTGCTCCACGGAAACCCCTTCATCCAAAGCGGCGACGGTCAGGGCCAGGGCTTCCAGCCCCTGATCCGCATACGTGGCGTCGGCGTCTTTCAAAAAAACATTCGCCATCAGACGATCCAAGGGCAACTTCAACACATCGCTCAGATTCTTGATATCCAATTCCAGAGAAATCTTGCCCTCGGCCCGGCCCAGATTCTGCACGCCCGCGCTCCATTCCACGCTGGAAGGTCGGCGCTCCGTCCGCAGCGAAAGCAGAATGGAGCCATCCACCAGAGGCCCGTCGGGCAGAAAGGCGGGACCGGCTTCCCGCCATCCGGGGGCCATATCGCTCCACGAACCGTGCAGACCGATCAGGTCCAGGCCGAACACCACGGGATCGGCCAGGGACAACTTATGCCGCACTTCGTCCACCAACAGGGGGGGCGTCCCTTCCTGCTCGGGCTGAAAGGCATAAGAGCGGAGAACAAGCTCCTTGTACGGCGTGGTCCCCCGGTAGGCGTCGACCCATTCCTTCAGGAACGCCTCCCCCTGCTTCAGCGCGGCGTCCCTCCCCTCGGATTCGGCCGCCTCCATCTTGCGGGTCAAAGCCGTCAAACGACTCACCGAAGCTGGAGGCGGCATCAGCAGATCGTGCAACTCGGCGCGTTCCACACTGCCGACGCCCAGTCCGGGCAATTCCATGCGGAACTGGTTCATGAACATGGAAAACGTACGCCCCGCGTCGCTCGAAGCGTCCCGCGAACCGGCGGGGCCCAGCAGGCCCCACATAGCCATGCTTGCGGTCAGGGGCTTCTGATCCGGCATGGTGACGCTTACCCGGTAATCCTTGTAGGCCATCATATCCATACGGTAGCGGTAGGCTTCGGCGAAAAAGGCTTCGCCCAAGGGGTCCTGTCGATGCAGGGCGGCCAGTTTGCCCAGGTTCTGATACCAACCTTCCATCCGTATTTCGGCTATGGTTCCCCGACTGGTCATGCTCGGGTCGACGACCTTTATGTCCACGTCGGAGGCCACCAGGCTGTCCGCCACCAGCGGCAGTTCGGAGCCGGACGCGTCGCTCAGGCAGGCCCGGTCAAAGCCTGTCACGGTAATATTTTCGACGGTCGCCGTACTGTGCCGGCCCGCCACATCCTGAGCATAGGCGACCCGGCCCAAGTTCAGCGTGTTGTCCAGCAGATTGTAGTCCACGCTGTCGGCCGTGGCCGAAAGCTCGGCCAGCACGGCGCGCACGGCCTGCTCGGTTTTCGATTCCAGAGTGCGAACGGCCAGCCAGCCGCCCCCCGCCGCCACGACAACCACGGCAAGAACGCCCGCGGCCCACGCGCCTTTTTTCATGCGCCACCTCCCCGTCATACGGAATTGCAAAGAAAAATCATCATGCCACGCCTGTTGCGCGGGCGCAAGGCGTCCCGGACGGTTCCGTCTTCGGAATCCACGGTTGCGCGCCCTCCGCCCTGCTCCGCCGCTTGACAGTCCCCCATACCCCACGTAAAAAAATAAAAAGGCGCCTTGTGGCTTAAAAGGGAATCCCGTGCAAACCGGGAGCGGACCCGCCGCCGTGAGCCCCTCGCGCTGCCCGTCCTGACGGGGAGCGGTCCTTTTCCATGCCACTGGCTTCCGGGCCGGGAAGGCGAAAACGGACGGGCGCAGCCGGAAAACCTGCCTGCCGCAACATATCCGCACCGGACAACGGGTTTTTGTCCGCGGTTTCGTTGCGGAATTCACGAGCCAAAAACGGCGCTCTTCCCAATCCGCGGGAAGAGCGCTTTTTGCTTGAGTCGCCGTTATTTCCGCCGCCGGAGCCGCCATGTCCCCGCCCCGCCCTTCCGCCCTCCCTCGGCCACGCCGGCCGGACCGCGCCCCCGTCGCCGTTCTGACGCTTCTGCTCATCCTGTGGTTGGCATCCGTGCCGCTGGCCTGTCTGTTCGGCCCGGTCCCCCTGGAGCCGGGCGACGTGCTCCACGCCTTGCTGGGCACGGGGGGAGACGCGGCGGGCCTGTCGGCCGAAGCCGCGCGCACCGTGGTCGTGGACATTCGCCTGGCCCGAACCGTGCTGGCCCTGCTGGTGGGCGGCAGCCTGGCCCTGGCGGGCGTGGCCATGCAGGGCGTGTTGCACAATCCTCTGGCCGAACCCTTTTTGCTGGGCGTGTCGTCCGGCGCGGCCTTGGGCGCGGGCCTGGTGCTGTGTTCCGGAACCCTGCTGGCGGCGGGCGGGCACTGGAGCACGGCGGAGGGCGCCATGCTGGGGTCCTTCCTGGCGCTGGGCCTGAGTCTGGCGCTGGGACGGGGCGGCGGCCGCGACCGCCTGATCCTGGCGGGCGTGGCGGTATCCACCATGTTCGGGGCCGGGGTATCCCTCCTTAAAGCTCTGGACGAGGAATCCGTTTCCGGCATCGTATTCTGGATAATGGGCAGCTTTCAGGGGCGGGGCTGGAACGACGTGCCCGTGGCCCTGATTCCCTCCCTTCTGGGGCTCGTCTTGCTTATCCCCTGCTGGCGGGCGCTCGACGTCCTGATTATGGGCGATCGGGACGCCGTCCACCTGGGCGTCGATGTACGCCGCGCGCGTCTGGCGATACTGCTGGGCGCGGGTTGTCTGACGGCGGGCGGGGTGGCCGTGTCGGGCATCATCGGCTTTGTGGGGTTGGTGGCTCCCCATATTCTGCGACGCCTTATCGGCCCCTGGCACGGCCCCCTGTTCGCGGCCGCATGGCTGGCCGGAGGCATCTTTCTGCTGTGGGCCGACGTGGCGGCCCGCTGTCTGCTGCCGCACGGCCTGGAATTGCCTGTCGGGGTGATCACATCCTTGGTGGGCGGCCCCTTTTTCGCCGTGGTGCTGCGCGCCGGAACCCGGTCCGGAGCGCGGCGATGAGCGGCGTTCTCGCGTGCGTCGGCCTGGACGCGGGATACGAAGGTCGCCGGGTGCTGAGCGGGTTGGACCTTTGCCTGCGCCCCGGTCAGTTGACGGCCGTCATCGGCCCTAACGGCGAAGGCAAAAGCACCTTGCTGCGCTGTTTGGGCGGCGCGTTGCGTCCCCTGGCCGGACGGGTGCTGCTGGACGGCGAACCTCTGGACGCCCTGAACGCCCGCGCCCGCGCCCGCCGGGTGGCCGTGCTGCCCCAGCGTCCGGGTACCGCCGAAGCCCTGACCCTGCCCGCCGAAGACGTGGTGCTGCTGGGCCGATATCCGCGTCTGAGCCGCTTCGGGCTGTTTACGGACGCGGATTACCGGGCCGCCCGCACAGCTCTGGAAGCCGTATCCGCTTTGCCCCTGGCGCGGCGTCCGCTGGGCGAACTGTCCGGGGGAGAACGCCAGCGCGTCTTTCTGGCCCGCGCTCTGGCTCAGGAAGCGGATATCCTGCTTTTGGACGAACCGGCCGACGCCCTGGACCCGGCCCATCAGGCCGCCCTGTTTACGCTGCTGACGGAGCTGGCTCGCTCCGGAGCCACCGTGGCGGCCGTGTTGCATGACGTCAATGCCGCCGTACTATACGGCGACCGGGTGGTAGCCCTGCGCGGCGGGCGGCCGCTGTTCGATCTGCCTCCGGCGGAACTCACCTCTCAGCATCTTGAGGCATTGTATGACACGCCTTTTCACACCATGCGCCACCCTGTGGTCCATCTTCCTCAGTTTTGTCCTGCCGTTCTGCCTGTCGGCGGCCGCCCCCGCTGAGGCCGCGCCCCTCCGCCTGACCGACGACACGGGCTGCGGCGTGGAATTGGAAGCCCCGGCCCGACGCGTGGTGGCCCTGTACGGAGCGTTCAACGATATCCTGCTGGATATGGACCTGGGCGACCGCCTGGCCGCCCGCACCCGGGCCGACATCCGACCCGAACTGGCCGCCCTGCCCGTCATCGGCACCCACATGCGCCCCAATCTGGAACTCATCGCGGCCTTGCAGCCCGATCTTATCCTTCAGTTCGAAGGCCGCCGGGAAGCCGAGGCTCAGGTGGCGCAACTACGGGCATTGGGGTTTCCCGTAGCGGTGTTCCGAGGCTCGTCCTTCCCCGATCTGTACCGGATTATCGCAGCCCTGGGCGTGCTCACCGGCGCCGAAGACAGGGCCGACGCCCTGATCGACTCGCTGCGCTCCCGTCTGAACGCCCTGGCCGAACGCCGGATCGGCGCTCTTCGCCCCCGCGTGTTCTTTGAAATACGTTCGCCCAACCTGCTGGCGGCAGGCGCAAACTCCACGGCCTCGGCCATCATCGAGGCCGCCGGAGGAGAAAATGCGGTGCGGGTGCCGGAACGCGTGGCGCGCCTGAATGAGGAAGAACTGATCCGCCTCGATCCCGAAGTCTATATCGTGCAGCAGGGCCCTATGAACGCCGCGCCGACGCCGCCCGCCGAACGTGATCATTACCGGAATCTGCGGGCCGTCCGCGAGGGGCATGTTCTGACCGTGGACGAAAGTCTGTTCTCCCGTCCCGCCCCGGGCATGGTCGAGGCGGCGGAAATGCTGGCCGACTTTTTCGATACGCTGTGACGCTGCGGGGGCCGCCCGGAAGGCCGCCTTTCCTTATCGGCGCGCGCCGGCAGGGAAATCGCGTCCGGAAGCGCCCCCCGGAAAGACGTTGGAGCGATTCTTCACGGAATCCGTCTTAGAGCGGATTCGCTTTGACTTTTTACAAAGTCAAAGCTGAAAGACACGCTCGCTTCGGCATGTAACAGCGCAAATAAATTGCGCTTATGCCTTCGCGGCGGCCGCCTGCTCGCGCAGTCGGCAGAGCATTTTCAATGTGAAAATGCTCTAATCGGACTCGGGCAAACCGTAGGCAGCCCTGATCTCGCGCTCCCGGAACCCCACCACCACGCGTCCGTCGGGCAACACCAGGGTAGGAAAAGAACCGCGCGGGTTACAGGCCCTTACCCTGCCCATCAGGGCCGCGCGCTCCGCCCCCTTGAACTCGTCCACGTACACCAGGTGGCAGGGAATATGATGCGCGTCCAAGAATTTTTTAAGCCGGACGCAATGACGGCAACTACGCAATGTATACATGACGGACTGCCCGTCCGCGCCGGGTTGCATCCCCAGGGCATACGCCTCCATCCGCGTCACGGGCGCGCCGGTTTCGCTCCCGGCCGCTCCGGCCCGCCGTCGGCGCCAGATGAATCCTCCCCCGGCCAGAACGGCCGCCGCCAGCACAGCGATCGCAACTTCCATTCCGCGCTCCTTACAGGCTCGACATTCGGCGGTCTTTCGGCCGCCGACGCGTTCCGTATGGTATTTTCTAGCGCACCGATTCCAAAAAGAACAGAAAAAATGCCCGTTCGCGTTTCGCTCCAACGGCACGCCCCGGGCAGCAGGACTTGAGGAGGAAGAATCCTTTTCTCCCGTATGCCATGATGTTTTTCCATCCCGCGCGGGAAGGGGCTTGCGCCCCTGCCCCGAACGACCTACGCGGACCGGCCGTTCCCGTTCCCCGCCACGGCGGAGCATATTCCGCAACCCGAATGCCCGGGTCCGGCCCGCGCGCCGGAAGCAAACGCCGCCCCGGCGGGACCGGGTTTATCGCTTATGCGTCCGACGTCAAGAATTATGCTTTCGGCTTCATTCCGTCCGCTCCGGCTCTTCGCTTATGTTTATTATAAGATAGCGTGTTGTGATGCTGCCGTAAGAAAACGATGCGAAGCTCATGGCCATTGCGGACATTTCTGGTCTACCCGTCGCCGCGGGCGCGGCTTTCGCCGCCCTCATGAGGTCAGGCTTGTCCGGGCTGCGCTCGATGTGAGATTGCCACGGTGCGACGTCCCCCCCCCGAATCCGTGAACCGGCGCAACCGAATGCCTGTCCGACATACCCGCAGGAGACCGTATAATGAAAAAACGCACGAAGGAAAAGGGACTCTCTTCGGATCTGCCTTTCGGCGAGGAAAGGGAAGGAGTGCTTTTTGCCTTTCCGGATTTTTACGATCCCTACCGCAGGGGCATTCACAAAATGGTGGAGCTTCCCGGCCCGATACTTTCTCTCCTGCGGGCGCGGCGCTTCCACCGGCTCATCCTGTTTTTGCTCCCTCACCTTGCTCCGGCCCCGGACCTGCTTGAGGCCGAAGCGCGGAACCTCGATCCCGATATGGAGATACGCACGGTGGACTGTTCCGACTGCGTGACGAGCGACTTGATCGAGTCCATGCGTCTTCTGCGGATCAGGCTGAAGGATATTCTGAAACAGCACAGGGATCTGCCCATGACGCTCTGCTGGGGGGGCGTCCATTATCCCGATGTCTATGTGGGACTGGCCGGGCTGCTGCTTTCCGGAGAACTTCCCGTGCGGCTCATCGTCGTCCGTTCCCCGGAGGTGGCGGATTCCGGCCTGCCGCGCTTTGCGGAGCTGAATTTCAGCGCGGGGATATTTTCCCGCGATATGCTGGATATTCCGCTGGCCTCCTCCGACAATGTGTCCGATAAAATATCGTTGCGTCGCCGGGCGGAGCAGTTCGGGATCATCGGCACTCATTCCATCATGCAGCGCGTGGTGGATGTCTGCCAGATACTCGCGCCTTCTCCTCTGCCCATGCTGCTGCTTGGCGAGACGGGCACGGGCAAGGGGTTGCTGGCCCGCTACATCCACGCGCTTTCGGGCAGGCCGCTGGACAAATTCACCAGCGTCAACTGCGCCGCGATCCCGGAAAGCCTGGCCGAAAGCGTGCTGTTCGGGCACAGAAGGGGGGCCTTTACCGGCGCCGTGACGGATCAGGAGGGCAAATTCGACGCGGCGGACGGAGGGACGCTCTTTCTCGATGAAATAGGCGAGCTGTCGATCCCCGCGCAGGCCAAGATTCTGCGGGCTGTCGAGGATGGAATTGTCGATCCCATAGGTTCCAGAAAAAGTCACAAGGTGAACGTCCGGCTGATTTGTGCCACGAACCGCAACATCGTCCGGCTTGTGAACGAAGGAAAGTTCAGGGCCGACCTGTATTATCGGCTGAACGTGGGCGAGGTGCATGTGCCCCCGCTGCGCAGAAGAAAGGAAGACATAGACCGTATCGTGCTGCACGTCGTTTCCCGCATCAACGCCTCTCTGCCGGTTCCGAAAATATTTACCCGCATGGCTCTCAAAATTCTTGAAGCCTACGACTGGCCGGGCAATATCCGGGAACTGGAAAACGTGCTGGAGCGCACGCTGCGTCTTTCCCCGAAAAATGTGATCGACGCCGAAGACGTGCTTTTCCCCGACGCGGAGAACGGCGTGCGAGACGCGGCCCTGAGTCGGTGGCGCCCCGGACTTCCTCTTGACGAATACCTTGGAAACCTGAGGCAGGAAGCGTTTCGTCACGCGCTGTCGCTGAGCGGCGGAAACCGGCGCGCCGCGGCCGGTCTGCTGGGCATTTCCCCGCAGGCTGTGGGCAAGTATCTCAAAACGCACCCTGATCTTGTGTAAACCTTGATTGTTTTTATGAAACCGCGGTTTATACAGACGCAACCGTTTTATATAAATAAAATTATTTTTTTATCATGCTCATAGGAACGAAACAGGTATGAACCTGAGTTGTCATAAAAAATATGCCTGACGAGAATACGTTGCGCATAATAACCGGATATAAACATCTTTTATAAAGGCGTGCCGTTTGGCACGCCTTTTGCCTTTCTTCCTCCGAAGAAAGACCCGCGGCATGGTGCCCGGTCTTGTCCGATCCCATCCACCGGAGGATATGCCATGAAGCGCAGTTATCTCGTTGCCGTCCTTTCGGCTCTGCTGGTCGCATCCGGGTTGTCCGGAACCTCTGCCCGCGCCGCGGATAAGCCCATCACACTGACCTTTACGGGCGTGTTCATGGACCAACATGCGGCAATCGCCGGGGGCATGAAACCCTGGGCGGAGGAGATCAACCGCCGCACCAACGGGCGCGTGGTCATCGAATACTACAATCCCAACACCATCTGCGCGGAGGCGGATATTTACGATTCCGTGCGTTCCGGGGTGGTAGATCTGGGTGTGGTCAATGTTTCGCGCAAGAAGGGCAAGCTGCCGCTGCTTGAAATTCTGGATCTTCCCTTCCTGTTCAACTCGGCGGAAAGCGGTTCCGTGGCGGCCTGGCGTCTGTGGAAGGAGTTCCCGGCCATGCAGAAAGAAACGGGCGACGTGCATCTGATCAGCCTGCATTGCGGCGCGCCTTCGCAGGTGCAGACCACCGGCGCTCCGGTGATGAACGATGCCGACATGGCAAAGCTGAAAATCGCCGCCTATGCCCCTTCCTATGCGGATATAGCCAAGGCTCTCGGCGCTTCGCCCGTGACTGTGGGGCCGACGGACATCTATCTTTCCATGCAGCGCGGCCAGACCGACGCCGTACTTGCGCCCTACGCCTACATGCGCAGCACGAAGATATATGAAGCGGCCAAACACAGCTATGAGGCCAATATCAACTGCGGCGGCATGTGCGTGGTCATGAACAAGCATTCCTGGGAGGCTCTTCCCGATGACGTGAAGAAGATATTCGACGAACTTTCCGGCGAATACTATGCGCGCATGGTCGGAAAGGCCATCGATCAGTCCTGTCGGGACGACCTGGAATTCATGAAAGCGGAAGGACAAACGGTGGACGTGGTCCCGGCTGATGTTCTGGAGGGCTGGAGAAAGAAGTGCGACGGAATCGTGCAGGAATGGATCGACGCCGTAGCCAAGCGCGGTCATGCCGACGGCGCCGAAATGGTGGCCCGCGCCCGCGTTCTGGACAGGGAAGCCGTGCAATAGCCGCTTTTCTTTTTCACCTGTAACAATTTGTGGAGCAAAAAATGGAAGTGAAAAACGCCATAGTCGTCATGTTCGACAGCCTGCAGTACAACTACCTGCACTGCAACGGCAATCCCTGGATCAAAACCCCGAATTTTGATCGTTTTGCGCGTGAATCCGTGGTGTTCGACAACTGCTACATCGAAGGCGTGCCCACGGTGCCCTGTCGCCGCGCCATGCATACCGGACGTTATACCCTGCCGGTAAAGGGCTGGTCCGCCCTGGACATGGACGACACCACCATCGCCGATTTGTGCTGGGGTACGGGGATCGACACGGCCATGGTTTTCGACGCCGCCCCCAACCGCCTGCCGAAGTTCGGCTATACCCGCGGCTTCGACAAGGTATATTTCCTGCATGGGCATGAAATCGATCATGAGTTTTATGCCAAAGACCCCCTCTATCATCTCAATCCGGAAGATTACAACGAGGAACACGCGCTGGAGGCCATGGACAAGCTGCTCGGCTGCAACATGCGCGACCCCACCCTCCAGGAAACCGCCTGCTATCTGCGTCAGCGTCAGTACTGGAAGTCGGAGGAGGATCAGAACTGTTACAAACTGATGCGCGAGGCCGTGAACTATCTTGAGCGCGTCGATCGCAATCATCCCTTCTATCTGTGGATAGACTGCTTCGATCCGCATGAGCCCTGGGATCCGCCCTCAGTCTACGACCCGGATATGAAATGCCCTTATGATCCCGATTTCAAGGGCAAGGATCAATTCCTGCCGATCATGGGCCCTGTGGAAGGCATCTACACCGAGGAAGAACTGCACCATGTGCGTATGCTCTACGCCGAAAAGGTCACCATGGTCGACCGTCAGTTCGGCTACCTTCTGGATCAGCTCCGCCGCCTCGGTCTGGAACGGGATACCCTGGTTCTTGTCGTGTCCGACCACGGCGAACCCATGGGCAACGGCAAGCACGGTCATGGCATCATGCGCAAGTGCCGCCCCTGGCCCTATGAGGAACTGGTGCACGCCGTCATGATGCTGCGCGCTCCCGGGCTGCCTGCGGGCAAGAGGATCAAGAGCTTTGTGCAAAGCGTGGATGTCGCGCCCACCGTGTGCGAGTGGCTGGGCATCGGCGTGCATCCCGACATGCAGGGCAAAAGCCTGCTGGCGCTCGCCAGAGGAGAAGTCGACAAGGTGCGCGATTTCGCCGTTGCCGGGTACTACCGCTACTCCTGGTCCATCATTACGGACGAATGGTCGTATATCCACTGGCTCAAGGACGATGAAAAAAGCGTGGCCGAATCCATGTTCGAAATTTACGGCAAGGGCACGCTGGCCAGTTCCTCCCACCTGGCGGACAACCCCCTGGCCAAGGCCGGGCCTCAGATGAACGCGGAACAGCGCAAGGCCAAGAACGCCGCGGCCACAGGCTACGGCGAAGGCGTCGCCGCCCTGGACGGCGAAGATCAGTGGACCTGCACGCCCGGCTCCATCGCCGAAGTTCCTGCCCGTGACGAACTCTACAGCCGCATCGACGACATCGATCAGTTGAACAACGTCGCATCCCGGCATCCCGAAGTGGCGGCGGAACTGCTCAAGAAGCTCCGCCTGTTCATGAGCGAGCTGCGCGCTTCGTGACGTCCGCTTCCGGAATGCCGTCATGAACCGAATATACCGAACATAGCCATCAGGGCCGTCCGTCCCGCGCGGGCAGGACGGGCGGCCCGACGATTTTCCCTTGATACGGGCCGAGCCCCCATACCCGGAGTGTCTATGCATCAATCCCTGCATCGCTGGGCTGAGGTTTCGGGAAAATGTTCCCTCTTCATAAACAAGAAGCTGTTTTTTCTTTCCTGTCTGTGCGCCGGTCTGATGGCCGTTCCGACCACCATCGACGTGATGGGTTCCCTGCTGTTTCACAAGGCGCTGACCTGCTCCACGGAACTGGTGGAATTTCTTCAGGTGGTGGTTCTGTTCGGCGGGCTGGGCTATGTGCATGACAAGCGCGCCCATGTCTATGTGGAAATGATCCTGGACAAAATGCCTGAAACGTGGCGTCCGGCCTTTCGCCTCGCCTTCATCGGAGCTGCCGCCGTGCTGTTCACGGTCATGGCCCGGCAGCTTTTTCTGACCGGCCTGGATCGCTTCTCCAGCGGTGAAGTGAGCTACGATCTCCACATACCGGAGTATATTTTCGTTCTGTTCGCCGCGCTCGGAACCCTGGCCGCCGTGGTCTCCTTTGTTGCCGACATCATCGGCGAACTTGCCTCTCTGCTTGAAAAGAAAGCCTTCAGGCCGCTGCTTTTCGGGATTGCCTTTCTGGCTGTCATCGTCAGCTCGCCGTGGTGGATATCCTCGCTTCCCTTCGCGGCGGACAAACTGCTGCTCGGGGCTTTCTGCATGGCGGCCATGCTCACGCTGCTGCTCGTCGGCATGCCCATCGGCGTGGCCATGCTGCTCATGGGCTTTGTCGGCCTTCTTGTCGCCTTTC
The DNA here is from genome assembly GCA_900541395.1 of uncultured Desulfovibrio sp. Taxonomy (GTDB): domain Bacteria; phylum Desulfobacterota; class Desulfovibrionia; order Desulfovibrionales; family Desulfovibrionaceae; genus Mailhella; species Mailhella merdigallinarum. The sequence goes on from UQJT01000021.1 coordinate 24,967, forward strand.
CCACGCCCAGACCGGCCCTTGCCCTGCTGGGGTCCGCTCCCTATACCACGGGCGCGACCTATCTGTATTCCGTCGTGCCCATGTTCATCCTCATGGGCGAACTGGCCATGTATTCCGGCATCAGCCGCGATCTGTTCAACACGGCCAATATATGGCTGGGGCGCCTGCCCGGAGGGCTGGCCGTGGCCACGGTTTCCGGTTGCGCCGGCTTTGCCGCCGTGTCCGGCGACTCCATGGCCACCGCCGTCACCATGTCTTCCGTCGCGTTGCCGGAAATGCGCGCGAAAAAGTATGACCCCGGCTTCAGTTGCGCCACGCTTGCGGCGGGCGGCACGCTCGGCATTCTCATTCCGCCGAGCACCGGCTTCATTTTCTACTCTCTGGTGACGGAAGTTTCCATAGGCAAGCTGTTTGTGGCCGGTATTGTTCCCGGTCTGCTGCTTGCCGCGCTGTTCATTCTGGTGGTCCTCGTCTTCGCCGGCCGTTATCCGGAACTCGCGCCGCGAGGGCAGGTCTACAGCTGGCCGGAAAAGATGAAAAGCCTGGCGGGCGTGCTGCCCATGATCCTGCTCATTACGCTGGTGCTGGGCGGCATCCTGTTCGGTTTCTTCAGCCCGAATCAGGGCGGGGCCGTCGGGGCCGTGGGCACGCTCGTCTTTGCCATGTGCCGCAGGCGCATAAGCTGGGAAAACTTCAAGAAGGCCCTTGTTTCCACCGCTTTTGTCACTTCCAAGATGATGCTGATTCTGGTCGGAGTGGGCGTTCTCGGCAATTTCTTCGCCGCCACGCGCCTGCCTTTCGCCCTGGCGGAACTGGTTGCCGAACTCGGGGCCAGCCACTTCACCATGTTTGTGGCCATTGTCATCGCCTACATCGTGCTTGGCTGCATGATGAACGTGATCCCCATGGTGTTGCTCACCCTGCCGGCCATTTACCCCAGCGTCGAGGCCGTCGGCTTTGACGGCGTGTGGTTCGGCGTGGTCTGCGTGGTGCTCATGGAAATGGGCCAGATCACCCCTCCGGTGGGCATCAACGTGTTCGCCATCAGCTCGGCGGCCGAAGATGTGCCCATGGTCAGAATCTTCCGCCATATCGTTCCCTATTTTCTGGCCATGATGGCGCTGGTATTTCTCCTCTATCTTTTCCCCGAACTGGCCACGTGGTTGCCCGGTCTGCTCTTCTGAGGCCCTTTTCGGGGGAGAGGCGACATCCCGCCTTTCCCGGATTCCCTCCGTCCTATTTGTATAACCTTGACAGCTCTTTTTTCCGGCGCGTGAGGTGAGCTTCATGTCTCTACGTCTCCCCCGGCGGGCTTTGCTGCCCGTGCTCTTTCTCCTCTATGCTCTCAATTTCACGGATCGTTCGGCCCTCGGCGTGCTGGGCGGCGCGATTCAGGCCGACATGGGGCTTTCCGACGCAGGCATGGGCCTGATCCACTCCGCTCTGCTGATCTCCCTGCCGTTGCTCATTCTGCCCGCCGCGGCCCTGAACGACATCGTGGGCAGGCGTCGCATGCTCTCCCTCGCGGCCGCGCTGTGGAGCGGCGCAACGGCCCTGGCAGGCGGCGCCGCAGGCTTTGTTTCCTTTGGGACGGCGCGTTTTCTGGCCGGCGTGAACGAGGCGTTCACGGGCGCGGGGGCAAGTTCCTGGCTCGCCGCCATGTATCCGCCCTCTCGCCGGGGCAAGGTTCTGGGGCTTTTTTTCATGTGTCTTCCCGCGGGAATGGCGCTGGGAACCTTTGCGGGAAGCCTGTCGTTCGATTTGACGGGGTCCTGGCGTCCGTGCTTTTACCTGCTCGCGGCCTGCGGCCTGCTGACAGCCGTGCTTGTGCCCCTTCTGCCCGACGCGCAACCCCGGGTCAGGCCCGGGGCCTATGCCGCCGACATCGCGCTGGTGCTGCGTTCCCGCACGCTGCTGCTCACGGGACTGGGGGCGGCCATGTACAACATTATTCTTTATTCCTATCAGGCCTGGACGCCGACGCTGCTGGCCCGAGCCTATGGAGGGCAAGCCGAAGGGACGACAGGCCCGGCTTTTGCCGTCATGTTGCTGGCCGGCGCGGCCGGAGCCTGGGCCGGCGGCCTGCTTGCGGACAGATGGCAGAGCAGGCGCAGAGACGGCAGGGTGTTCGCGGCCATGTCCGCCGTGCTGCTCACGGCTCTTTCCAAGATGGTCTTTTACCTCTGCGCGGGGCGCGTCGGCTATGGATCGGCCTGCCTTGTCGGCGTGGTGGACGGGACGCTCTCCATCCTGCCCATGGCCGTTCTTTTCAGCATCGTGCAGGACGTTGCGCCGGAAGCATATCGCAGTCTGTCCGTCGGCGTCATGGGAACAATAAGTTTTCTGGCCGGGGGCGCTTGGGGGCCGCTCCTGACCGGAATGCTTTCCGCCGCGCTCGGCGAAGGGGCGGCAGGTATGGGGGCGGCGCTTGCTCTGAGCGCGCTCGCGGCCCTGCCCGCGTGTGTCTTTCTGTATTGCGCGCGAGCCTCCTATGTGGCCGACCGTCTGGCCGCAACACGCCGTTCATCCTCATCATCGGGAGAATAATCATGTCCGTGGAAAATTTGACCAGGTTGGATTCCTCTTCGTTTGACGATTTTATCCGCAACCATGAAGGCATCGTTCTCTTTCACAAAAAGCTCTGCCCGCATTGCAAAGTCATGGAGGCGGAGCTCGGAAAGGTCGCGGCGCAGATTGCCATGTCGCTTGCCGCTGTGGATTCTGAAGAAGAACCAGCCCTTATGGAAAAAGTGGGCGCGGAAAGAGTTCCCACCCTGGCGCTGATCCGGGGCGGGGAGCTTCGCGCCGTCTTCACGGGAATCAAGAATCCCCGCGAAGTCATTGCCTGGTATCAGGCCGACCGGGAGCGCGCGTCATGAAAACATACGATCTTGTCGTCGTCGGAGGCGGCGTCTGCGGTATGACGGCCGCAATTTACGCCTCCAGGGCTAATCTTTCCACCTGCATCCTGGAGAAGGATACCTGCGGAGGGCTGGTGAACCGGACGCATACGGTGGAAAACTTTCCTTCGCGCAAAAGCATTCACGGCATGGAGCTCATGGAGCTCTGCCGCGAGCAGGTCGAGGCCCTCGGCGTGAGCGTGGAGGAAGTGGAAGACGTGGAACGGGTGGATTTTTCCGGCGCGGAAAAACGTCTGTTCACATCCTCCGGGGAGGAATACGGGGCGAGGGCCGTTATCGTGGCCACCGGACGCAAGCCCCGTCCTCTGCCGGTACAGACCTCGTTCGAGCGCGTGCATTATTGCTCCGTCTGCGACGGCGCTCCTTACAGGAACAAGGACGTCATCGTCGTCGGGGGCGGCAACAGCGGTTTTGACGAATCGCTGTATTTGATTGGTCTCGGCGTGAACCATGTGCATATTGTCGAGGCGTTTCCGAGCTGCATCGCGGCGGCCTCCACCCAGGACAGGGCCAGAGAGAGCGGAAAAATCAGCGTTTCCGTATCCACGGAAATTGTGTCCGTGGATACTCTGCCGGACGGCAGGGGACGGGTTTTGCTGAAGCATACGGCCTCAGGCGAGGAGCATGCCGAGGATACGGACGGCATTTTCTGTTTCATCGGGCAGAGCCCCAACACCGGCCCCTTTGAAGGAGCGCTTGAGATGGTTGACGGCTATATCCGGGTGAATGCGGATATGGAGACGGGGATTCCCGGCGTATATGCGGCCGGGGATGTGACCGTCAAGAAATGGCGTCAGATCACCACGGCAATGGGCGACGCCACCATAGCGGCCCTTCAGGCGGAAAAATATCTGCGCGCCGTGCAATGACCGCAGAAGGTCCTTATCGGAGGAAGGAACGGTGCGCAAGCATATCGATATCGCCATATGGGACAGCGAGGCGGAACGTCTGCACGCGATAGAGCGCAACCTGCGCCTGGCCATGCGCAATCTGGGTCTGAGCGGCGGCATTTCCTGTCAGTCCGAGCCTCCGCTCCTGGGGCGCATGGGGCTGACCGGCCGCGTTCCCGTGCTGGAGATCGACGGGCTGTACTGGTCACGCGGACAGGGCAGGGAATTTTCTCCTCAAGAGTGCGAGGAGCTTCTTGCCCGGATCATGCGGGAAGAGATTCCGAAACCGGATCAACTTTAGAGCATTCTGCTTTTGAAATTGTTCCATTTCAAAAGCGGCGCTGCCGTCATTTCGCCTGAAAAGCGTGGTTTTCAGGCCGCCGGAGCGCTTGCCGTTTTCAGCAGCAAAGCGCTCCAGACCTGAACGGCGGGGACCGGAAAGACACCGGGACGGCTTCGGCCCCGTGCCGGTGTCCTCTCCGTGTCTGCCCGTTTCGGGAGCGGAAGAGGCATGGGAACTTCCGCCTCGTCGCGCGGAAAAAGCATGGAGGAAAGGCGCATGAACGTACTTGATGAAACAGGGCACACGCCGCTTGTGCGGCTTGAGCGTCTTTCCGCCAAGCTGGGCGCGCATATATGGCTCAAGGACGAGACGCGCAACCCGACGGGTTCCGTCAAGGACAGGGTGGCGTGCCACTGTGTCCGCATGGCGAAGGAACGTGGCGACATCACTGGAAAAAAAGCCGTCGTCGAGGCATGTTCCGGCACGTTGGGCGTCAGCCTTGCCATGACCTGCGCCGTGCTGGGGTATCATCTGTATGTGGTCATGAGTACGGACATTCCCCGCGCCCAGCTTGCTCAGATCGAACGATACGGGGCGGTCATGTATCCCGTCGCGCCGGAAGCGGGCATGACTGAGGCCGTGCGCAGGGCCCGTCTGGAGCATGAGGACAACTGGCATTCATGGTATTTCAACCAGTTTGAGAACCCTGACTGTGTGGCGCTTCACAAAACGACGACAGGGCCGGAAATCGCGGCCGATATGGAACGGAAAGGCGTGCGCGTTGCCGCCTTTATCGACGCGGTTGCCAGCGGCGCGACCATAAGCGGCGTGGGAGCCTGCCTGAAGGAACGCGATCCCTCCGTGTTCATCCGGGCCGTGGAACCGGCGGAAAGCCCGGTTCTTTCAGGAGGAAGCTCCGGCAGACACGGCATACCCGGAGTGGGGTTCGGCTTTGTGCCCGCAAACTTTCACCGTGAGGTCGTGGACGATATTTATAAAGTTGAGACGAAGAGCGCGATCAGAGAAGCCAGACGACTCATGCGCATGGAAGGACCGGCCTGCGGCATAAGCACGGGAGCGAACCTCGCGGCGGCCATAGAACTTGCGCGTCGGCCGGAGTTCAGGGGAAAACATATCGTCGTCCTGGGCAGGGATGCCGCGCTGCCTTTTCTGACTACGCCGCTGTTCAGCCGGGACTGATGCAGATACGGGCAATCCGAGGCGTTGTGTTTCAAAAAACAGGAGCCGTAAGGCGGAAATGGGCATGAACGATCGAAACCTGGCGCAACGGGTAGGCGCGGCTATTGCCGCTCGCCGCAAGCAGCGGGGCTATACTCAGTCCCAACTGGCGGAACGTCTGAGCATCAGCCAGGAAGCTCTTTCCCGTATGGAAAAAGGCATCATTTCCCCCAAATTTTCACGCCTGGAGGACCTGGCCGACGCCCTTGGCTGCACCGTGGCCGAATTGTTCCACGCCTCTTCGGATACGACGCGGGCCCGCGGCATGACCCTGGCCGACATCATCCGCCCCCTGAGCCCGAAAAGTCAGGATGCCGTCGTCGATCTGATATCTCTTATGGTCCAGACTTTTGAAATTCAGTACCGATATGGAATTTTCGATCAACATGCGTCCGCCGACAGGAAGCTCGAGCGAAGCGACGGCCCGCCCCCGCGTTTCCCTGCGGCCGACATGCGCCCCCCTTTCCGCTTCGTCGGGACGAGCGGCCTGTGGCGGCGTTCCACGCATTTTCGCCGGCCCGGGTTGAAGCGCGAAAAGCTGCTGACAGTGGGAGCATTGCCCGTTATAGTCCGGACCGGACCTCGCCATGCCCGAAATCCTGAATCCCGAAACTTTCCTGGCCCGGCGCGACGCCGGGTGGCCCGTGCTGGACGCCCGTTCGCCCTCCGAGTACGCACGGGGCCATATTGCCGGAGCCCTCAACCTGCCCGTGCTGAATGACGAGGAGCGCGCCGCCGTGGGCACGGCCCATGCCCGCAGCGGAACGGAAGGGGCCGTGCATCTGGCCCTCAGGCTGGCGGGCCCCCAACTGGCCTCCAAACTGGCCCGAGCCCGCGTTCTGATCAGGGAAGGCGCGGGCGTTCCCTCTTCCGATGCCGGCCGTCGAAAATCATCCGGCAAAGATGTCCTCATCCATTGCTGGCGGGGCGGCATGCGCAGCCGCGCGCTGGCCTGGTTGCTGGAAACCGGAGGCTATACGGTCCACGTGCTGGAGGGGGGCTACAAGGCGTACCGGGCCTGGGCGCGGGCCTGCCTGGCCCGACCCGTTCCGGTGTTGGTGCTCGGGGGCATGACCGGCAGCGGCAAAACAGCCATGCTGACCGAACTGGCCCGCCTGGGAGCGCAGGTCATCGATCTGGAAGGCCTGGCCGGACACCGGGGGTCGGCCTTCGGCGGCGTGGGCCTGGGAGGGCAGCCCGGCAACGAATGCGTGGAAAACGCCCTGGCCGAGCGGTGGAGAACACTGTCTCCCGACCGTCCCGTATGGCTGGAGGACGAAGACCGACGTATCGGCTCCGTCTCTCTGTGCGGCGAATTTTTCGAACACATCCGCACCGGGCCCCTGGTCCTGGTGGACGTGCCCTTCGCGGCGCGGGTGGAACGCCTGGTGCGCATGTACACCGGCCCCGACCGCCGCGATGCGCTCGTCGCCTGCGTCGAGCGCCTGCGCAGGCGCCTGGGCGACGAAGCGGCCCGACGTTGCGTGGCCGATATCCGCGCCGATCGTTACCAAGAAGCCGTGACGGTTCTCTTGAGCTATTACGACACCCTGTATGCCCGCCAGATAGACAAGCACGCCAGGCCGCTCGTCCGGCGCATCACGCTGAATGCCGACGACCCCGCTTCGGCCGCGCGCCTGCTGCTGGAAACGGAACAAATCCGGCAAGAGGCGGCCGGGGGCGTGTCGACAGGAACGTCCGAACAGCCCCCCGCCGCATGACGGGGCCCGGCATGGGAATGCGGCGCTATTTCAGCAGGTCTTCGACATTGCCGAGCACAAAATGCACGGTCGCCGCTTCCGGCTTTTTTTCTTTTATAATGTTATACGCGCGTTCCGCCCGAGCTCCCCTGCGGCAATAAATCAACAGGGGACGGTCCGCGGGCACTTCGGCCAGACGGCCTTCCAGTTCCTCCACCGGAATATTCACCGAACCTTCCAGATGCCCCTGGGCATACTCGCCGGGCGTCCGCACATCGAGGACCACCAACTCGGGCGTGGCGGCCCTGTACTCCAGCGCGGCCTTGGGCGACATTTTGAAGCTGTCCTCGGCCGCGGCCGGAGCCGCTCCGCCCATCCACAACATGGCCGCCAAGGTCAGAACGACGGTCAGTCCGGACCATAGAAAACGAAAATTACGCATGACTCATCTCCTTAGAGCAGGTTGAGTTCAAGACGGTACATAGCGCAAGACGCGCTGTTCCGGCCCGCAAGCTTTACAGGCAAGGAAGGCGGGTCGGCCCCCGACCTCCCGTCCATGCCGCCCTCCCTGAGCGCCGACGGCGTGAGCGTGGCGAACATGGAGCGAGGAGCGGGAACGCGGCCGGGATTTGCCCGCCGCACATGGTCACGAACGACGAGCGGAAGCATGTCGAGGGATGGCGGCGCGCAAGGTCCGCATCGCCGCCGTCTGTATCCGTACGCCTCGCAAGCCCGGCTACGGCTGTGATCCTGCGGCCCCCTCTCCGGGCAGCGACGCTCGCGCCTCCGGCGCGTTGACCTTATTTTTTTCGCCAAAGCTCAATAAAATACCGGGACAGAGCCCCAATAAAAAACGCGGTCGGACTATCCGTCCCGCTCTGTTGTATGTAGGAGACGATCCGCCAAAAGGCAAGCCGGGCCCGGCAGCGGAAACGCGCTCCCCGGACGACCGGACAAGGACGCGCCGGGCCGACCGAAAAAAGCCGCTGCCCGTGCCGTTCCGTTTTTCCCCCATTGCCATGCGACTTTTTTTCGCCTAGACTAATCCGGTTCACGGGAAACACCTTATGCGGCGCGTCTTTTTTCGGGCGCGGCAAGGCGTTTCCGCTTGCCTCGGTCCCGCGTCCCTCCAAATGCCGCGGGGTACGGGCCTGTTATCCAATCACCTCAACCAGCACGAGGCATCGGGATGGAGGAGAGGAACCACACTACCGCACCGGACACGACACAATCATGTCGGTGTTGCGGTTGGGGCGCGTTTGTCGTGGGCCTGGTCGTGGCCCTGATTTTGGGATGGTGGGTACTGCCCAATTTGATGAAAGTGGAAAAGAAGCAACCCATCGCCTTCAACCACGTCCTGCACGTGCAGGATCAGGGTATGACTTGCGAACAGTGTCACTTCCTGCGTGAAGACGGCACCTTCAGCGGCCTGCCTACCACGGCGGCCTGTGCCGAATGCCATTCCGAAGTGTTGGGCTCCGATCCCGAAGAAGCCCTGTTCGTCCAGAATTACGTGCAGACGGGCCGGGAAATCCAGGGCGAGTGGCTGGTTTATCAGAAGCAGCCCGACAACGTGTTTTTCAGCCATGCGGCTCACCTGGGCGACCTCGATACGGCCGCGTCGACCGCCGAGGTCTGTTCCCGGTGTCACCTCGACGTTTCCGCCATGACCACGCCGCCGGTCTACAAGGAAAACAGGCTTTCCGGCTATTCCCAGAACACGATGCTCATGTGGGACTGCGAACGCTGCCACGCCGAAACCAAGCTTCGCGATCCTCAGACCCACGCCAGCAACGCCTGTTTTGTCTGTCATAAGTAAGGCCCAAGCGAGGAAGTCATGAACAGACGAGGATTTCTGAAATTTGCCGCCGGCGGGACCGTGGGCCTCGTGGCGTCTCCGATTATCTGGAATACGCTTTACGACGCCGTCTATTGGACGCAGAACTGGGGCTGGATTCCGCGCCTCAAAAAAGGCGCCAACGAGTACCTGCCCACCATCAGCAAGCTCTGTCCCTCGGGCACGGGCATCCGGGTCCGCCTGGTGGGCGGCCGCCCCGTGCGCGCCCTGGGCAACCCCGACAACCCCATGAGCCAGGGCGCGCTGACCGCGCTGGCCGCCGCCGAAACGCAGCTTCAGGTCAGCCCCGCCCGCCTCAAGAGCCCGCTCAAGCGTTCTCCCGACGGCGCGTATGTAGCCATTTCGTGGGAAGAAGCCGAAGCGCTGCTCAAGGCCAAAACTCTCGAAGCCAAAGGGGCCACGGCCTGTATTTCGGGCGACCCCACCAGCAGCGTCAACGAGGTGTTCACCGGCCTGATGAACGCCACGGGCTCCACCGAATTCTACTTCATGCCCGGCGAGGAGCTTCCCGCCCTCAAGGCGTGGTCGCTCATGGGCGGCCAGGGCCGTCTGGGCTACGACATCGAGCACAGCGACTTCATCCTGTCCATCGGGGCCAATTTCCTGGAAAGCTGGGGCACCGTGGCGCGCAACCGCCGGGCCTATCGCGCCGGGCGGCCCGCCGGGCAGGACCCTGCTCTCAAGGTGGCCTACGCCGGACCGGTGCAGAACAACACCGCCGCCGGGGCCGACTGGTGGCTGCCCATCCGGCCCGACACCGAAATGGCTCTGGCCCTGGGCGTGGCCCATCTGCTGATCAAAAAGGGCAAGACGCCGTTTGCGGCGGGCATGCCCGCCTTCGCGGCCCTGGTCGAAAGCTACACCCCCGCCGCGGTGGCGAAGCTGACGGGCGTGGACGCCCGGCGGCTCGAAGCCGTGGTCGACGCCCTGCTGTCGGCTGAAAAGCCGCTGGTCGTCGCCGGTTCGCCCCTGGGCGCGGGCGGCGCGGCCGGACCGATTATGGCGGCCATCGCCGTCAATATGCTGTTGGGCCGCGTGGGCCGGGAAGGCAATCTTGTCGATCTGCCCTTCCCCTCTCCGGTGGTGAACGGCGCCTCCAACATGCGCACCCTGCTTACGCGCGATCTGGCGGCCTGGACCAAGGCCGTGGCGGCCGGAACCAAACCCGCCCCCAAAATGTTGATGGTGTACGACGCCAACCCTCTCTACGCTCTGCCGCCCGACTCGGGCATGTCCGAAGTGCTGGACAAAACGCCCTTCAAGGTGGCTTTGGCCAGCTTCATGAGCGAAACCTGCGCCCGTTGCGACTTGGTGTTGCCCGCCGCCATGGGGCTGGAGCGCTTTGACGACGCCTACACCCCCTACGGTTCGGGTCGGATCAACTACAGCGTGGCCGCCCCGGTGGTGGAACCGTTTTACGAGGCCCGGCCCGTGGGCGAACTGATGATCGCCCTGGCCCAGGAATTGGGCGTGGATCTGGGCGTGGAGGACATGCCCTCGCTGCTGAACAAAAAAGCCATGTCTCTGGGCGCGGACTTCAAGGCCATGACCGAATCGGGCGATGTGTTCATGGACGGCCGTCAGGCTCCGTTTGCGGTGCCCGTGTTCAACGCCGGCGCTCTTCAGGCCGCGGCCGGGCTCATCCCCTCCGACGCTTCGACCCGGCTCGCTCCTGTGGTGGTGCTCGGCATGGGCACCCCGCAGACGGCCATTCCGCCTTTCGCTACCAAGATCATCACCGATTACCAGTTGAAGGGCATGGACAGCGTGGCCCAAATCAACGGCGCCACGGCCGCCAAACTGGGCGTGAAATCGGGCGATCGGCTGAAACTGCAAAACGGCGCCGCGACGGTCACCGTCCTGGTGGACGTGTTCGAAGGCGTGCAGACGGACGCCGTGGCCCTGTGCGCGGGGCTCGGCCATACGGCCTTTGACGAATTCAGTCGCGGCAAGGGCATCAACATCATGACGCTGACCGGCGTGACGCAGGAGCCCGGCACCGGCCTTTCGGTGTGGGGCGGCGCGCAGTTGGCCAAGGCGTAGGGGGCGCGACATGTCCGAAATTATGGATTTCCGCATCAAATGGGGCATGGTCATCGACCTGGACAAATGCACGGGCTGCGGCGCGTGCATGGTGGCCTGCCAAGCCGAAAACAACATCGCTCCCCAGGTGGACGCCAGCAACAAACTGCGCTCTCTGAACTGGTTGGTGGTGTACCGTCTGTCCAACGGCAAGCCTTTTCCCGACCATGAGGTGGCCTACCTGCCCCGGCCCTGCATGCAGTGCGGCAAACCTTCGTGCGTGAGCGTGTGCCCGGTCATCGCCACCGACAAACGCGAGGAAGGCGGCATCGTCAGCCAGATTCCGCCCCGCTGCATCGGCTGCCGGTACTGTATGGCTTCGTGTCCCTACCATGCCCGTTACTTCAACTGGTACGACCCCAAGTGGCCCGGCGACCTGGACCGCACCCTCACCCCCGACGTGTCCACCCGGCCGCGCGGCGTGGTGGAAAAATGCTCCTTCTGCCACCACCGTTGGATGAAAGCCAAGGACGAAGCCATCGCCAACGGACGGGACCCCTGGGATCTGCCCGACGGCGCGTACGTCACGGCCTGCACCGACGCCTGCCCCAACGGGGCCATCACCTTCGGGGACCTCAAAAACCCGAAGCACAAGGTGCACGAGCTGATCCAAAGCCCCTACGCGTTCCGTCTGTTGGAACGCCTGGGCACCGATCCGCAGGTGTATTACCTGAGCCGGCGGGAATGGGTACGCCGCGAGGGCGACAACTATCTTGAACACGAACCGACTGTCGGTACCAAGAAGGGGTAGGTTATGGATTACAGCAAACCTCTGGACGCGGCCCTGTTTCCGGAAGGCTGCCAGCGCTGCTCCCTGACCAAGTTCATGCTGTGGCTCGGGGTGCTGACCCTGCTGCTTCTGTTCGGTCTGTATGCGGCCGTGCGGGTGCTGGGCTGGGGCCTGGGCGAAACGGGCATGGACGACTACTTCGGGTTCGGCCTGTGGATCACCTTCGACCTCGCGGTCATCGCCCTGGGCGCCGGGGCCTTTTTCACCGGCCTGCTGCGCTATATTCTCAACATCGACGAGCTGAAGAACATCGTCAACCTGGCGGCGGTCATCGGCTTTCTGTGTTATACCGGGGCCATGCTCATCCTGGTGCTCGACATCGGTCAGCCCATCCGTTGCTGGTTCGGCTACTGGTATGCCAACGTGCATTCCATGCTGACGGAAGTCATTTTCTGCATCACCTGTTACTGCATCGTGCTCATTATTGAATACGTGCCGCTGGTGCTGGAAAACCGTCAGCTCGCCAAGTCGCGCTTCATCAGCGCTCTGGCTCATAACTTCCACCTGCTCATGCCCCTGTTCGCGGGCATGGGAGCCTTTCTGTCCACCTTCCACCAGGGGTCGCTGGGCGGCATGTACGGCGTGCTGTTCGCCCGCCCCTACGCCTTCCGCGAGGGTTTCTTCATCTGGCCCTGGACTTTCTTCCTGTTCATTCTGTCCGCTGTCAGCGCTGGCCCCATGTTCACCGTGCTGGTGTGCACGCTGATGGAAAAAATGTCGGGTCGCCGCCTCGTCACCTGGGAAGTCAAGCAGCTTATGGGGAAAATCGGCGGCGTCATGCTGGTGGTATACACCGTGTTCAAGCTGCTTGACACATGGTTCTGGGCCACCGGTCTTCTGCCCCGCGAAGGTCTGACCTTCGATCAGATGTTCTACGGCATCATCTACGGCAAATGGCTGATGTGGGCCGAGCTGCTGTTCATCGTGGTGCCCGCCGTCTGCCTCATCCTGCCCCCGCTGCGGCGCAACCCGGTCATCTTCTACACCATGCTGATCCTCACCTGCGTCAGCATCACCCTGAACCGCTACCTGATGACGGTGCAGACCTTGGCCGTGCCGGTCATGCCCTTTGACTCGTGGTATACCTATATACCCAACTGGGCCGAATGGGGCGCCTGCATTCTGGTATTCGCCTACGCGGCCATCGTCCTTTCGTTGTCCTACCGCTACCTGCCCATTTTCCCGCAGGAAGCGCGACTGAATGAAAAAGGCTAGCTTTTCGAAGTTCCAGCTATCCCGCGCGGGGGAAACGCCATGCGTTTCCCCCGCTTTCGTTTTGCTGCACGCTCCACTTGGTGCCGCTCGCGGTTACCTGGCCGCCGAACCGCCCCATTCTTGACACTCCGCATTATTTACCTCAAAACTAGGCATTGCCGTCGTCCTGTGCGCATGACGGTCATCAATCGTGTACCGGCGCACAAGCGCCACATTTTTCCACACGGGCTTTTCATGCAGGTCAATTATTTCGACATCGCCGTTCTGGTCATTCTGCTGGCCTTCGGCATCCGGGGCGGCGCGCGCGGCTTTGTGGCCGAAATGGCCGGTCTGGTGGGACTGATCGTGGGCCTGACCGTTGCCCGTTCGGGAGCGTCGCGCTTCGCCGAAACCCTGTCGCAGTATATCTCGCCCGGCGCGGCCCCGCTGGTGGCGTTCGTTCTGCTGGTGGCGGCGGGGATGCTGGCGGTGGGCCTGGTCGCCCGCGTGCTCCAGCGCGTGTTGGAAATCGCCTTTGCGGGCTGGCTTGACCATTTGCTCGGCGTGGGCGCGGGCTTGCTCAAAGCTTGCCTGCTGTGCGCCGTACTGGCCTATCTGGCCGTCATGCTGGTCCCTCAGTTTCCCGTCGTGGCCCAGGCTCAGACCATCCCTCCTTTGCTGGATTTCGTGCGCTGGGCGGTGGGTTCGCTGAACGTGAGCATTCCCATGCCCGTCTGACGGGCCTTGTCTTGTTATCCTTTTCCGCGTCCGGGCGCCCGCCTGCCCTTTCATCCCGTCGCCCCGCCCTTGGAAAAAGCTTTTGACAAAGCTCCGACGCGATGAAATTCTGCATCGATCCGTGTCGCCCGGGGATGCCGTCCGTCGGACGCCGCGAAATGCGGATTCCCCTGGAACATGCCATTTAAACACTTTTGACGACCAACCGGAGCAGCCCAGCCATGAACGACGCTCAACAAGCTCTGAGTCATATCCAGACCGTCATCGATAAACTGTTGGACCCCGCCGGAGGGTGCCCCTGGGACAAAGCGCAGACCCCCCTGTCCCTGTGTGAGTACCTCATCGAGGAATGCCACGAACTGGTGGACGCCATCCGTTCCGGCAAACCCGGCCACGTCTGTGACGAAATGGGCGATCTGCTCTTTTTGCTCATTTTTACAGCCCATCGCTATGCCGGTGAGGGAGCGTTCACCCTGGCCGACGCCCTGGAGGCAGGAGCGGCCAAAATGACCCGCCGCCACCCCCATGTGTTCGGCGACGCCAGCTTCGCCAATCTGACCGAATTCACCAAAGCCTGGGCCGAAATCAAAAAAGCCGAGAAGGCAGCCGCCGGAGAACAGGAATGCGGGGCGTTCGCTTCGGTGCCCACCGGCCTGCCCCCTCTGACCAAAGCCTATCGCCTGCACGCCAAAGCCGCCCAGGCCGGTTTCACCTGGGACGACGACGAGGAGGTGGAGCGCCAGGTCGAGGCCGAATGGCTGGAGCTGCTCGATGCCCGCGCCTCGGGCGATCCGGCCGCGCAGGAGCACGAACTGGGCGATATGATCTTTTCCCTGGTGGAGCTGGGCCGCCGTATGGAAATCAAGGCCGCCCACGCCACGGACATGGCGGCCAATCGCTTCCGCGCCCGTTTCCGGGCCATGGAAAAACTGGCCGAAGAGCGGGGCCTGGATTTTTCAGCCCTCAGCCTGGACGAAAAAGATGAATTGTGGAACGCGGTCAAAGCCGCCGCCCCCCAACACGCCGAACCGGCGCGCGCGGCCGCACCTTTCGTACAGCCTCGCGATCCCGCGCCCGAGGATGATGAATCCGGAAATAACGAATTCAACGGGAAAGGACGTTAGCGTTCCCCGGCTCGGACCTGACGAGGATTCCGCTTTGAAGCTCCGTTTGTTCCGCGTGTTCCGGGGTGCCCGGCGCCTTGTTCCGCTGCTTGCCCTGCTCCCGGTCCTTGCGTTTGTTCCGACGGCCCGCGCCGCGTCCGACACCGTTCACGCCGGCTATCGTTCTCTGGTCGGTTGGCTGCCCGGGCCCGACATCCGTCTCGACGTGGCCGTGTGGTATCCCACGCAGAGCCGTCCCACCACCATCAAGGCCGGGTCATGGACTTTTTCGGCCGCCCGGAACGCTCCTCCCCTGCCCGGTCTCTGGCCGTTGCTGGTGCTGTCGCCCGACTCGTCGGGCTCGCGCTTCGCTCACCACGATCTGGCCGCCTCGTTGGCCCGTCGGGGCTTTATCGTGGCTGTGCCCACCCACGACGGCGACAATGCCGACGACATGCGTTTTTTATATACGGATCGCCACCTGCCCACCCGCACCCGGCAATTGAGCGCCACCCTCGATCTGGTGCTTCGGGACCCACAGCTCGGCTCCACGCTGGACAAGCGCAGGATAGGCCTGGTGGGGTTCGGGGGGGGGAGCAG
>UQJT01000022.1 GCA_900541395.1 uncultured Desulfovibrio sp.
GGATAGCTATAGAAGGACTGGAATAAAGCGGAAAAACTCAGACGTTACCCCCCCTTGCCTCGCGCTGAGCCTCTTTGTTCGCTGCCCGCCTGTTCCAACAAAAGCTTCGCTTTCGGAACAGGCGGGCGCACACATCCATCCCCGCATGGGGGGCGGCATGAAGTCAGGCCAAGGGTGTTACCCTTCGTGCGTCCCCCGGCCCGCCGTCGGAGGGATTGCCGGGGTGCGGGCACGACCTGAGAAAAATCGCGCTCCCGGTCGGGTTATACGGCGGGAAGGGTGTCGGCATGACGTGGGGCTTGGGCGTGCCCCTCCAGGCCGCCCGCGCCGCTTTTTCTTCTCTTCCCCGCCCGGAGGGCGCAGGGGATAGAGATGGAACAAGCACGGATAAAAGAAATTTCGGAAGCTTTGGTTATGGAGTTTTGTTGTCAATTGCACAGAATATATTCAAAGCCCGCCAGGCTGGACGCAGGGGCGTTTCGGTGAACATTAAATATGTTTTTCAATAAAAAAATATACAATAACAGTATGTTGATGGTGGCTTCTCTCGGCGGGATTTGATGCTGTCCGCATAACGAGCCCGCAAGCGCGGTATGAACGGCTTGCGTCGGAGAGAAATATAACTTGACTTTTTTGAACAATTGCACAAAAATAAGAATGTGATCGCGGGCATTCAGTCGCCGATGAACAGGGGGCGCACGGATAGACCCGCCCGAAGGGAGAGCTTTTCACCCATGAAGGAGTTGTTGATGAAACAGGAAATTCTGATTGTCCGGCCCGTGCAGGTATTGCGGGGATACAGGAATATTGCCGCCGCCTTGCGCACCTCGGAGGAAAAAGTGCGCGACATGATAGGTTACGGCGCGCCTGTGGTGCTGGACGGCGATATGCCCAAGGCGGAAGCGGCCGAACTGTGGACCTGGTACGCCCGGTGGATGGGGGAGGGCGGAGCGCGGGGCTCATGCTGAGCGGGGCTCGGGCCGTCCCTCGTCAATCCTCGCCGCGCGTTCCGGTCCGGCGCGCGAATGCGATTCCGTCCGAAAAAAAGGAGTGTGGATATGCGTTATTTTCAGCCTTCGGAGTTCGCCTGCAAGTGCGGGCATTGCGACGGAGGGGAAGGGCGGATGTCGCCGTCCCTGCTGGAACGTCTGGACGCCGCCCGCGACGTGGCGGGCCTGCCTTTTGTCGTCAGTTCCGGCTACCGCTGCCCGGCCCACAACAAGGCCGTAGGCGGGGTGGCCGATTCGGCCCACACGCGCGGTTACGCGGCGGACATCCGTTGCACGGATTCCCATACCCGCTTCGCCGTGTTGCGGGCGCTGCTGGAAGTGGGGTTCCGGCGCATTGAACTGGCCCCCACCTGGATTCATGTGGACTGCGACCCCGCCAAACCCCGTGACGTGGCTTTCTATCCCCGGGAGCGCGCCTGATGGGCGTCTGGTCCTCTTTGCCCGTTCTGGGCTCGCTGCTCGACAAACTGGCGGGACTCATCCCCGATCGGGGCAAGGCGGCGGAAAATCAGGCCCGGATCAATGAACAGGAGGTGGGCGGGGCTCCGGCCTCGCGTCTGCGGTTGTGGCGTTCGTTTTTGGGGTGGTGCCTGACCCTGTGCTTCGCGTGGGAGGTCATGGTCCGCCCGGTTCTTGTCACCTATTGTCCGGGGTGGACCTTGCCGCCTTCGATGCTGGGCGAAATTTCCCGCCTTCTTCTCGGTATGCTGGGTCTGGGATTTTAGAGCGGTTTGCTGTTGAAAACGGCAAGCGTTCCGGCGTCCGCTCCCGCGGACGCCCGCGCCGGATAATGAACCCCACGCTTTTCAGGCGAAATGACGGCGGCGCGGCGTTTTGGCCGCGCCGCCGGGGTTTGCCGTTTTTCGGCCGCGCTTACCGGCTCAGGCCCAGCCCGGCCAACCAGGCTTCCGCCTCATTTCCGGCCGAGGCCGCGCGTCCGCCGCGGACGGCCAGGCCTTCGCGCACCGTGGCCTGCGGGCACAGTTCGCGTATATGGGCCACGCTGCGCCCCAGCCCGCTGCCGCCGTGGGTCATGAACGGCGCGACGGTTTTGCCCGCCAGCTTGTTTTCACTCAGGAAGGTGATGACCGGGGTGGCGATGGTGCCCCACCAGCAGGGCGACCCCACCAGAATCACATCATAGGAGTCCACATTGTCGACGGTGGTTTTCAGCGGAGGCTTGAAGCCGGATTCCAGTTCCCGCTTGGCCTGTTCCGTGACGGCCCGGTATTCGGTCGGATAGGGGGTCGCCGTTTCCAGTTCCACCATGTCTCCGCCCACGCGCTGATGAAGAAGGGTGGCCAGGGCGCGGGTGTTGCCGCTGAGCGAGTAATAGACGATGAGGACGCGCGGGGCTTCGGCCTCTCCGGCGGCAAAGGCGGGAGAGGCGGCGGGGAGCAGCCGCGACAGGCCGCCCGCGCACAGGCCGAGAACGGCGGCCTTCAGCAGGGCGCGCCGGGACAAATCGACAACGGAAATATCAAGGGACTTGTTCATCAAAAATTCCTTTGTGGTTTGAGACCTTCCCCTTCAGGGGGAAAAAGAGCAGTCGACAAGACGACGAAGCCGATGAAATCCTTTTCTGTAACTCCTCCCTTCAGGGAGGGGCAATCCGCACGACCCCTATCCGTCGGCGGCTTCAGTCAGTCGGAGGATGGGGCGACTGTGGATTGAAACATGACGATCTCCTTATGAAGAAAGGTTGCGTGGCGTCGGTGGGGGCGGCCGCTCTTCCCGGTGAAGAAACTTTTTTTATGATTCCTGTATACAGCCCGTCCGGACGGGAAGCCATATCCGATCCTGGCGTATTGTTGCCCGATCCTCTCAGGCGTTGCTCCGTCCTTCGCGCGCAAAACGGCGGCGCTCCCCGTACGGGAAACGCCGCCGTTTTGCGCGCGGAGCGAGCGGGCCGTTCATTCATCCCGGCGTTGGGCCAGAGCCGGGGAATCGGCCGGGCCGTTGAGCGGAAACAAATAACGCCCCGCGCCGATGTCCAGTTTGTCCTGAAGCAGGTTGAGGGCCATTTCCAAACCGGCCGCCGCGTCGGCGGACAGAGCGGGGTCGTCCTCCTCCAGACGCAGACGGAACGCGAATTCGCGCAGAAAGGCCGTCAACTGGCAGGCTTCGCGCAGGGCGTCGGCGGGGCGCAGATGCTTGAGGGACAAAGGCAGAGAGGTGGGAGAGGCAAGTGGAAAAGGCGTGCGTTGCATGGCGGATATCCTTGAGCGAATGGGTGAAGGGCGGAACGGGAAAAGAAAAAAGGAATCCCGGTCGGGGTCAGAACGGGCAGGAGCCCGGGGCGAGCGCATGGACCGTGACGGCGGCGGCGAAGCCCGCGCCCATGAGCAGACCGAACAAAGCCAGGGAAGCCGACGCCTGAAGCAGGTCCCGGAAGGGAAATTTCATGCCGCCCTGCCCGGAAACAGGGTGGCCGGAAAGTCGAGGCCGGGCCGCGTTCCGTTGCGTTCGCAGGCGTCCGCAGGGGCGTCGGGCTCGGCCATATACGACGTTTCCACATGGAGCACCACGGCGTTGTCGCCGCCCCGGGCAAGTTCCAGAGCCAGAGCGTCGGCCTCCCGCCAGCTCCGGCAGTCGGTGCGGACGCGGTCCAGGGGATCGGCCGGGGGCCAGCTTTCGACGAAATATTCGGTCATGATCGCTCCTTGGCGTCGGGCGGCCGCCGCGTCCGGACAAGACGACGCGCGGTCGCGTGCGTGGGTTGCGCGCCCGGCCGCCGCGTTTCGGGCGGCGGCCGGGCGTTTGTGTCGTCCGCGAGGGAGAAACGGACGACGGCCCCTCTTCCCTCCCGTGGCGTGACGCCGTGTTTCAGGTCGCCTTGCTGTTGCGGTACTTGCGAGGGGACGCCCGGGGCGGATTCGGCTTCGTCGGCGGGCCCTTGCCGCGCCGGAAAGGAAGCGTTGTCCTTCGTGCGTGAGTCAATATTGTTCTTTTGCACATAAATAGTCAAGTCGAATTTTGTCAATTGCACGAAAAAAGAACGCAAAAAATAGTGCAAAAAACAAAACAGCCTGGAATCAATACGATATATCGGATAAGGGAGGGCGGAAGAGACTTCGGCGCGCGGACGGCGCGCGGACGCGGAAGGAAAAGAGGTCTCGGCGGCCGAGACGGGGCGGGAGATGAGGGCTTTCGCCGGGCGGAGAGGCTTACAGCACGCGGCCGAACCAGCGCACGCGGCCGAAAACGCGGAAGGATTCCAGGTCCGCGCCCACCACGTCGACATCGCGCACGTCGGGATTTTGGGAGTGGATGCACCAGCCGCCGGGGATTTTGTTCAGCCATTTGACCATGACTTCCCCGTCCAGCCCCACCAGGAAAATCTGGTTGTCGCGCGGTTCGCCGGCGCATTGGTCCACCAGGATGGTATCGCCGTCCCGAATGAGGGGCTCCATGCTGGTGCCCATGACGTCCAGCATCACCGCATGGTCGGGGTTGACGCCGATGCGGGCCAGAAACTGCTTGCGGAAGGCGTACAGGCCCTCCACCCGGTCCGAGGTCAGCAGGGACGAGCCCGCCCCGGCCTTGGCCTCCACCTTGGGAATCATGGCGAAGTCGTCCAGGTTCGCCGCGGGCGTGTGCAGCGATACTCCCAACTGGTCCAGCACCGGTCCCAGCGTGGAAAGAGAGGGGACGCGCGTGCCGCCCAGCCATTGGTTGAGCAGGCTGGGGTCCTTGAAGCCCAGCGCTTTGGCCGCCCGCGACACCACCCCGCCGTGGCGGCGGTCGATATACTCGCGCAACACGTCCAGCGCCTGTTCGATGAAGGTCTTTTTCATCAAAAATTCCTTTATGGGTTGAAATTTCCCCTTTCAGGAGGAAAAGAGCGCTTGCCGGACGGCGAAGCCGCTGACATGTTTTTTCGTAAGCTTTCCCTTGAGGGAGAGGCCGTTCGCGCGGCTCCCGCCCGTCGGCCGCGCAGTCGGGCGGCGGGCGGGACGACTGCAGATGGAAACATGCCTTCTTAATAATTCATTTTTTGTGCGCATGCAAATAAAAGCATGACTTTTGCATGGTTTTTGTTTTTGATCAATTGCACAAAAAACGGGACGACGACAGCGCTTCCGTCGGCGGCGGTCGAATCTTGCCTTTGGCCGCGCGGGAAGGGCGGCCGCCAGTGCCTCGCCGAACTTGCCGTCGCCGGTCGGCAAGCGAAAACCATAACTCAGCCTTCCAGACGGCCGTAAGTCCTGGCGGCCATAAACACCTTTTCGTCAAAAAGACGAATGTGTCCTGAAAATCGGGCACTGGACGGGGCACAGGCGATGGACTATAAAAATACGACATTAACATTAAAAATATGGCCGACCGGAGGAAGCCCGCACGGGGAAGAGGCGGCCGACGCGGAGTTTGGGGTATGGACGGGCATGGCTTGGGGCCCGAAGACGCGCGGGCTTTTGACGCCGTCCTGAGCGGACTGCGCTGGGATATGTCCTTGTCCGGGGCGTTGACGCGCGCGGTCGAAACGCTGACCCCGCGCGTGTCCGTGGTCGAGGCTTTGGCCTTGCGTTTCGACGGCCGGGGCAAGGTGGCGGAAGCGGCGCGCCTGCGTGGCGGCGGTCATTCGGCCGAACCCGTCCGCGCGGACGGCGGTCCGGCCCCCGCCGCCTGGACCGCCCGACTTGCGTCGGCGGGGGGCGCGGGCGTTCCCGAGGCATGGCTCTCCGGCGTCGAATCCGACCCCGCCCGGGTTCTGCCGCTTTTTGCCTTTTCCGGCGCGACGGACGGCCCGGATCAATCCGACGCGCCGGACGTTTCCGCCGCAAGCCGCGTGCTGGCGCTGCCTATGCGGCGTCCCGAGGGGCCGGTCGGGCTGCTGGCGTTGCGCTCCGCCGTTCCCATCGCGGACTGGCCCGCCGGGGTCGGGGTTTTTGCCCGCCTGCTGGCGTCCGGACTGGCGTTGTTCTGCGCCGGTCGGACCTACGGCGAGGAGCGAACCCGCCAGGGCGACGTGCTGGATACGGCCCTGAACCAGTTGCGGGCCTTTGTCTACGTATCCGATCCCCGCACGGATGAAATCCTGTATATGAACCGCGCCATGCGCGACGCCTTCGGCCTGGATCGGCCCGAGGGCCGGACCTGCTGGAAGGTGCTGCAACACGACCGTTCCGGGCGTTGCGACTTCTGCCCCGTGCCCTATCTGGAAGAGCACGCCGCCGAACGGCCGGTGTACCGATGGGAGGAGCACAACCGGGTGACCGGTCGGGTGTACGAGAACTATGACAGCCTTATGCCCTGGATGGACGGGCGCTTGGTGCACTTTCAGCAGTCTCTGGATGTTACCGACAGTCGGCGTTTGGTGGACGAGGCCAGCCACGACGAATTGACCGGCCTGCTCAACCGGAGGGCGGGCAAGGCCGCTCTGGAAGCCGCCCTGCATGACGAGGACGACGCTCCCCTGACGGTGGGCCTGCTCGACGTTGATTTTCTCAAAACCATCAATGACGAATACGGCCATGCCGAGGGCGATCGCGCGTTGCGTCTGGTGGCCCGCTGCTTGAGCGACGAAACGCGGGAGCCGGACTTCTGCTTCCGTCTGAGCGGCGACGAATTTGTGTGCGTATTCCGGCATTGCACGCGCCGCGCGGCCGTGGAGCGCCTGGAGCGCTTGCGGGAAAGAGCGGGCGAGCGGGGCCGGGCGTTTCGTCTGCCCTGCCGGGTGGGCTTCTGCTTCGGGGTATTCGAGGTGGAACAGGGGGACGGCCGCGGCCTGGACGAGGTGTTGGCCTGCGCCGACGCCGGTATGTACGAGCAGAAAAAGCAGAGCCATATCCGCGAGGCGGAACGGCTGCTGGCCGCAAAAGGCGGCGGCGGTCCGGCCGCGGACCCCTTCCCCGGCGACGCCCGCTTGTTGTACCGGGCTTTGGCCGACAGCACCGAATCCTATGTGTACGTTTCCGACATGAAGAGCGGGGCGTTCCGCTATTCTCCGGCCATGGTGGCGGAATTCGGCCTGCCGGGCGAGGTGGTGGACAACGCGGCCGCCGTGTGGGGCGAACACATCCACCCCGACGACAAGGCCGCCTTTCTGGAGGCCAACCAGATAGTGCTCGACGGCCGGGCCGACGTCCACTGCGTGGAATACCGGGCCCGCAACCGCCGGGGCGAATGGGTGCGGGTGCGCTGCCGGGGCCGGGTGGAGCGGGACGAACTGGGGCGGCCCGCGCTGTTCGCGGGCTTCATCACCAACCTGGGGCAGCGCAATAAAGTCGATCCGGTCACCGGCCTGTTCAACAAGCTCAGGCTGGCCGAGGACATTGACGCGCTGCCGCCTTCGCGCTCCGCGCACCTGCTGCTGATGGGGCTGGACGGATTTCGGAACGTCAACGATTTGTACGGCCGCAGCTTCGGGGACGAGGTGTTGCGTCAGGCGGCCCAGCGCATGCTGGCGGCCCTGCCCGCCGGGGCGGCTTTGTATCGTCTGGACGGGGATGAATTCGGGGCGTTGTTCCAGGGAGGCCGCGAAGAGATCGCCGCCGTGTACCGGGCTCTGGCCGAAGGGTTCCGCCATCAGCGCGAATATGAGGGGAAAAAATATTTTTGCACCCTGTCGGCGGGCGCGGCCGGATATCCCGACGACGCCCGCGACTATGAAGGGTTGATGCGGTCCGCCGGGTCCGCGCTGGAGGCGTCGAAACGGTCGGGCAAGAATCGTCTGACCTTTTTCCGGCGCGAACTGGTGGAAAATCAGCGGCGGTCGCTGGAGCTCACCGAGCTGCTGCGGGAGTGCATCGAACGCGATTATGAGGGCTTTGAGCTGTACTATCAGCCCCAGGTGACGGCGGACGGCGGACTCAAGGGAGCCGAGGCCCTGGCCCGCTGGACCTGCCCCGGATACGGGGCGGTGTCGCCGGGCGAATTCATCCCCCTGCTCGAACAGAGCGGCCTTATCGTGCCCTTCGGGCGCTGGGTGTTCCGGCAAGCCGCCCGGCAGTGCAAACTATGGGCGGAAAAATGGCCCCGTTTGACGGTCGGCGTCAACCTGTCCTACCTGCAGGCCACATCGGACGATATGCTGCCCTTTATCCGGTCCACGCTGGACAAGCTGAAACTTGACCCGGCCCGTCTGATGGTGGAATTCACCGAAAGCTGCGTGATCCAGGGCGACCAGGCGGTCCGCGCCCTGTTCGACGGGCTGCGCGGCCTGGGCATCCGCATCGCCATGGACGACTTCGGCACCGGCTATTCCTCGCTGGGAATGCTGAAAACCCTGCCCGTGGATTTGGTGAAAATCGACCGAGCCTTTGTGCGCGACATCCTGCACAGCAAGTTCGACGAGACGTTTATCCGCTTTATCGTCGAACTGTGCCACCATGTCGGCATCGAGGTGTGCCTGGAAGGCGTGGAACGCGATGAGGAAATGCGCCTGGTGAAACCCCTGTGCGTGGATTATATCCAGGGGTATCTGTTCGGCCGCCCCATGAACGTGGAGACGTTCGACCGCCTGGCGCCGGAGCCTTTGCCCCGGGGCTGAGCGCTTCGCTTCTTTCGGACGACACCGCTCCCCGCAAACGCGAGGGCAATGTTTTGAAAACGGCATCCGGAAGCTGCTTTTTGCGTTCAATGCTATGCTATATAATTCACTATTTTTCTGAATAAATATAAATATTGAATATTGTGTTCGACGATGCTCGACATTGCTATATGCAGAATTTGTATATGGTATATAACTATTGAAAATAATAATAAAAATGTGTTAGTGTGTACTCCTTCCGTATCTCAATTCACAGAAAAAACCAAGTTTCCGAATACGCCGCGGGGAAAAGAACTCTGGGGGGTGATACGGTTTGAGGCTTTATCCGGTAATTTTCCGGGAAAGCTTGTACTGTCATATCATGTCGAAACATAAGAATGTGTCGCATCTTTTGTGTTTTTGACAACCGATATCAAGATACTGGGATAAGGCGGTAATGTATGAAGCACAGTACTGAGGATATTCTCCATTCCATGATTGTGGCTACCCTGAACCACGTGACATATCCTGAATTTGTCGAGCGCCTGGCCATGTTTTTTCGGAATTATATGCCGGTCACCTCGGTGGGCGCGTACGTGTTTTTTGATTACAGAATAGTCAAGATTGCCGAATATGCTTTTACTTCCACCGCGGCGGGACCGGATACGGTGGATATCGATCCGGAGGTTCTGGATCGCTGTATCCATGAATCGGCATACGGCGACGATTTCGACATCCATCTCCAGCATGAGGATGACGCGTTCGCCGAGTTTTACGCCAAAGTGCACACGCAGCCCGCAAGCTCCATCCGCATACCTCTTTTGTATTACAAAGACCGTATGTTGTACCTGTCCGTCTCGGCCTACGGCCGGGATCGCTATACCGAGGACCACGTGGAGTTGTGCCGTCTTATCCGGCCCGCTCTGATCCTGGCCGTCAGCAATATGGACGAGCGGCAGCGCGTCGATCTGCGCAATACCGAGGCCCTGAAAAAACTGAAGCGCTATACCGAGGACGACGAGGACAGGTCGGAGGGGGCCGCATCCGGCGGGGAAGGCTTCCTGACTTTGGACGAGTACACCATCCGGTATATTCAGAAGGTATTGCGCCATACCCGGGGCCGCGTGGCGGGCAAAAACGGCGCGGCCGTCATTTTGGGGATGCATGTCAGCACCCTGTGGTCCAAGATTCGTAAATTCCATATACCCGTGCCCCGCGAATAATACTTTATAAGCGCCGGAGGCGCGAGCGCCGCCGCCCGAAGGGGGCCCGCCTCGTTCGTCGCCTGCGGGGGGTGCGGGCATCGGCGGCGGAGCCGGGGAGCGGGCCGGAGTCGCGCGAAGCGGAGTCGGAACAAACTTGCGCTTTGTTTCGGCGCGCTTCCGTCGGCGTCGTTCCAAACCTGCCTTTCGCCGTGCCGGAAGCGCGGCCGCCGTTCGGTTTTCCCCGGCCCTTCGCCCCGTCCGCAAGAGACGGCGGGGGGCTTTTTTTGTCGGAAGACGCCCGCGTGTTCCCGATTCGCCCGCCGTTCGGCGTTATGCCCGCGCCGCCGGGCTTTCGCGGTTCGCTCCCGGCCCGCGCCGTTGTCGCCAGTATCCGCGCTCGCGCAAGTTCGGTTGCGGCCATGGCCCGCGGGGCCCCTTCGGGCGTTTTCCCTTGTCGCTTCGCGTCCTCAGAGCATTTTCAGCTTGAAAATGCTCCCGAAGTCGAGCGAAGCGAAATTCTTCTTTTCTCCGCTTATCCGTAACGCGCTTCGCGCTGACGGCTAAGGACGCCGCGGCGTCGGAGCAGCCGCGATTCATGCGCGGGTATAGCTCCGATGGAGGCGTGAAATCCGCGGGCCGGAACACAGGGTTCCGACCCGCGGACATTTTCAGGGGCAAAACGCTCCAGAGGGGGGGCGGGGCTCTCATAAATCAGACGAGGGTGAGACGGGCTTTCGGGCCTGGCCGGGCGTCGCTTTGCCGTCGCTCGTCTCCCTTGTGGCCGCGTTTTTTATCACCATCATCCGGGGTATTGTCATTGCTCCCGCATCCCCCGGCCGCTAGGCAGGAAGGTAGCCCGGCGGCATCGCCGATCCGGCGCGTTATCGACCCGGCCCATCGGCCATATCGGGAGGATGTATGGCAACGACAATGATTCCGGAGGTGCGGCCCCGCTTGTGGGTGCCCGGCGACTGGAACGCCTTTTTCGGCTTTTTCACCAATGTGCTGCTCAACGTGCTGGTGCTGACCGGCCTCGCGCTGGGCGTGGTCCACCTGCCGAACGACACCGTGTTCGGCCGCATTCTGCCCGCCCTGGGCCTGGCCCTGCCGCTCGGCAACCTGTTCTACGCCTATTTGGCCTGGCGCATGGTCAAGCGCGAAAATCGCGCCGACGTTACGGCCATGCCTTACGGCCCCAGCGTGCCCCACATGTTCATCGTGGTCTTTCTGGTCATGCTGCCCACCTATCTGCGCACCGGCGACGCCATCCTGGCCTGGAAGCTGGGGCTCATCTGGGCGCTGATCATCGGCATCATCGTGCTGCTGGGCGCCTTCATCGGGCCGACCATCCGCAAGTATACCCCGCGCGCGGCCATGCTGGGCACCCTGGCCGGGGTGTCCATCACGTTCATCGCCCTGCGCCCCGCCTTCCAGATGTGGGAAACGCCGTGGATCGGCCTGGTGTGCTTCGCCATCATCCTGTTGTCGTGGGTGGCCAACGTGCGCATGCCCTTCAATCTGCCCGGTGGCCTGGCCGCCGTCATCGTGGGCACGGTGCTGGCCTGGGGCGCGGCCGCCCTCGGCTGGAGCGACCTCATGCAGCCCGCCGCCGTGAGCGAGGCCGTGGCGCAGTTCAGCTTTTATCCCCCCATTTTTTCCGGCGACGTGCTCAGCGTACCCATGAACGAGGTATGGCCCCTGCTGGTCACGGCCATTCCCCTCGGCATCTACAACTTCACCGAGGCCATCAACAACGTGGAATCCGCCTCCGCCGCGGGCGACGACTACAACCTGCGCGCCATCCTCATCGCCGACGGTCTGGGCGCGGTGGCCGGGGCCTTTCTGGGCTCGCCCTTTCCCCCGGCCGTGTATATCGGCCAACCCGGCTGGAAGGCCGTGGGCGGCCGCATCGGCTATTCCCTGGTCACGGGCGTATGTATTGCCGTGGTCTGCTTCTTCGGTCTGACCGCGCTGCTGCTGTCGGTCATTCCCCTGGTGATATATCGGATAAGGGAGGGCGGAAGAGACTTCGGCGCGCGGACGGCGCGCGGACGCGGAAGGAAAAGAGGTCTCGGCGGCCGAGACGGGGCGGGAGATGAGGGCTTTCGCCGGGCGGAGAGGCTTACAGCACGCGGCCGAACCAGCGCACGCGGCCGAAAACGCGGAAGGATTCCAGGTCCGCGCCCACCACGTCGACATCGCGCACGTCGGGATTTTGGGAGTGGATGCACCAGCCGCCGGGGATTTTGTTCAGCCATTTGACCATGACTTCCCCGTCCAGCCCCACCAGGAAAATCTGGTTGTCGCGCGGTTCGCCGGCGCATTGGTCCACCAGGATGGTATCGCCGTCCCGAATGAGGGGCTCCATGCTGGTGCCCATGACGTCCAGCATCACCGCATGGTCGGGGTTGACGCCGATGCGGGCCAGAAACTGCTTGCGGAAGGCGTACAGGCCCTCCACCCGGTCCGAGGTCAGCAGGGACGAGCCCGCCCCGGCCTTGGCCTCCACCTTGGGAATCATGGCGAAGTCGTCCAGGTTCGCCGCGGGCGTGTGCAGCGATACTCCCAACTGGTCCAGCACCGGTCCCAGCGTGGAAAGAGAGGGGACGCGCGTGCCGCCCAGCCATTGGTTGAGCAGGCTGGGGTCCTTGAAGCCCAGCGCTTTGGCCGCCCGCGACACCACCCCGCCGTGGCGGCGGTCGATATACTCGCGCAACACGTCCAGCGCCTGTTCGATGAAGGTCTTTTTCATCAAAAATTCCTTTATGGGTTGAAATTTCCCCTTTCAGGAGGAAAAGAGCGCTTGCCGGACGGCGAAGCCGCTGACATGTTTTTTCGTAAGCTTTCCCTTGAGGGAGAGGCCGTTCGCGCGGCTCCCGCCCGTCGGCCGCGCAGTCGGGCGGCGGGCGGGACGACTGCAGATGGAAACATGCCTTCTTAATAATTCATTTTTTGTGCGCATGCAAATAAAAGCATGACTTTTGCATGGTTTTTGTTTTTGATCAATTGCACAAAAAACGGGACGACGACAGCGCTTCCGTCGGCGGCGGTCGAATCTTGCCTTTGGCCGCGCGGGAAGGGCGGCCGCCAGTGCCTCGCCGAACTTGCCGTCGCCGGTCGGCAAGCGAAAACCATAACTCAGCCTTCCAGACGGCCGTAAGTCCTGGCGGCCATAAACACCTTTTCGTCAAAAAGACGAATGTGTCCTGAAAATCGGGCACTGGACGGGGCACAGGCGATGGACTATAAAAATACGACATTAACATTAAAAATATGGCCGACCGGAGGAAGCCCGCACGGGGAAGAGGCGGCCGACGCGGAGTTTGGGGTATGGACGGGCATGGCTTGGGGCCCGAAGACGCGCGGGCTTTTGACGCCGTCCTGAGCGGACTGCGCTGGGATATGTCCTTGTCCGGGGCGTTGACGCGCGCGGTCGAAACGCTGACCCCGCGCGTGTCCGTGGTCGAGGCTTTGGCCTTGCGTTTCGACGGCCGGGGCAAGGTGGCGGAAGCGGCGCGCCTGCGTGGCGGCGGTCATTCGGCCGAACCCGTCCGCGCGGACGGCGGTCCGGCCCCCGCCGCCTGGACCGCCCGACTTGCGTCGGCGGGGGGCGCGGGCGTTCCCGAGGCATGGCTCTCCGGCGTCGAATCCGACCCCGCCCGGGTTCTGCCGCTTTTTGCCTTTTCCGGCGCGACGGACGGCCCGGATCAATCCGACGCGCCGGACGTTTCCGCCGCAAGCCGCGTGCTGGCGCTGCCTATGCGGCGTCCCGAGGGGCCGGTCGGGCTGCTGGCGTTGCGCTCCGCCGTTCCCATCGCGGACTGGCCCGCCGGGGTCGGGGTTTTTGCCCGCCTGCTGGCGTCCGGACTGGCGTTGTTCTGCGCCGGTCGGACCTACGGCGAGGAGCGAACCCGCCAGGGCGACGTGCTGGATACGGCCCTGAACCAGTTGCGGGCCTTTGTCTACGTATCCGATCCCCGCACGGATGAAATCCTGTATATGAACCGCGCCATGCGCGACGCCTTCGGCCTGGATCGGCCCGAGGGCCGGACCTGCTGGAAGGTGCTGCAACACGACCGTTCCGGGCGTTGCGACTTCTGCCCCGTGCCCTATCTGGAAGAGCACGCCGCCGAACGGCCGGTGTACCGATGGGAGGAGCACAACCGGGTGACCGGTCGGGTGTACGAGAACTATGACAGCCTTATGCCCTGGATGGACGGGCGCTTGGTGCACTTTCAGCAGTCTCTGGATGTTACCGACAGTCGGCGTTTGGTGGACGAGGCCAGCCACGACGAATTGACCGGCCTGCTCAACCGGAGGGCGGGCAAGGCCGCTCTGGAAGCCGCCCTGCATGACGAGGACGACGCTCCCCTGACGGTGGGCCTGCTCGACGTTGATTTTCTCAAAACCATCAATGACGAATACGGCCATGCCGAGGGCGATCGCGCGTTGCGTCTGGTGGCCCGCTGCTTGAGCGACGAAACGCGGGAGCCGGACTTCTGCTTCCGTCTGAGCGGCGACGAATTTGTGTGCGTATTCCGGCATTGCACGCGCCGCGCGGCCGTGGAGCGCCTGGAGCGCTTGCGGGAAAGAGCGGGCGAGCGGGGCCGGGCGTTTCGTCTGCCCTGCCGGGTGGGCTTCTGCTTCGGGGTATTCGAGGTGGAACAGGGGGACGGCCGCGGCCTGGACGAGGTGTTGGCCTGCGCCGACGCCGGTATGTACGAGCAGAAAAAGCAGAGCCATATCCGCGAGGCGGAACGGCTGCTGGCCGCAAAAGGCGGCGGCGGTCCGGCCGCGGACCCCTTCCCCGGCGACGCCCGCTTGTTGTACCGGGCTTTGGCCGACAGCACCGAATCCTATGTGTACGTTTCCGACATGAAGAGCGGGGCGTTCCGCTATTCTCCGGCCATGGTGGCGGAATTCGGCCTGCCGGGCGAGGTGGTGGACAACGCGGCCGCCGTGTGGGGCGAACACATCCACCCCGACGACAAGGCCGCCTTTCTGGAGGCCAACCAGATAGTGCTCGACGGCCGGGCCGACGTCCACTGCGTGGAATACCGGGCCCGCAACCGCCGGGGCGAATGGGTGCGGGTGCGCTGCCGGGGCCGGGTGGAGCGGGACGAACTGGGGCGGCCCGCGCTGTTCGCGGGCTTCATCACCAACCTGGGGCAGCGCAATAAAGTCGATCCGGTCACCGGCCTGTTCAACAAGCTCAGGCTGGCCGAGGACATTGACGCGCTGCCGCCTTCGCGCTCCGCGCACCTGCTGCTGATGGGGCTGGACGGATTTCGGAACGTCAACGATTTGTACGGCCGCAGCTTCGGGGACGAGGTGTTGCGTCAGGCGGCCCAGCGCATGCTGGCGGCCCTGCCCGCCGGGGCGGCTTTGTATCGTCTGGACGGGGATGAATTCGGGGCGTTGTTCCAGGGAGGCCGCGAAGAGATCGCCGCCGTGTACCGGGCTCTGGCCGAAGGGTTCCGCCATCAGCGCGAATATGAGGGGAAAAAATATTTTTGCACCCTGTCGGCGGGCGCGGCCGGATATCCCGACGACGCCCGCGACTATGAAGGGTTGATGCGGTCCGCCGGGTCCGCGCTGGAGGCGTCGAAACGGTCGGGCAAGAATCGTCTGACCTTTTTCCGGCGCGAACTGGTGGAAAATCAGCGGCGGTCGCTGGAGCTCACCGAGCTGCTGCGGGAGTGCATCGAACGCGATTATGAGGGCTTTGAGCTGTACTATCAGCCCCAGGTGACGGCGGACGGCGGACTCAAGGGAGCCGAGGCCCTGGCCCGCTGGACCTGCCCCGGATACGGGGCGGTGTCGCCGGGCGAATTCATCCCCCTGCTCGAACAGAGCGGCCTTATCGTGCCCTTCGGGCGCTGGGTGTTCCGGCAAGCCGCCCGGCAGTGCAAACTATGGGCGGAAAAATGGCCCCGTTTGACGGTCGGCGTCAACCTGTCCTACCTGCAGGCCACATCGGACGATATGCTGCCCTTTATCCGGTCCACGCTGGACAAGCTGAAACTTGACCCGGCCCGTCTGATGGTGGAATTCACCGAAAGCTGCGTGATCCAGGGCGACCAGGCGGTCCGCGCCCTGTTCGACGGGCTGCGCGGCCTGGGCATCCGCATCGCCATGGACGACTTCGGCACCGGCTATTCCTCGCTGGGAATGCTGAAAACCCTGCCCGTGGATTTGGTGAAAATCGACCGAGCCTTTGTGCGCGACATCCTGCACAGCAAGTTCGACGAGACGTTTATCCGCTTTATCGTCGAACTGTGCCACCATGTCGGCATCGAGGTGTGCCTGGAAGGCGTGGAACGCGATGAGGAAATGCGCCTGGTGAAACCCCTGTGCGTGGATTATATCCAGGGGTATCTGTTCGGCCGCCCCATGAACGTGGAGACGTTCGACCGCCTGGCGCCGGAGCCTTTGCCCCGGGGCTGAGCGCTTCGCTTCTTTCGGACGACACCGCTCCCCGCAAACGCGAGGGCAATGTTTTGAAAACGGCATCCGGAAGCTGCTTTTTGCGTTCAATGCTATGCTATATAATTCACTATTTTTCTGAATAAATATAAATATTGAATATTGTGTTCGACGATGCTCGACATTGCTATATGCAGAATTTGTATATGGTATATAACTATTGAAAATAATAATAAAAATGTGTTAGTGTGTACTCCTTCCGTATCTCAATTCACAGAAAAAACCAAGTTTCCGAATACGCCGCGGGGAAAAGAACTCTGGGGGGTGATACGGTTTGAGGCTTTATCCGGTAATTTTCCGGGAAAGCTTGTACTGTCATATCATGTCGAAACATAAGAATGTGTCGCATCTTTTGTGTTTTTGACAACCGATATCAAGATACTGGGATAAGGCGGTAATGTATGAAGCACAGTACTGAGGATATTCTCCATTCCATGATTGTGGCTACCCTGAACCACGTGACATATCCTGAATTTGTCGAGCGCCTGGCCATGTTTTTTCGGAATTATATGCCGGTCACCTCGGTGGGCGCGTACGTGTTTTTTGATTACAGAATAGTCAAGATTGCCGAATATGCTTTTACTTCCACCGCGGCGGGACCGGATACGGTGGATATCGATCCGGAGGTTCTGGATCGCTGTATCCATGAATCGGCATACGGCGACGATTTCGACATCCATCTCCAGCATGAGGATGACGCGTTCGCCGAGTTTTACGCCAAAGTGCACACGCAGCCCGCAAGCTCCATCCGCATACCTCTTTTGTATTACAAAGACCGTATGTTGTACCTGTCCGTCTCGGCCTACGGCCGGGATCGCTATACCGAGGACCACGTGGAGTTGTGCCGTCTTATCCGGCCCGCTCTGATCCTGGCCGTCAGCAATATGGACGAGCGGCAGCGCGTCGATCTGCGCAATACCGAGGCCCTGAAAAAACTGAAGCGCTATACCGAGGACGACGAGGACAGGTCGGAGGGGGCCGCATCCGGCGGGGAAGGCTTCCTGACTTTGGACGAGTACACCATCCGGTATATTCAGAAGGTATTGCGCCATACCCGGGGCCGCGTGGCGGGCAAAAACGGCGCGGCCGTCATTTTGGGGATGCATGTCAGCACCCTGTGGTCCAAGATTCGTAAATTCCATATACCCGTGCCCCGCGAATAATACTTTATAAGCGCCGGAGGCGCGAGCGCCGCCGCCCGAAGGGGGCCCGCCTCGTTCGTCGCCTGCGGGGGGTGCGGGCATCGGCGGCGGAGCCGGGGAGCGGGCCGGAGTCGCGCGAAGCGGAGTCGGAACAAACTTGCGCTTTGTTTCGGCGCGCTTCCGTCGGCGTCGTTCCAAACCTGCCTTTCGCCGTGCCGGAAGCGCGGCCGCCGTTCGGTTTTCCCCGGCCCTTCGCCCCGTCCGCAAGAGACGGCGGGGGGCTTTTTTTGTCGGAAGACGCCCGCGTGTTCCCGATTCGCCCGCCGTTCGGCGTTATGCCCGCGCCGCCGGGCTTTCGCGGTTCGCTCCCGGCCCGCGCCGTTGTCGCCAGTATCCGCGCTCGCGCAAGTTCGGTTGCGGCCATGGCCCGCGGGGCCCCTTCGGGCGTTTTCCCTTGTCGCTTCGCGTCCTCAGAGCATTTTCAGCTTGAAAATGCTCCCGAAGTCGAGCGAAGCGAAATTCTTCTTTTCTCCGCTTATCCGTAACGCGCTTCGCGCTGACGGCTAAGGACGCCGCGGCGTCGGAGCAGCCGCGATTCATGCGCGGGTATAGCTCCGATGGAGGCGTGAAATCCGCGGGCCGGAACACAGGGTTCCGACCCGCGGACATTTTCAGGGGCAAAACGCTCCAGAGGGGGGGCGGGGCTCTCATAAATCAGACGAGGGTGAGACGGGCTTTCGGGCCTGGCCGGGCGTCGCTTTGCCGTCGCTCGTCTCCCTTGTGGCCGCGTTTTTTATCACCATCATCCGGGGTATTGTCATTGCTCCCGCATCCCCCGGCCGCTAGGCAGGAAGGTAGCCCGGCGGCATCGCCGATCCGGCGCGTTATCGACCCGGCCCATCGGCCATATCGGGAGGATGTATGGCAACGACAATGATTCCGGAGGTGCGGCCCCGCTTGTGGGTGCCCGGCGACTGGAACGCCTTTTTCGGCTTTTTCACCAATGTGCTGCTCAACGTGCTGGTGCTGACCGGCCTCGCGCTGGGCGTGGTCCACCTGCCGAACGACACCGTGTTCGGCCGCATTCTGCCCGCCCTGGGCCTGGCCCTGCCGCTCGGCAACCTGTTCTACGCCTATTTGGCCTGGCGCATGGTCAAGCGCGAAAATCGCGCCGACGTTACGGCCATGCCTTACGGCCCCAGCGTGCCCCACATGTTCATCGTGGTCTTTCTGGTCATGCTGCCCACCTATCTGCGCACCGGCGACGCCATCCTGGCCTGGAAGCTGGGGCTCATCTGGGCGCTGATCATCGGCATCATCGTGCTGCTGGGCGCCTTCATCGGGCCGACCATCCGCAAGTATACCCCGCGCGCGGCCATGCTGGGCACCCTGGCCGGGGTGTCCATCACGTTCATCGCCCTGCGCCCCGCCTTCCAGATGTGGGAAACGCCGTGGATCGGCCTGGTGTGCTTCGCCATCATCCTGTTGTCGTGGGTGGCCAACGTGCGCATGCCCTTCAATCTGCCCGGTGGCCTGGCCGCCGTCATCGTGGGCACGGTGCTGGCCTGGGGCGCGGCCGCCCTCGGCTGGAGCGACCTCATGCAGCCCGCCGCCGTGAGCGAGGCCGTGGCGCAGTTCAGCTTTTATCCCCCCATTTTTTCCGGCGACGTGCTCAGCGTACCCATGAACGAGGTATGGCCCCTGCTGGTCACGGCCATTCCCCTCGGCATCTACAACTTCACCGAGGCCATCAACAACGTGGAATCCGCCTCCGCCGCGGGCGACGACTACAACCTGCGCGCCATCCTCATCGCCGACGGTCTGGGCGCGGTGGCCGGGGCCTTTCTGGGCTCGCCCTTTCCCCCGGCCGTGTATATCGGCCAACCCGGCTGGAAGGCCGTGGGCGGCCGCATCGGCTATTCCCTGGTCACGGGCGTATGTATTGCCGTGGTCTGCTTCTTCGGTCTGACCGCGCTGCTGCTGTCGGTCATTCCCCTGGTCGCCATCCTGCCCATCCTTCTTTACATCGGCCTGGTCATCGGCGCTCAGGCCTTCCAGGTCACGCCCCCGGCCCACGCTCCGGCCATTGTTCTGGCCCTTATCCCCAACATCGCGGAATGGGCCAAGGGGCAGATCGACAACGCCTTGGGCGCTGCGGGCGCGGGCGCTTTCGACGTGGGCCTGGCCAAGCTGGCCGAGGGCAACGTCCTTTACCTGGGCCTGGAAAAACTGGGCGGCGGCGCTGTGCTGGCGGGCCTGCTGCTGGGGGCCATAGCCGTGTTCGCCATTGAACGGCGCTTCCACTGGGCCGCCGTATACGCGGGGGTGGCCGCCGTGTTGTCCTTCTTCGGCTTCATCCACGCCTCGCAACTGGCGGTCAACGCCTCGCCCGGCGTCAGCCTGGGCTACGCCTTCATGACCCTGCTCTTCGCCTGGATGGCCGCCCGCGAGCCCCGGCCCCTGGACTGGTCGCCCATCGACAAGGACCTGCCGTCCGAGGGCGCGGCGCTTGCCGCCGACGCGGCGGACGGGGGCGACACGGTGGTGGTCGAAGTGTACGAATCCGACGACGCGCGGCGGGGGTAGAGCCATGCACGAATTGTTTGTCAACGGCACCCTCATGCGCGGCCTGGCCCTGCACGGCAACCTGGACGGCGCGGAATTCGCGGGCGCTTTCCGCACCGCGCCCCTGTACCGCCTGCATTCCATCGACGACGTTCACCCCGGCATGTACGAAGCCGACCCCGCCGAGGGCGACGAACCCGGCGTGTCCGTGGCGGGCGAACTGTACCGCCTGGACGAAAGCCTGCTGGAACGCGTGCAGGCGGGCGAGCCCCCGTTTCTGTATGTGGGGGCCGTGACCCTGGAGGACGGTCGGGTGGTGGAGGGGATGCTGTACCCCCGCACCCAGGCCCGTCGTCACCCCGACATCTCCGCCTGGGCGGACTGGCGGGCTTACATGGAGCGGCGGCCGGACCGCGCCTCCCAACCTCAAACCAGCGAGAAAGCCATGACCAAAACCATACAGGCCGAACCGTACGAATTTGTTTTCGAGCCGGAGCATACGGCCCTGCTTATGATCGATATGCAGCGCGATTTCATGGAACCGGGCGGCTTCGGGGCCAGTCTGGGCAACGACGTTTCCCTGTTGCGCTCGGCCATCGAACCCGCCCGCAAGGTGCTGGAGGCCGCCCGCAAGGCCGGGTTGTTCGTCATCCATACCCGCGAGGGGCACGCTCCCA
The DNA here is from genome assembly GCA_900541395.1 of uncultured Desulfovibrio sp. Taxonomy (GTDB): domain Bacteria; phylum Desulfobacterota; class Desulfovibrionia; order Desulfovibrionales; family Desulfovibrionaceae; genus Mailhella; species Mailhella merdigallinarum. The sequence continues at coordinate 20,557 of UQJT01000022.1, forward strand.
ACCTGGCCGACCTGCCCCCCACCAAGAAGGAGCGCGGCCGTCTGGCCACGGGCATCGGCGACGTGGGGCCCATGGGCCGCATCCTGGTGCGCGGCGAAAAGGGCCACGACATCATCCCCGAGCTGCGCCCCGTGGAGGGCGAATCCGTGGTGGACAAGCCCGGCAAGGGCGCGTTTTGGGCCACGGACCTGCTGGCTCTGCTCATGAACAGGGATATCCGCTCCCTCATCGTGTGCGGGGTGACCACCGAGGTGTGCGTGAACACCACGGTGCGCGAGGCCAACGACCGGGGCTTCGAGTGCGTGGTGGTGGCCGACGCCACGGGTTCGTATTTCCCTGAATTCCAGCGCGTGGGGCTGGAGATGATCAAGGCCCAGGGCGGCATTTTCGGCTGGGTGAGCAGCAGCGAAAACGTCGTCGCGGCTCTGTCCTGAGGGAGGCGAGCCGTGCCCGAGTTGCATCGTCCGGTATTGGTGGGGGAAAAGGTTCCCCCCTCGTGGCGGGGGGAGGTGCGGGGCGTGTTCGGTCATGCGGCCAACGTGTTCCTGCGCCCGCCCGCCGAGGGAGAACCGGCATATCCCCTTCTGCTGACCCTGTTGGATTCGCCCCGCAACATGGGCGAACGCTGCGTGGCCCTGGACCCGGAAGTGTTCGAACGTTTGCGCCGGGCCTGGAGCGAAGACGCCTCTTCCGACGCCGAGGGAAAGGAACGGCCGGTGGAAGTGCGTTGTGAAGGCGGCGTGCTGGACTGCGGCCCGGACCTGCCCCGGTTGAACCTGGGCCTGGCCGAACGCTGGCACACCCCTTCGCTGGTGGTCCGGGGCCCGGCCTCGGGCCGCCTGTTGCGCCGGGCCGCCCGAATGCTGGGCGAGGCCGAACACCCCGAACCCTGGGGCGACGAGGTATACCGCCGCTTCGACTTGTGGTCGGCGGGCACCGGGACCCTGCGCGACGTGGTGGGCGTGGGCCCCGGCCTTACCCCGGCCGGGGACGATATGTTGATCGGCTTTTTGTGCGGTTTGCACGCCTCCCGCGCTTACAGCGCCGAGGCCCTGCGCCGTCTGCACGAACTGCGCGAAAACCTGCCGCCGCTGCTGGATCGCACCACCGAGGTCAGTCGCGCCTTTTTGGACGACGCCTTGGCCGGGCGCTTCCATCAGCCCCTGGCCGCCCTGTGTTTGGCTTTGCATCCGGGGGCCGCCCCCCGGCGGGCTATGAACAATGCGGATGAGGGACTGCGCTGCTCCCTGGACGACGCCCTGGCCTTCGGGGCCGGATCGGGCCGGGAAGGAGCGTACGGGTTGCTGGCCGCCCTGTGGCTGGTACGACCCTGGCGCGACGCGCGCTGAGCATGGCCGGGCCGCGCCCGGCCGGGTAACAAAGAGGCTGATATGCAGACAGACATCCGGTATTTTCCGCATCTGTACCGCGACTCCGTGGCGCTTATGCGTTTGTCCGCCGACCTGGCGGCCCGGCCCGGCGTGGACCAGGCCTCATTGCTCATGGGGACGCCCGCCAATATGGACCTGCTGGTGGACAGCGGTCTGGTGGACGCTCCTCCTCCGGCCGCGCCCGGCGATATCGTGTTTGTGGCGCGGGGCGAACCCGACGCCCTGGCCGCCGCTTACGAGGCGGCCGGGCAGGCCCTGACTCAGGGCGAATCCCGCTCCGGGGAGGAAGGGGGCGAGGGGGCGGATGTTCCGGCCTCGCTGCTGGACGCCGTGCGCGCGGCCGCGGAATCGTCCGGGGCGGAAGCGTCCGGGGGCGATTTCGGCAACGCCTCGGAGGACGCGGGCGAGGCTCGGCTGGCCCTCATATCCACCCCCGGCGAGTTTGCCGGGGCCGAAGCTCTCAAGGCCCTGCGCGCCGGGCTGCACACCCTGATTTTTTCCGACAACGTTCCCCTGGAGCAGGAGAAGGACCTCAAGCGCGAGGCGCGGGAGCGTCATCTGCTGGTCATGGGTCCGGACTGCGGCACGGCCATCGTGGGCGGCGTGCCCCTGGCCTTCGCCAACGTCGTGCGACGCGGCGACATCGGCGTGGTGGGCGCGTCCGGCACGGGCATCCAGCAGATCACCTGCCTCATCGACCGCCTGGGCGGAGGCGTGTCCCATGCCCTGGGCACGGGCAGCCGCGACGTGTCGGCCGAGGTGGGCGGTCTGTCCATGCTGGCCGGTCTGGACGCCCTGGCCGCCGACCCGGGCACCCGGGTCATCGTGCTGGCCGCCAAGCCGCCCGCGCCCGAAGTGGCCCGGCGCGTGCTGGACGCGGCCCGGACCTGCGGCAAGCCTGTGGTGGTTTCTTTTCTGGGCGCGGACGAGCCTTTGAGCGGGGACGCGCTGTACGGCGCGGCCACCCTGGAGGAAGCCGCCCACCGGGCCGTGGCTCTGGCCGCAGGCCGTCCCGCCGATTTCGTCGGCGCCGGGCCCGACGACCCCGATCTCCGGCTTCGGGCCGCGGCGGCGGCCCGTTTTCTGCCCGCCGAACGCCGTTTTCTGCGCGGGCTCTACACCGGCGGCACCTTTTGTTACGAAGCCCAGGTTCTCCTTCAGAACCTGCTGGAGCCTTTGTACTCCAACACGCCCTTCGGGCGGGCGAAGCCCCTGGAATCGGCCTGGAAAAGCCGGGCCCACACCCTGCTTGACCTGGGCGACGACGAATTCACGCGCGGGCGGCCCCATCCCATGATCGACCCCGCTCCGCGCAACGCCCGCGTGGTGGAAGAGGCCGCCGACCCCGAAACCGGCGTTATCTTGCTCGATGTGGTGTTGGGCTACGGTTCGAATCCCGACCCGGCGGGCGAACTGGCCCGGGCCGTGGCCTCCGCCCGCGCGGCGGCCGCCGACGCCCGCGTCCGTCCGCCCGTGTTCGTGGCCTCGGTATGCGGCACCGAGGCCGATCCCCAGCGCTTTTCCGAACAGTGCGCCGTTCTGGAACGCGAGGACGTGCGCCTGTGCGAAAGCAACGCTCAGGCCGTCATGCTCGCCCTGTTGATTCTGCGCCAGGCCGCGGCGCGCCCCCATGCGGTCGGAGGTCCATCATGAGCGCCCCCCTGCGCGATTTTTTGTCTCGTCCCCTCCACGTGTTCAACGTGGGTTTGGAAAGTTTTGCCGATACCCTGTCTGCGCTGGACGTGCCGGTTTCGGTCTGCGACTGGCGGCCCCCGGCGGAGGGCGACGCCGACCTGGCCTGGAAGCTGGCCCGGCTGACCGCCCACCCCGCCGTGGAGGAGGCCAATCAAACGGCCTTCGCCCGTTATCTGGCCGCTTCGCCCGTGCTGGAACGCGTGGGTGTGGCGGGCGACGACATCCCCGGCCTGAACGGCCGCATGTTGCTGCATTCCGGCCCGCCCATAGCCTGGGAGGACATGAGCGGCCCCCAGCGGGGCGCGCTTGTCGGGGCCGTGCTGTTCGAGGGCTGGGCCGACGACGCCGACGCGGCCGACCGGCTGTTGGACGAGGGCGGCGTGACTCTGGACGCCTGTCACCAGCATCACGCGGTGGGGCCTATGGCCGGGGTCATCAGTCCGTCCATGCCGGTGTGGGTGGTGAAAAACGCCGACGGCGGCAACCGCGCCTACTGCAATTTCAACGAGGGGCTGGGCAAGGTATTGCGTTTCGGGGCCTACGACGACGAAGTGCTGAGCCGTCTGCGCTGGATGCGCGACGTGCTCGGCCCGGTGCTGGCCGACGCCGTGGAGCGTCTGGGCGGGCTGGAGCTCAAACCCCTCATGGCCCAGGCTCTGCTGATGGGCGACGAGGTCCACAACCGCAACGCGGCGGCCACCTCTCTGCTGTTCCGCAAGCTGGTTCCGGCCGTCCTGAGCGGCGGCAAGGGCGGCAATCCCGTGGAACCGGGGCGGGCGCGCGACGCTTTGGACTTTATTGCGGGCAACGACCACTTTTTCCTCAATCTGTCGATGGCGGCCTGCAAGTGTATGCTGGACGCGGCCCACGGCGTGCCCCATTCGTCCCTGGTGACGGCTATGGCCCGCAACGGGGTCAACTTCGGCATTCGGGTGTCCGGCCTGGGCAATCGCTGGTTTCAGGCCGAATCCCCGTTTGTGGACGGTCTTTTTTTTCCGGGCTACGGACCGGACGACGCGGCCCGCGACCTCGGCGACTCGGCCATCACCGAAAGCGCCGGATTGGGCGGTTTCGCCATGGCGGCAGCCCCGGCCATCGTCCAGTTTGTGGGCGGCACCGTGGCCGACGCCCGCCTCAACTCGCGCCGCATGACTCATATCACCCTCGGCCGCAACCCCGCCTTCACCCTGCCCATGCTCAATTTCGCCCCCACGGCCGCCGGTATCGACGTGCGCAAGGTCGTGGACACCTCCATTTTGCCCGTCATCAATACCGGCATCGCCCATAAGGAGGCGGGCGTGGGGCAGATCGGCGCGGGCCTCACCCACGCCCCCCTTGCCTGCTTCACCCGGGCCCTGGAGGCCCTGGCCGCGGATGTGGAGAAGGAAGAGTAAAACAACATCCTTTAACCGCCGGAGGCACGCGCGTCAGCGCGTTTGGAGCGACGACCCCCCGCCGCCTGGAAGGCGGCATGGTGGGGGGCGAGGAGCGGACCAAGGTCGCGCGAAGCGGAGCCGGAACAAATTCTTGATTTGTTCCGGCGCGCTTCCGCCAGTGTCGGCCGAAGCCTGCCTTTGGCCCGTGTGGAACACGGGCTGCCTTTGCGGCAACGCAAGTTGCCGCCAGGAACATTGAAGTAGGAATAAAAGGTGGTTATATGCGGAAACTGGCGGTGATAGCGGTGGGGGGAAACGCGCTCATTCGGGACAAGGAGCGGGTATCCATCCCGGATCAGTACGAAGTGGCCCGCACGGTGGCGGAACGGGTGGCGGACATCGTGGAACAGGGCTGGAACGTGGTCCTGACCCACGGCAACGGGCCGCAGGTGGGCTTCGTCATGCGTCGGTCCGAACTGGCCGACGGTCAGGTGGCGCCCGTGGCGCTGGACTATGCCGGGGCCGACGTGCAGGGCGCGGTGGGGTATATGTTCTGCAAGGCTCTGCGCAACGTATTCCGACGCCGGGGCCTGCCCGGCGAACCCATCGCTCTGGTGGCCCAGGCCCTGGTGGACCGCGACGATCCGGCCTTTGCCCGCCCCGGCAAGCCCATCGGCTCGTGGTTCGACCGCGAGACGGCCGAACGTCTGGCCCTGTTGCACGGCTGGAGCATTGTGGAGGACGCGGGCCGGGGGTGGCGGCGGGTGGTGCCTTCGCCCGAGCCGAGGGCCATTGTGGAACTGGAGCCCATCCGCCACCTGGTGCGTCAGGGCTACCTGACGGTGACCCTGGGGGGCGGGGGCATTCCGGTTATCCGCAACCAGCAGGGCGATTTGGAGGGCGTGGAGGCGGTCATCGACAAGGACCTTTCCTCCAGTCTGCTGGCCCGCCGTCTGGGCGCGGACATGCTGATCCTGCCTACGGGCGTGGATCGCGTGGCTCTGCACTTCAACACCCCGGACGAAACCTGGTTGGACAGCATGACCGTGGCCCGCGCGCGGGCCTATATCCGGGCGGACGAGTTCGCCAAGGGCAGCATGGAACCCAAGGTGCGGGCCCTGGCCGATTTTGTGGAAGCGAGCGGAGGCACGGGCATCATCACCAGCCTGGACCGCATGGGCGATGCCCTGCGCGGCCGGGCCGGAACCCGCATCGTGCCGTGACGGATCGGCGCGTCGCCGCCGATCCCCCCCCGGCAAAATGCTCCATCGCGGCGGGCTGTCGAGCCGCCGGTCGCGGCAAGGGCCTTGGGCCAGTGCGAGAGCAGGGGGGGTATTTTTTTCCTGGCCCGTATTTTGCAATATTGCCGTGGCGGAAACGACACAAGGTCGGAGCGCCGCGCGTCTTTTTTCGTCTTTGTCGCGGAGCGGGACGGCGTGGGGTTTAAGTTCGGTCGTTTTTTGTCGATAGGACAGATACGGGGAGGCTATGCGCATGAAATACGGACTAGAGCGCTTTGCTGTTGAAAACGGCAACCGCTCCGGCGGTTGCGGAAGCGGACGCCCGCGCCGAATGAGCCTGAAAGCCACGCTTTTCAGGCGAAATGACGGCAGCGCCGTTTTTGAAACCGGGCAATTTCAAAAGCAAAATGCTCTAAGGGCGGTGTGGGCCGCGTTGATCGCGCTGACGTTGTGTCTGGCCGTGGCCCGGCCCGCGTCCGCCGCCGAACCCGAAGCCTACGAAAAGGCCAAGGTCGAGCTGTCGCGCCTGCGCGGCGATGAAAAGCGGGCCCAGTACCGGCATTCCTGGCTGAAGATAGCCGACGACTTCATGGACGTGTATGAGAGCCATTCGGACTGGATCAACCGTCCGGCGGCCCTGTTTCGATCGGCCGAGGCCCTGGAGGAAATGGCCCGGCGTTCCTTCGTGCGCAAGGACGCCCAGAACGCCGCCGCGCGCTTTGAATCCGTGGCCCGAAAGCATCCCTCCAGCGTGCTGGCCGACGACGCCCTGTACCGGGCGGCGGTGGTGCGCAAGGAGCTGATGCGCGACGACGAGGGCGCCCGCTCCCTGTTGGGGACCATCGGCAAAAAATACGCCAAATCCGACTATGCGCCCAAAGCCCGCGAGTACCTGGCCGGTCTGGACGGCAGCGCCGTGGCCTCGCTGGGGCCCGCCCCGGTGGTCAAATCCGTGGCCGAAGGGGCGCGGGTGGCCCAGATCACGCCTCAGATCAAAGACAAGGACGTGGTGCGCATTGTGATTTCCGTGGACAAGCCGGTAAGCTGGCGCATTCAGCACCAGGCGGCCGATTCCAAAAGCGACCGTCCGGCCCGTCTGACTCTGGATCTCACGGACGCCACGCCCGGCGACAAGCTCAAGTCGGGCGCGCGCTATACCAAGATGGGCATTTTCAGTCGCTATGCCGTGGATTACACGGCCTCCCAGGGCAAAACGCGCATCCTGCTCGATTTCGACAAACTTCAACGTTACACGGTGCGGGCCGAAAAGTCGCCCTTCCGGATCATTATTGAGGCTACGGGCGCGCCCAAGGCCCTGGCCCAGGGCATCCAGGTGGGGCGGCCGGACAAGGCTCCCGCGTCCTCCGGAACGGCGGCGGTCAAGCCCGCGACCTCGTCCAACGTGGCTGCTCAACTGGGCCTCAGCGTGCGGACCGTGGTCATCGATCCCGGCCACGGCGGCAAGGACCCCGGTACCATGCACAACAGCATCGTGGAACGGGAAGTAAGCCTGGATATCGCCCGGCGCGTGGGCAACGTGCTGCGGGCGGCGGGCTACAACGTGGTGTTCACCCGCGATCGCGACACCTGGGTGTCGCTGTCCGACCGTTCACGCCTGGCCGTGAAGCACAAGGGCGATCTGTTCGTGTCCATCCACGTCAACGCCAGCCCCAAGCCCGAGGTATCGGGCGTGGAAACCTACTACCTCGATCTGGCGGGAACCAAGGATTCCGTGCGGCTGGCCGCCGTGGAAAACGCGGGGTCCAATCGCGGCCTGGGCGAGATGGAGGAAATTTTGGCCGATATGCTTCTGGATTCGCGTATGCAGGAATCGCGTCGGCTGGCCTCCAGCGTGCAGACACAGACCCTGGCCCAACTGAAAAAGCGCGGCCAGCCCGCCAAAAGCGGCGGCACCAAGGGCGCGCCCTTCCATGTGCTTATAGGTTCGTCCATGCCCGGCGTGCTGGTCGAGGTGGGATATTGCACCAACGCCGCCGAAGCCAAGCGCCTGCGTCAGAGCGCATACCGCGACGCCCTGGCCGAGGGCATCGCCAACGGCGTCCACCACTACGCCCGCCAACTGGAAACGGCGGCAAAGTAGCGTCGCGGGCGGGACGGTCCGGATCGCCTTATTGGGCGGACACGCGGGTGCCTTGCCCGTTGTTCGGAGAGCTTGCCGGTGCGGTCGACCATGATAAAGCGCAAAAAAATCAGCCGAGCAACGACGGTTTAAGGTATGACCTGTTTCCGGTTTTCGGGGCTGTCGATAAAATCGGCAGCTCCTCTTTTTTGGTAAGCGCCGGAATGCCGGAGCGGCGACCGTTCCAGGGCGGACGCGTCTTATGTTGAGTTGACTGACGTCCTTTTTCCACTTTCCTTTTTTTACATTTTATCGTTATTTAAACCATGAGAGGATGCCCGGAGGCGTTACGCAGGGCTATATCATACCATTATTGCATTTCTTTGTTCTGCAATGTCTTATGACGGAGTGGAAAAATGGACGAAGCCGGAACATATCTTCGCACGTGGCAAAGAAAAATAGATCAAGCGCAGAGTTTTGTGCCCAGAGAAGTCTTTGTCGGTTTGCTGTTGATACGGGCGGTTTCCCTATCTTGTTTTCCGCCCGGCCGGAGTACGTTGGAAGAGGCCCCCTGTCCGGAGAGTCTCGTGACGGATCTGTGGGAACGGCTCGTCCACATGCCGGATGCCAAACTTGCCGACGCCGTCCTCAATATCCTGGCTTCTCTGCAAGAGAAGCTCCCGTTCGTCCAGGAGCTCATGGACACGAAACGCTTTACCTCGTCGAACATGTTGATGTTGCGGAAGCTCGTGGAGATGTTCTCCACCATTCCGTGCGCCCCTCTCCTGTCTCGGCGGGCACTGGAACAGACGGTGAAACGGGCCATGGCGAAGCATATCGACAAAGGGGCGACGTATAGCGCGCCCGCGGCCTTGGTCCGGAGTCTCGGCCCCGTGTTGAACCCCAAAGGCGGGGCGGCGTATGAACTGCATGGCGAGCTTTTGGAAAGCGCTCCGGAAGCGGGCGGCAACGCTCGAAAGGCGGATGGAGCTTTTACCGCCTTGTGTTGGATGGATTCTCTGTTGCGTGGAGAAGGCGCCGTTACGGAAAATCCGCCGGCAAACCCGATCGGAGAAAAGCGGCTTGAGTGGGGAAACTGGGATCATGTGGTGGCCAATCCCCCGTTCAATGTTTCCCACTGGCATGACGATAGGCGCGAACCCCGGGATAAGCGATGGGACTACGGCGTGCCGCCGGGGACGAACGCCAATTTTGCCTGGTTGCAGTATTGCCTTGCCGGCCTCCGGCAGGAGGGAAAAGCGGCCGTCCTCTTGCCCGTCAGCACCTTGATCGGCACGGACCCCAGAGAGCAGGACATTCGGATAAACATGGTCGAATCCGGCGTGGTGGAAGCCGTCATAACCTTTCCCCCGGGACTGCTTTTTGACTCACGAGTTCCGTTTTGCCTCTGGCTGCTGGACAAAGCGAGGCGGAACACTCCGGATGCGCCGGTATTGTTCGTTGATGCCGGAAGGATGGAGCCAAAGCTTTGCAAAAATGCGCCGGAGGAAGCCTATAGTCGGGTAATGCAACTCGTTATGGACTTTAGAAACGAAGGTGAGTCCACAAGCGACTGGAGCGGTGTGGCCACGCGCAAGGAAATAGCCGCTGCGGAGTATGGATTGAGTCCCCATTTATATATACGGTCTCGCCGTACCCACTGGCTTTCTGAAGAAGGCTCCGTGTCTTCGTGGGATGATTGCCTGGAAAAACTGAAGCAATGCCGGGGGTATGAAGCTCTGCTGGCGTGCCTGGAAATATGGGGGCGAGAGCGGCCCTGCGTCTGGCAAAAAGCCCCGTTGACGGCCTTATACACAATATTCGGGGGCGTGGCCGTATCCGGGGACGCCTTTGGGGACGGTGTTCCGTTTTTAGATGTAAAGACAATTATACGTTCTCCTTTTCTTCCCGGGGCGTTTTTACGCCGGGTCCGCCTCTCCGCCGACAGGCAGGAACTGTACCGCATACGGCGCGGCGACGTGATTATAAACAGAACCAGCGAGACGCTGGAGGCGTTGGGGCTGGGCTGTGTGGCTCTTCAGGATTCCGAAGCCGTATATACCGGCTTTGCCAAACGCCTGCGTCCCGTCCGACCGGACGAAATCGACCCCGCCTATGCTGCCGCGTATTTTCGTTCCGGCTTGTATTTAAGCCAGATCAGGGAGAATGTTCCTTTCATACCCGTCTCGCGGGCAAGTTTGAATAATCGGCATATAGCCCGCATCAACATGTACTATCCGCCGCTTGAGCGGCAGCAAGAGATAGGAGAAGCCTTTCACGCTTTCATTGAATGGAAAAATGGTTCCACCCCGGAAGCAGGGAAGGCGCTTACTGAGGTTCAGACATGGTTTCTGCAGCAGGCCATTGACCGGCCCGCGTTGTCCGGCGCAAAGACTTCCACCATAAGCGAGGCCCTGTGACCAACAAAGATCAGATGCAACTGGTGCTGTTGTACAGCCTGATGGAACTGGATGGAGGAGGCCCCAAACGGGTAGTGCTCCAACATATTCAGGATAAGGCGTATTGGTATAAAAACGACGATAATGATGAAATGCTGACATCACGTCCTGAAATGAAATGGAGGAATAATTTCGCGTATGAGCGCGAACATCTGAAAGATGCGGGATATCTGGACGGAGATAGCCCCGGAGATTGGTTGATAACGAACAAAGGAAAAGAATTTTTTTATCAAGCGTTGGAAGACGCCAGAAAGGCCCCGTTATCCGACCTGCCGTGCCTGATGCCGGCTTTTATACAGAAAATATATCAAATGGAATCGGACCCGGAGGACACGGCGGATCAGGTTTTGCTAGGCAGTGTGGTGAGGGTGGGCGGCGTGCCGTCCTGCGGGGAAATCGTGCTGACGGCCGGGCCCTTGCCCAAAGGAAATGCTGTCCGGCGTTTTGGCGGCAGAAACATATATCGCCGCGATCCCGTCATTGCTGCCCGCGCTCTCGCCAGAGCGGAACACCGGTGTGAAATCGATCCGGCTCATCCGTCTTTTATGAAAAGGGACCTTTCCCATGCCTACACGGAACCCCACCATCTTATCCCCCTGGCCAAGACGGACGATTTCGATGTGAGTCTGGACCGGGAACAGAATATTTTTTCCCTGTGCAGTCATTGCCATAATCAAATTCACTATGGGACCGAAGAAGACGTGCGTCGGATGATAACGCTTTTGTTTGAGCGCCGAGCCAAAGAAATTTTTTCCATGCTGGGCAGGCGTATCGGCGTGGAAGAAATATACGCGATGTACAGAGTTCAATAGATGTGCGTGCGGCCCGGAGCAAAGTCCGCGCCGGGCCGCCTCGGCGTTGGATGTTTCGCGGGGCGGAACGGCGTTCCGCCCCGCGGCAAGGGGCTTTGATTCTAGCTCCGGAACAGTTCGGCCAGTTCCCGTCCGGCCACGCGTTCGCGGGTGCCGGCCTTGAAGGCGCGGCAGCAGCCGGGGGAGATTTCGTCGATGATCATGGGACGGCCCTGTTCGTCCATGCCCCACTCGATCTTGATGTCCCACAGATCCAGGCCCCGAGCCGTGAACATGGCGCGGACGGCATCCATGACGGCGGCGTTTCTGTCCAACATTTCGTCCATGATCGCGCCGTCCACGATGCCGAGGGCCACCAGGGCGGAGGGAACGATGAGCGGATCGCCCGCGGCGTCGTCCTTGAGGGTGATTTCATAGACGGGCGAAGGCAGGAACATGCCGTCCTTCACGCCCGGGACCATGTTGTAACGGCGCAGAAAGCTGCCGGTGCACACCCAGCGGGTCACCCATTCCAGACCGGGGGCGAACAGTTTGGCCTTGAGCACGTCCATGGACAGGGACGGCAGGTCGTAGGAAATCATGTGGGTGCGGGCGATGTTTTTGGCGTTGATTTCGCTGAAAATGGCCGAAGTCATGAGCAGGCAGGCTTCGCCCTGGCCCGGCACGGTTTCCTCGGCCAGATTGTTGCCGCCCGGATCGATTTCACCAGCGTCGTTTTTGGTCACCCGGTCGGTGAACACCAGGTGCAGGGAATGGGCGTCACGTTCATACACATCTTTGGTTTTGCCGCGATAGACAAGTTCCATACTATCTCCCGTGTTGTCTGTACCTGTCGCGAGATTGCTTCCGTTCCTGTATCCGTCCGACCCCGGACAAGGCAAGAAAAAATAAGCCTTCCCGGCGGCGGCCACCGCGTTGCCGCAAAGACGGCCCGTGCGTTCCTTTAATCTGCGGAGCAACGCGCGTCAGCGCGTCTGGAGCGACGACCCCCCGCGCACTGGAAGTGCGCATGGAGGGGGGCGAGGAGCGGCCTAAGGTCGCGCGAAGCGGAGCCGGAACAAACGAAAGGTTTGTTCCGGCGCGCTTCCGCCAGCGGTGGTCGAAGCCTGCCTTGGGCCGGGCTGGAAGCCCGGCTGCCTTAAGCGGATTTACGACAGTAAATCCAAGATGCCTTTTGCGGGCTTGTGCGTTGCCCCCGCCGCTCGCGCTCCCGGCGGTTAAGCTTACCTGCCCTCCCACACGTTCATGTCGGTGGGGGCGGCGAGGGAGACCTTGTGCTGAATGGTTTTGGACTTGCCGGCGGGCACGTCCAGGGTCCAGATCAGGGTATGGTCCTCGGTGACGGCTTCGGGGGCGGATGTGACGGTGACGGCGATCTGTTCGTCCAGGCTCTGGGGCGCGGGTTCCTCCACGCGCACCGCGACAGGGCGGCTGTGCTTGTTGAACACGGTGATGTCCCAGTCCCAGGTGTAGGTCTGCTTGCGGTCGATGATGCCCTGCTTGCCGCTTTGCTGGCTGTTGCGCTTCATGACGGCGGTCACCTGCGGATCGCGGCCGAAGTAGATGCGGCTGTCGTCGCCGGACAGGGAGAAAGGCGCTTTGCCCACGCTCACCCCGTCCACCAGGAACAGGGCTTCGCCGCCGGGGTAGTGGCGCAGTTCGGGCATGTCGAGCTTGGCCGACAAATAGGCCCCCTCGCCGCGCGAGGGCCGCAGCAGGTAGGAGAATTCGGCCTTGAGGGTATCGCGCTCCAGGGGCAGGCGCAGGGAGGGACCGGCGGGCACGTCGCGGGGGCCCAGGTCCCAGGATTCGAAGGACGCGCCGTCCAGATACAGAGGCGCGGACGCCTTGCCCGCGGCGGACGACATATCGGCCATCATGGCCGCTTCGGGCGCGGCGGACAGCAACATCTGGTTGGCACTGCGGGCCGCGGGCTGAGGAGCCGCGGGCCGGGGCCGGATGAGCCATTCGCTCAGCCGGGGCGGAATCATGCCCTGACGGGGATCGGCGGTGGACAGCGCCAGGGGCACGCCGGTCCAGTCCTCGCCGCTGCGCTGCCACAGTTCGGCTTCCAGATTCAGATCGACGCGGTCCTCGCCGGGGCGGGCCTCCAGCCGGTACACCGGCCGCCAACCCGCGTTGTCCAGACTGTAGGCGTAGCGCACCGTCACCGGGCCGTTCACGGGTTCGGCCAGTTCCACCACGGCCTGCCGGGTAAAGGCGGCGTCGCCCCCGGTCAGTTCGATTTGTCGGGTGAGCAGTTCGATGCGTTTGTTCAGGTCCTCGGCCCGCCGGTTCAGGTCGGCTTCCTCCCGGCCGAAGGATTGCAGGCGCTGGCGCATGAGCTCGTCCAGTCCGGCCAGAGGGGCGCTGTCGGCGAACTGAACCGGCGGGCGGCGCCAGTAGTCGCGGCGGGCCTCCAGGTCGGCCCGGGCGTTGTCCACGTCGAGCAGGGCGCGGCGGGCCTCGTCCAGTTGCGCGCGCAGTTCGGCCACGGCCGAGCCCTCGGGGGCGGCCGTTTCCTCAAAGCGCAACACGGCCACGGCGTGGCCGGGCACGGTCATATCCAGGCTCTGCGGATCGGCCGACGGGGGCAGGATAAGACGCAGAGCGCCGTCCTTGTCCGGGGCGACGTCGGCTTCCTCTTGGACAAGGGCTCCGCCGGGATGCAGCAGCACGGCCGTGGGCGCGGCCGGGGCGGGCTGCGCGGCCAGGGCCGCCGCCACAACCATGCCCGCGCCGGTCAGGGTCAGTTTTTTGATGTTCATGGGTCCTCCGGGCCGCGAGGGGCCGGTTTTTAATCGCTGTAAGGAAAATTCGCCTCAAACGCGTCGCCGACGCAGGCGACGTTCTTCGGTGAGGAATTTGCCTGTGACGGAGGCCGGGTCGGCCATGATCGCCTCGGGCGTTCCGGCGGCCAGGATGCGGCCGCCGTTTTCCCCGCCGCCGGGGCCGAGGTCGATGACGTAGTCGGACGCCAGGATGACGTCGGTGTTATGCTCGATGACCACCACCGTGGCCCCCTTGCTCACCAGTTGATGGAGCACGGTGACCAGTTTGCCCACTTCGTGCATGTGCAGGCCGGTGGTGGGTTCGTCGAGAATATACAGCGTGTCGGGCAGGGAACGTTTGCCCAGTTCGCGCGAGATTTTGATCCGCTGAGCTTCGCCCCCGGACAGAGTGGTGGCGGGCTGGCCCAGGCGCACATATCCCAGGCCCACGTCCTCCAGCACGGCCAAGCGCCGTTCCAGGCCCTGGTAATTGGCGAAGAAGCGACGCGCCTCGCTGACCGAAAGGTCCAGCACTTCGGCGATGTTCAGGTCCTTGTAACGGACTTCCAGGGTTTCGCGGTTGAAGCGGCGGCCTTTGCACACGTCGCAGTTGACGAAGATGTCGGGCAGAAAGTGCATTTCCACCCGGATCTGACCGTCGCCCTTGCAGGTTTCGCAGCGGCCGCCCGACACGTTGAAGCTGAAGCGGCTGGCCGTGTAGCCCCGGCGCTTGGCGTCGGGCGTCATGGCGAAGATGTTGCGGATTTCGTCGAATATTTTGGTGTAGGTGGCCGGGTTGGAGCGCGGCGTGCGCCCGATGGGGCTCTGGTCGATGGACACCACGCGTTCGATGGCGTCCAGGTTGTCGATGCCCTTGAGGGTGCCCGGCTGTTCCACCTTGAGCCCGCAGTGCAGGGCCACGTGTTTGTACAGGGTGTCCATGACCAGCGAGCTTTTGCCCGACCCCGAAACCCCGGTGACGCAGGTCAGCAGCCCCAGGGGAATGGGGCAGTCGATGTTTTTGATGTTGTTGGTGGTCACCCCGCGCAGAGTGAGGAAGTCGACGGGCTCGCGCCGCTCGTCGGGCAGAGGAACCTTCATTTCGCCGCGCAGATAGCGGGCGGTGAGGGTGTCGGCCGAATCGTACAGGGCTTCCACGCCGCCCGCGTACACCAGTTCGCCGCCCTGAGAGCCCGAGCCCGGTCCCAGTTCGAGCACGGTGTCGGCCTCGCGGATGGTGGCCTCGTCGTGTTCCACCACCAGCACGGTGTTGCCGCGCTGCTGAAGGCTGCGCAGGGTGCGGATAAGGCGTTCGTTGTCGCGCGGATGCAGGCCGATGGAGGGCTCGTCCAGCACGTAGGTGACGCCCACCAGGCCCGACCCCAGTTGCGAGGCCAGCCGGATGCGCTGGGCTTCGCCCCCGGACAGGGTGAGCATGGCCCGATCCAGGGACAGATAATCAAGGCCCACGTCGATAAGGAAGGTCAGCCGGTGGGTGAGTTCCTTGAGCAGCGGTTCGGCCACCACGGCGTGACGGCCCTTGAACTCGCGCTCCTTCAGCCAGTCCAGGGCGCGGGTGACGGACAGGGCGCAAAACTGCTGGATATCCACGCCGTCCACTTTGACGCACAGAGCCTCGGGCCGCAGGCGGGTGCCCCGGCACGAGGGGCAGTTCACCGCGTAACTGTAGCGGGACAGGATTTCGCTCCAGGCGTCGCTGTTCTGCATGCGTTTTTCCAGCAGATACATGACGCCCGGCCAGTGGGCGACGCTCAGGGCGTTTTCAAAGCCGTGCACGCCGTCGGTCCGGGTTTCGCGGTTGAGCGAGGTGCCGCCCAGATAGTTGCGGCGCAGGCTGCCGTTGCGGGTGACGCCGCCGGGTTCGCCGTGGAACAGGGCCTTGAACGCCTCTTCGGAAAAGTCCTTGAGGGGCGTGTCCAGGGTGAAGCCGTGACGTTTGCCCAGGGCTTCCAGGGGCTTTTTCAGCCGTTCCATAGTGGTGGGCTGAGACAACGGAGCCAGAACGCCCTGAGCCAGGGACAGCTTGTCGTCCGGCGCGATGAGCTGGGGATCGAAGGCTGCCACGGTGCCGATGCCCAGGCACTGGGGGCAGGCCCCTTGCGGGCTGTTGAACGAAAAGAGCTGGGGCGAGGGCGCGGGCATGGAGTGATGGCACTTGGGGCACACCGAGTCCGTGGCGTGGATCACGTCGGGCAGCCCCGGCCGGCTGACGATGATGCGGCCCTGGCCGTAGCGCAGGGCCAGTTCCACCGAGTCGGCCAGGCGGGTGCGCATATCGTCCTTGATCACCAGGCGGTCGACCACGAGATCGATGCTGTGCTTCTTGTTCTTGTCCAGGGGCGGCACGTCGTCGATATTGAGGATCTGCGGCTCCTCGCCCTGGGTGGCCACGCGCACGCGCACAAAGCCTTCGGCCTTCAGTTTTTTGAGTCGATCGGCGTGGGTGCCTTTTTGCAGTTCCACCAAAGGCGCGAGCAGAATGACCCGGCTGTCTTCGGGCATGGCCTGGATGTCGGCGATGATTTCATCCGTGGCGCGGGCCTCGATGGGCGTGCCGCAGTGGGAACAATAGGTTTTGCCCAGACGGGCGAAGAACACGCGCAAAAAGTCGTAGATTTCCGTGGTGGTGCCCACGGTGGAACGGGGGTTGCGGGCCGTGGTCTGCTGCTCCAGGGAAATGGCCGGAGACAGGCCTTCGATTTTGTCCACCAGGGGCTTGTCCATCTTGGGCAGGAACATGCGGGCGTAGGCCGACAGCGATTCCACGTAACGGCGCTGGCCCTCGGCGTACACGATGTCGAAGGCCAGGGTGGATTTGCCCGAGCCCGAGGGGCCGCACACCACCACCAACTCGTCGCGGGGGATGATGACGTCGATATTTTTGAGATTGTGCTGGCGCGCGCCTTCCACTCGAATGCAGGGCCGGGCGTCGGCGCGGTCGGCGGCGGAAAGCTTCCGGCCGCCTTTGGTCGTAGTATGCTTCATGAATGGTAACCCGCGGCCACGGCCGCTTACGGTTGAAGATAAACGGCGGACCGGGCGTCCGCCGCGCGAAAATACCTTGATTTAAATAACGCAGGAGCGGCCTCTTGTCGATTACCGCCTGTTCCGACCCAAGCTTCGCTTTCGGAACAGGCGGGCGCACACATCCATCCCCGCATGGGGGGCGGCATGAAGTTACGACAAGGGTATCCCCCTTCGTGCGTACCTCGGCCCGTCGTCGGAGGGATTGCCGGGGGCCGTATGAGCGAGGAAGTGGCCCTCCGTTATTTTTTTGTTTTATTCCAGTTTGTTCCGACTCTATCCCTTGTGCCCTCCGGGCGGGGGAAAGGGGCCTCGAATCACCCCCCTTACCTCGCGCTGAGGCTCTGTGTTCGCTGCCCGCCTGTTCCGACCCAAGCTTCGCTTTCGGAACAGGCGGGCGCATACATCCATCCCCGCATGGGGGGGGCGGCATGAAGTCAGGACAAGGGTGTTACCCTTTGTGCGTACCCCGGCCCGCCGTCGGAGGGATTGCCGGGGTGCGGGCACGACCTGAGAACCCCCGAGCACCCAGCCGGGCGGTACAGCGGGAAGGGTGTCGGCATGACGTGGGGCTTGGGCGTGCCCCTCCATGCGATCCCGTGCCGACAAGTCCGAGTGTTCCGAAAGCGAAGCTTTTGTTGGAACACGAGGACGCCGGGCGGACGGGGAGGCGCGTGGTGCTGTTCTTTGCGGGATTAACCGGCATTTTCCCGTTTTCCCCCCTTCTTTCCATGACATTCCTCTTGTGCCCTCCGGGCGGGGGAAAGGGGCCTGTTATGGGGGCGTTGCCCCCCTTC
>UQJT01000023.1 GCA_900541395.1 uncultured Desulfovibrio sp.
GAGGGGCCTCGGGGGGGAAACCGCAGGTTTCCCACAACAGGCCCCTCGCTTGCCCTGCCCGGAGGGCGCAGGGGATAATTACAGAAGGAATTAAGCCAAGCGGAAAAATGCTTGAAGCCCCTCCAGGCTGCCCGCGCCGCTTTTTCTTCTCTTCCCCGCCCGGAGGGCGCAGGGGATAATTACAGAAGGAATCAAGCCAAGCGGAAAAACGCTTGAAGGCCCTCCAGGCTGCCCGCGTCGCTTTTTCTTCTCTTCCCCGCCCGAAGAGTACGGGAGAGAGATGGAGAGAGAAGGAAAACGATGCCGGGCTGGAAAGGCGGGCAAAACGGCCGACAATAAGCCGACTTATTCGTCCTTCTTCCGGTCCTCGGCGGGCAGGATGCCCCGCTCGCTCTGGCGGATGAAGGCGACGAATTCCATAATTTCGGGCAGATGGCCGTATTCGGCTTCCAACTGATACAGGGCGTCGGGCCGGGGCAGGCCCGAATGCCATACCTGTCGGAAGGCCTGCTTGAAAGCCGTCACCAATTCCTGAGGGGCCTTGGCCCGGCGCAGCCCTACGATATTGGGCGATTGCACCAGGGCGCGGTTGCCCACAGCCAGCATCCAGGGCGGCAGATCCTGGGCGATGCCCGACATGCCGCCCACAAAGGCGTGTTTGCCCACGCGGGCGAACTGGTGCACGGCGGACAGGCCGCCGATGATGGCCCCGTCGTCCACAAAGCAATGTCCGGCCAGGGTGGCGTTGTTGGACATCACCACTCCGTTGCCCACCACGCAGTCGTGGGCAACGTGGACGTAGGCCATAAGCAGATTGTCGTCGCCGATGCGGGTTACGCCGCCGCCCCCTTCGGTGCCGCGGTGCAGGGTGGAAAACTCGCGGATATTGTTGCGGTCGCCCACCACGAGGCGGGTGACCTCGCCGTGAAACTTGAGGTCTTGCGGTTCGCCGCCCACCAGGGCGTAGGAATGGATATGGTTGTCCCGGCCCAGGGTGGTGTGGCGTTTGACGCTGGCGAAGGCGTCGATGCGGGTGCCCTCGCCCACGACCACGTCGGCCTCAATCTGGGCGCAGGGACCGACGACCACGCCGTCGCCCAGTTCCGCGCCGGGGTCCACAAAGGCCGAAGGGTGGATGATCGGCGCCATCAGAAACCGTCCCTGTCCATGGCCGAGGCCGTGAGCGAGGCTTCGGCCGCCAATTTGCCGTCCACATAAGCGCGGGCGTCCATCTTCCACAGCCGCAGCTTGTGGTGCAGGTTGCCGCATTCGATGTCCAGGCGGTCGCCGGGCACCACGGGCCTGCGGAAGCGGGCCTTTTCGATGCCGGTGAACAGGCACAGCTTGTCGCTCAGATTTTCGCCTTCGGGCAGGCTGTGAGCCACCAGCAGCACGCCCGCCTGGGCCATGGCCTCGATGATCAGCACGCCCGGCATGACCGGCACGCCCGGAAAGTGGCCCTGAAAAAAGGGCTCGTTGAAGGTCAGGTTTTTGTAGGCCCTGATGCTTTCGCCCCGCTTCACCTCCACCACGCGGTCCACAAGCAGAAAGGGGTAGCGATGGGGCAGATAATCGAGGATGGACTTGATGCCGAGAGTGGTGTCGCTCATGGAATATCCTTATCGGTCGCGGGCCGGACGGTCGAACCGTGCCGGACGGCTGGGGAATGAGGGGAACGCGCTCCCGCCTTTGTTCCTCGGCGCGGGAGCGCCGGAAGGAGAGCGGGCCGGGCGGGTTTTGTCCGCCCGCGTTTTATTCCGCGGCCGGACGCTGAATGTCGTCGGCGCGCAGGGCTTCCAGCTCCTTTTCCAGTTTGGACAGGCGCTTGAACAGTTCGGGAAAGCGGGGCATGAGGGCCAGGGTGCGCATGAAGGTGGTGTAATCCACGGCGGGCGTCCCCCCCACGGTCTGCCCGTCGGGGATGTCCTTGGCGATGCCGGACTGGGGGCCGATGGTGACCCCGTTGCCGATGCGCAGGTGTCCGGCCACGCCCGCCTGCCCGGCCATGGTCACGTTGTCGCCCACATGGGTGGACCCCGAAATGCCCACTTGGGACACGATGAGGCAGTCCTTGCCCAGACGCACGTTGTGGCCCACCTGGACCAGGTTGTCGAGGCAGGTGCCGTCGTCCAGCACGGTGGAGCTGAGGGCGGCGCGATCCACGGCGCTGTTGGCGCCCACTTCCACCCGGTCGCCCGCGACCACCCGGCCGATTTGCGGAATTTTGCGGATGCCTTCGGGCGTGCGCACAAAGCCGAAGCCCTCGGCCCCGAGCACCGCGCCGGGCTGGAGCACGCAGGCCTCGCCCAGACGGGTTCCGGCCATGAGCACCGCGTTGGGGTACAGCACGCAGCCTTTGCCCAGTTCGCAATCCTCGCCCACGTAGCAGCCGGGAAAGACGCGGCACGCTTCGCCCAGGCGGGCGCGGGCCCCGATATAGGCGAAGGGGGCCACGGCGCAGCCCTCGCCCAACACGGCTTCGGGGTGGATCGAGGCCAGGGGGCTGAGCCCGGCGAATTCGCCCTGCGGCCTGGCGAACAGACCGATGGCCCGGGCGAAGGCGGGGTAGGGCTCGTCCCCGATCAGGGCGCGGCGCACCTCATGGGCGTGCTCGGGCCGCACGATGACGGCCCCGGCCCTGGTATCCGCCAGTTGGGACGCGTATTTGGGATTGGCCAGAAAGCTGACTTCGGTGGGGCCCGCTTCCTCCAGGGTGTTGACGCCGGTGACGGTCATGTCTTCACCCTGGAGGCGCAGCCCCAGAAGTTCCGCCATATGCGACAGACGGAAACCGGGGCCGTTCATTACTTTTTGGGCGCGGCGGGCGCGCTGAGGTTGAATTTGCCGCCCTTGGCCTTCCACACCTTGTTCACTTCCTGCACCAGGCCGTCGGTGACGTTGGTGGCGTCGGAGGCGTACATCACGGCCCCGCCGTCGATAATCAGATCATAACCGTTCTGCTTGCCGTAGTTGGCGCAGGCCGTGGCCAGGATGTCCTGCATCTGGGCCGTGAGAGCCTGCTGCACGGTGTTCAGACGCTGGGCGTAGGCTCCGCTCTTGGCGTCGAGGTCCAGGGCCTGGGTCTGGATTTCCTGGGCCTTTTCGGCGCGGGCCTTTTCGGACAGGGCGGCGGCCTGTTTGTTCAGGTCTTCGGCCTTTTTGTTGAGGGCGGCGGCCTGGGATTCCAACTGCGTGCGTTCCTTGCCGAACTGGGCCTGAAGCTGCTTTTCGGCTTCCTGACCGGGGATGCTCTGGGCCGTCACCTGGGCCAGGCTGGCCACGCCGATTTTGCCCGCCGCCAGAGCCGGAGCGACCGTGAAAGCGGTGGAGGAAAACAGGCAGAAGGCCAGGGCCAGCACGAATTTGCGATTCATGAAATACTCCTTGGTTGACGGACGAATCCGTATCGGGCGCGGAAGGCCCGGGAACGTTACAGGGACAAGGTGTGCAGAATACGCTTCCGGCGCGGCAGGCGTCAAGGCCGTGAGGATGGCGCGGGGCGGGCGTTTTCTCACGCGCCGGACTTTACGCTCCTCCGCTTTTGCCGTATGGGTCGGACTTAAGCGCCGGAGGCGCGAGCGCAGCGAGTTTTGAGCGACGACAGCCGTCGCCCCGAAGGGGATTGCGAACGGCGGCCGCATCGATGATTCAAGAAGTCTTTATCTCCATATATTCCTTATCAAGGAGGCGCCCATGACGCTTCGTTTCTTCCCTCTCTGGGGCGCGGCGGCGTTGATGCTGAGCCTGCTCTGCGGACCGGCGGCGGCCGAAAATTCGGGCGACGGGGGCGCTCCCTCCGGCGGCGCGGTTTCCGCCGGAAACTCCGCCCCGGGCGGGGCGGCCGCGCTGCCCCGCTATTGGAAGGCGGGCGAGGCGTTCTCCGAACGGGGCGGCTCCGGCGTGGAGGGCAGGGCGGCCCTGACCATGCCGTTCAGGCCCGACGAACGTCTGTGCAAAGCCCGTTACGGCTCCGACTGGCATGCCGTCTGCGGCCGGAGCGCGGGCTTGGCGGGCCGTCCGGCGCGCGGCGTGGTTCTGACGCCGCCTCTGCCCGGCGTCTGGCGATGGCAGGGCGACATGAGTCTGCGCTTTCAGCCCGACGGAGCCTGGCCCGCGGGCGTCGAGTACAAGGTGAGCGTGCCGGATGCGATTCTGCCGCCCGGCGTGGAACTGGACGCGCAGCCGAGTTTCCGGACCCGGCCCCTGACGGCCGATATCGGCGCTTCTTTCCTGTTCGATCCGCAGGATGCCAAAAAAATGGCCGTGTCCGGCGAAATCCGCTTCAACTACCCGATGGACCGGGCCGGGGTGGAGCGCCTTTTACGTATTGCCGCGCCCGCCGCGCCCGACGGGGAACGGGTTTTGCTCGGCAAGCCGCTTCTGGACTGGAACGCGGACGCCGACGTTCTGTCCTTCAGCGTGCCCGTGCTGTCCCAGCCGCGCGGCCCGGCCGGGGTGAGCGTCACGCTCAAGCCCGGCTATTCGGCTCAATCCGGCGGCGAGGCCGGGCTGGGCGCGGAACTCGTTACCTTCCTCCCCGGTCGGGAGGGGCTGTTCACCCTGAACGGGGTTGAAGCCGTGGTGGCGATCGGAAGCGATCTGCGCGCCCGCCAGACCCTGACCCTGGATTTTTCCCTGCCCGTCACGGCGGCCGAAGCGCGCGGCGGCGTCACGGCCCTGCTCTTGCCCCGCCAACGGGTGGAAAACGGCGAAGCCGATCGCCCGCCCTACCGATGGTGGAGTCTGGAGGAAGTGAACGGGGAAATTCTGGGCCGCTCCGAAGCCGTGCCCCTGACCCTGCCCGAGGCGGCGGACGTGGCGTCCACTCTGGTCAATCTGCCCTTCGGCCGCGAACTGGAGCCGGGCCGCGCCCTGCTGGTTTCGGTGGCGGAAGGGCTGCGCTCCGCCGACGGTTCGCGCCTGGCCCGCGAAGTCCGCTTTCTGGCGCAGGTTCCCGACTTCCCCGAAGCGCTGCGCATCATGCAGCGGGGCTCCGTTCTGGCCCTGACCGGACAGACCGCGCTGTCCCTGTACAGCCGCAATCTGGACCTCATCCGTTACGAGGCGGCCCAGGTGCGGCCCGAATTCATCAATCATCTGATCAGCCGCTGGGGCGGCTTTGAAGACCCCTGGCAGCGCGGTTTGGATATGGACGTCGTCAGTGTGGTGAACCGGGGCGAACTGCCTCTGGTCCGACGCGACGCCGAAACGCCCCAGTTTTCGGCTCTGGATCTGGGACCGTTCCTGAGCGACGGCCGCAAGGGCTTGTTTCTGCTGCGCCTGTTCGGCGAACGCGACGGCGAGACGGTGGGCGACGACAAGCGCTTTGTGCTGGTCACCGACCTGGGGCTGATCCGCAAACGTTTCGCGGACGGCAGCGGCAGGGTGTACGTGGCTTCGCTGTCCGCCGGAAAGCCGGTGGCCGGGGCCGAAGTGCGCGTGCTGGGCGCCAACGGCCTGCCCGTGTTTGAAGGCCGTTCCGACGCCGACGGTCAGGTGGACCTGCCCGATCTGGACGGCCTGATTCGGGAAAAGAAGCCCGTGGCCGTCACGGCTTCGCTGGGCGACGACCTGGCCTTTCTGCCGTTCAGCGATTACGGGCGCGAAGTGGACTATTCCCGCTTCGACGTGGGCGGCAACCGGGGGGTGTACGGCGGCATCGACGCCTACCTGTTCGGCGAACGCGACCTGTATCGTCCCGGCGAAACCGTGCATTTCGGCTACATCGTCAAACAGGGTTCCTGGGACGCCGATGCCCTCAAGGGCCTGCCTCTGCGGGCCGTGGTCACCGATCCGCAAGGGCGCGAGTTCGCGTCCGCCGTTTTGTCCCTGCCTGCCTCGGGCTTTGGAGACATGGCCTGGCCCCTACCCGAAACGGCGGCCGCCGGGCCTTACCGCCTGGACCTCATGCTCGACGCCGGAGACCACAAAGGCGGCGTGCTGGGCAGCGCGGAGTTCCGGGTGGAGGAATTTCAGCCCGACACCCTGCGCCTGAGCGTGAGCCTGGACCCCGCTCCGGCCCGGGGTTGGCTGCGGCCCGAGGACGTGCTCGAAGAGCGGCCCCAAGGCGTGGAGGCCCGCGTTCATCTGGCCAATCTGTTCGGCGCGCCCGCGTCCGGCCACAGGGTGCGGGCCGCGGCGAGCGTGGAGCCGGCGTCGTTCCGCTTCCGCGAGTACCCGGATTACACTTTTTACAACGCGGCTCCGGCCGCCCGCCCGTTGCGCGAGGAATTGCCCGAGGGCGTGACCGACGACAACGGCGACTTTGTATTTTCTCTGCCGCCTTCTCTGTATCGGGAGGCCACCGTTCGCCTGAACGCCGGGATCGAGGGCTTTGAGGCCGGGGGCGGGCGCGGTGTGAAGGCCGAGGCCTCCGTGTTGCTGTCGCCCCTGGATATGGTCCTGGGCTGGCGCACGGGGTCGCATCTCGGCTATCTGCGCCGGAACGGCAAGGCCGACGTGGACCTGCTGGCCGTGGGGCCCGACCTGGAGCCTCGCGAGCTGGAGGATGTCACCCTGGAA
Organism: uncultured Desulfovibrio sp.; assembly: GCA_900541395.1. Taxonomy (GTDB): domain Bacteria; phylum Desulfobacterota; class Desulfovibrionia; order Desulfovibrionales; family Desulfovibrionaceae; genus Mailhella; species Mailhella merdigallinarum. The sequence continues at coordinate 6,523 of UQJT01000023.1, forward strand.
ACCGTCACCGTCACCTACGTCAAATCCCTGATTCGGGACGAGCGCGGCCAGTACCGCTACGACAACATTCCGCAGGAAAAGGTGACGGCCTCCCGCCGGGCGAAGCTGCCCGCCGCCGGGCTGACCGTGCCTTTGGACCTGTCCGCCCCGGGCGACCGCGTGTTGGCGGTCCGCGACGGCGAAGGCCGACTGCTGGCCCGCATTCCTTACGTGGTGGCGGGCGAGGCCGCGGTCGACTTCGACGCCGACCGCGCGCCCGTCCTTGTCGCCCGTTTGAACAAACAGGACTACGAACCCGGCGACGAGGTGGAGGTATTTCTGTCCATGCCTTACAAGGGCGCGGGCCTGATCACCGTGGAGCGCGACGCCGTGGCGGCCCGGACCTGGTTCGCGGCCGAGGCCGGGGACACGGTGCAGCGCGTGCGCCTGCCCCGCGATTTCGAAGGGCGGGCCTTCCTCAACGTCACCTGTTTCCGCGCCCTGGACGATCCGGATATCTTCACCCGCCCCCTGGCCACGGCCGTGGTGCCGTTCACCGTGAACATGGACGGCCGCGACCTGCATCTGAAGCTGGACCCCGCGCCCGCTTCCGGCCCGGCGGGCTCCGCCGCGTCCGGGCTTTCCGCCGAGCTTCCCGTGGTCCGGCCCGGCGCTTCCTTCCCGGTGCGGGTGACGGCGGACCGTCCGGCCCGGGCCGTGATCTTCGCCGTGGACGAAGGCATTTTGCAAATGACCTCGTACCGGACCCCGGACCCTCTGCGCGCCCTGTTGCTGGACCGCGCCCTGGAAGTGGACACCATGCAGTATTTCGACCTGCTTATGCCGGAATACGGCCTTATGCGCCAGGCCCTGTCGGCCTTCGGCGGGGGCGAGGAAGCGGCGTTCGCGGCCCGGGGGCTCAACCCCTTCCGCCGTCCCGGCGAACGGTCGGCCGTGTTTTGGTCCGGTTTGATCGACGTGGGGCCCGAGGCCGTGACCGTGGATGTGCCGGTGCCCGCCTCGTTCAGCGGCCGTTTGCGGGTTATGGGCGTGGCTTGCGGGGACGGGGCCGTGTCTTCGGCCGCGCGGGCCGATGTGCTGGTTCAGGCCGAGGTGGTCATTCAGCCGCAGATGCCTGTATTCGCGGCCCCGGGCGACGAATTCGAGGCCACCGTCGTCCTGACCGACATGAGCGGCCGCGCCAAGGGCGGCGCGGGCCGCGCCGTGCGCCTCACGGCCCGCGTGGAAGGCGGCCTGGAACTGGTGAGCGCGCCCGCCGAACCTCTTATCCTGCATGAGGCCGAGGAGCGGAGCGTGACCCTGCGCTTCCGGGCTTTGGCCCAGCCGGGCGGGGCCACGGTCACCTTTGTCGCGGAGCCCCTGCCGGGCGAGCCGGGCGAAACCGTGAGTCGGCCCGCCACGCTGTCCGTGCGCCCCGCCACGCCCCGCGCCACGGACCTGGCCGTGGGCCGGACCGCGGGCGCCGCCGGAGCGGTCGTGCCCTTCACCCGCCGACTTTACCCGCAGTTCGCGTCGCTGTCGGCGTCGTTGTCTCCGCTGCCCCTGCCCGTGGCGCACGGCTTGATGGCGTATCTCGACAACTATCCCTACGGCTGTACCGAGCAATTGCTCAGCGCGGGCTTTCCGGCCCTGGTGCTGCTGCGCAGCCCCGAGCTCGCTCCGCGGGGCCCGGCCTACACGGCCGAGGCTCTGCGCGAGCGGGTGACCGACACTTTGGCCATGCTCGTCGCCCGTTATGCGGGGGACGGCGAGTTTTCAACGTGGTCCGCGGGGTACGCCGGAGACCGCTTCCTCAGCGTGTACGCGGCGGACTTCATGACCACGGCGGCCGAAGCCGGGGTGGCCGTGCCCTATAATCTGCGGGCAAGTTTGTTGCGCTTTCTGGAGCAAAGCGCCGCCGAAACCCCGCTCGACCCGGACGAAGCCCGGCTCAACGCTTACGCCGCCTGGGTTCTGACCCGCAACGGCATCCTGACCTCCAACATTCTGGCCACGCTCACGGCCTGGCTGGACACCTATCAGCCCGGCTGGCACACGGACCTGACCGCCGTGTTCATGGCCGGGTGCCATCAGCTTATGATGCAACGGCAGGAGGCCGCCCGCCTCATCGCGGGCTACGAGCCCGATCCGTCAAGCGTGTGGACGCAGGGCGGCCGGATGGACGGCCTGGCTTCGCGTTCTTTGTATCTGTCCGTATTGGCCGCCCAGTTTCCGGACCTGCTGAGTTCGGACAAGGCCCAGGCCATGCTGGCCGACATTCTGGCCGTGGCGGCCGAGCGCCGCTACGTCACGGTTTCCGCCGCCCAGGCCGCGCGCGCCCTTATGGTCTACAGCCGGGGCTTGGCTCCGGACCTGTCCGGAGCCGCCATCACCGCCCTGGACGCGGAGGGACGGACCCTGGAACTGGTCCTGACCGAGGGCGACCGTATGCGCTCCGTCAGCCTGGAGAGCGGGGCGGACGGCGATGCCGCGCTGCCTTGGCCGGCCGCGCTGGCCTTCCGTTCTCCGGTCCCGGCCTACTGGCAGGTGGAAAGCGCGGGCTTTGACCGCGAGCCTCCCGCCCGGCCCCTGGACCAGGGCATGGCCGTGGCCCTCGAGTTGCGACGGCCCGACGGCTCGCCCGCCGTCGACATCCACGCGGGCGACGAACTGGTGTTGGTCGTCCGCGCCCGCGCTTACGGCGGGCCCGTGGACAGCGTCGCCATCACCGCCCTGCTGCCCGGCGGCCTGGAAATGATCCTGGCCGAGGGCGGTGGGGTTGTGGATGCCGATCTTGAAGGCGGCGGCGACGAAGCCGGAAGTCTGGCCTCGGATCGCCCCATGTCCCTCGATTATGTGGAGCGCCGCGACGACCGCCTGTTGCTCTTCCCCCGCCTGGACACCGAGGACGCCGTATATCGCTGCCGCGTGCGCGCGGCGGCGCGCGGCGTCTTCGTCCTGCCCCCGGTTTACGCCGAGGCCATGTATGATCCCCTCGTCCGCGCCCACTCCGCCGTGGGTACGCTGACGGTGGAATAACAACTTGATGCGGGGAAGGGGAGGGAACTTGTTGCAACAAGTTCCCTCCCCTTCCCCGCGCCCCATCCCCTTCCTCAAAAACTCTTAACTATGGGTGAAAACCGGACATTGCAGGCAAAATCGTCCCGCTGCTCCCCGGCGCGGCAGCGGCGGGGAACGGCGTATGCCGGGTCAAGGGGCGGCTCGCCCCTTGCGGGGGGCGGAGCCCCCGCTCAGAATGATGACAAACCCCGCTCTGCGGAGTTTGCGCCGTCCAAGCCGCCAAGCGGCTTGACGGAAAGGCACGAAAATCGCTCGTTTAACGGCGCGGCAAAGCCGCGACCTACTCGCAATTTTCGGGCTGCTGACTTTATCAGCAGCCTGGACGGGGGCGGAGCCCCCGTTCTTAAACGATGCCTTTTTTTCTTCGCGTTGTTGGTATTGCTCGCGTTCCTGGGGCTGGCAGGGGCCGTCGGGCTGGCGCCCAAGCCGGACTTGTGGGGAGGGGCGGATTTTTCGCGGGTGGTGACGGATCGATCGGGCCGGGTTCTGCGGGTGACGCTGACCCGGGACGAAAAATACCGCATCTTCACGCCGCTGGAGCGCATCCCGGCCGCCATGCGCGAAGCCGCCATACTTTATGAGGATCGGGCTTTCTACCGTCACCCCGGCGTCAATCCTCTGGCTCTGGTCCGGGCTGTGGCGGGCATGGCCGCGGGGGGGCGGCGCATGGGCGCTTCCACCATCACCATGCAACTGGTGCGCCTGCGGGACGGACTGGACACCACCACCGTCCCCGGCAAGTTGCGCCAGATGTGGCGGGCGCTGGTGCTGGAGCGGCACTACGACAAGCGGGCCGTTCTGGAAGCTTACCTGAATCTTGCGCCCTACGGCGGCAACGTGGAGGGCGTGGGCGCGGCGGCCCGGGTCTGGTTTCGCAAAGACGCCGCCCTCCTCAGCCTGCCGGAAATCATGGCTCTGGTTCCGGTGCCCCAGCATCCGGCGGCCCGCAATCCGGCGGCCCGCCGGGGCAGGGCGTTGCCCGAGGCGCGCGAACGCCTGGCCGGATTGTGGCGGGAAAAATACCCCGAGGTCGGAAACCTGTTTGAAAGCGCGCCGCTGGCCGTGTCCGGCCCGGCCGATCTGCCCTTCGAGGCTCCCCACGCCGTGGCCGAAATTCTGGCCCGGCCGGACCTGCCCGAGGGCGAAATCGTCACCACCCTGGATTTGCCCACGCAGCGCGTGGTGGAACGCGCCCTGAAACGGGCCGTGGCCCGGGGCCGGGTGTGGGGCATGAACAACGCGGCGGCCTTGCTGGTGGACTGGCGCGACGGTTCCGTCCGCGCTCTGGCGGGGTCGGCGGATTTTTTCGACGCGGGCATTCAGGGGCAGGTGGACGGCACGGCGGCACGGCGTTCGCCGGGGTCCACGCTCAAACCCTTTGTGTACGCCCTGGCTCTGGAACAGGGGCTGATTCATCCTTTGACCGTGCTGGCCGATACCCCCCGCGTCTTCCGGGGCTACGAGCCGGAAAACGCGGACGGCGAATTTCGCGGCCCGGTCAGCGCCCGCGAGGCGCTGCGGGCCAGCCGCAATATTCCGGCCGTGGCCCTGGCCGGGCGTCTGGCCCCGCCGGGTCTGTACGGTTTTTTGACCGGAGCGGGCGTGGACTTTCCCGAATCCGCCGAGCATTACGGCCTGGCCCTGGTTCTGGGCGGAGCCGAACTTTCCATGCGCGAACTGGCGGGCCTGTACACCGCCTTGCCGGGGCGGGGCATGGCGCGGCAGCCGGTGTTGTTGCCGCGGGAACGGAACCGGGCCCGGCGCGTGCTGTCGCCCGAGGCGGCTTACGTAACCCTGGACATGCTGCGCGCGCCCTCTCCCTCGGGGCCCACGCCCTTCACGGCCTGCTGGAAAACGGGCACCTCCAACGGCCGCCGCGACGCCTGGACCGTCGGCGTGATAGGCCCCTACGTGCTGGCGGTATGGGTGGGCAACTTCGACGGCGCGGCCAACCCCGGCTTTACGGGCGCGGGCGCGGCGGCCCCGCTCTTTTTCGACATCGCCCGCGCCCTGGCCGCCCGCGAAGCTCTGCCCGATCCGCTGCGGAACCGGGAAGGGCTCAATCTGGTCCGCATCCCGGTGTGCGCGGCCACCGGCGACCTGAACACCGTCCTGTGCCCCGAGGCCGGGGGCCGGGCCGAAACCTGGTTCATCCCCGGCGTGTCGCCCATCGCGGATTCGGGCATCCTGCGGGAAATTTTGGTGGACCGTGAAACGGGCCTGCGCCAGTGCCGGGATATCGAGGGCCGCACCGAGCGGATGGTGTGGGAGTTCTGGCCCGCCGATCTGCGCCGCCTGTTTCGTCAGGCCGGGATCAACAAGCCGCCCGCGCCCCCCTTTGCGCCGGAATGCCTGGACGGCGGTCCGCCGCCGGGGCGGCCGCCCGTCATCACCTCGCCCCGGCCCGGCGTGGTCTACAGCCGCAGTCTGACCCGGCCCGGCCCCATTCCGCTGCTGGCCGATACCGAGGCCGACGCGGACGGGGTGTTCTGGTTTGCGGGCACCCGTTTTCTGGGCCGGAGCGGGCCGGATGAACCCCTGCTGTGGGACCCCGCGCCCGGCATCACCGAACTGCGGGCCGTGGACGACCTGGGCCGGGCGACCAGCCTGCGCGTGAACGTGGAAACGGTGCCGTAAGCACCGGAGGCTTATGCATCCTTTGTCGACGCCGTTAAAAGCGGCGTTGGAAGTCATTTCATACGAATTATGAAATGACTTCTAATCCGTAGGAAATGAGTTCCGGAGAGGCTTAAGGGGGGCCCAGGTCCGGGCCTTCGGACGGGAAAAAGCGCCATAAAGAGCGGCGAAAAGAACGATGGCCCGGGCCGGAAGCAAAGTGGGCGATGCGGCAACTACAGCGCGCGCAGTCGAGCCAGGATGGACGCGGCGCACTGGGCGGGATCGAGGGCGGCGGAATCCACGGAAAAGGTCGCATAGCGGCGGTACAGGGCCTCGCGCTCGCGGAACAGGTCGGCCACGCTTTGGCCCGGCGCGATGGCCAAGCCCCGGTTGGGGTTGCGGGCGATGCGCTCTTCCACCACGGGCAGGGGCGCGTTCAGGTGCACGATGGGGCCCAGAGCGGCCAGATGTCGCATGGCGGCCTCGCGGTACACCACGCTGCCGCCCGGGGCCAGCACGCAGCGATTCAGGCGCAAGCCGCCGATGACCTCGGCTTCGATGTCCAGAAAGGTTTCCTTGTCCACGGCTTCGGTGACGGTCTGGAGGGGGACGCCGTAGACCGCCTCGATGATGTGGTCGCCGTCCGCGAAGGCCCAGTCCAGGCGGCGGGCCAGAACCTTGCCCACGGTGCTCTTGCCCGCGCCCGCCATGCCGATGAGCGAGATGCAGAAGCCCTCGGGCAGGTTGGGAAACATCTGTTGCGTATCGGGCTCGACGGAGCGGAAAGCGGGCATGGTTCGACCCCCGGATGGAAAACGACGCCCGGGCGACGCCGGTCGCCCTCCCGAAGGGAGCGCGCCGCCGCCGCGCGAGTAACAGCGTGACACGACACTAAACCGGCTCGGCGCTTCCGGCAAGACAGCCCTTGCCCCTTAGAGCATGTTGCTTTTGAAATTGCCCGATTTCGAAAGCGCCGCCGCCGTCATTTCGCCTGAAAAGCGTGGGCTTTCAGGCTGGCGCGGGCGGAGATGACGCCCCCTCAGCGGCAGAATTTTTCCACATAGCGGTCCAGGCAGTCCTGAATGACCTGTTTGGCGGCGTCGGCGTTCTGCACGTAGTCGATGGCCGTCTTTTTGCCTTCCAGTTCCTTATAGACGGAAAAGAAGTGGGTCATTTCGTCGAAAATGTGCTTGGGCAGTTCGGAAATATCCCGGTACTGGTTGTACGTGGGGTCGCTGAAGGGCAGAGCGATGATTTTTTCGTCCTTGTCGCCGCCGTCTTCCATGCCGATGACTCCGATGGGGAAGCAACGCACCAGGCTGCGCGGCAGGAGCAGTTCCGAACACAGGACCAACACGTCCAGAGGGTCGTTGTCCAGGGCGTAGGTGCGGGGGATAAGCCCGTAGCTGGCCGGGTAGTGGGTCGACGTATACAGCACCCGGTCCATGATCAGCAGACCCGTTTCCTTGTCCAGTTCGTATTTGACCTTGCCGCCCTTGGGGATTTCGATAACCGCGCAAAAGTCGTGGGGGCGGATGCGTTCGGGCGAAATTTCGTGCCAGATGTTCATAGTAGGGAAGACTCCGTCAGTCGTGGAAAGTTCGGAGAAAGCAGGATAGGTCGGAAAGGCCGCGAGGGCAAGCGGAAGGCCGCCCCGCGACGCGGCGTCCGCACGGAAAGGGGCTTGAAAGAAACGCCAAAAGGCAGGCCGGGATAAATCCCGACCTGCCGAGCGGACCGGAGAGGGGCGCGTTTTAGCGCTTGGAGTACTGGTACCGGGCGCGGGCGGCGGCCAGACCGTACTTTTTGCGTTCTTTCTTACGCGCGTCGCGCGTGAGGAAACCGGCGCGCTTCAGCGCGGGGCGCAACGCGGGGTCGGCCGCCAGCAACGCGCGGGAAATGCCGTGACGCACCGCCTCGGCCTGGCCGGTCACGCCGCCGCCGGACACGTTGACCTTGACGTCGTAACGGTCGAGCAGCTTGGTGAGCACCAGGGGCTGGCGGATGATCATCTGGAGGGTCTTGCGCGGAAAATACTGTTCCACGGGGCGACCGTTGATTTCAATATTGCCCGAGCCGGCATACAGACGGGTGCGGGCGGTGGCCGTTTTGCGGCGGCCGGTGCCGTAGTCGAACGTGGTGGACATGGGTCGCGCTCCTAATTCTGAAAGGTCAGCGGCTGGGGAGCCTGGGCGGCGTGGGGATGCTCGGCCCCGGCGTAAATCTTCAACTTTTTGAGCATGGCGCGGCCCAGGCGATTCTTGGGCAGCATGCCGCGCACGGCGTGGCGCAACACTTCCTCGGGCTTGGCGGCCAGTTGCTTTTCCAGGGTGATTTCCTTGAGGCCGCCCACCCAACCGGAGTGGCTGTAATACTTTTTCTTCTGGAGCTTGCCGCCGGTCACGCGGATTTTGTCGCAGTTGACCACCACGATAAAGTCGCCGTTGTCCATGTGCGGGGCGAACTCGGGCTTGTGCTTGCCGCGCAGGCGGTGGGCGATCTGGGAGGCGAGGCGGCCGAGAATCTGGCTGTCCGCGTCCACCAGGTACCACTGGCGATCTATGGTTTCCGGGGTCGGAGTGAAGGTTTTCATGAGCTATCTCCTGTCTCGCTCTATGGCAAAGACCGAATGAATAGGCCGTTATCAGACCGGTGTCAACAAAAAAACGCCGCAACGCCGCCCGGGGGGGCCGCGTCGGCATGGCGGACGTCCGGGCGGAGGTGTAACGGGGCCGTCCGGGCTTGCCAGGGGGGTGGAATCAGTTTAATTGCCATAAGCGTATCGCTTAATCAAGCCTGGAAAAAGCGTTTCGCCAAGCGCCGGCGTCGGTCGAAGCCTGCCTTTCGCCCGTGTGGCGCGCGGGCGTCAGAATGATGACAAACCCCGCTCTGCGGAGTTTGCGCCGTCTAAGCCGCCAAGCGGCTTGACGGAAAGGCACGAAAATCGCTCGCTTAACGGCGCGGCAAAGCCGCGACCTACTCGCAATTTTCGGGCTGCTGACTTTATCAGCAGCCTGGCCGCACTGGAAGTGCGGCTCTTTTTAACAGGGAAAAATGGCATAAAACGGGGGGGCGGACGCCGGAGCGCGTCGCGCCCTTCGATATAAGGAGTTCGGGATGAAAGTACTGACCATGGACGACGTGGACCTGCGCGGCAAGCGGGTGGTCATGCGTTTGGATCTCAACGTGCCCATGAAAAACGGCGTCATCACCAGCGACAAGCGTGTCCGCGCCGTGCTGCCCACCATCCGCAAAGCGCTCGACGCCGGGGCCGCCGTGATCCTGCTCTCCCATCTGGGCCGTCCCGTCGAGGGCGAGTTCGACCCGGCCTTCTCCCTGCGGCCCGTGGCCGAACACCTGGGGAAGCTCCTGGGCCGTTCCGTGGCCTTCTGCGCGGAACCCCTGGCCGGGGTGGACGTGAAGCCCGGCGACGTGGCGCTGTGCGAGAACGTACGTTTCCTCAAGGGAGAAAAGAAGAACGACGAGACCCTGGCCGCCAAACTGGCCGCCCTGGGCGACGTGTACGTCATGGACGCCTTCGGTGCGGCCCACCGCGCCCACGCCTCCACCGAAGGAGCGGTGCGCAAGGCCGGGGTAGCCGTGGCCGGTCCCCTCATGCTGGCCGAGATGGAGGCCGCGGAAAAGCTGCTGGACCGCCCGGCGCGGCCGTTGTGCGCCATCATCGGCGGCTCCAAGGTGTCCACCAAGCTCACCGTGTTGGAAAACCTGTTGAACAAGGTGGATTGCCTCATTGTGGGCGGCGGCATCGCCAATACCTTCCTGGCCGCCGCCGGTTATCCCATGGGCGCGTCCCTGGTGGAAAAGGATCTGGAGCCCGAAGCCCGCCGCCTTATGGACCTGGCCCAGGAACGCAACGCGGATCTGCCCCTGCCCCTGGACCTCATGGTGGCCCCCGACCTCCGGCATCCGGAACAGGCCGAACTGCGCGCTCTGGCCGACATGCGCGAAAAAGACGCCGCCCTGGACGTGGGGCCGGAAAGCGTCAAACATTATACGCCGTACCTGAACGGAGCCGCCACCATAGTCTGGAACGGCCCGGTGGGCGCGTTCGAAACCCCGCCTTTCGACCAGGCCAGTCGCGCCATAGCCGATATCCTGGCCGAGTCCCCGGCGTACACCGTGGTCTGCGGCGGCGATACCGTGGCCGCCGTCGAAGCCTTCGGCCTGGCCGACAGGATGGATTACCTGTCCACCGGCGGCGGGGCCTTTCTGGAAGTGCTGGAAGGAAAAAAACTGCCCGCCGTGGCGGCGCTGGAGGACCGGACGCGGTCCTGACCCGGGGCGAACGTGTAGCTCGCCCGACTTGCGACGATGCGACGGCGCCACCGAACTCATAGGCTCCGTGGGGGCTGGATGTCGGTTTTGCTTAGAGCGGTTTGCTGTTGAAAACGGCAAGCGCTCCGGCGGCTGCGGGAGCGGACGCCCGCGTCGGCCTGAAAAACACGTTTTCCAAGCGAAATGACGGCAGCGCGCTTGTGAAATTGGACAATTTCAAAAGCAAAATGCTCTGAGACACCAAACGGGCGGCCGTCATGGACGGCCGCCCGTTTGGCATCACCTGAAAATATGATTTATTGCTCGCCGAACCACTTGGTTTGGATGGCCTTTTCCTTGCCGTTGGCGCGGATGGCGGCCAGACCGGCGTTCACCTTGGCGGCCAGTTCCTTGTCGTCGGGGCGGAAGACAAAGCCCATGGCTTCCCCGGCCTCGGCCGTGAAGGCCACCTTCATGACGCCGTCGTAACCTTCTTTGCGGTTGGCGTAGTAGGCGGCCACGGGATCGTCGCAGGCCACGGCGTCGATGCGGCCGTTTTTGAGGTCCTCAAAAGCAAGACCCACGTCGTCGTATGTGGCGATCTGCGCCTTGGGAGCTTCGCGCTGGAGCACGAACACGCCGGTGGTGCCGATCTGCGCGCCTACGCGCTTGCCGGCCAGGTCGTCCATTTTGGTGATGTCGGACTTCAGCGGTACCACCACGGCCTGACGCATTTTGTAATAGGGCTCGGAAAACAGGTAGCGCTTTTCGCGCTCGGGGGTGATGGTCACGCCCGCCGCGATAATGTCGCAGTTGTCGGAGTCTAGGGTGGCGAAAATGCCGTCCCACGAGGTGTTCATGAACTTCACCTCAAAGCCCGCTTCCTCGGCGATGGCTTTGATGATGTCCATGTCGTAGCCCACGATTTCCTTGTTCATGTCCACGAATTCCAGCGGCGGGAAGGTGGCGTTGGTGGCGACCACCAGAGTTTTGCCGTCGGCCGCGTGGGCCGGGGCGAGCGGCGCGGCCAGGGCGAGGACCAGGGCCAGAGCCGTGAAGAGTCGTTTCATGCGAACACTCCCTTCGGTAAAAGGTGCGGAGGCGAATTTCCATCCGTTATAGTGGGTTGGCCGAGGCTGTCAAGCCGGGGAACTCCCGGGAATACGGGCGGAGCGAAGGGCGCGGCGGGATGGGGCGGTTCAGGAGCCTCGCGCCGCCCGCAGGGCTCCGGCCGTAAGATGGGCCGAGGCAAAGGCCCAGTGCAGGTTGTAGCCGCCCAGCAGGCCGGTGACGTCCAGCACCTCGCCGCAGAAGAACAGACCGGGGACCAGACGGCTTTGCAGGCGGCTGTCCAGGTCTTGCGTCCGCACGCCCCCGGCCGCGGCCTCGGCTTTGCGCAGTCCCTCGGTTCCGGACGGGATCACGCGGTGGCGGTGCACGGCGTCGGCCAGGCGCAGGGCGTCTTTTTTACCCACTTCGGCCGCCTTGCGCCGGGCCAGATCGGGCGGGCACAGACGTTCGGCCAGGCGTTCAGGCAAGCGCCGGGCCAGCAGCGTGCGGACCAGGAGCTTGCCGTGGGCGGGGTCGTGCAGCCATGCCGCCGTCGGTTCCGCGGGCAGAAAATCCACGTTGAGCGTGTCGCCTCGATTCCACAGGCACGAGGCCGCCAATCCGGCCGGGCCGCTCAGTCCCCGGTGGGTGAAAAGCAGGGGCCGCGCGTCGCAGGGATCAAGGCGGGGTTCTCCGCCGTCGGCGGGCAGCACGCTCAGGCGGGCGCTCAGACTGATGCCCTCCAGGCCGCGCAGGGGCCAGTCCTCGGGCATGATCAGCGGGACGAGCGCGGGGCGGAAGGGCGTCACCCGGTGCCCCCAACGCGCGGCCAGGCGGCCGCCGAAATCCGTGGCCCCGGCCTGGGGGCAGGCCGGGCCGCCCGTGGCGATCACCAGTTGGGGCGCGAGCAGCGTTCCGGCCTCCGAACGCAACCGGAACAGAGAAGTCCCGTCCGGTCCCGTCGTGCGGGCCGCTTCGTCCACGCGCTTCCCCAGTCGGAAGCTCACACCCGCCTCGCGGCCCAGGCGTTCCAGGCCGTCGGCGAGTTCCCGCGCCGGGCGCAGGCAGAAAATCTGTCCGAAGCCGCGTTCCTCCCAGGGGATGTTCAGTTCGGCCAGCAGGGCGAGGACCGCGTCCGGGCCGAAGCGGCGGAAGGCCGCGCGGCAGGGAGACAGATCGGCTCCCACGTAATGGCGGACATCGAGCAGACGGTTGGTGACGTTGCCCATGCCGCCGCCGGCCAGGGCCAGCTTGCGCCCGGCCCGGGCCTGATGGTCGACGAGGGCCACGGCCAACCCGCGCCGGGCCGCCTCCACGGCGCAGATCAGTCCCGCCGCGCCCGCGCCCAGCACAAGCGCGTCGAAATGTTCGCCGTCGTCACGGCCGCTCGTCCGCACGATCACCTTCCGTATATATCGCGCATGACGGCGATCAGTTTTTGCAGCCGGCGGTCCCAGGTGTGGCAGGCGAGCACCCGGCGGCGTCCCGCCCGGATCAGGGCCTCGCGCTCGGCCGGGTGAGCGAGGTAGCGGCGCGTCAGTTCGGGCACTTCGTCGGGGTGGCGGTAGCAGGCCATTTCCACGCCGGGTTCGAACAATTCATCCATCTGCTCCCGCCAGTCGGTGAGCACAAAGGCCCCGGCCGCAGGCACGTCGAACACCCGCTGATTCACCGCGCCTTTCATCTGCACGCTGGTGGTGTTGAAGTTGATGGTGGACAGCGGATAGAAGCGGGGCAGGTCCTCGTAGTAATTGAGGGCGTCGTGCCAGCGCCAGGGCCGGGTTTCGTCGCGCAGGGCCACGCGCCAGCCGGGATCGCCCACGATCAGGGGCCGGAAGTCGAGCAGACGGCGCACGCAGGCTTCACGATACTGGCGGGTGGCTTCCCAGGTAAGCAGGGTTTCGTAGGCCAGTTGCGCCTCGCGGTCGGGCAGGGCGTCGTAGGCGGCGGCCAGGTCCGGGGACCAGGCGCGCGCGAAGTCGCGGGCCGATCGCTCGGGCGCGGTCGCAAAGGCCGCCGCCACATCTTTGTAGGTCAGAAGCAGGGAACGGGGAAAGCGGACTTTGGCCAGGCGCTGCCCTACTTTGTAGCGCATGGAGTTGCCCACAAAGGACAGCTCGGCCCGCCACGCGGCCGGAGCCGGGCGACCGTGTCCGCAGGCGTCGCGGGGGCGAAAGCGCTCGGGGTCCGTGCCCAGGGGCAAATGGTGCACGTGGGGAAAACCCTGGGCGCGCAACGAGGGGATGTTGTCCCTGTCCCAGGTGAAAATGGTCAGCCAGGGGCTGGCCAGGCCCTCGTACAGGTGCAGCACCAGATGCGGATTGTCCACGAACCACGAAGCCAGGGGCAGTTCCAGCCGGGCCAGCAGATCGGTGAGCAGCCCCTCGCGGTCCACGCCCAGGTGGTTGAGGGTGAGGACCATATCGGGCTTGAATTCCACCACTTCGCGCAACAGAGCGGAAACAAAGTCGCCGCTGGCGATTTCGTCGTCGGGCAGGGTGAGCAGGCGGTGGGGCAGGCCCAGGCGGGCGCAGGCTCCGGCCACTTCGCCCAGCAGAAAATAACGACTGGTGATCAGCAACAGGCGTGGTTCGGCCGAACGGAAACGCGGCTGCCGGGCCCGGTTCCAGAAGTCGAAACGGCGGCTGGCCTCCAACTGTTCGCGCAGTCGGCCGTAATAAGACTTGTCCAGGCGCTGGTAGACGGGGTGCGGCAGGGGCAAAAAGGGCAGGCCGCCCCGTTCCGTCTGCCAGTGGGACAGACGGGCCAGAGCGGCGGCGGGATCGGCGTCGTTCACCACCAGCAGACGGGGATCGGCAAGCTCGAGGCCCGCCGCCCGCCGCGCGTCGTCTTCTTTGTCCACCACGGCCACCAGCGGAACGCCCGCCGGGCAATCCCCCGCACCGGGCAGGGTCGGAGCAGCCTCCAGCAGGCGGGCCAGGGCGTGGCCCATGCCCGCGCCCAGCAGCACGGGCAGCACGGGACGCGCCGGGGGAGCGTCCGCGGCGTTCAATGCGTCCGGCCTATGCAGCGCATTTAGGATAGCCAGTTCGCGACGGGGGCCGCCGGGCCCGAGCAGGCGTAGCGGCGTTGCGCCGGGGCGGTCGATTTCCACGTCGATCGGGCGGCCTTCGGCGTCGTACAGGGGGCGGCAGCGTCGGGTGCGCAAGCTCATGACGGTCGGCCTGAGGGTCTGGAGTAAGCGGGGTGCCCGGGGCATAGCGGCCGCGCGGTTTCCGCGCCTGGGGGCAGAACAATCACCTCGTCGCCCCGGCGCTCGAAGCGCGCCCCGCGTATGGGGCTTTCGACATCCAAAATCGCCCCGTCCAGCACCAGGCGCACGCCGGGATGCACGCAACCTGTCACGACCAGGCGCGAAGGCCGCTGCCGCTCACGCGCGCGTTCCAGCCCGGCCTGAAGAAAAGCCCGCTGTTTTTCCAGAATATGGGCCTCGCGGCGGGCGCGGGCCAGGCGACGGGCGCAGTCGTTGGCATCGGGCGGCAGGTGCCCGGCCAGGGGGGCGCACTGGTCCACCGTTCGCCGGGCTTTGTCCAGGCGTTCGGAACAGCGGCGCAGGGGGCGGGACCACGCGGGGTCGTCGCCCAGGACCACCAGGGTGGGGGCGAGCGAGGCGTGCCCCAGATCGCCGCCCACGGCGAGCGCGCGGCGTGCCCGGCATACGCCGCCGTTCAGGTTGCGGCGCACGACAATGCCTCCCCCGGCCAGCAGGGCGCTGTGAAGGGCCTGATCGATATCCAGGTCGTTCCCGGCCCGCAGCTCGGCTTTGTCGGCAAAACCGATGCGCAGGTTCCGGCCCGCGCTCAACAGACAGTTGGCGTTGTCGCCCCGCGCGCCGACCCGCACGGCCAAATCGCCCCTGGCCCTCACCCGGCCGCCGAACACGCCGCCGTCCACCAGCACCTCGGTCCCCCGGACCGTAAAGCCGCTGCCCACGTCGCGGTGGATGTGAACCTTGCCCACAAAGGCGATGTTGCCGGTATGGAAATCCACGCCGCCGCGCACGTTGAGCAGGGTCTTGACCGCGATGAGCCCCTCCTCGCGGTATACGTAACCCGCCGCCGTGGCCAGCAGGCGCAGGGGATGACGAGGATCGGGGGCGGTATGCCGACCGGCGGGCAGAACAGGGGCGTCCAGAATGAAACGGGGATCGATCTCCGCTCCGGACTCGCCCCCGGCGGAGGCCAACGGCGTCAGTTCGGCCAAAACCTGGCCGGGGAGCACGTTGCGCGCGTAACCCAGGTTGCGCATGTCGCAACGGCCGCGCGCCAGAGGGCGAGGCTTGAGAGCCGTATGGTCGAAGTCGGGGTCGAAGAAGTGACGCAGATACCAGGGCATGGCCTACCCCCGGTCGGGCGTCGCGTCGAAAGCGGGGGCCGCGCGCCGCCGCAGGCCCGACACCAGGGCGGCGGCCTTGAGGCCCAGGCATTCGCCGGTGAAGCCGAGGCCCTCTTCGGTGGTGGCCTTGAGATTGACCTGATCCTCGCGGAGGCTCATAAGCCGGGCCACGTTGCGTCGGATGAGATCGACGTGGGGGGCCAGGCGGGGCTTCTGAGCAATGACGGTCAGGTCCACGTGGCAGATTTCCAGCCCGGCCTCGGCCGCCATATCCATAACCATATCCAGCATAAGAGAGGAAGACGCGCCGTCCCAACGCGGATCGTCGTCCGGAAACCGGCGGCCTATGTCGCCCGCGGCCAGGCAACCCAAAACGGCGTCCATCAGGGCGTGCAGCAACACATCGCCGTCGGAGTGGGCGCTGACGGTCCACTCGCCGGGGATGGGCACGCCGCCCAATACCAGGGGGCGGGAGCCGCCGTAGCGATGCACGTCGTAGCCCCAGCCCGAACAGGGGCGGGGAGCGTTGCGGTCCGCCAGCAGGGCCAGGTCTTCGGGCAGCGTTATTTTACGATTGGCCGGGTCGCCTTCCACCACGGCCACCGGATGGCCGCAGCGTTCCATAAGCGAGGCGTCGTCCGTGACTTCCCATCCTTCGGCCTCGGCCCGGCGGTGGGCTTCGGCCAGCGCCGCCGTCCGAAATGCCTGCGGAGTTTGCGCGGCCCGCAGATCGGCGCGGGCCGGAGTGCGCCGGACACGGTTCCCGGCATCCACTTCCTTGATGGTGTCGGTGACGGGCAGGCCGGGCACGACGCCGAACGGAAGCTCCGCTCCGTCCGCCGGGGGGATGGTCGGAGAGTCGGTCAAGGCGTCGGCCACACGGGTGACCAGGGCCGGGGTAAGGAAGGGACGGGCTCCGTCGTGCACCAGAACCGTGCCGCAGGCGGCGGGCAGGGCGGCCAGACCCAGTCGCACCGAATCCTGACGGCGGGGACCTCCGGCGGCCGTGCGCCACGGCACGCCCAGGACGTGATCACGGTCAAGATCGGCCAGTTCGGCCGTGGCGGCGTCCAGCCGTTCCGGCGGAAACACGACGACCAGCCCTCGCACCCGGGGCGAGGCGGTCAGGGCGCGGGCGGCCCGCCACCACAGGGGCGCGCCGTTCCGGCGCAGGAACTGCTTGGCCTCGCCGCCCGTGGCGGCGGCCAGCCTGCTGCCCTGACCGGCGGCCAGCAGCAGGGCCCAGCACTCGTTGTTCATGGCGTTCCCCGCGCGGCCGGGGCCGTGCCCCGGCGAAAAAAAGAATCGGGAGTCGGACTGTAAGCCGGGTTTTGTACCTTTCGTCCCGAGGGGCGGAAGGCGGTCGTCATTCCTCTAGGAGCGCGGTTACCCACGCCCTCAAGCAACCTACCCGGGAACCAGAGGCCGGGCCGGCCGGTTCCCCTATTTGGTCTTGCTTCGGATGGGGCTTGCCTGGCTTGCCGCGTTACCGCGACAACCGGTGGGCTCTTACCCCACCGTTTCACCCTTACCCCCGCGCGCAGCGAGGGCGGTTTGCTTTCTGTTGCGCTTGCCGGAGATCGCTCTCCCCGGGTATTACCCGGCATCCCGCCCTGCGAAGCCCGGACTTTCCTCCCCGGACCCTGCGGTCCGCGGCGACGACCCGTCCGGCTCCCGAAATGTCGCGCGCCGCCCCGCCGTCCGCACGCGCGGACGCGGCGCGCGCAACGTTATTCCTTATCCGCGTCCGCCGCGCCCACCGTGTCCTCGAAAAAAGTCTGGGTCGGGGCGGCCTTGGCCTGTCCGGCGGCTTCGGCCTCGGGGTCCTGAAAGTGGCGATCCCAGTAGATAAGGCGCTGGCAGTTGGGGCAGCTCAGAATCTGCTGGCCGCGCTGCAGTTCGATGAACACCTGGGGCGGAATGGCGATGTGGCAGCCCGCGCACACGCCGTTGTCCACCGGCACGATGACCGGGTGCTCCAAACGGCGGCGGATGAACTCGTACCGCGAGAGCACCGGAGCGGGCACTTCCGAACCGGTGACGGAGCGGGTCTTTTCCAACTCGTCCAGTTTGCCGTCGGCTTCGGCCAGGCGCTCGGCCAGGTTGGCCTGCTTGACTTCCAGTTCGGCCTTGAGGGAAGTCCAGGTTTCGTCCACCTCTTTCAGGTTGTTTTCCTGAATGTTGCGCTCTTCCTGAAGGGCGACGCGTTCTTCCTCGCGCGAGCGGTTCTGACGTTCCATGTTGTCCATTTCGCGGACCATGGCCTGATACTCGCGGGTGTTGCCCACCTGCATGAGCTTGCTTTTGCTCTTTTTGATGCGGGCCGAGTCGTCCTCGATGTCCACGTCCAGACGTTTCTGCTGTTCCTTGAGGTGCTGCAGCTTGTCCAGCACGCGGTTGCGCTGCTCTTCCTGAACCGCGAAACGGCGGGAGAGCTCTTCCACTTCCTGGGGGGCCGTCTTCAGTTCGGTCTTCACGGCGTGGATGGCGTCGTCCACATGCTGGAGGGCCACCAGTTGGCGAATCTGCTCAAGATAGAGGCTCACGACAGTACCTCCGGTACTTCAAGTAAGGAAAAAGGGCTAAAAGGGTCCCGCCGGGGCAGAAAGCTCACCCTGACGTCGGGCAGACGGCGCGCCAGGACGAGGGCCAGGCGGCGGGTCATTTCCTCTTCCAGAATGAAATGGCCCACGTCCAGCACGGCGAACGCCGCGCCGGAAGGGAGCCGGTTGCGGGAAACAAGGTCCAGGGCGTCGTGATACTTCACGTCGCCGGTGATATACAGATCGGCCCCCGACGCGCGGGCCTCGTCCATGAGCGATGCTCCGGAGCCGGTGCACACCGCCACCCGGCGGATGGCGGCGGGAGCTTCGCCGATCAGGCGGGCCACGGCGTTGGCGCGTTCCAGGGGCAGCAGGGCGGCCAACTTCCGGGCCAGCTCGGGCAGGGAAAGAGGGGCGGGCAGGTCGCCCACGCAGCCGAATCCCCCCGTCCGTTCCGTGCCGTCGGCCCGGCGCGCGACGCCGGTGACTTCCAGAAAACGGCGTCCGCTCAGCCCCAGTTCGTCGGGCAGCCATGCCGCCGGTCCGTCGGGGTTGGCGTCCAGGGTGGTGTGGGCCGCGTACAGGGGCATGTCGTGGGAAAACAGAAGCGAGAGCGTCCGCTGATAGATGTCGAGGGCGTCGGGGTAGCGGGGGCGCAATGTGAGCGGGTGGTGGGTGAGCAGCATGTCGGCCCCGGCGGCCGCGGCTTCGGCCACGGCGTCGGGCGTAGGGTCGAGGCTGACGGCCAGATGGGCGATCTCCGGCCGGGCCGAGGCCACCTGTATGCCGGATTTGTCCCACTCGGCGGCGAACTCCGGGGGAGCCGCCTCTTCCAGAATCGCGATGAGTTTGTGCTGCTGCATCCCGCCTTCTTCAAAAGGGCCGCGGCCGAAACCGGCGGCATGGGCACGCCCGCGCCGTCGCGCGGGGCTTGCGGAGCGCCCGGCCGCCAGGGCGGGGACGCAACCGGTCTGTCGACATGGAATTGAACTTTCTAATAAAAAAACACCGCTTCGTCAAGTCGGAGAGCGGATGTCCCCGCCGCTTCCCCCTTCGGACGATTTCAGCTATGCTGCCGCCCATGCCGAACTTTCTACTTCTCTCCGACGTATTTTGCCCCTGGTGCTACGGCTTCGGCCGGGTCATGCGGCGCCTTGTCGCCGAGCATCCCGGCTGGCCGGTGCGGGTTTTGTGCGGCGGGCTCATGGACGAGCCTTCCACTCTGGCCGATTTGGCGGAGGAATCCCCTCATATCCGCGACTTTTTCGTCCGACTGGCGGACACCACGGGGCAGTCCGTGGGGCAGGCTTTTCTGGACAAGCTCGATCCGGCCCGGGGCCGTCTGATCCGCCTGTACTCCCCGGCCGTGGCCGCGCCTTTGGCCGCGCTCAAGCGCTTGGACCCCGGCCGCGCCCTGGAGCATATGGAAGCTTTTCAGGCCGCTTTTTACGGTGGGGGGCAAGATGTGCTGAATCCCGACGTGCAGCGCGAACTGGCCGTCGGCTTGGGAGCGGACCCCGCCGCCTTCTCCGCCGCCCTGGCCGCCCCGGATCTGCCGGAGCGCGTCCAGGCCGAAATGGACGAGGCCGCCGCCATTATGGGCGAATTCGCCCTGTATCCCACTCTCTACCTGGAGGACGGAGCTTCCCGCCGCCTTCTGGCCCGGGGCTTCGCCCCCTATGAGCAGGTGGCCGCCAAACTCGCCGACGCCGCCTCGGCTCCGGTCCTGGGGCCCGTCTGCACCCTCGACGGGCATTGCGATTAGAGCGTTTCGTCATGGAAATGCTCTACGCAGTCGAGCAAGGCGAGGCTTTCGCTTTTCTTTTTCCTTATCCGCAATCCGGCGCCTGCTTTTTCATCAAAACTTCCTTTGTGGTTTGAAACTTCCCCCTTCAAGGGGAAAAGAGCGGTCGACAAGACGGCGAAGCCGATGAAATCCTTTTCTGTAACTCCTCCCTTCAGGGAGGGGCAATCCGCACGACCCCTATCCGTCGGCGGCTTCAGTCAGTCGGCGGATGGGGCGGCTGTGGATTGAAACATGCTCAGCGAGATGCGTCGGCGTTTCAAATCCACGTCGAGCACGGTGACGGCGACTTCTTGCTGAAGTCGGACGACTTCGGCGGGGTCGCGCACATATCGATCGGCCATCTGGCTGATATGGACCAGGCCGTCCTGATGGACGCCGATATCGACAAAAGCGCCGAAGGCCGTGATGTTGGTGACGATGCCGGGCAGTCTCATGCCGGGGCGCAGATCGTCGAGGTCATGGACGCCTTCGGCGAAGGCGAACGCGTGGAAGGGCTCGCGCGGGTCGCGGCCGGGTTTGTCCAGTTCGGCCAGGATGTCGGTCAGGGTGGGCAGCCCCGCGCCTTCGGCCGCGTACCGCCGAACATCGATGCGGGCGCGCAGGCCGGGGTCGGCCAGCAAATCGGCCACCGAGGCGTTCAGATCGCGGGCCATGCGTTCCACCAGGGGGTAAGATTCGGGGTGCACGGCGCTGGCGTCCAGCGGATGCGCGCCGCCCCGCACGCGCACGAACCCGGCGGCCTGTTCAAAGGCTTTGGGGCCCAGGCGGGGCACGTCGAGCAGGGCTCGACGGGAGGCGAAGGGGCCGTGTTCCGCGCGCCAGGCCACAATATTGCGGGCCAGCACCGGCCCCAGACCGGACACGTAGGTCAGAAGCTGCTCGCTGGCGGTGTTCAGCTCCACGCCCACGGCGTTGACGCAGCTGGTCACCACGTCGTCCAGGCGGCGTTTGAGCTCGGCCTGATTGACGTCGTGCTGATACTGGCCCACGCCGATGGCCTTGGGATCGATTTTGACCAGTTCGGCCAGAGGGTCGGCCAGACGGCGGCCGATGGACACCGCGCCCCGGTAGGTGAGGTCCAGATCGGGAAATTCGGCCCGCGCCGCCTCGGAGGCGGAATACACCGAAGCCCCGCTTTCGCTGACCATAATCACCGGCACCGAGGCGGGTCGGCCGGGCAGTTCCCGTAAAAACGCCTCGGTTTCGCGTCCGGCCGTGCCGTTGCCCACGGCCACGGCCTCGATGTCGTATTTTTGCAGCAGGGCCAGGACCACGCGTCCGGCCTCGGCGCGGGCCGCGGCGGACCCCGCATGGGGCTGGACGACGGCGTGGTCGAGCAGGCCCCCCTGACGGTCCAGGCAGACCACTTTGCACCCGGTGCGGAAGCCGGGGTCCACGGCCAGGATGCGGCGCGTCCCCAGGGGCGGGGCCAGAAGAAGCTGGCGCAGATTTTCGCCGAACACCCGGATGGCCTCGGCGTCGGCCCGCTTTTTAAGTTCGCCGCGCAATTCGTTTTCCAGCGAGGGAAGCAACAGGCGGCGACAGCCGTCGTCCAGGGCCGCGCGCGCCTGCTCGACGGCCGGGGAGCGGCGGGCGCGGGCGTTGAGCGGTAAAAAGAGGCCGTACAGCGCGTTGGACACGGCCGCGGCGTCGCGGGGCCGCAGCGCCACGCGCAGCACTCCCTCGGCCTCGGCCCGGAACACGGCCAGCACCCGGTGGGAGGGAGCCTTGGCGGCCGTCTGTTCCCAGTGGAAATAGTCGCGGTAGGTGGCTCCCTCTTCCTCTTTGCCCGGCGTCACTTCGGCCGTCAGCACGCCCTCGCGGGCCAACAGCGCGCGCACCCTGGCGCGGGCTTCGGCGTCCTCGGCGAAGCGTTCGGCCAGAATGTCCCGGGCTCCGGCCAGAGCGGCCTCGGCGTCGGGAACATTGTTATCGGCGTCCACATAACGGGCGGCCTCGACCGCGGGGTCGCCGGGGCCGAAGTCCAGCAGCCACAGGGCCAGGGGCTCCAGCCCTCGTTCGCGGGCCTGGGCGGCGCGGGTGCGGCGCTTGGGACGGAAAGGCAGATACACGTCCTCCAGCCGGGCCAGATTGGGCGCGGCGGTCAGGGCGGCGTCCAGATCGGGGGTGAGCAGGCCGCGTTCTTCCAGCGAAGCCCGCATGGCGGCGCGGCGTTTGTCCAGTTCGGCCAGGGCGGCCAGGCCGTCGCGCACGGCGGTCACGGCCACTTCATCCAGGCCGCCCGTGGCTTCTTTGCGATAGCGGGCTATAAAGGGCACGGTGGCGTCTTCGCCCAGCAGGCGGGCCGCGGCCTCCACCTGGGCGGGGCGAAGTTGGAGTTCGGCGGCCAGGGAGCGAATATGCTCGGCGGGAACGGATACGGACATGGCGGACTCGAGAGGCTGAAAGGTGAACGGATACGGGGGGGCCCGCACCGGCGGACTTTGTCATCAAAGACGACGGGGGGCAAGGGGCGGCTCGCGGTCGCGCACGGCTCGGATGCCGGTCCGCGCGCCCTTGACAACAGCTTTGAATCGTTTAGCTTGCGTGTGATACGGTGTTAAAAGGCAGGGTTCGCAATCTTTTTTGGAGTAAGGGAGGGGTTCGATGGCGTCTGTGATGAAAGGATTGGCCGCGCTGGCGGCGGCCCTGGTGCTGGCCGCGCCCGCCGCGTCGGCCCGCGCGGCCGACGAAGGCAAAAATCTCAAAGTGGGCTTCGTATACGTGTCGCCGGTGGGCGACGACGGCTGGTCCTATGCGCATGATCAGGGACGTCTGGCTATGGAGGCGTTGCCTTACGTGGAAACCACCTTTCTGGAGAACGTGCCCGAAGGGCCGGACTCCGAACGCGCTTTTCTGAACCTGGCCCGCAAGGGATACGACATTATCATCGGCACCAGTTTCGGTTACATGGATTCCATGGAAAAAGTGGCCGGACAGTTCCCCAAGGCCACTTTCATGCACTGCTCCGGTTACAAGAGCGGTCCGAACATGACGGCCTATTTCGGCCGCATGTATCAGGCCCGTTATCTGACCGGCATGGTGGCCGGAGCCATGACCCAAAAAAATGAAATAGGTTTTGTGGCGGCCTTTCCCACTCCCGAAGTCATTCGCGGCATCAACGCTTTCACCTTGGGCGCCAGAGACGTCAACCCCGACGCCAGGGTTCGCGTGGTGTGGACCCGCACCTGGTACAGCCCCGACGACGAAAAGAAAGCCGCGGAAAGCCTGATAGACGTGGGCGTGGACGTTATAGCCCAACATCAGAATTCCGCCGGTCCTCAGGAAGCGGCCGAAGCGCGGGGCATCTATTCGGTAGGATATAATGCCGATATGTCCGCCGCCGCGCCCCATGCGCATTTGACCGCCGCCGTATGGAACTGGACCGATTTTTATCGCAATTTTATTGAGACCGTGCACCGGGGGGAATGGAGCAACGGCAACTACTGGTACGGTCTGGACAGCGGTCTTGTGGGCATCGCCCCGTTCGGGAAAATGGTGCCCCAGGATGTGCGCGACCGGGTGAACGCCGCGCAGGAGGACATCAAGGCCGGCAAGCTGACGGTGTTCGCCGGTCCGGTCAGGGACCAGAAAGGCGAGGTGCGCGTGCCCGAGGGGCAGGTGGCCCCGGATCAGGACCTCTTGAGCATGGATTGGTTTGTGGAAGGCGTGATCGGCACCACCGAATAAGCAAAGACCGTCTGACGGGCGCCCGTTCTTTCCTTGGGGAGGGCGGGCGCTTTTCGCAACATGCCCGCGCGGCTCCCGAAAAGGATCGCCTCATGAACGGATTGCGCGTCGTCAAACGCCGGACGCCTCCGGGTCGGATTTCCCTCCTTATCGTTCCGGCGGCCGTGCTGATCGCCCTGGCGGCTTGTTCGCTGCCGCTTCTCATTCAGGGCAAAGCGCCGCTCAGGGCCTTCGGCCTGTTGTTCGCGGGCGGCTTCGGGGGGCTGTATCCCCTGGAGGACACGCTGCTCAAGGCTCTCCCCCTGTTCCTGTGTTCGCTGGGGGTGTCCGTGGCCTTCCGCATGAAGGTGTGGAATATCGGGGCCGAAGGACAGTTCGCCCTGGGCGGTGTGGGGGCCACCTGGGCCGTGCTGACCTTTTCGGGGTTGCCCGCGTGGGTCATGCTGCCGCTCATGCTGCTGTGCGCGGCCGTGGCGGCCGGGCTGTGGGGCATGGTGCCGGGCCTGTTGCGGGTGCGCTTCGGCCTGAACGAGATCATCTCGACCCTGATGCTCAATTACATCGGCATCGAATTTTTGCGCTTTCTCATCTACGGCCCCTGGAAAGACCCCGCCGGCAAGGGCTTTCCCATGACGGCCATGTTTCCGGCCGAGGCGGTGTTTCCCACCCTGTTCGGCCGCACCCACGCCGGGCTGATCGTGTGCGTGCTGGCCGCCGTGGCTCTGGGCGTGTTTCTCCATCGCACCCGCCTGGGTTTTGAACTGCGGGCCGCCGGGGAAAATCCCCGCGCCGCCCGTTACGCGCGCATGCCGTACGGTTTTCTGCTGGTGCTGGTGCTCACCGTGAGCGGCGCTCTGGCGGGCATGGCGGGGGGCGTGGAAGTGTCGGCCACCTTCGGCCGCCTCCAGCCCAATCTGGCCACCGGTTACGGGTATACCGCCATTGTGGTGGCCTGGCTGTCGCGGCTGCGCCTGTCGTCCATAGCCTTCTTTTCCTTCTTCCTGGCCGGGCTGCGCGTGGGCGTGGAGAATATTCAACTGGAGATGCAGGTCCCCGCCGCCTTCGGCGGCATTCTGGAAGGGTTCATCCTGCTCTGCGTGCTGGCCGGGCAGTTCTTTTACGGCTACAGGCTGGAGCGCCGCGCGGCGGAAAGCGCGCCGCGTCCGCGGAGGGAAGAGGCATGAACGGGGACCTGATCCTGTCGCTGCTGGCCGCCACGGTGCTGGCGGGCACGCCCCTGCTGTACGCCACGCTGGGCGAAATCGTCACCGAACGCTCGGGGGTCATCAACCTCGGGGTGGAAGGCATGATGATTCTGGGGGCTTTTTTCGCCTTTATCGTGCAACTGCATACGGGCAACGCCTGGCTGGCCGCCCTGGCCGCCGGGCTGGGCGCGGGCTGCGTAGGGTTGCTGCACGG
Organism: uncultured Desulfovibrio sp.; assembly: GCA_900541395.1. Classification (GTDB taxonomy): domain Bacteria; phylum Desulfobacterota; class Desulfovibrionia; order Desulfovibrionales; family Desulfovibrionaceae; genus Mailhella; species Mailhella merdigallinarum. Next base: position 31,342 of record UQJT01000023.1, read on the forward strand.
CGTGGTGTGCCTGATCTTTCAGGGGAATCAAACCGTGTCGGGCCTGGCCCTGACCATTTTCGGGGTGGGGCTGTCGGACTATCTGGGCACGCCCTTTGTGGGCGTCCAGACCGAGGGATTTCAGTCCTTCGCGCTGCCCGTGCTGGGTCAGATTCCCGTCCTGGGGCCGGTATTCTTCCAGCATAACGCCCTGGTCTATGTTTCCTATCTTTTGCCGCCTCTTTTGTGGTGTTTTTTCAACCGCAGTTCCACAGGTCTGGCTCTGCGCGCCGCGGGCGAATATCCGGCCGCCGTGTCCGCCGCCGGGTTGGATCCGGTGCGCCTGCGCTGGCTGGGCATTTTCGTCGGGGCCTTTTTGGTGGGCGTGGGCGGAGCGTATCTGTCCTTGGCCGCCACCCATATATGGACCCACAACCTGACGGCGGGCAAGGGCTGGATAGCCGTGGGCCTGGTCATTTTCGCCTTCTGGCGGCCGGGCCGCGCCCTGTTCGGGGCCTGGCTGTTCGGCGGCATCATGGCCCTGCAATTGCGCCTCCAGGCCCTGGGCGTGAACATACCGTCCTCGCTCATGACCATGCTGCCTTACGCGCTGACCGTGCTCGCCCTGCTGTGGGCCTCGTGGCGCGGCCACGGCCGCGACGCGCCCGCCGCTTTGGGCGTGAACATCGAACCCCGCGATTAATCTTGAGAGCAGATTAACTTTAACATTGTGCGATGTTGAAGTTTAAGGCACGACCGCTTCGGCATCCGACAGTGCCGATGAATGGCGCTTATGCCTTCGCGGCCACCGCCTGTTCCGCTGTCGGAAGAGCATGTTCAAGCCGAAAATGCTCGGGGCGAACGCCGGGGCGTGCTTCGCCAGCGGCGGTCGAAGCCTGCCTTTTGCCGGGCCGGAAGCTCGACGGCCATTCCCCCCGGTCTTGACCGGACAGTGGGGCGATCGTAGTTTGGATGTCGTACATCGCGGGGACGACCCCGCCCTTGCTTCGGATGCTCCGGAGAAGGCTTTTCATGGGGACGACCCCACGACGGGAGGCGCTCATGAACTGGCTGCTGTTGTTTCTCGCGGGGCTTCTGGAAACCGCTTGGGCCACGGGGCTCAAGTACACGCACGGTTTTTCCCGGCCCTGGCCCACCCTGGCCGTGCTGGCGCTCATGGCGGGCAGCGTGTGGCTGCTGTCTTTGGCCATGCGCGGCCTGCCCGTGGGCACGGCGTACGCCGTGTGGACGGGCATAGGCAGCGTGGGAGCCGTTATCCTCGGGATAGTCCTGTTCGGCGAACCCCTGACCGTGCCCCGCCTGGCGTGCGTGGGCCTGATCGTCGCGGGCATTGCGGGGCTCAAGCTGGTTTCCTGACCCCGTCTTCTTCCCCTTCGGTGGCGGACGAACAGTACGTCCGCCCTGTTCCGCGTCGGGCGGGGCCTTGACGAAGACCGGCAAGGGGGGAATGATGACGTTTTTCCCCTTCCGGCGACGGAGCGCGGATTGGAGAAGGGGAGTGCCGGATATTTCAAGGATACGCGTATGGCGTTGACCACACGGGACATGCTGGGCCTGCCGATGCTCGCGGGCGCGTCGTTTTTCATGCAGGCGCTGGATTCGACCATCCTCAATACCGCCATTCCCGCCATCGCCTCCGATCTGCGCCAATCTCCCTTTTCCATGCAATTGGCCGTTGTCGGCTACACCCTTACGGTGGCGCTGCTCATTCCTCTCAGCGGCTGGATGGCGGACCGCTTCGGCACCCGGCGTACCTATCTGGCTTCGGTGGCGGTGTTCGCTCTGGGTTCGCTGCTGTGCGCGCTGTCCACCTCCCTGCCCATGCTGGTGGCCGCGCGCGTGGTGCAGGGCATGGGCGGCGCGGTGATGATGCCCATCTCGCGCCTGGCGCTCATGCGCGCCTACCGGCGCGACGATTTCATACAGGCTTTCAATTTTATTTCCATTCCCGGCCTGGTGGGCCCCATCGTGGGCCCCATTTTGGGCGGCTGGCTGGTCACCTACGCCTCCTGGCACTGGGTGTTTCTCATCAACATCCCCATCGGGGCCCTGGGGTTTTTCTACGGCTACCGCATCATGCCCGACTTCCGGGCCGAGCGCGGTCCCTTCGACGCTTTGGGCTTCGGAGCCATCGGGCTGGGCGTCCTGGCCGTCAGCGCCGGTCTGGAACTGACCGGCGGGCACGCCTCTTCGCCGCTCTGCGCCCTCGTCCTGGCCGTGACCGGCTTTGCCTGTCTGGCGGGATACGTGCGCCATGCCCGGCGCGCGGCCTATCCCCTCATCGGGCTCGGCATGTTCAAAACCCGGACCTTCGCCGTGGGTATCGCGGGCAACGTGGTGGCCCGTCTGGGCATAGGCAGCATTCCCTTTCTGGTGCCCCTGCTGCTTCAGGTGGGGCTGGGCTACCCGGCCGACGTTGCCGGGCTGCTTCTGCTGCCTTCGGCCCTGGGCTCGTTGCTGACCAAGACCTTTGTGCTCAGGGTTCTGCATCGTTTTCACTACCGCCGCACTTTGTTGTTCCTGACCGTGTCCATCGGCGTGGTGTTCGCTCTGCTCAGTCTCCAGCGGCCGGGCTGGCCTCTGGTCTTCCTGGCGGCGCCTCTGTTCATTCAGGGCATGTTGATGTCCGCCCAGTTCACGGCCATGAACACCATCACCCTGGGCGACCTGTCCGCCGAACACGCCAGCGACGGCAACAGTCTGTTGTCCGTGACCCAAAACCTGTCGATCCGTTTCGGCGTGGCCATCAGTACGGCGGCGCTGCGCTTTTTCAGCGCTTCCGGCGGCACGCCCCTGGACGCGTTGCACCGCACTTTCATCATGGTGGGGATTATGACGGCGTTGGCGGCCTTCGTGTTTATGCTGCTGCGGCCCGGCGACGGCGACAACCTGTTGGGCGCTTCGCGCGGCCGGATCGAAAAGCCGTTGTAAGGCGGCCCGCCGGGGGCTCCCGCCGTTACGCGTCCGGCGTCGTTTTCCGCCTGGCCCGCGCTTGCGGGGCGGCCCGGTCTGTGTAAGAAAAGGACGCCAACCCCTGTTTTCGGGAGGAACCGCCCATGCCCGCATCCCTGTCGTCCGCCGCCGCCCGGCCCTTGCCCCCTCCCGTGGTGCGTCTGGAGGGCATTTCCAAGAGCTTCGGACCGGTGCGCGCCAATCGCGATATTACCCTGGACATCCGGCCCACGCGCATCAAAGCTTTGCTGGGTGAAAACGGGGCGGGCAAGTCCACCCTGATGTCCATCTTGGCCGGACGTTCCCGTCAGGACGCGGGCGTCATCTGCGTGGACGGCCTGCCCGCGCGTTTCCGCTCCCCCAAGGACGCTCTGGCGGCGGGCATAGGCATGGTGTACCAGCACTTCATGCTGGTGGAGGCCATGACCGTCGCTGAAAATCTGATGCTGGGGCAACAAAGGGGCCGCCTGAACCCGGTCGCCATGCAGGAGGAGGTGCGGGGCCTGGCCGAACGCTACGGCCTGGCCGTGGATCCGGCCGCGCGCATCGCGGATTTGTCCATGGGCGAGCGGCAGCGGGTGGAAATCCTCAAGCTTTTGTACCGCGATTGCCGGGTGCTTATTCTGGACGAACCCACGGCGGTGCTCACGCCTCCGGAAATCGTCCAGTTGTCCCGCGCCCTGCGCTGCATGGCGGACGAGGGTAAAGCCGTGGTGTTCATCAGCCACAAAATGCGGGAAGTGCTGGACCTGGCGGACGAGGTGGCCGTGTTGCGGCGCGGCGAAATCGTGGACGAGTTTACGCGCGGCGAAGTGCCGGACGAACGGGAGTTGGCCGCGCGCATGATCGGGCACGAGATGGAACGCGTCGCCCCTCCCGCGCCCTTCAGCGGCGAGAGTGAATGCCTGTTGCGGGTGGAGCGCGCGTCCTGCGGGCGTATGCGGGATGTCGGCCTGGTTCTGCGCCGGGGCGAGATACTGGCCGTGGCGGGCGTGGCGGGCAACGGCCAGCGCGAACTGGTGGAAATGCTCGTCGGACTGCGGCGGCCCGAAAGCGGTCGGGTGGAAATTCTGGGCCGGGACTGGCAGCGTTTTTTCCGCGAACCCATCCGGGGCGAGGGCGGCTTGGCCTATATTCCCGAGGATCGCCGGGGCCTGGCTACTTGTCCCGCCCTGGACCTCACCGACAATTTTTTGCTCACCAACCGCTTTTTCTTTGCGCGCGGGCCTTTTCTGAACCGACGCGGGGCGGAAGCCGCCACGCGGGAGACCATAAAGGAATTCAACGTGCTGCCCGGCGACCCGCGGGCCGAGGCGGGCGCCCTGTCCGGCGGCAATCTGCAAAAACTGGTGCTGGGCCGCGAATTTTACCGCAACCCCCGACTCATCGTGGCCGAGAATCCCACCCAGGGGCTGGACGTGGGGGCCACGGAAGAGGTGTGGCGGCGGCTTTTGAGCGCGCGGGACCATGCGGGCGTTCTGCTGGTGACCGGCGATCTCCATGAGGCCGTCACCTTGGCCGACACCATAGCGGTCATGTACCGGGGACGTTTTATGGACGTGTTCCCGCGCGGGGACACGGCCAAACTGGCGTCCATCGGCCTGCTCATGGCAGGGATGAGACCGGGCGCAAACGACGGAGCTGCGGCATGAAACGGCGTTTGAGCGTGGCCGAGGCGGTCCGGGCGGCTTCCATTCTTTACGAGTTGAACAGCAAGCCCGAGGGCGTGCTGGCCCTGGCCCGGCAGGCGGAATTGCCCTGCTCGGACCCCGGGGCGGAAAAGGCTCTGCTGCGGGAGTGGCGGGCCTTTGTGCATGCGGCCGTGCTGTACGGACTCATGGTCCAGGCTCCCAACATCGTGGTGGTGGAATACCTGCGCGTCACTCAGGATATGCTGCGGCATGAGGGCTATACGCCTGACGAGGCCGAGCGCTTTGTGGACGAGGCCTTTCGGGCCTACGTGGAACCGCTGTTGCGGACGCAGACCAAGGAGTGCCCGGCGGTGTTCTTCGGCCGTCTGATCGGCCGTGAACTGGCGGACGTGCCGCCGCGCGCGGCGGCCGTGGTGTCCGGCGTCATGGCCATGATCTTTGCGGCCGTGCTGGACAAGCTGGAGCAATACGAATTTGCCGCCGAGTAAGGGTCGGGCGTGAACCGGCGGGGAGGAGAGGCATGAACGACGAGACAATGGCCGTATTGCGGACCATGCAGATCAACGAAGCCACGGATCACAGAATTTACGCCCGCCTGGCCGCGCGCGCCGACAGCCCCAACCGGGAAGTGCTGGCGCGTATGGCGGCGGACGAGGCCCGGCACTGCAAAGTGTGGGAGGGCTACACCGGCCGCCCGGCCCGGCCCGTGGTCTGGAAGGTGTGGTGGTACACGCTGCTCGCTTGGGTATTCGGCCTGACCTTTGTGGTCAACTTGCTGGAAGACGGGGAGGAACTGGCCCAGGACCATTACCGGAAACTGGTGGAGGAGTTGCCCGAAACACGGGGCATTCTGGAAGATGAAACGCGACATGAGGCCGAACTGGCCGATATGATCGACGAGGAACGGCTGAAGTATATCGGCAGCATGGTGTTGGGGCTCAACGACGCTCTGGTGGAACTGACCGGCGCTCTGGCGGGCTTTACTCTGGCCTTGGGCAGCAACGCCACCGTGGGGCTGGCCGGCTTCATTACCGGGGTGGCGGCCACCCTGTCCATGGCGGCGTCGGAATACCTGTCCAAAAAGTCCGATCCCCATGAAAAACACCCGATTAAGGCCGCCGTGTACACGGGCATCGCCTACCTGATCACCGTGACTCTGTTGCTTCTGCCCTACGTGCTGACCTCGTCGCCGTATCTGGCCTTGGGTATATGCCTGTTTACCGCGGCTTGCATTATTTTCGTGTTCACCTTTTTTGTATCCGTGGTGCGGCGCGAGGCATTTCGGCCCCAGTTTCTGGAAATGCTGTGCATCAGCTTCGGCGTGGCCGCGGTGTCTTTCCTTATAGGGTGGGCCGCCCGGACCTGGCTGGGCATCGATATGTAAACGCGGCGCTCCCGGAACGGCGCGTGAGCGCCCTCTTGCGCCCGGTTGCCGTTCGGGCCAGGTCTTTGACCCCGTATCGCTTCGCTTCTGATACGGGAACAAGCGGCATTTTTCCGCGTTATCCCCTTTTTTCATGACTCTATCTCTTGTGCCCTCCGGGTGGGGGAAAGGGGCCTGTTATGGGGGCGTTGCCCCCCTTCGAGGCCCCTTTCCAAACCC
>UQJT01000024.1 GCA_900541395.1 uncultured Desulfovibrio sp.
GCGCGGTTCGGAGCGGTCATAGTGATGCGGGGGCGCGGGATGCCGGTCGGGGGGCGTCCGTCCGGGCTCGGTGCGCATGTGGTGGCGGGCTTCATCCGGAACAACGGGGTTATCCCCGGGCCGCGGGGGCCGGGGAGGTTGATCGATCTGCCCGGCGCGAACGTCGCCCGCGTCGGGACGCTCGTCGTCCGGCGCGGCGAAAGCCGGACCGGCGACCAGAAGGGTCGAGGCCAGGGCCAGACTCAGAAAGGATGAAACATGAGAGGTCATGGCTAGCTCCTGCAAGGCTTTCCGGCCGCGGCGCGGGGTCGCGCCGGAGTTTGTGGCGTTTTTTTTCTATACGTATGATGCGGGGCGGGGGCAAGAGCGGAGGGCCCGCCCGCAGCGCTATATCCGGAAAAAATATATCCGGCCCGGCGGCATCTCATCCCCCGCTCGGAACAGGAGCGCCCCCAACGGGGGCTACGCTTTCTCTCACTTGTTTGACAGGCGGATCGGGGAACGGTAAATAAAATCATTTCGGCGACCCGCCGTCTTCCGAACGGGCCGTCTTCTCCCCCCTCTTATTTTTAAGGAAAACACCATGCGCATCGGTCCCTATACGCACGAAGAATTCATGGAGGAAGCCCGCAAATTCCACGGCTATCCCGCTCCCGGCCTGATCATCGGCGGGTATATGGTGGAACTGGCCCGCAGCCACATGCCCCACGGCGTGCTGTACGACGCCATCAGCGAAACCACCTACTGTCTGCCCGACGCCATCCAGTTGCTTACGCCCTGCACGGCGGGCAACGGCTGGTTGCGCATTCTCAACCTGGGGCTGTACGCCATGAGCCTGTACGACAAGCGCAACGGCCGGGGGGTGCGCGTGCGTCTGGACGTGGACAAGCTTGACCCGTATCCGGCCGTCAAGGCCTGGTTCCTGAAGACCACGCCCAAGCGGGAGCAGGATACCGACCAGTTGCAGGAGGAAATTTACGAGGCGGGCATCGCCATCCTGTCCGCTCAGGACATCGAGGTAAAGCCCGACTACCTCGGCCGCCGCGACAAGGGCAACATCGCGCGTTGCGCCGTGTGCGGCGAGCCCCATCCCGCCGCCTTCGGCACGGTGTGCCGGTCCTGCCAGGGGGATTCGCCCTACGCCAAGGGGCCGGGGCTGTCGTTCGGCGGCGGCCCCGCCCTGCGTTCCGTGCCCGTGGCCGAGGCCGTGGGAGGAACGGCCCTGCACGACATGACCCGCATCGAGCCCGGAGTGTCCAAGGGCCCGGCCGTGGTGGCGGGCCAGGTCATTTCCGGCGGCGATGTGTGCCGCCTCCAGGCTATGGGCCGAAATTCCGTGTATCTGGCCGAACAGGACGTGTCCGGTCGGTGGCTGCATGAAAACGAGGCGGCCGCCGCTTTCGGCGAACTCATGCCCGGCGAGGGCGTGGTCATGGACGAGGCCATCCGCGAGGGCAAGGTCAATTTCCGGGCGGCGCGGCGCGGCCTGCTGTGGGTGGACGCGCCCAGGCTGGCGGCCTTCAACCGGATGCCCGATGTCATGTGCGCTTCGCGCCACACGGGCGACGTGGTGGACGAAGGCGGTCGCGTGGCCGCCGGCCGGGCCATTCCTCTCTATATTTCCCGCGACGACTTTTTGCGGGCCCGCAACGTGCTGGACCAGGGGCCGCTGTTCTCGGTGCTGCCCCTGCGCCGGGCCAAAGTGGGCATTCTGATCACGGGCACCGAGGTGTTTCAGGGGCTTATCGAGGATCGCTTCCAGCCCGTCATCGAACAGAAAGTGACGGCTCTGGACTGCGAGGTGACGCATGCCCTCAAAGCTCCGGACGACGCGGAACGCATCCGCCTGGGGGTGGAAGAACTGTTGGATCGCGGGGCCGATCTCATCGTGACCACCGCGGGTCTGTCCGTGGACCCGGACGACGTGACCCGCAAGGGCTTGCTGGCCGCGGGCCTGGACGACATGCTGTACGGCATGCCTCTGCTGCCCGGAGCCATGAGCCTGGTGGGCCGCATCCGCAACGGCGGACGCGAGGCCCGGGTCGTGGGAGTGCCCGCCTGCGCTCTGTTCCACAAGATCACGGCCTTTGACGTGTTGTTGCCCTATGTGCTGGCCGACGCCCCGCTGAGTCGGGAATTCGTGGCCGAGCTGGGGCATGGCGGTCTGTGTCTGGAATGTAAAACCTGCACCTATCCCAAATGCACCTTTGCCAAATAGGGCGAGTCGCGTGAAGGCCCTCTCTCCCCGGTCCGACGTGGCGGGCGTGGTGCTGGCAGGCGGCCTGGGCAGGCGCATGGGCCGGGACAAGACCGGCCTGCGCCTGCGCGAGGGGGAGGCCGATTTCATTTCCCGCGCGGCCGCCCTGCTGGCGCGGGTGGTCGTCGACGTGCGCGTCGGTTGCCGGGCCGATCAGGCGGAACGCGCGGCCCGCGCGGGGCGGCCCCTGACGCCCGATCTCACGCCGGGGGGCGGGGTGCTGTGCGCCGTGCAGTCCTGCCTGCGGCATCTGGAGCGTCCCTGTCTGGTTATTCCCTGCGATATGCCGTTTTTGACCGAAGGCGTCCTTCTGGCTTTACTGGCCGCGCGGGATGAGGGCCTGGCGGCCGGATGCCCGCCGGGCGTCACTCTGTTCCGGAGGGCGGAAACCGGTCGGCTGGAACCTATGGTGGCCGTGTACGAGCCCGCCGGGTTGCCGTTTCTGGACGCGGCCTCGGCCCGGGGCGATTACGGCCTGTTCCGGGCGTTGCCGCCCGAGCGGCGTATTTATCTGGATTATGACGAAAAGGACGATTGGATGTTTTATAACGTCAATACGCCCGCCGATTTGGAGGCGGCCCGCCGCGCGCGTTTGCCTTAAGAAAAAAGCGGCGCTGCGGGGCACGGGCAGGGCGGCTTAATCCTTCTCGCGCCCGGCTTCGCGCCAAGCGGCCTGAAAGTCGCGGAGCAAAAGGCCCGCTTCGCATTCCAGGTCGTCGGCCAGGCGCAGAAACGAGGTGATGCTGGGCTGCTGAGCGCCGCTTTCCAGAAACTGAATCCAGCGCAGGCTGACGCCCGCCCGTTCGGCAAGCGCTTCCTGCGTCAGCCCCTGTTGCAGCCGCCGCTCGCGCACCACAATGCCGAAGGGATATTTTTTATCAGACATAAGTTCTTCTAAACCAGTCCGGCGCTTGTCAAAAACGAACGGTCATTCACGAATTATTATTCATTACAGATAGCGAACTATTGATCGTCTACGCGGGAGACGATATGATTTTGACGGCCGGGAAAGAGAAAGGAAAGCCGCGGCGGAAGGAACCGGCCGACAAGCGCCTTGCCCGGTCCGACATTCTTTGCCCATGCCGCGTCGCGACATAAGCGGGCTTCAGACGCTTTTTTCCGAGAGCGGCGCCGGACGGGGCGTTCCGAGAACGCGGGCGATGTCCAGAAGTTCCGGTACGCGGAGGATGCGATCCCCGGCCTCGTAATCCGTCACGAAGGCGGCCGGGCGGTTCAGCCTGCGCGCCAGTTCATCCGGACTGAGGCCGTTTTGTTCGCGCGCGGTTCTGAGGGCGTCGAGCAGGGCTTCATAGTCCGGCGGAAGGACGGTCCGGTCCCGGTTTTCCAGGCGGTCCGCCAACATGCCGAACAAATCCGCCGGTTCCACATCGAGGGCGCGGGCGAAAAGGATGAGCCCCGCGGGACGCGGAATGTTTTTGCCGTGTTTGATGAGATTAACCCAGCGCTTGTCCTTGCGTATTTTTTTGGCGAGCGCGTATTGCGTCAGGCCACGCTTTCGGCGCAGTCCCACCACAATTTCACCGAACGATACATTCTTTTCGTCCATTAGATGCTTAATACACGGCCCATGCAATTTCGATAGATGATAAAACTGCACCTATCCTTTGGCGGGACCGGCGTCAGTGATTTTTATGAGGTGGAACATGCAGATTCGAAAAGCCGGAGGGGCCGCCGGACCGGACCGGCAGAAGCGGGACAAGGCCGCCGCGCGCCGCAAGGCGCTGAAAAACCGGGACGACGAGGAGAAGGCAAAGCTTTTTCAGGAGATCATGGCCCGCATCCGCATGGTCACGGAAACGCGCACTCAGGTGGAGTTGGCGGATTTTCTGGGCATACGGCAGTCCAGCGTATCCGACTCCTGTCGTCGTCAGGCGGTGCCGCCGCAGTGGTACCTGACCTTGCTGGCCAAGCTGGGAGTGAATCCCCGCTGGCTTGAGACCGGGCTCGGGCAACAGTATATTCTGGGGCCGCGCAGCGGCGAGGCGGAAGCGGACGGCGCCGAGCCGCAGGGCGACGGCCCGCCGGAGCGCGGTTTTTGCCGATTGGTGCGGGTGCATTCCTCCCGCTGCCTTCCGCCCGGTCCGGGCCGGGTGCCCGTGTTGCCCGTGCTGGGGGAAATGGCTCTGCCTTGCGAATGGTTGCAGCCGTCGCTCGTCCTGCTGCATCTGGAATCCAATGCCGGACAGCCGCATTTTCCCCGGGGGGCGTACGTGGGGGTGGATACGGCCTGCGTTCAGCCTTTGCCCGGAGAGTATTACGCCGTTTTTTTGCCCGCCGGAGGCGTGGGCGTGGTTTCGCTGCGCGTCGCGGGCGAGGGCGTTTACGCGGCGGCCCCGGATGAAGGGCGGGGCGAGAGCCCGGAGGACGGCGGTTTGGAATGTCCGGCCGCTCATATCCTGGGGCGGGCGTTGTGGGTCTGGCGACCGTTTTAGAGCGTTTTGCCGTTGAAAATAGTTGCCCTGTATTCCGGCCCGTGGGGTTCACGCCCCCATCGGAGCTATACGCCGCCCATGAATCGCGGCTGCTCCGATGTCGCGGCGGGGTCTCGCTTCGTTCGACTCCGGGAGCATTTTCAAGCTGAAAATGCTCCCGGGTATTAAAAAAACGTTTTTAACGACAAACGCCCCGCGCGGGAAAAAGCGCGGGGCGTTGACGATGCCGGGGAAAAACGTTCAGCGGGCGTCCGTGGCTCCGGGCGTGGCGTCGGCCATATCGTAGGCGCGCCGGATTTCGGCGTCGGGGTCGGCCGAGCCGCCGCTTTTGAGCGCCGCGCGCCAGTTGTCCACCGTCATTTGGCGTTCCGCCTGCCGGAAGGCCCCCTCCTGAACGGGCGTCAGTTCATGGATGCTTATGCCCGCCCGGCGCATGGTTTCCAAATCCTTGTTGGTGGCGTCGTAGAGCAGGCGGCCGGAGCGGACGCTGGCCTCGTGGCCGGTGCTGTCCACCAGAAGCTGCTGCAGATCGGGCGGCAGCTCGTTCCATACGTTCCAACTGACGGCGTTGAACATCAACATGCTGGAAGCGGGCAGAATGGTGACGTCCTTGGCCGCGTTCATCAGTTTATAGGCCACGCCCGTGGGCAGGGGGCCGAAAAACACGTCGCCCGCGCCGCGCTGCAAAGCCCGCAGGGTGTCAAGCGCGGCCACGGGGACCGGCGTCGCGCCCCAGGCTTCCACCTGGGCGGCCTGGGACGGATTCCAGATCAGCACTTTTTTTCCCTTGAGATCGGACGGGGACAGAATGGGCCCCTTGGTCGAGAACAGGCCGCTGCGGTCGCTGCCCCACACGGTGAGGATTTTGCCCACCCGGTCCAACTCGGCTTTGACTTCCGGAACGGTGGTATAGGCCTGCCAGTACAGTTCGCTGGCCTGTACGCTGTCCCGGGCGATATAGGGCATCATGAAGGTCAGAGTATGGATGAACTGGTCCGCCCGCCCGTCCGGCCCGGCTCCGCCCAGGTCCAGATTGCCGTTCATAAGGGCGGGCACGATGTCTTCGGCGCGGACCAGGGCGCCGTTCATGAAATAGTCGAGGATGAGACGGTTGTCGGATTTTTCCGCCAGCTCGTCCAGCCAGGGCAGATACATTTGGGTATTGAGGACGTGGGGACCGGCGTATGCGCTTTGAAAGTTGTAGCGATAGGTCCGGGGCTCCGCGGCGCCCGCGCCCGCGCCCGACAGGAACAGGGCGAGGGCCAGAACGGCGGCAAGGCTTTTGGACATGAAAGGCTCCTTGAAAGGCCCCCTGCTCGGGGGCGTTTCGCCCCGTGAAGGTCTGCGGCGTCGGGAGGCGTTTTCCGGCGGCAAAGCGCCGCCGAAGTTGCAAAAAGCTCTCACGAGGCCGAGCGCCGTGTCAAGGCCGGAAGGGACGCGGGACGGATGCGCCTTTGCGCGTCCGCCCCGGAACGCGGGGGCGGGAGCGTCGTTTTGGTTGCGGGGCGAACCTTGGCGTTGACAGCGCTTGCGGTCTCGGATTATGTATCATGCACGTTCAGGTGTCCGGATCGGAGCGTATAAAGGTTCACAAGACGCCGCGGCGCGCTTCGGCGTCTGCGGGTGAACGGCTCCGGGACTTGATAGGGAATCCCGTCCAAAGCGGGAGCGGACCCGCCGCCGTAGACCCCTTCGCAACGATTCTCCTCCATGCCACTGGATTGTTCCGGGAAGGCCGAGAATCGCGGGGTGAGCCGGAAGACCTGCCCGAACGTCGCTTCGCGCGTTTCGGCCCCGTCGAAAGGGGCGCGCGCGGATCCCTCCGGCTCGGGGCATGGCCGGCAGGTTGTGATGAGGATGAAAAACGGTATCCTCCGCCGTCTTTGCACGGCGGAGGATATTTTTTTTCCGTTCGCCCCGGCGCAGCCCGGACTGCGCGCGTCTTCCTCTTATTCCGCGGTCCGGGCCCGGGCAACAAGGAGGATACGGGCATGAAACATATGTTGCGGAAAACGGCGGCCCTGGCTCTGGCGCTGTGTCTGACCGTGGCCCTGGCCGGAATCGCCCTCGGCGCGGACGGCGGCAAGAAGGGCGTGTTGCTGGTGGCGTTCGGCACCAGCATGGATACGGGCGCTCCGGCCTATGAGGGCATTGAGGGGGCGTTCCGGAAGACGGGCGAACCTGTGGTATGGGCGTTCACTTCCAATATTATCCGGGCCAAGATGGCCAAGCAGGGCGTGAAACTGCTGACCGTGCCCGAAGGTCTGGCCAAGCTGGCCGACGAGGGCGTCACGGATGTGACCGTGCAGTCCCTGCACATCATGGCCGGCGAGGAATACGCCAAGATGGAACGGCTGGTGCTGACCGACGTGCTGGCTCATCCCGATCGTTTCGCCAGCGTCAAGGTGGGGCGGCCTCTGGTGGAATCCATGCGGGACGCCCGCGACGTGGCGGAAGCCGTGCTCCATTCTTTGCCCGCCGCCCGCAGCGCCGACGACGCCGTGCTGCTTATGGCCCACGGTCAGGGCGAAGGCCGTTGCGACATGGTATTCGCGGGTATGAAGGACGTGGTCAATGATACCGATCCGCTGGCCTTCATGGCCTCGGTGGAAGGGTACCAGGGCATCGACCAGGTGCTGCCCGAGCTTCAGGCCAAAGGCGCCAAGCGCGTGTGGCTGCTGCCCTTCATGGTGGTGGCGGGCGATCACGCCCATAACGATCTGGCCGGCGACGAGCCCGATTCGTGGGCGTCCCTGTTGAAGGCCCAGGGCTTTGAGGTGTTCCCCGTGCTTAAAGGTCTGGGTGAAAACCCCGGCGTGCAGTCGGTGTTCGTGCGGCACGCTATGGAAACCGAAGACGACTATGCCCATCCCGTCGTCAAAACCAGCGCCGACGAATAGGACATAGCCCGATCGACGCTCGGAAACGGTTTTAATTTTGTTGTCGGTCTGGAATCCCGTCCCTGTCTTGGGGGGCGGGATTCCTGCGTAGAAGCGCTTGCTAAAAAAACTCTAGAAATCAGCCGCTTATTTAACTCCCCGGAATGCTGTAACAGCTCGGCGCATGGAATGTTTTTTGTAATATTATGAGCACGGGAAAATTATGCCTTTCGCGTCCGTGGCGTTCCGTCGGCGGCGACGGCGGAAAGAACGGTCCGGTTCGGCGTATCATGCTTTCAGGGAGTTGCCATGAGTTTGTTGTTCCACCGGGGGGCCGGCCTTGTCCGGCTGGCGGGGTGCGCGCTGCTGGGCGCGCTGTTGGCGCTGGCGCCGCAGGCGGCGGAAACCGCGGGGGCGGCGTCGGCCCGCAAGGGGCCTGTCCAGGCCCGCAGCGCCATTTTGCTCGATTTGGATACCGTGACCGTGTTGTATGAACAGGACGCCGATCGCAAGGTACCCCCGGCCTCGCTGACCAAAATTTTATCCATGTATGTGGTGTTCGATCAGGTGCGGGCCAAGCGGGTGGCGCTGAGCGACAAGGTGACCGTCAGCCGGGCCGCCGCCAAAGAAGGGGGCTCGCGCATGGGGCTGCGCGCCGGAGAAACCCTGACCCTGGACAAATTGTTGTACGGCATGGCCGTGGCCTCGGGCAACGACGCCAGTTGCGCGGTGGCCGAGCATGTGGCCGGGTCGCAGATCAAATTTGTGCGGATGATGAACGCCACGGCCAAAAAACTGGGGATGGCCGACAGCGTGTTCGCCACGGTCAACGGCCTGCCTGCCAAGGGGCAGGTGACCACGGCCCGCGACATGCTCAATCTGGCCCGCAACTACATCGCGGTATATCCCGAGGCCCTGCGCTACCACTCCACCCGGTCCATCACCCACCACGGCCGCACCTGCACCAACAAAAATCCTCTGCTCGGCAGTTACCGGGGCGCGGACGGCCTGAAAACGGGCTGGACCACGGCTTCGGGCTACAACATCATCACCACGGCCCGGCGGGGCAAAACCCGGCTTTTGGCCGTCATGCTCGGCGCGAGCGACAGCGGCGTGCGCGAACGCGAGATCAACCGGCTTATGGACGCGGGGTTCGCCATGCGTTCCGGCAAGGCCGCCACGGTGGCCGCCGCCCTGGGCGTGACTTCAAAAAAAGCCCTGGCGTCGGGGAAATAACGTTCGCCGCGCCCGCGCCCCGGCGCTTATGGGGAAGAAGCGCCGCCGAAAAGCAAAGGCGGTTCCCGGAGAAAGGAACCGCCTTGTGGAGAGAGGAGTGCATGAAACTCTCGGTCAATCTATGTCGAAGGCATTTGTGAGGGTGCCTGTTTATCCCTTCCCTTGCGGGAATTGCCAGGGGATTGGCATTTCTCGGCTCTATGTCGAACGACTTGCGGTAAGACCCGCTCCTTGTCCCCGTCTGGGAAGCCGGTTCGCGCCTGCCGTTCCGCCGCTCGACCGGGTGGTCTGGCGTCCCCTACTTTACGGAGCGGCAGGCGCGGAGGGGGTGGTATGTCGCTTTGACCGGACTATAGCAAGGCGCGTGCCAAATGTGTGATAATTGCACAATTGATTGTTTCTACTGTAACTTTTGAAAAATACCGCCCGGAAAGCTGTTGTGAGATTTTCGCAAGTTGTTCAATAACCATACAGCCCGGACATGAGATGGACATATTTTGAACAGAGTTTGAGAACAGCCCGGGAATCGACGTTCCCGGGCTGTTCTCAAAAGGATGACAAACCCCGCTTCGCGGAGTTTGCTCCGTCCAGGCCGCAAGGCCGCTTGACGGAAAGACGCGAAAATCGTTCGTTCAACGGCGCGGCCGAGCCGCGACCTGCTCATAATTTTCAGGGCTGCCGACGTTGTCGACAGCCCTGAGACGACGCGGGCGTTTGAAACGCGCTACAGGCGCACGGCGCGGGCCGCGCGCAGGGCGGCCTCGAAGTCGGCCTCCTCGTGGGCGAACGATACCATGTTGGCCTCAAAGGCCGAAGGCGCGAGGAACACGCCCTGTTCCCGCATTTGTTTGTAAAAGCTTTCGAACAGGGCCAGGTCCACGGTCTGCACGTCCGCGAAGCCGCGCAGGGGGCGGTCCGTGAAATATATCGTGAACATCGAAGCTATATGCGGAATCTGCACCGCCACGCCCTTGCCGCGCAGGATGGATTCCAGCTCGGTCGCAAAGGCGTCCACGCGGCGTTCCAGGGCGTCGTAGTCTGCGTATTTGAGAACTTCCAGGGTGGCCAGTCCGGCGGCCATAGCCAGGGGATTGCCCGACAGCGTGCCCGCCTGGTACACGTCGCCCCGGGGCGCGATGCGCTCCATGAAGGCCGCCTTGCCGCCGTAGGCCCCCACGGGCAGACCGCCGCCTATGATCTTGCCGAAGGTGGTCAGGTCGGGGGTGATGTCGAAGCGGCCCTGGGCCCCGGCGTAGGACAGGCGGAAACCGGTGATCACCTCGTCGAACACCAGCAGCGCGCCGTGGGCCGTGCACAGATCGCGCAGGCCCCGGAGAAAGCCGGGCTCGGGCAGCATGAGGCCCATGTTGCCCGCCACGGGCTCCACGAACAGGGCGGCCACTTGGCCGGGGTGGGCCTCGAACAGGGCGCGCACGGCGTCCAGATCGTTGTAGGGGGCGAGCAGGGTGTCGCGCACCGTGCTCGCGGGGACGCCCGGCGTGCCGGGGATGGAGAAGGTGGCCACCCCGGAGCCCGCGCTGGCCAGAAAGGCGTCGCCGTGGCCGTGATAGCCGCCGATGAACTTGATCAGCATATCGCGGCCGGTGACGCCGCGCGCCAGGCGCAGGGCGCTCATGGCGGCCTCGGTGCCCGAATTGACCATACGCACCATTTCCACGGAGGGCAGGGCGGCGCACACTTCCTCGGCCAGCCGCACTTCATCCTCGCAGGGCGCGCCGTAGCTGGTGCCGCGCGCGGCGGCCCGCTGCACGGCCCGCGTCACGTCGGGGTGGGCGTGGCCCAGAATCATGGGTCCCCACGACCCCACAAAATCGATGAAGGTTTCGCCGTCCGCCGTGGTCAGGCGCGAACCCTGGGCCGAGGCGATGAACAGAGGATCGCTGTGGACGTTGCGGCAGGCCCGCACCGGGCTGTTGACGCCGCCCGGAATAAGGGTCTGGGCGCGGGCGAAGAGTTCCTGGGAGCGACTGGTGTTCATTGCGCGTTCTCCGGAAAATAGGTCATGGAAATTTTTTTCAGTTCCTTCAGGCTTTCGAGCACCGCGTATTCCCGTAGGGGCGTGGCGCGCCGCAGTTCCTCCACCACGTCCAGGCACTCTTGTTCGCTTTTGCCGTGGATCATGGTATACAAGGTGTACGGCCAGTCCGGCGCGGTGTCGGGCCGGTAGTAGCAGTGCGAAATGCGCGGATGCTCCGCCGCCTTGGTCCCGGCCTCGTCCGCCAGGGCGGGATCGATGATCCAGGCTACCATGGCGTTGTGCTTCCAGCCCGTGCGCTGGTGTTTGATGCTGGCCCCGAAGCGGCGGATGGTGCCGTCCTCCTTGAGGCGCGTCAGCAGGGCGAGGACCTGTTCTTCGCTCAGGCCCGAGGCGGCCGCGATGTCGGCGTAAGGGGTGAGGGTGTCGGGCAGATTGTTCTGCACGATGCGCAAAACCGTTTGTTCCTGATCGGTGAAGTGCATGGCTCGCCTGTTCCGTAAAGTGAAGGAAATCGGCCCGCGGGCCGCTCCGCAGCATAGCCCGTCGCCGTCGGCCGCGCAAGTAGGCCCGCTTGTGAAGCTTCCGACCTTTCTTGACACCGGGCCGCCGCCCCTTTAGGCCATGAGGAAAGAACGGCAAAGAAGGGCGGGGAGGCGCCGCCTCCCCGCACCTCTCCGGCAGGCGACCGCGGCCCACGTGGGGGGCCGGGGCGAAGCCCCGACAAGGCAGGAGACATCATGGATTTTTCCGCATCGTTTCAGGACCCGGAACTGTGTCGGGGCTTGCTGGCCCGACTGGAACGGGAGATGGCGGCCTACGGCAAACCCGTGCGCTTCATGGAAGTGTGCGGCACGCATACGGTGGCCATTTTTCAGAGCGGGCTGCGTTCGCTGCTGCCCCCGGGGCTGACGCACCTGTCCGGGCCGGGCTGTCCGGTGTGCGTCACGCACGACTCCGAAGTGGCGGCCTTTCTGGACGTGGCGGGGCGCGACAAAACCGTCGTGGCCACCTTCGGCGACCTGTTGCGGGTGCCCGGCCCGGACGGCCGTTCGCTCAAGCACGCCCAGGCCGACGGAGCGCGGGTGCAGGTGGTGTATTCGCCCCTGGACGCCGTGCGGCTGGCCGAGGAACACCCCGGCGACATGGTGGTCTTTCTGGGCGTGGGCTTCGAGACCACGGCCCCGGCCGTGGCGGGGGCCGTGCTGGCCGCCCGTCAAAAGAAGCTGGACAATTTTTGCGTGCTGTCCTGCCACAAGCTGGTGCCTCCGGCTCTGCGCGCCCTGCTGGACAACGACGAGGGCCGCTACGAGTGCGACATCGACGCTTTTCTGCTGCCCGGCCACGTGGCCGTGGTGCTGGGGCTGGAGCCCTTCCGCTTCGTGGCCGAAACTTACGGCCGCCCGGCCGTGGTGGCGGGCTTCGAACCGGCGGACATCCTCGGCGCCCTGTGCCTTATCGTGGAGCGGTTGCGCGCCGGACGGCCCGAGGCGGCCAACGCCTACGGCCGGGCGGTGGACGAGGGCGGCAGCCCCACGGCCCGCCGCGTTCTGGACGAGGTGTTCCGGGTGCGCGACGCGCGCTGGCGCGGTCTGGGACTTATCCCCCGCAGCGGTCTGGCCCTGCGCGAAGACTTCGCGCCCTTCGACGCCTTTGCGCGTCTGGACGTGACCCTGCCCCGGACCGGATCCATTCCCGGCTGCCGCTGCGGCCAGGTGCTGACCGGAGCCATCACCCCGGATCAGTGTCCGCTGTTCGGCAAGGCGTGCACCCCGCAGAACCCCACCGGGCCGTGCATGGTGTCCACCGAGGGCAGTTGCGCGGCGTGGTACAAGTATCAGGGTCCGGCCTCGGGCAAATAAGGTGAGCACCTTTAACCGCCGGAGGCGCGAGCGGTAGCGAGCTTGGAGACCGACCTACCGGGCGGCCCCGCAGGGGCCGTGCCCGTTGCCGAGCAACGCGAGGCCTACGGGCATCGAGAGCAGAGATGACGACCCCCCCGCCGCCTGGAAGGCGGCATGGAGGGGGGCGAGGAGCGGACGAATGGTTCGCGAAGCGCGGCCTTTGGGCGGCGCAGCCGCACGAAGGCGCAAGCGTAGCCGGCGGCGGCCGAAGCCTGCCTTTGCCGCACTGGAAGTGCGGCTGCCTCCGCGTTGCCGCAGTCGTTGCCGAAAGCCGTCTACCGCCCGCTATACACCGCCATTGGCAATAAGGATAGAGCATGACCAAACTTCTTCTGGACAGCGGCAGCGGCGGCCGGGCTTCGCAGCGCCTTATCGCGGACGTGTTCGTGCGCCATTTCGACAACGGCATCCTGCGCCGCATGGACGACGGCGCGGTACTGGACATCCGGGGGCCCATCGCCATGAGCACCGACGGCTACACCGTCACGCCCCTGTTTTTCCCCGGCGGCGATATCGGCAGTCTGGCCGTGCACGGCACGGTCAACGACGTGTCCATGATGGGCGCGCGGCCCCGGTATCTGAGTTGCGCCTTCATCCTGGAAGAGGGCCTGGACCTCGAGCTTCTGGAGCGCGTGGCCGAATCCATGGCCGAGGCGGCCCGGGCCGCGGGCGTGGCCGTCGTCACCGGCGACACCAAGGTGGTGCCGCGCGGCGCGTGCGACAAGATGTTCATCACCACCACCGGGGTGGGCGAGGTGTTCGCGGACCCCGCGCCCTCGGGACATGCCGCCCGGCCGGGCGACGCGGTGCTGATCAGCGGGGCCATGGGCGATCACGGGCTGACGATCATGGCCCGGCGCGAGGAGCTTTCGTTCATGAGCGACGTGGCCAGCGACAGCGCGCCCCTGAACCGGCTGACGGAGCGACTGATCACCGAGGTGGGCGACATCCACGTCCTGCGCGACCCCACGCGCGGCGGCCTGGCCACCACCCTGAACGAAATAGCCGAACAGTCGGGCGTGTCCTGCCTGCTGGACGAGGCCGCCGTTCCCGTGCACGAGAACGTGCGGGCCGGGTGCGGCGTGCTGGGGCTCGATCCTTTGTACCTCGCCAACGAGGGCAAGTTGATCTGCGTCCTGCCCGGGGAGAAGGCCGCCGCCGCCCTGGCCGTCATGCGGGACGAGCCCGTGGGGGCCGAAGCCGCCCTGGTGGGCGAAATCATGGCCGTGGAAGGCGCTTCGCCGCGCGTGACGCTGCGTACCCGCATGGGCGGGCAGCGCCTGTTGTCCATGCTGGAAGGGGCGCAATTGCCCCGTATTTGTTAGCGCCGTCATGGTCGAAGTTTCGATGGACGCGCCCCGCCGCATCGCGGTGTGGAATACCGCCTTTTTGGGCGACGCGGTGCTCACGCTGCCTTTGATCCGCACCTTGCGCGCGGCCTGGCCCGATGCCGCCCTGGATTTCTACGTGCGCGGCGGCCTGGCTCCGCTGTTCGCGGCCCAGCCCGAAATCGACGCGGTGTACGCCTACGACAAGCGGGGAAGCGCCCGGGGGCCGAGCGGCTTCTGGCTGCTGAGCCGCGAGGTGGCGGCGCGGCGCTACGATATGTGGATCGACGCCCATCTGAGCCTGCGCAGTTCCCTCATGGCCCGGCTGAGCGGCGCGCCCCGCCGCGTGGGCTACGCCGAGGCTTCCCTGGCCTGGTGGCTGTTCACCGATCAGGTGGGGCGGCGTTTTGCCGAACGGCAGGAAATCGAGCGCCTGCTCGGCCTGCTGGAGCCGCTGAATCTGCCGCCCGCCGTGCTGGAGGACGAAAGCCTGCGCTGGCCCGAACTGAGTTTGCCGGTAGACGCCCTGGCCGAGGCGGAACGCCTGCTCGCGCCCCTGCCGCCCGGTCCGGTGCTGGGCGTGCATCCCGGCTCGGTGTGGCCTACCAAACGCTGGACGCCCGAGGGCTTCGCCCTGGTCCTGCGCCGCGCTCTGGAGGCCGGAGCCTGCGCGGTGGTGCTGGCTTCGCCCGACGAGAGCGACGCCGCCCGCGAGGTGCTGCGTCTGGCCGGGGACATGGGCGACGGCCGCCCTCTGACGCGGGCGGCGGAAGGACCGGGGGGCACGTCCCGCCTGCTGGACCTGGCGGGCAGGACCTCGCTGCCCGTCCTGGCCGCCGTGCTGGGCCGCCTGCAATGTTACCTCACCAACGATTCCGGCCCCATGCATCTGGCCTGGGCCCAACGCACGCCGGTCACGGCCCTGTTCGGTCCCACGGTGCGCGGTCTGGGCTTTGCGCCGCGCGGCGCGGCCGCGACCGTCATGGAAGTGGACGAGCCCTGCCGCCCCTGCGGCCTGCATGGGCACAAAACATGCCCGCGGGGGCATTTTCGCTGTATGCGCGCCCTTGACCCCGAAGCCGTGTGGCGCGACGTGCGGGCCAAGCTCTACCCCTGGCGGACGGAGGAGCGCGCGCCATGAAAACCTGGATTGTTCTGCCTCCTCTGGCCGCGCTGTCCGGAGGCCTGGCCGTGCTTCTGGACCTGGGCCGCGTGCTGGCCGGGGCCGGATTCGAGATGGAATTGGTGGCGCGGGAGGCCGCGCCCTGGCTGGCCGGGGAAGGTTTGCCGTCGGTGCTTATGTGGCCCGCTCATCAGTCGGAGCCGGACTTCGGAGAAAACTCTCCGGCGCCCGACGATCTGTGGCTGGTCCCCGAGGGCTGGCCCTCGCTGCTTTTGCCCGGGTTGCGGGCCGGGGCGCGGACGCTGGTCTACGTGCAGAACTGGGCCTACCTGCTGGGCGATTGGCCCGAGGGCCTGTCGCCGACCGCCTTGCCCCTGCATTTTTTGGCCGTATCCCGGCCTGTATCCTGGCATGTGACGGAAATGACCGGCCGTGTCGCTCCGGTGCTGCGGCCCGGTCTGGACCTGGATTTGTTCGCCCCCGGCGGCGGGAAGGGCGGGAGCGGGCCGCGCCGTCTTCGCGTGGCCTGGATGCCCCGCAAGAACAGCGCTCTGGCCCGCCGCATTCGGGAAATAGCGGACGTCCGGCGCGCGCGGCGCGGCTTGCCCGGCCCGGAATGGGTGGCCGTCCAGGGCCTGAGCCGGGAGGGAGTGGCCGCCGCCCTGCAAGGCTGCGATCTGTTTCTGGCCACGGGCTTTCCCGAGGGCTGCCCCCTGCCGCCTTTGGAAGCCTTGGCCTGCGCCTGTCCGGGCGTGGGCTTCGGCGGTTTCGGCGGATGGGACTATATGCGTTCGCCCGAGGGCTGGCAGGGCGCCGGGGCGGACGGGCTGCCTCCCTGGTTGCCGGAGGCCGTGCGTCGAGAGGCCGAGGAACGGCCGGTCAACGGATTCTGGACGGCGGACGGCGACGTCGTCGGCGCGGCGCTGGCCGTGGACGCGGCCCTGAGCCTGGCGGAGCGGGGTGGTCCGGCCTGGGACCGACTGCGCGAAGGCGGCCGTCGCACGGCGGGCCTGTACGGCGCGGACGAGCGGGATCGGCGTTTGACGGCCCTGTGGATCGAGGCGCGGGCGGGCCGCCTGTTTGCCTGAGTGAAAGACGGACGGAGCGACAAGAAACATGAGCAAACAACATACGCGCCCGCGCCCGCTCCCGGCGAGCCTGGGCCTGCCGCGCACGGGCGTGGATAGCCACGCGCATCTGGATTCGGAGGAACTGTGGCCCGATTTCGAGGGCGTGCTGGAGCGCGCGGCCGATGCGGGCGTGGCCCGCATCGGCCAGGTGTTTTTGGGGCACGCGGCCTATCTTGCGCGGCGCGAGGTCATGGCCGCTCGGCCCGAACTGTTTTTTATCCTGGGCGTGCATCCCTCCGACGGGTTGACTCTGGACGGGCGCGAAGCGGACGAGTGGAGGGCCATGGCCGGGGATTTTCAAAGCGATGATCGTCTGCGCGCCGTGGGCGAAATCGGCCTCGACTACCACTGGCCCGACTGTCCGCCCGAGGTTCAGAACCGGATATTCCGCGCTCAGTTGCGCCTGGCCCGTGAACTGGATCGACCTGTGGTCGTTCATTCCCGCGACGCTTTTGCCGATACCCTGACCGTGCTGGACGAGGAAGGATTTGTCGGGCGTCCTTTGCTGTGGCATTGTTTCGGCGGAGACGCGGCGGCGGCCGGGGCCGTTCTGGAGCGCGGCTGGCATATTTCGGTGCCCGGCCCGGTGACGTATCCGGCCAACAGCGCCCTGCGCGAGGCGGTGCGGCTCATCCCCGCCGACCGCTTGCTGCTGGAGACGGACTGCCCCTATCTGGCCCCCAAACCGTGGCGGGGCATGCGCAACGAACCGGCTTTGTCCGTCTTTACGGCCGATGCCGTGGCCTTCGAGCGGGGCGAGGACCCGGCGGAGTTGTGGACCCGGTGCGGCCGCAACGCGTTGCGTTTTTTCGGACTCATATAAACCTGCGGAGCAGCGAGCGTAGCGAGCCTTGAGCGACGACCCCCCGTCGGCTGGAAGCCGACATGGAGGGGGGCGAGGAGCGGCCCAAGGTTTCGCGGAGCGGAGCCGTGGTAAACGCAGTTTACCACGGCGTATGCGTAGCCGGCGGTGGCCGAAGCCTGCCTTTGCCGCACTGGAAGTGCGGCTGTTTTTGCAGCGAAGGGCGCGCTCAACCCTAAGCTTTGTCGCCGGGCGGCCGATAAGAGGGGCGGACGTTGTGTCCGGGCCGCGAGGCCCCGCCGCTTCCTCTTTCTTTGCCGGAGGCGGCGCAAGACTTGGAGGTCGTCATGAATATCGGCGCAACCAGTATGGACGCCCCCGCCCGCATGGCCGCCGGCGCGCTCAGCCGCTCGCTGGACGTTCAGGCCGACGCCGTCGGCAAGCTGATGGGCGGCGCGACGGGCCAAAACGGGGATCAGATGGTCCAGGCCGCTATGGCCGAACAGGGCAAAGGTCAGAAACTGAATATCACCGTCTGACGGAGCCCGCCGGGGGGGCCGTCGGCCCCTCCGGATTCGGAATCCTGGTCCGCGTTATAAAAACGGCGTTTCGTCCCTTGCGCGGCCGGGGCTCCTGTCGTAGCCTTTCCGACCGATAGAATTCACATCGGCGGGAGTGACCATGCGTACACCGGGTTTCCATTGCATCACCTTCGGCTGTCAGATGAACGTCAACGACTCGCAGTGGGTCGCCAGGGCGCTTGTTCGGCGCGGTTTTGTCGAACGCCCGCTGGAAGAGGCCGACGTGGTGTTTCTCAACACCTGTTCGGTACGCGACAAACCGGAACAGAAGGTGCACAGCGCCCTGGGCCGGGTGCGCCGGGCCAACGCCCGCGCCCTGGTGGGCGTGGCGGGCTGCGTGGCCCAGCAACTGGGCGAGGGGCTCATGCGGCGTCACCCCCAGGTGCGGCTGGTGGCGGGCAGCGACGGCATCGTGTCGGTGCCCGACGCCTTTGTCCGCCTGCTGGACGAGCCCGAAACGCGGTTGTCGTTTTTGGATTTCACGGCTGTCTATCCGGACCGCGATCCGTATCTGGAGGGCGAGGAGAAGGAGCGGGAAGGCGAGGCCGTGGCCTACGTCAACATCATGCAGGGCTGCGACAACTTTTGCGCCTACTGCATCGTGCCCTACACCCGCGGGCCGCGCAAATCGCGCCCCACGGCCGCCGTGCTCGACGAGTGCCGGGCCTGGATCGGGCGGGGCGCGGGCGACATCACCCTGTTGGGGCAGAACGTCAACGTGTTCGGCCTGGACGACGGGGGCGACGGCACTTCGTTCCCCGACCTGCTGCGCGCCGTGGCCGCTCTGCCGGGATTGCGGCGCCTGCGTTTCGTCACCCCCCACCCGCGTGATTTTTCTCCGGAAACCGTGCGGGCGCTGGCCGAACTGCCGGTGCTGTGCCCGCGCCTGCATCTGCCCCTGCAATCCGGTTCCGACAGCGTTCTGGCCCGTATGGGGCGCGGCTACGACATGGCCCGCTATCTGGCCCTGGTGGCCGATTTGCGGGCGGCGCGCCCCGATTTGGCCCTGTCCACGGACCTCATCGTGGGCTTTCCGGGCGAAAGCGAGGAAGAATTCGCCGATACCCTGGCCGCCGTGGACGCGGCGGGCTTCATGTCCAGTTTTTCGTTCTGCTATTCCGACCGGCCGGGAACGCGCGCCTCGGCCATGCCGTTCAAGGTGCCGCGCGAAGTTCAACTGGAGCGGCTGGAACGTTTGCAGGCCCTTCAGGACCGACGGGCCGAAGCCTGGCTGCAAAGCCGGGTGGGCCTGACGACCACGGTTTTGCTGGAAGCGCCCAGCCCCCGCCAGGACGGGGAGGGCGCGCTGTGGCAAGGGCGCGACCCCTGGGGCGACGCCGTGCACGTCCGCCTGCAGGGAGAGAAGGGCGGCCGGGCCGGACTGTTGCTGCCGGTCCGGATCGAGACGGCCAAAAAACATTCGTTGGTGGCCGCCCCGCTTTAACCGCGCCGGACGATCCGGGGCGGGCCCGGAGAAAAGTCGGGCTTCCGGCCCGGCCGCCTTTGCGGCGACATTGCGCCGAGCTGAAAGGGGAGAGACGCATGAGCCCGATGGTTCCGATGAAAGTACTGGGCCTGACGCTGGACGCGGAAAACAACGCGCCCATCCTGGTCCTGCAACAGGACGGCGGTTCGGAAATTCTGCCCATCTGGATCGGGGCCAGCGAAGCGCTGGCCATTTCCGTGGCGCTCAACGGCACCCGGCTTGATCGCCCCCTGACCCACGAAACCATGTTTCAGGCGATCCGGGCGCTGGACGCCGATATCGGCGCCGTGGACGTGATAGCCCTGCGCGACGGCACCTATCACGCCGAACTGGAAATCGTCAGGGGGGAAAAGGCGGTGCGCGTGGACTGCCGTCCCTCGGACGGCGTGGCCCTGGCCGTGCGTTGCGACGCGCCCATCCGAGTGGCCCGCGAGGTGCTGGCCGAAACTTCGGCCACCCGCACCGCCCGACGCGGCGAGGACCTGGTAACGTCCTTTTTGCCCGAGGAACCTTCCGAACAGGTTCTGGGCAAGCTGCTGCCCAGTCTGGAGCCGGTCAGCCGCTATAAAATGTAGCCGATCCCCGGCCGGAAAAACTCAGGCGATGGCGTTGATGCCGCTGTAATAGGACGCCCCCTGGGCGGAGAACGCCATGAACGAACTGGTGTCGGAAAACCAGGCCGTCATGGATTCCATCTGCAGGCGGCTTTTGATCGACTTGACGTCGAGCCTCTGGCTTTTGCGGGTTTCTTCCATTTTATTCAGGGCTTGGATTTTTTCAAACTCTTCGACCATCTCCGGATTGTCCTTGAAATATTGTTCGATTTTTTCCTTGTCCGGACTGTCCGTGACGACTTGAACGCCCGTGCCGTCCGAGCCGGACACCAAGCGGAAGGACACGTCCTTGTCCACGCCCGCCTCCAGCAATTCCTGACGCAATTTGCTTGTAAACCGGTCCTGAAGCTGGTCGCGATAATCCCGCAGGGTTTGGAACGTCACTTTGTCGTTCGCGTCCAGGCCGAGATCGTCCATGGCCGCCTTGACGGCCGCCGCCAGATTTTGGGGCGAGCCCGCGACGGAGTAAAGCGAGTTTGCGGAGGATTTGGTCGACTTGCCGCTCGAGGAACTTTTGCTCGTGGAATCCGCGGCGTCCGTATCGTTCATGTTGACGCCCAGGCCCTGCAGCAGGGAGCTGACAGACGAATAGGAAGAATTATTATATATGGAAGAAACGCTCATAGTTACGCCTTCTTGGCCGGACCCGGTCCGGCGGGGTTGACCCGGGCGCGCCCCCGACGGGCGCATGCCGGAAAATTTTGCCCGCGGGCAGCGGCGCGCTGTTTTCAGCAAATTTTTAAGCAAAAAACGTGCCGCCAATAAAACACGCCGATAACCGCAACGCCTTCCTTTCCTTCGCTCGCCCCTCTTTTGTCGGCGGCGCGTTTCGGCCGCCCGCCCCGCGACAGGGGGGAGGCCGGTGGACGCTGCCCGGATTTTGCGTTAAGAACCGAAAACGCCGACGCCTTTTCCCGCCCGGACCAAGTCTTGATCCGGCATTCCGTCCCTCCCCGCCTTTTGCGGCCGAGGCGGACAGCGCGGGGCGGGCGCAAGGAGACAATACAGACGTGCAATCGTCGTCCATTGCGGAAACCCTGGCCTTTGACGATCCGGACCTGGCAGGCCGACTGTTCGGACCTCTCAACGCCCATCTCGAGCTGGTGGCCGACGTTTCCGGCGCCGAGCTGACCACGAGGGGCACCGAACTGGCGGTGTGCCACCCCCGGCCCGAAACGCGGGAGCTTCTGCTCAATCTGTTCACGCAAAGTTACGGTTTGCTCAAAGCGGGTCACGCCTTGCGCGGAGAGGACCTGCTTCAGGGCTATGAACTGTTGCTCCGCGACCGCCTGGCCGATCTCGGCGACATGTTCCGCGAGGCCGGCGTCATCGTGGCCCCGCGCAAGACCGTTCTGGCCCGCAACACTTCGCAGCGGGCCTACATGGACCTGCTGCGCCGCCACGAAATGGTGTTCGCCGTGGGACCGGCGGGCACCGGCAAAACTTACCTGGCCGTGGCTATGGCCCTGTCCATGCTGGCGGCCAAGCGGGTCAAGCGCATCGTGCTCACCCGACCCGCCGTGGAAGCCGGGGAAAAGCTGGGTTTTCTGCCCGGCGACATGGAGGAAAAGGTCAACCCCTACCTGCGCCCCCTGTACGACGCCCTGGGGGACATGCTGGGCGCGCCCAACCTGGCGGCCAAGCAGGAGAGCGGCATCGTCGAGGTGGCTCCCCTGGCCTTTATGCGCGGCCGCACTCTCAACGACGCCTTTCTCATCCTGGACGAAGCCCAGAACACCACCCGCGAACAGATGAAAATGTTTCTCACCCGTCTGGGCTTCGGCTCGCGGGCGGTGATCACCGGCGACGTCACTCAGATCGACCTGCCTCCGATCCAGCGCGGCCAATTGCGCGAGGGCGAGCGGGAGGGAGAAACCCGCTCCGGCCTGGTCCACGCGCTGCGCGTGCTGGACGGAGTGCGCGGGGTCGCCTTCCATCACTTCCATAACGCCGACGTGGTGCGCCATCCCCTGGTGGGGCGCGTCGTCGAGGCTTACGACACCTATGATAAAGAACAGGAAACCGTCTCCTCTCAACAGCGCTGAGCTTTTGGCCACGATTCGGGGCATGCTGGCCCATCACCATCACGATTGGGGCCTGCTGTCCCTGGGCGGGGTGCTGCTGGCTTTGTCCCTGCTGGCCGGGGTGCAGATGGGGCAGCGTCCCGGCATTTATCTGGCCGGGGAAATCGCCGCCCACGATGTGGTGGCCGACCGCGACATGCGGGTGGAGGACCCTCAGGGCACCGAGGCCCGACGCGCCCAGGCCACGGCCCTGCAACCCCTGGTTTTCGATCTGGACAAGGAAAGCGTGGCCCTTTTCCGCGAGGATACCCTGGCCCTGCTTCACGCCCTGAACACCACCGGCCTTGAGGACGGCGGTCTGGAGACCGTGCGTCGGGACTTCAACGAGCGTCACGGCGGGGAACTGTCGGCCGAGGCCGTGCGCACTCTGGCCGATGAAGAGGTGCAGACCTACCTGCTGAACGCGATTATGCCGGACCTTGAGGAAACTCTGGCCGAAGGCGTGCTGCCCGACATGCGGCAACTGTCCACGGTGCAGAACGCGATTATCGTGCGCGACGTGACCAACGGCTCGGAAGTGTTGCGCACCCAGGCCGAGGGACTGCACGATCAGCGTTCGCTGCTGGTGGCCCTGGGCAGCCAGTTGCGTTCCGCGTCCGACTTGCGTCCCCGCGCCAAGGCTGCCCTGCTGGACGCGTTGTCTTTGCTGATCATGCCCACTCTGGCCCTCAATCAGGACGCCACCAACCAGCGCAACGCCGCGGTGCTGCGCGCCGTGGAGCCCGTGCTTTATCAGGTGCAGAAGGGCGAGGTGCTGGCCCGCGCGGGCGACGTGGTCAGCGCGGAACAGCAGATCAAGATGCAAAGCCTGTTCGGCCGCGCCCCCCGGGTGGTGGACCCGGCCACCGTGGCGGGCGTGTTCATGCTGGGCTTTTTTCTGATGTTCGGGCTGTTCATGACGCCCAGCGGCAACAAGGGCACCGTGCTGCGCACCAAGGACCAGAATTTCATCGCCCTGCTGTTGCTGGTGTTCGGGGTGGCGGCCTGGGGGGTGTCCTACCTGTTTTTCGCCGTGGCCGGGTCGGCCGCGGCCACGGCCCTGACCTTCGCCTTTCCCGTGGCGGGCGGGGCCGGGCTGGCGGCGCTCATTTTTTCGGCCCGGCGCTACTGCACCGTGGGCCTGTTGCTGTCGCTGTTCGCCACGTTCATGTTCAAGGGCGATCTGGCTCTGTTTTTCTTCTATTTTCTGTCCTGCATGGTCAATACCTGGCTGGTGTTGCGGGCCCAGAGCCGAGCGGACGTGGTGTGGAGCGGGTTGCCTTTGTTCGTGTGGCTGCTGATCACCGGTCTGGGCTCCGCCGCCCTGGGACATCTGGACCCCGGCCAGATACCCACCCTGGTGCTGGCCCTGGGCGTCAACGCCCTGTTGTCGGTGCTGCTGCTTTTCGCCCTCAGTCCCATTCTCGAAATGGCCATGAGCTACACCACCCGCTTTCGGCTGATGGAGCTTATGAACCTGGAGCAACCGTTGCTTCAGGAGCTCATGATGACCATCCCCGGCACCTACCACCATTCTCTGGTGGTTTCCAACCTGGTGGAGGCCGGGGCCTCGGCCGTGGGGGCCAACAGCCTGTTGTGCAAGGTGGGCGCGCTGTACCACGACATCGGCAAGCTGTCCCGGCCGGACTATTTCGTGGAAAACCAGTTCGGCGGGCCCAATCCGCACGACAAGCTGTCTCCGGCCATGAGCGCCCTCATCCTGTGCGCCCACGTCAAGCAGGGCGCGGAACTGGCGGCGGAACACAAATTGGGCCGCGAGATCAGCGACATCATCATCCAGCACCACGGCACGCGCACCATTTCGTACTTTTTCCAGAAGGCTCTGGACATGGGCGAAAATCCCCGACCCGAGGACTATGCCTACCCCGGGCCCAAACCCCAGAGCAAGGAAGCCGCCATCGTCATGGTGGCCGACGCCGTGGAGGCGTCGAGCCGCACTCTGGTGGAGCCCACGCCCGCCCGCATCCGCAGCCATGTGGAAACCATCATCAAGGGCATCTATGCCGAGGGGCAATTGGACGAGTGCGAGCTTACCTACCGCGATCTCGACAAGCTCAAGGACAGCTTTGTCCGCATCCTCACCGGCCTGTTCCACCAACGCATCGCCTACCCGGAACGGGCGGACAAGAGCCGGTGCCCCGACAAGGGAGACAAGGCCCGGTGCGGCGCGTGCGCCGACGCGGACAAGCTCAAGACCGACAGGACCGACAAATCGGCGGGGGCGGCCGGGCAGACGCCGGAAAGCGCGCCGGTCGCCGCGCGTTCGTCCTGCGCCGTGGTCGGCGACGGGCTGAAATGAGGCCGCGCGTCTCCTGCTCGCCGTTCAGCCCCTTTTCCCGCCGGGAATGGAGCGCCTGGCTGGAGGCCATGTTGCGGGCCGCGGCCGGTCCGGGCGATCTGCCCGAGGTGGAGTTGCTTCTGGTCCGCGACGGCGATATCGCCGCTTTGAACGCGGCCCATCTGGGCTGTACGGGGCCTACCAACATCCTCAGCTTTCCCGAAAACGGGGAAGGGAATCGTCTGGGCTCGCTGGCGCTCGGCGTGGACACCTTGCGGCGCGAATGCGCCTTGTACGGCCAGGACCCGGCCGCGCACGCCCGGCGGCTGCTGGCGCACGGCCTGGCCCACCTGTGGGGGCACGATCACGGGCCGGTCATGGATGCCGCCTGCGCCGCGCTGGAAGCCGCGGCGGCCGAAGCGACGAAAGACGCGGTCGGGACTGCGTGCGGCGGCGATACGGGCCTTGACGCCGCCCGTAGGGTATGAAACACCAACGGAACGACGGGTCGCCGGAAGAGTCGGCGGTCCTTTTCCCCGCGCGCGTCGCGGCATTGCCGCGCTTGAGCGCGGATTGTTTATCGGGAGCCTGCATGAGCACCACACATACCGGACACCGTTTTGGCTGGGTCGCCCTCATGGGGCCCCCCAACGCCGGAAAATCCACGCTGCTCAACGCCCTGTTGGGGCAGAAAGTGAGCATCGTCACCTCCAAGCCCCAGACCACGCGTAACCGCATCGTGGGTATTTTGTCCGAACCCGACGCCCAGGTGGTGTTCATGGACACCCCGGGCCTGCACCACGCCCGCAATCCGATGCGCGGCCATCTGGGCAAGATGATGAGTCAGGCCGCGTGGGAAAGCATGGCGGCGGCCCAGGCCGTGATGCTGGTGCTGGACGCCGATCTTTACCTGCGCAAGCCCGAATTTCTCGAGCGCGACGTGTCTCCTCTGCGCGACGCCCTGGCCGACGACGAGCGGCCCCAACTGGTGGTGGTCAACAAGGTGGACCTGTTCCACGACAAGTCCCGTATGTTGCCTCTGCTGGTCAGGCTTCAGGAATTTTTCCCCAAAGCCGAGGTTTTCCCCATGTCGGCCCTCAACAAGGACGGCGTGGAGGAGCTTAAAAAGCTCATCATCGGCATGATGCCCGAGGGCGAGGCCCGCTTCCCCGAGGATCAGCTTTCCACCGCGTCCGTTCGTTTTCTGGCGGCGGAAATCGTGCGCGAAAAAGTGTTTGAACGCCTGCGCCAGGAAGTGCCGTATTCCACCGCCGTGGCCGTGGAGGCCTGGGAGGAGGACGAGGAACACGGCCGGACCGTCATCCACGCCGTCATCTACGTGGCCCGGCCCTCGCACAAGGCTATGGTCATCGGCCGGGCCGGGGCCGCCATCAAGGAAATCGGCACCGAGGCCCGCAAGGACATCCAGGCCCTTATCGGCGGCAAGGTCCACCTCGAACTGTGGGTCAAAGTCAAGGAAAACTGGGCCGAAGACCCTTCTCTGCTTCAGGATTTCGGCATGGGGTCGGAAGAATAAAAGCATAATCGGGGCTCCGCCCCGTACCCCGCCCGGTCCTCCTTATAAGGGGCCGCGCCGCTTTGAGCGCGGGATTATTTCGGTGCTGTCCAGCCGTTTTTCGCTCAGAGCGGCGGGGTCCTGATGGGGGTGCAGGGGACACGGTTCCCTGCCGGTGGGGTCAGGGGAGGCAGCGCCTCCCCTGGTCAGGGAGAGCAAACACATGACGGAACTGGAAGAACGCTGGCGGCGGGTGGTGGACGGCGTGGCCGAGGCGGCGCGGGCGGCGGGGCGGCCCGCGGACGCGGTGCGGCTGGTGGCGGTGTCCAAGTTTCATCCGGCCGGGGCGGTGGCCGAGCTGGCCGGGCTGGGGCAGCGGGATTTCGGGGAAAACTATGTGCAGGAGGCGCGGGCCAAGCAGGAGGCCCTGGCCGATCTGCCGTTGCGCTGGCACGCCATAGGGCCCGTCCAGACCAACAAGGCCAAAGACGTGGCCGGACGCTTCGCCCTGATTCACACCGTGGATTCGGAACGCCTGGCCGAGGCCCTGGCCCGACGGCTGGAGCCGGGGATTGAGCAGGAAGTCCTGATTCAGGTCAATATCGGGCACGAACCGCAAAAGGCCGGGGTGGAGCCGGGCGGGCTGGCCGCCCTCATGGAACGCCTGCTGACGGCGCCCCGGTTGCGCGTGCGCGGGCTTATGTGCCTGCCCCCGCGCTGCGGCGAGGGCGAGGAGGCCCGGCCCTATTTCGCGCGTCTGCGGGAACTGCGCGACGAGGCGGAGCGCCGCTTCGGGGTGGATCTGCCGCATCTGTCCATGGGCATGTCGGGCGATTACCGGCAGGCCGTGGCCGAGGGCGCGACCCTGGTGCGCGTGGGCACGGATATTTTCGGCCCTCGTCCACTCAGGCCTTAAGCGCCGCCCTCTTTCGGACGAAGAGGGGAAAGAGGCCGGAAAACACGGACGGCTCCGGCGGCCGACGGCGACAGGCCGCGCCGCGAGGGACGGCGCCCGCCGGGGCGATGTCGGGGCCTTTGCATTTTAGGCGGGCGCGGTTTATTCTCAATTCCGCGCCCGGCATGAAGAAGCGCGCGGGCGGGATGTCCACGGGGACGGCCCGGTTTTGCGGGAGGATACATGGCCGCCAAGGATAAAGCGGGGGGCAAAGGCTCCGGCAAGTTCAAAGTTGTCCTGATCATCATTATTCTGCTCATTCTGCTGATCGGCGGGGCCATCAGCTTTTGGTGGTTTCAGTTGCGCGAGCCCGGCGCGCCGATCAGAAACGGGACGACCCAGGCTCCCCCCGTCGCCCAGGAAGCGACGAATGACGCGGCGGACAGCGCCCCGGCCACGGATATTCCCCGGCCGGTGGTCAACAATGTGGCCCTGCCCACGGTGACGGTGAACCTGGCCGACGCGGCGGGCGACAGATATCTTAAGGTGGGCATGGAAGTGGAGGTCAGTTCGCCCGACGCGGTGCGGGACATCCAGGCCCAGTCCGCCAAAATACGCGACGCCATCATCATTCTGCTGTCGAGCAAAACCTACGCCGAACTCTCTTCCACCGAAGGCAAGATGCAGCTTAAGAACGAAGTGGCGGCGCGTCTGAATCAGATACTCGGCACGCCCCGCGTGGTGCGTGTGTATTTTACCGATTTTGTCGTGCAGTGAACGCGCGCGGCGACAGGCAAGGATGAACGCTATGAGCAACGACGACATAGATCAGGACGAATTGGCCGCCCAGTGGGCCGCCGCCCTGGAACAGCAGAACGACTCGGCCAAGGACGAAGGCATGTCGGCGGAAGACAAGCTGGCGGCCGAATGGGCCGCCGCCCTCGGGCAGCACGAGCAGGGCGCGGGCGATGCGGCCGCCGACGGGGGCATGTCCGACGATGAGCGCCTTGCGGCCGAATGGGCCGCCGCTCTGGCCTCGGACGAGCAGAAGGCCGTGCAGGAGGACAAGGCCCGTTCCCTGGCCCCCAAGGCCCTGGACGCCCGGTTCAAGGATATGACCGAAGCCTCCAAGGCTCCGCGTCCGGACGATCAGCGCCGCGAACTGGATTTCATCCTTGATATTCCTCTGGACGTGTCGGCCGAACTGGGGCGTACCCGCCTGCTCATCAACGAACTGCTCCAGTTGGGGCAGGGCTCGGTGGTGGAACTCAACAAACTGGCGGGCGAGCCTTTGGAAGTGTATGTCAACGGCAAGTTGGTGGCGCGCGGCGAAGCCGTGGTCATCAACGAAAAGTTCGGCGTGCGCCTGACCGACATCATCAGCCCCATCGAGCGGGTCAAGCAGCTGGCCTGATATGGCGGACCCGACGCTTTCTTCCGCACCCGACGCTTTGCCCTCCGGCCCGGCCGACGCCGCGTCGGCCGTACCCCTGGTGACCACCCCGGCCCTGAGCGCCCAGCGCCGGACCGTGGAAAGCGTGGGGCTGCCCGGCGACGGCCCGGCGCCCGACAGCGCCTTTACCTGGGGAGGTTATTTTCAAGCCATCGGTATTCTGATACTGCTTCTCATCGTCCTGTGGTTCGGCCTGCGCGTGCTGCGCCGGATCGGGGGCGGCCGGTTTCTGCCCGCGACCACCACCTTGCCGCGCCAGGCCCTGCGGGTGGAGGCCCAATTGCCCCTGGGGCCCCATCGGGGCGTGTTTGTGGTACGCTTCTTGAATAAGAGGCTGCTGTTGGGGGCGACCGAGCAGAACATCACCCTGCTGAGCGAAATGGACGCGCGTGACGATGAAGCAAATAATCAGGATTTTCAAAGTGTTATGGAGTCGGCCCGGAACGCGGACGCTGGCGGCGCTGGGCGTCGGGCTTCTGACGCTGCTCCTGATCCCGGGCCTGGCGGCGGCCGCTGAGGGGGATATCCCCGCCCTGCAACTGACTCTGTCCGGGGGCGCGAGCGAGCCCGAAAAAGTTTCTCTGGCTCTGGAAATTCTTTTTCTGCTCACCGTGCTGTCGTTGGCGCCCGCCATCATGATGACGGTGACCAGCTTCACCCGCATTATCATCGTCTTTCATTTTCTGCGTCAGGCCATGGGCATCCAGCAGATGCCGCCCACCCAGATTCTGGCCAGTCTGGCCATTTTCATGACGGTAATCATCATGTATCCGGTGGGCAGGCAGATCAACGACGAGGCCCTGCAACCCTATCTGGCCGAGACTATCGGGTTTGACGAGGCTTTGGACCGGGCCCAGGTTCCCTTGCGGAACTTCATGTTCAAGCACACGCGCGAGAAGGACATCTCCATTTTTTACTCCATCGCCAATATGGAGCAGCCGCGCAGCAAGGATGAGGTCCCCACCATGATGCTGGCCGCGGCTTACGTGATCAGCGAGATGAAAACGGGCTTCAGCATCGGCTTTCTCATTTACATTCCCTTTCTCATTGTCGATATGGTGGTGTCCAGCATTCTGCTGGCCATGGGCATGATGATGCTGCCGCCCATGATGGTGTCCATGCCCTTCAAGCTGCTGTTGTTCGTCATGGTGGACGGCTGGAACCTGCTGATCGGGTCGCTGGTCAACAGTTTTATGACCTGATGCCGCCGGGGCCCGTCCGGTCCCGACTTCGGAAGGAAGGAATCATGACCGAGGAATTCGTCATCGGCTTTACCCGCCAGGCCATCGAACTGACCTTGTCCGTGGCCCTGCCCATGCTGGGCGTGGGCCTGGCGGTGGGCATCGTCGTCAGCGTCATCCAGGCCGCCACCCAGATTCAGGAAATGACCCTGACCTTCATCCCCAAGGTGGTGTCCATCTTTACGGTGCTTATTCTGGCCTTTCCGTGGATCATGGATAAGCTCAATACTTTTACCATCAATCTTTTTTTGAATATTCCCCAGTACATACAATAAGAGATCGCTCGGCGGGCCGGGCCGCGTCGCTTTGGGGCCCGGCGTTTTCGGCCGGGAACGCCGACAACCCCGCGCGAAAAACACGCGGGGTTGTCGGCGTTGGAAAAGCGCTTTTTCCGGGCTTCCTCGTTTTATCCGCTCATCACCTGGAGGGGCCGTCTTTTGCGCGGTGAATCCGCATCATGACCCAGTGCCCGATGGGCTGGGCGACGAGCAGCTCCACGGCGAAGGAAAGGGCGAAATTGCGCGGCCATTTGTAGAAAAACAGCCGTATGGGTTCCGGACTGATCCGTCCGCTGCCTATCCAGGCGCCGATTACGGTCAACAGAATAGACATCAGGAAAACGTTGCACAGGATATTGATGGTGATATGCGCATGAAAGCTGTCGTCCCGTTCGGTCAGCTTCGAGGTCAACCACATGCCGGGCTTGTAGGTAACGAGCACCAGAGCCACAACGCTCAACCATATAAACGGCAAGGTCTTCATAACCCCTTGCCATACCCGCAGAGAAAATCCTAATTCAAAGCAACTGATGAGCGGAGCAATGATATTGACGGAAAGAATGGACACTAATATTAGAAAAAGTGCAAATTCTTTGGCATTTCGCGGTAGTTTCATGTAGAAATCCATCCTGTTTCCTCCTGCTGATGTGGGTTGGTTATGATTTCAAAAAATAGTGATCAAATAGTGTTTTTAGAATAAGGCTATATATACAATACAAATGCTAAAAAAATATTTGTTTTTGCCGTAGTTCGATTAATTACAGCCATTTTGTGTCGTCCATATTCGGAACAGAAATCGTCAAATGCTGTTGCTCCGGCGTACTTATCCCGATACAAAATGAAAAAAGCGTAAAATTCCTGACGGGATTTTACGCTGAACCATTATACGCGTGTTGTTGTGCTTCAGAAAACTGACTATAGGCGCTTTTTTTCTTTTTTCAAGAGTCTTCTCCGGCCTGCTCCGGGGGCGACGGTTGTCGGTGTTTGAAAAGGCAAAAATAGAAAAAAATCAAAAGTCGACTTGCAACAGAACGAAAAAAGGAAGGCGGCCCGTCAGGCGGCGGGAGTCTTCTTTTTTCGAATCACGGCCGCCAGACCGCCGATCAGGCCGCCAAGCACGGCGACGAGGACAAGTCGGCCGGGAAAGTCTTGGAACAGGCCGCTTCCGGCCGTATCCGACGGGATGTTCAGTTCGTCCACAACGTGTCGGGCCCGGGTTTGGAACGCGGCCGCCTGTTCGAAGAGATCCATCTCCTGGTCCAGATTCTCATACTGGTTGATCTGGAGCAGTTTGCCCTGAGTCAGCAGCCAGGTGGAAAGCGCGGCCTGCCGGCTGCTGTACTCTTTGCCCTCGCTGCGATCGATCTGGGTGAGCACGGTCAGGCAGGAAAAACGGGCGGGACCGTCGTCGGAGCAGCCCAGAAATTCCAGGCCGCCAAGCCCCAGATTGCCGTTGCTGGCGCTGTCGATAAGACGCTCGGCCTCGCTTTGAACCTCGGACTTTTTCTGATTCTGCACAGTGGCGACAGCGTCGCGCAGTTGCGCGAAGTCGGCCGGTCTCAGGTTTTGTTTTTCCAACTGACGGTTGACGGATATGATAAGAAAATTGTCCAGCGCTCCGGTCCCGGCCAGGAACGCCGCGTTGTCTTTTTCCGTCGTGTAGATGGACAGGATGCGGATATCCGGGGGCTGTGCCCGGCTCGCGAACTCGATAAGCTCGGCATAGCGGGGGCCGTCCCCGATCACGTAGCCTTCCGGCACGGTATAGGCAATGTCCGTCCCGCCGACGTTCAGGGTTTCGGCCCGGGCCGGAACGGCCAGACACAGACAACACAGCAGGGGCAGAAGTCGGCGCGACATGAAAAACTCCCGAATGTTTGGACGCCGACCCCGCGGCCCGCCGGGCGGCCCGAAGGACCGTGCCCGGAGCCTGCGGCGCGCGCAGGCGCGCGTGACGGAGCAAGGGGCGGCTTTTGGCGCGAAGCCCGAGCGACGGACCATCGTGTCCCGATGTCATGGTATACGCCACCTATGGTGGGGATAGGCGCTTTATGGAGCGAGGTCAAGGCGGGATGCGCCGACAAAAAGGGCGTACGAAACGGCATTTCGTACGCCCTTGAAATATGGTGGAGATGAAGAGATTTGAACTCTCGACCCCTGCCTTGCGAAGGCAATGCTCTCCCAGCTGAGCTACATCCCCACAATACGCGCCCTTGGCGGCGCGCGGTGCATGAACTTAGGAAATATGAGCCGCGCTGTCAAGCGGGGCGCGCCCTGTTTCCCGATGGGGCGCATCCGGTGCGGCTGCCCCGGTTCTGTTTCGGCGGGGGCGGGGGCAGAAACTCGGGGCGTCGTCGCGCGGTCCGTTGACGGCATGGAAGTGAAAAATCGGAAGGATAGCCGGCAAAGACTTGGCAGGAGGCGGGAAGAGGAGTAAACTTATGCCCTCTTTGCACTTTTTACGGTCGGTACATTGTGACAGCGCTTGACGACGCCACGCCTTTTCAGCGCAGCCTGATGGAGTTTTCCGTCATGCCTCTGCTGTTGGTCGACATGGACAGCCATGCTGTCCGCGCCTGCAATCGGGCCTTTGAAATGTGGTGCGACCGTCCGAAGCCGGGGGCCGTTCTGGCGGACGTGACGGGGCTTGACGCCGCCCGCGGGCTGGAAGCCCAGTGGCGGGAGCCGGAGCGGAAGGGCCCGGCCGGGGACGGAGACGCCCCCGACGGCGAAGACGGGGACGAGGTCGTCTGGCTGGAGAGCATCCTGCCCGGAGGCGAGGGCCAGGCCGTCCGTATGCGCGTGGTGCACGCCTGCGCCGGTCGGGGCACGGCCCTGATTGTCATGCAGCCCTGGGGAAGCTGGGTCATGCAGTTGGCGGGCATGGGGCAACTGGACGCGCTGCTTCGGAATTTTCCCGGCTTTATCGCTTATGCGGACGCCGAGGGGCGTTTGCAGGCGTGTAACCGGGCCGGGGAAAAGTTGCTGGGCCGCACGGCGGCGGATCTGCGCGGCTGCCGTATGGCCGAAATGGGCGCTCCCGGCGTGGGGGAACGGCTGGCGGACCTGGAGGCCGCCGCGCGGAGCGGGGGGCGCGGGGTCAAGGCCGACGTGGAATGGCGCGCCGAAGGCCGTTCTTTATGGTTGCGCGTGGCGTGCGAGCCCGTGCTGAACCGGGCGGGGCTGGCGCGGGGCTTTTTGTGGCTGGCCACGGACGAAAGCGAGCGCCACGCCATGGAGGCGGCGCTGGCCGTGCGGGACGACCTGCTTCAGGCCGCCGGCCGGGCGGCCCAGATTCTGCTTACCATGTCGCGGGGCAATATTCAGGAGGCGGTCGGCAAGGTGCTGGGGATGCTGGGCCGAGCCGCCGCCGCGGATCGCGTGTACATCTGGACCGTGTACCCCGATCCCGCCCACGGCGGGGCTTTGTACACCACTCAGCTTTTTGAATGGTCGCCCGGCGTCGACCCTCAGCAGGGAACGGACCTGGCCGTGCATCGGCCCGTGGACGACGTCATACCCGCCTGGATGGAGATGTTCCGGCAGGGGCGTTGCGTCAACGGCCTGGTTCGCGACTTGTCGCCCGCCGAGAGGGCGCAGTTGGAGCCCCAGGGGATTCAATCCCTGCTGGTGGCGCCCATCACGTTTCAGGAGCGGCTGTGGGGCTTTATCGGGTTTGACGATTGCCATTCCGAACGGCGTTGGACTTTGCCCGAGGAAAGTATTTTGCTGGCCGCGGGCAACCTGGTCGGCATGGCCATCGAAAGCCATTCCATGCGGGAAGAACTGCTGGCCGCCAACCATAGTCTGACCCTGGCCGCGCGTCAGGCCAACGAACTGGCCGCCGACGCCACCCGCGCCAGTCGGGTCAAAAACGAATTTCTGGCCAACATAAGCCATGAAATCCGCACCCCCATGAACGCCATCATGGGCCTCACCTATCTGGCTCTGGCGGAAAATCCCCCCGATCGCCTGCGCGACTATCTGCGCAAGATAGACGACGCCACGCGCGGGCTGTTGCGTATTGTGGACGATATTTTGGACATGTCCAAAATGGAGGCCGGGCGCATGGCGTTGGAGAGCGTTCGTTTCTGTCCGGGCGCGGTGGCGCGGAGCGTGTGCGATTTGCTGGCCCCCAGGGCTCGGGCCTCCGGTCTGACCTTGACGGTTGACGTGGCTTCGGACGTGCCGGACGCCCTGTTGGGCGATCCGCTGCGCATCCGTCAGATATTGCTCAATTTGCTCAATAACGCGCTTAAATTTACCGAGCGCGGCGGCGTGACCCTGAGCATGGTTCGCGTATCGGAGGCCGACGCCCCGCCCGATGAAGCCACGTTGCGGGTGACGGTGCAAGATACCGGCATAGGTATCGCCCCCGAGGACAGGGACGTGATTTTCCAGGCCTTCCGCCAGGCCGACGCATCCATCACCAGGCTTTACGGCGGCACCGGCCTGGGGCTGAGCATCTGCGCCCATCTGGTCAAGCTTATGGGCGGCGAAATCCGGTGCGAGAGCGAACCGGGCCGGGGGTCGAGCTTTTCGTTCACTGTACGCCTTGGCGTGGCTCCGGCCGTGGATGTCGGCGGCTCGGCCGCGGCCGGAGGAAAGGAGGGCGAAGGCGTCCCGGCCTCGTCGTCCGCTCCGGCTTTTCCGTCGCCTCACGCCGCGTCCCTCGACGCGCCCGCGGCCGCGTTGCGCGGCAAACGCGCGTTGGTGGCGGAGGACAACGAGATCAATCGTTACATCCTGCGCGAACTGCTGGAGCGGGCGGGCATGGACATCGTGGAGGCCGTCAACGGCCGCGAGGCGCTGAGCGTTCTTCTGGAGGCGCAAACGCCCGTGGACGTAGTGCTTATGGATATTCAGATGCCCGAGATGGACGGCCTGACCGCCGTCGCCCGGTTGCGGGCCGACGCCCGCTTCGCCCGGCTGCCCGTGCTGGCCCTGACCGCCCACGCGTCTTCCGCCGATCGGAGCAAGAGCCTGGCGGCGGGCATGGACGGCCATGTGGTCAAGCCCGTGGATCCGCCGCAACTGTACGCCGAATTGGGCCGCTGCCTGGCGGTGGAGGATGGGGAAAAAGACGACCCCGAAACGGCGGCGGACACGATGGAGCCGACCCCGCGTCGCGTTTGACGGGGCGGCCCGGTCAGCGTCGGGCCAGTTCGCGTTCCAGGTCGCGGGTTTCGGCCCGGCGTTTGAGTTCCTCGCGCTGATCGTGGAGCTTGCGCCCCCTGGCCAGGGCGATTTCCATCTTGATCTTGCCCTGCTTGAAGTAAAGCTTGACCGGAACCACGGTCAGACCCTTTTGCTCGGTCTGGGCGGCCAGCAGTTTGATTTCGCGGGCGTGGAGCAGAAGTTTGCGGTCGCGGTCCGGGTCCTGAGGCACATAGCCCGCCCGCTCGTAAGGGGCGATGCGCATCCCCACGATCCAGGCCTCGCCGTCCCGGCATTCCACAAAGCTGTCTCCGAAGCTGACCTGTCCGGCCCGCAGGCTTTTCACCTCGGGGCCGGTCAGGGCCAGCCCGGCTTCGAAAAATTCCAGAAATTCATAATACTGCCGGGCCTTGCGGTTCTCGGCTATGCGGGCGCTGTGGCGGGTATTTTCGGTCATAATCAGTTTCCCTAGAGCATGTTGCTTTTGAAATTGTCCCATTTCAAAAGCGGCGCTGCCGTCATTTCGCCTGAAAAGCGTGGTTTTCAGGCTGGCGCGGGCGGCCGCTCCCGCGGCCGCCGGAGCGGCTGCCCTTTTCAACAGCAAACCGCTCTAATCTGCGGAGCAGCGCGCGCTTCCGCCGGCGTCGGCCGGAGCTTGCCTTTCGCCCGTGTGGAAACGGGCGTGGCATACGATTGCCGACGAAAGCCATTAATCGGGAACTACAACGCAGTTTCTCGTAACCAGTCAGTATCCGGGACGCGTTCTCCCGCATCAATCGCGGGACGGGCGACCCATACGCGGAAGCATAGAATAGATTTCCCCGGTGGTCCAGCCGTCGGCGCGGGCCCGGACGCGGCGGGCCACCTCGCGAGGCGCGCCGCCTTTGGGGATTTCGTCGGCGATGAGCGCTTCCACCTCGGCCCGGGGGGTGCGCTCCAGGCGTTCCGGCGGGCCGAGGATCACGGTAACCTCGCCGAGTATGTCGTCCAGGGGAGGAAGTTGCTCCAGGCGGAAGCGGCGGTATTCCTCATGGGTCTTGGTCAGTTCGCGGGCCAGGCAGGCCTCGCGGGGGCCCAGCAGGCGGGCGGCCAGGGTCAGAGTATCGGTCAGGCGATCTTTGCGCTCGAAAAAAACCAGGGTGACGGGAATACGGGCGTAAGGAGCGAGGGCGGCTTCCTGATCGGCCCGCCTGCGGGGCAGAAAGCCGAAGAACGCAAAGGGCTGGGGCGGAATGCCGCTGCCCGCCAGGGCCGTCACGGGGGCGCAGGGCCCCGGCACCACGGACACCGGCAGGTCGGCTTCGCGGCAGGCGCGCACCGTTACATAGCCGGGGTCGGCCAACACGGGCATGCCCGCGTCGGAAATAAGGGCCAGGTCGCGCCCCTCGCGCAGCAGGCTCAGGACCTCGTCCTTTTTCCGATCCTCATTGTGATCGTGCAGGCTGATCAGACGCTTGACGCCGACGCCCCAACGGGAACAGGCCAGCGCGGCGCGGCGGGTGTCCTCGGCCAATACGGCGTCGGCCTTCTCCAGACAGGTTCGGGCGCGGGGCGACAGATCACCAGGGTTGCCAAGAGGCGTGGCCACCACCCACAGGGTGCCCGGCGTCGGATTCGAGTTCGATGACATGGCGCGTCAGCTCCGTATGATATTGACCGTCGGCCGTGCGCGTGACTCCGGCCAGATCGAAACGGCAGGGCCGGTCCCAGGCGTCGTGGGCGGTCAGCCAGGCCCGCGCGGCCCGTACCACGCGATCGCGTTTGGCCGGGGTGAACGCCAGCTCGGGCGAGCCGAGGCCGTCGGCGGCGCGGGTTTTCACTTCCACAAATACCAGCGTGTCGCCCTCGCGGCATACAAGGTCCAGTTCCAGCGGGCCGCCGCGCCAGTTGCGGTCCAGAATGCGCCAGCCCAGGCCGCGCAGGTGGCGGGCGGCGGCCTCCTCGCCCTCGCGCCCGAAGCGGGCCGTTTTCTTTTCGGCGACGGGGCGCGGCGCGGGAAGACGGCGGAAGTTCAGCACAGCCGCCCCTGCTCCTGATCCGGCCGGGGGAGCACGCCGCGGAAGTCCAGCCGGTGCAGGGGGCAGGGCCCGTGGACGGCCAGGGCTTCGCGGTGTTCCTTGGTGCCGTAGCCCTTGTGGCGGGCAAAGCCGTAGACGGGCCAGCGCCGATCCAGGCGGGTCAGCAGTCCGTCCCGAAAGGTTTTGGCCAGCACCGACGCGGCGGAAATGGAGGGCACCAGGGCGTCGCCGTCCACGATGGCCCGCTGTTCGGGCGTGGGGATGCCGTACTGACGGAAAAAGGGGGGGGGGATAAGCTGGGTGCCGTCGATGAGCACCGTGGCCGGTAGCGCGGCGTCGCGGGGCAGAGTCCGGCCCGCGCCCATGCGCAGACGCAGGGCGGCCACGGCCCGGGTCATGGCCAGCAGAGTGGCTTGCAGGATGTTGAGCCGGGCGATTTCGTTCATCCAGGCCAGGCCCACGCCCCAGCCGGGAGCCAGGGCGCGGATTTCTCCGGCCAAACGGTCGCGCTCGGCCTCTTTCAGAACCTTGGAGTCGTCCAGTCCCATGATGTCGAAGCCTTCGGCAAAGACTACGGCGGCGGCCACCACAGGCCCGGCCAGGCAGCCGCGCCCGGCCTCGTCGATGCCCGCCGTCAACGCCGAACTTCCGGCCTTGGGCGGCAACAGCAGCCCCTGGCTTTCCACGGGGCGGCGGGGTGTTTTACGCGGCATGGCGATTCCTTGTCCTTAGAGCATTTTGCTTTTGAAATTGTCCCATTTCAAAAGCGGCGCTGCCGTCATT
>UQJT01000025.1 GCA_900541395.1 uncultured Desulfovibrio sp.
CAAGAGTTTGTTCCGGCTCCGCTTCGCGCGACATCAGGCCGCTCCTCGCCCCCCTATCCGCGTCCACGACGCTCGGCACCCGCTGACGCGGGGCATTCGCTCTCACTCGCCGCACAAGTGCTGCGCTCGTTCGTGCTACGCGGCATGCCGCCTTCTTTGCCCGCCGGAGGCGTGAGCGTAGCGAACGTGGAGAGAGGAGCGAGGGCGACGAGCGACGAACGGAAGCATGTCCGGGGGGCGTCGCGCAAAGCTCGCTACGCTCGCGCCTCCGGCGGTTTAACGGTATTTTTTCGCCCAAGATCAATCACATATTGGGATACAGCCTTGTGTAAACAGGGTTGGACCGGGATAGATCGGCCGTCCGGTCAAGCGCCGCGACTCGGCTCCGGTGGGGAACAGACGCTCCCAGGCTGCTGACCAGGGCGGGGCTCAGGCCCGCGCCGGCCGCCAGGAACAGTTAGGCCGGAATGGCATCGAGGCCGTCCAGTCTGCCTATCGCCAGGACGGCCAGATACAGGCAGGCGGCCGAGCCGTCCTCTTCCGCCAGTCAGAAACCAGGGGAAAAACGGGGGCGCATGGGGCCCAGACACACGGCGGACAGGCTCAGGCCGAGGCCTGTGAGGAAGGTCAGCGCGAAAAGATATGCCCGTGCGGCGGTCCTGCCGGGGGTGGAGAAAGGGATCAGGACAACCTGCCTTTGAAGTCCTGGTAGGAAAATTCGCGCACCACTCGCGCCTCGTCGGTGAGCGGATCCCAGGTG
Organism: uncultured Desulfovibrio sp.; assembly: GCA_900541395.1. Lineage (GTDB taxonomy): Bacteria > Desulfobacterota > Desulfovibrionia > Desulfovibrionales > Desulfovibrionaceae > Mailhella > Mailhella merdigallinarum. Next base: position 761 of record UQJT01000025.1, read on the forward strand.
GCGATGGCGGGCAGACGCAGGCCGTTGAAGGTGGTGGTTTTGACCATGCTGTAAATGGCCATGTCGGTGAACAGCAGGCGCTGTCCCGGCTTCAGCGGGGCATCAAACGAGTATTCGCCGATGACGTCGCCCGCCAGGCAGGACTTGCCTGCCAGGCGACAGGTCCAGGCTCTTTCGCCGGGCTGTCCGGCGTCCACCACGTGGGGCCGGTAGGGCATTTCCAGCACGTCGGGCATGTGGCAGGCGGCCGAGGTATCAAGGATGGCCACGGGCATGTCGTCGGCCCGCACCACGTCCAGCACCGTGGAGACCAGCACGCCCGCGTCGAGGGCCACGGCCTCGCCGGGCTCCAGGTAAATCTGCACGCCGTAGGCGTCGCGGGCGCGAGTGATGCAACGGCATAAAAGGTCCACGTCGTAGTCCGGCCGGGTGATGTGGTGGCCGCCGCCGAAATTGAGCCACTTGAGCCCCGGCAGCCAGCGGCCGAACGCGCGCTCCACGGCCTCAAGGGTACGGGCCAGGGCATCGGCGTTTTGCTCGCACAAGGTGTGGAAGTGCAGGCCGCTGATGCCGTCGAGGAAATGGGGATCGGCCGCCGCTTCGACCTCAAATTCGCGCAGGCGTATGCCCAGGCGCGAACCGGGCGAGCAGGGGTCGTAGATGGGCGTGGCTCCCTCCGAGTGTTCGGGGTTGAGGCGCAGCCCGCATTCAATGGAGATGCCGCGTTCGTGTTCGGCGGCCTCGACCAGGGGCCGCAGGCCGCGCCATTGGGCGAAGGAATTGAACACCACATGGTCCGCGTAGCGCAGGGCCTCGGCCAGTTCATCCCGGCTCCAGGCTGCGGCGAAGGCGTGGACCTCGCCCCCGAATTCCTCGCGGGCCAGACGGGCTTCGTCGGGCGAACTGGCGCAACACCCGTGCAGGGGGCCGCCGTGGGCGCGGGACAGCAAGGGAAAGGTGCTCCACTGGGCAAAGCCCTTGAGGGCCAGCAGCACCCTGGCTCCGGTGCGGCGCTGCACGCCGTCGAGAATGGCGGCGTTGCGGCGCAGTTTGTCCAGGTCGGTGACGAAACAGGGCGAGGGAAAGCGGGTCGGGTCCGGATAAACGGGACGGTTCATGGCGGGGTCCGTGGCGTTGGCGGTGGCGAGGGAAAAAGGGTTCGGAGTATTGATAAACCGGGGCTCCGTCCCGGGTCCAGAATGATGACAAACCCCGCTCTGCGGAGTTTGCGCCGTCTAAGCCGCCAAGCGGCTTGACGGAAAGGCACGAAAATCGCTCGTTTAACGGCGCGGCAAAGCCGCGACCTACTCGCAATTTTCGGGCTGCTGACTTTATCAGCAGCCTGAACCGGGGCTCCGCCCCGGTCCCGTCCATAGTCTCTTCATCCGTAAGACGCTTCGCGTCAACGGCTGCCGCTCCTTCGGCTTCCCGCGTCGGCGTTGCCTTTGCGAAGCGAAGGCAACGCCGACGCGGGAAGGGGCATCATGCCCCTGCCGAGGGGAGTGTGAGGGGGCAAGCAGCCTCCTCGCGGTTTTTTAATCCACGTCCTTCACAACCCACGGCAGGCCGTAACGGCCGATTTCGTTCAGGAAGGGATCGGGGTCCAGTTGTTCCATATTCCACACGCCGGGTTTGTTCCATCGGCCGGTGACCATCATCATGGCGCCGATCATGGCGGGCACGCCCGTGGTGTAGGAAATGGCCTGGGAGCCCAGTTCGGCGTAGGCGGCTTCGTGGTCGCAGATGTTGTAGATATAGACCGTTTTGGGCTTGCCGTCCTTGACGCCGCGCATCAGGCAGCCGATGCAGGTTTTGCCCTTGGTGCGCGGCCCCAGCGAGGCCGGATCGGGCAGCAGCCTGGCCAGAAACTGGATGGGCACGATGGATTGCCCCTGAAATTCCACGGGATCGATCCCGATCAGCCCCACGTTCTTGAATACCTGGAGATGGTTCAGATAATTGTCCGAGAACGTCATCCAGAAGCGGGCGCGGCGGATGCCCTTCAGGTTGAGCACCAGGGATTCCAGTTCCTCGTGGTACATAAGGTAGCAGTTTTTGGGCCCGATGCCCTCCGGAAAGTCGAAGCTCATTTTCCAGGACAGAGGATCGGTTTCCACCCATTCGCCGCGTTCCCAGTAGCGTCCCCGGGCCGTCACTTCGCGCAGGTTGATTTCGGGATTGAAGTTGGTGGCGAAGGGCAGGCCGTGATCCCCGGCGTTGGCGTCGATGATGTCCAGCACATGGATTTCGTCCAGCAGATGTTTCTGGGCGTAAGCGCAGAACACGTTGGTCACGCCGGGGTCGAAGCCGCTGCCCAACAGGGCCATAAGGCCCCTGTCCTGAAATTTTTTCTGGTAGGCCCATTGCCACTTGTATTCGAACTTGGCCTCTTCGGGCGGCTCGTAGTTGGCCGTATCCAGGTAGTTGACCCCGGCTTCGAGGCAGGCGTCCATGATGTGCAGGTCCTGATAGGGCAGGGCGATGTTCATGACCAGGTCGGGCTTCACCCGTTGGATGAGAGCCGTGGTTTCGGCCACGTTGTCCGCGTTTACCTGCGCCGTTTCCACCGTGCGGCCGGTGCGTTCCTTCACGCCGGCCGCGATGGCGTCGCACTTGGCTTTGGTGCGGCTGGCCAGCACGATTTCCGAAAACACGTCCGCCGCCTGCGCGCATTTATGCGTGGCCACCGAGCTGACGCCGCCCGCCCCGATGATCAGAACTTTCGCCATATCTATCTCCTTTCCTTATCCTTATTAACCGACGGAGTCGCGAGCGTAGCGAGCTTTGAGCGACGGCCCCCCGCCGCCTGGAAGGCGGCATGGAGTGGGGCGAGGAGCGGACGAATGTCGCGCGAAGCGGAGCCGGAACAAACTTCAGGTTTGTTCCGGCGCGCTTCCGCCAGCGTCGGTCGGAGCTTGTCTTTGCCCGTGTGGAACACGGGCTGCTTTTGCGGCAACGCAGTTGCCGCTCTTTCTTTCGCCGGTTTTCTAACGTTCAAAATAAGTATAGCCCCGCATTCCGTCTTCATACGCCTGCATGAGAGCGTAACGCTGGGTGGGGGTCAGCCGCTTTTCACGCACGGCCCGTTCGGCCGCGTGACGGATGTCTTCCAGAATTTTACGCGGATCGTATTCCACGTAGGCCAGAATATCGGAGATGGAATCGCCGTTGAGCTCCCGCGCGAACTCGTAGCTGCCGTCCTCCTGAATGCGCACGGACACCACGTTGGTATCGCCCAGCAGGTTGTGCAGGTCGCCCAGGGTTTCCTGGTAGGCGCCCACCAGGAAGACCCCGAGGTAATATTCCTCGCCTTCCTTGAGCGGGTGCAGGTCCAGGGTGGATTTCATGCCCTGGGGGTCGATGAAGTGGTTGATGCGGCCGTCGCTGTCGCAGGTCATGTCGGACAGAATGCCCTGGCGTTCGGGTACTTCATTCAGCCGGTGGACGGGCATGATGGGAAACACCTGATCGATGGCCCACGAGTCCGGCAGGGACTGGAATACGCTGAAATTACAGTAATAGATATCGGCCAGGGTGGAGTCGATTTCCAGCAGATCCTTGGGCACCTGCTTGAGTTTGGCCTTTTCCTGGGCGATGCCGCGCATGATGGCCCAGAAATAGCGCTCGGCCACGGTGCGCTGGCGCAGGGTTACCCTGCCGGTGATGAACAACTGACGCATTTCGTCGTAGTAATACACGGCGTCGTTGTAGCATTCCTGCAGGCTGCGCAGGTTGAGGGCTCCCAGAGTTTCACGCAGGTTGCGCACCGGCTCGGGCGCGTCCTCGTCCAGCGCCTCGGGCAGGTTGCCCACCTCGATCAGGCTGACGTCGAGGACATTGAAGAGCAGCACGGAATAATAGGCCACCGTGGCCCGACCCGATTCGGTGATGATGTGCGGATGGGCGATTTTTTGTTCGTCCAGGATGGTCATCACGGCTTCTATCACGTCGGTGCAATATTCGCGCAGGGAATAATTGCGTGAACTGACGTAATTGGTGTGCGAACCGTCGTAGTCCACGGCCAGACCGCCGCCCAGATCCAGATAGCCCATCTGCGCGCCTTCCTGAACCAGGCCCGCGTAAATGCGGGTGGCCTCCATGACGGCGGCGCGGATGTCGCGGATATTGGGCACCTGGGACCCCAGATGGTAGTGCATGAGCTTGAGGCAATCGAGCAGGTCGCGTTCCTTGAGGGTGTCCACCACGTCCACGATTTGGGCCGAGGTGAGACCGAAGGACGAACGTTCGCCCCCCGACTCGGACCAGTGCCCGCTGGCTTTGGTGGACAGCTTGACCCGCACCCCGATCTGGGGTTTGACCCCCAGCTTGGCGGCGCGATCCAGGATAACGTCCAGTTCGCCCGGCATTTCCAGCACGAAAAAGCAGTTGAACCCCATGCGCAGGGCGTGCAGACCGAGGTCGATAAATTCCTCGTCCTTGTAGCCGTTGCAGATCAGACAGGCCTGGCGGCTCTGCAACTGCGACACGGCCGCGATGAGCTCGGCCTTGGACCCCACTTCCAGCCCGTGGTGATAGGCGGCGCCGTACTGGGCTATCTTTTCCACCACCTGCTGCTGCTGGTTGACCTTGATAGGGAACACGCCCCGGTAGGCCCCCTTGTACCCCAGTTCGCCGATGGCGGCGCGGAAGGTCTGGTGCAGCAGAGAAATCTGCGAATCGAGAATGTTTTCGATACGCAGCAGAACCGGCATGTCGTAGCCGCGTTCCTTGATTTCGTGGATGATTTCCAGCACGCTGACTTCCGGACCTCCTTCGCCCCCGAAGGGCCGGATGACGACCTCGCCCCGGGGCGACACGTCAAAATACCCGGCTCCCCAGTTGCGGATGCCGTAAAGCTCGGCGGAGTCTTCCACGCTCCACTGCTGCAGGGTTCGTTTTTTGGCCAATGCTCGGGCTCCTTTATGCGGGAAAAAGAGGAAGGCCGGGGGTTTGACGCCCTTGCCGGAGATGACGTAAAATCTCTTACTCCTTAGGGAGTGAGAGAAGGCTTGTCAAGTGAAGGCCAAAGAGAAGAGCGGCAACTGCGTTGCCGCCAAGGCAGCCGGGCTTTCAGCCCGGCAAACGGCAGGCTTCGACCGATGTCGGCGGAAGCGCGCGTTTCCGAACCAAAGGTTGGTGAAGGCTCCGCTTCGCGCGGCCTTGGTCCGTTCCTCATCTCTGCTCTCGATGCCCGGAGGCCTCGCGTCGCTCGGCAACGGGTACGGCCTCTGCGGGGCCGCCCGAAGGTGAGAATATGCAGACGTGGATCATGCACATCGATATGGACGCCTTTTACGCGTCCATCGAACAGCTCGACAATCCCGAGTTGCGCGGCAAGGCTCTCATTGTGGGCGGCCGCAAACGCGGGGTGGTCAGCACGGCCTCCTACGAGGCCCGCAAGTTCGGCGTGCATTCGGCCATGCCCATCGGCGAGGCCCGGCGTCTGTGCCCGCACGCCGTCTTTCTCGTGCCCCGCATGCGGCGCTATGTGGAAATGGCCCACGTGGTCCGGGGGGTGCTGCACGAGTTCTCCCCCCTGGTGGAAGCGGCCTCCATCGACGAGGCCTATCTGGACGCCACCGGCCTGGAACGGCTGTTCGGACCTATCGAGAATATGGGGATGCGCCTCAAGGAGGCGGTGCGCGAGGCCACGGGCGGCCTGACCTGTTCGGTGGGCGTCGCCCCGGTGAAATTTCTGGCCAAAATTTCGTCCGAGATGCGCAAGCCCGACGGCCTGTTCATGCTGCGGCCCGAAGAAGTGCCGGGCTTCATGGCCGGTCTGGACGTGGGCCGCATCCCCGGCGTGGGCAAAAAATTCGCGGCCGCCCTGGCGTCGGTGGGAGTGCGCAAGGCGGGCGACGCGCTGCGCTATCCGCGCGACTTCTGGGAACGCCGCTACGGCAAGGCGGGCCTTGCCCTGTACGAACGGGCCCAGGGCCGGGACTCCCGCCCGGTGGTGCCCTTCACGCCGCCCAAATCCGAGAGCGCGGAAACCACGTTCGAGGTCGACACCCGCGATAGGGATTTTCTTAAGGCTTGGCTGCTTCGCCACGCCGAACGAGTGGGTCGGTCTCTGCGCAAGCAAGGGCTGGCCGGGCGTACCGTGACCCTCAAGATCAAGTACGCCGATTTTAAACAGATCACCCGGCAGGCCACGTTGCCCGCCCGCACCAACAGCACCGACACCATTTACGAAGCGGCCTGCGAACTGTTGGCCGCGTTGTCTCTGGAGGGAAAGGTGCGGCTCGTCGGAGTGGGGGTGTCCGGCTTCGACGACGTGCGTCCCCATCAGTTGTCGTTGCTGGGCGCGGGCGTCGGACCGGACCCGGACGTGGTGGAGGAACGACGGGGCAAGCTGGACGGAGCCCTGGATGCTCTGCGCGAGCGTTACGGAACGGAAGCCGTCGTTCGGGGTCGCCTGTTTCGCACGGATGGGGGAGAAGGCCCTCTGCCCCGTCGGGAAGAGTGAATTTGGCCCGGAAAGGGCTCAGTGCCCCCACAGACGGCGTAGAATCCGTCGCAATCCGGTCGGTCGCGCCGTCGCCGCGCCGTCGCCCGCCAGCAGGCGGCAGATTTCCTCCGGGCCGCAGAAGCGCCTCCCGCTCCAGTCGTAATAAGCCGGATAGAGGATGAGCGCGCCCGCCACCAGCATGTCCACGGTCAGCGGCCGGGAACGGCGAGGAAAGACCGCTTCGTCGCCGGTCAGCCCCCATCCGGCGTAGAAGGGGCTGCCGTAGGTGTGGACGGGCACGCCGCGGAGCAGGGCGTCAAAGCCCGCCGCGGAAGCTACGGTGAGGACTTTGCGCACGGAGGGCAGCACCCGGGGCAGATCGGCGGGCCGGATGAGCGTCGCGCCCTCGGGCGCGGGCGTTCCGCCCGGCTGCCGGAAAGGCGGCAGGTAATAGAGCGGGGCTCCGGCCTGAGCGTCGCGGGCCAGCCGCAGCAGACGGCGGTCGTCCCATTCGTCGCGGCCGCTTGGAGTTCGGGCTGTGGCCGCGGGGGGCGTGCCCGCCACCAGCAGGGCCGAAGGGGCGTCGAGGGGCATGGGCCGTCCGTCCGCGGCGTCGTGTGCGGACGGCGTGTCCGCTGCGACGGACGCGGCAAGCGTGATGCCGTGTTTCACCATATAGGCGCGCAGCGCTTGGGAGCGGGTCAGCAGGGCCTCGTCCATGGGGGCGTGTTCCAGCAGCGTTTCCAAGGTGCTGGGACGCGAGGCGTCGTCGGGGGTTCCCTGTTCGTCGCGCAGCAGCGAGGCGGGACGGCGTTCGGCCTTCGTGCCTTCGCGGCCCAGCCAGCCGTCCTCGATGCGGACAAGCGGCACCCCGGCCCGGCGGCATACGCCTTCCAGCGGAGATGCGGGCCATGAGGCGGGCACGACTATGCGGCCTTTGTTCGCCGAGGCGCGGCGCACGGCTTCGGTATCGTTGCGGAAAAATGCCGTTTCACCGTGGGAGGAGGCCAGAAAGGCCCGCAACAGCGGGCGACGACGGCGGTCAAACCCCAGACAGGCCGTGTAGCCTCCGTTTTGTTCGTTGCGGCGGCGTTGTTCGGACAACAGCCGGATGGCGTCTCGCGCGGAACAGGGGTGGCCGGTGACGGGGTTCACGTAGCGGGCGTAAAGCAGATAGGCCGCGGCGAACAGCTCCTCCACCGTGCGGCGGCGGACGCGCCGGGGGCAGCGCATGGCGTCGCGGGTCAGGCCCCAGCCCGCGTAAAAGGGCAGGCCGAAGCAATGGACGGGCTTGCCCAGCAGCAGGGCTTCAAACCCCATATGCGAGGTGACGGCGTAGACCTCGTCGGCCTGCGCCAGCAGCGACAGGGGGGAAAAGTCGCCGGGCACCAGCGCGGCCCGACAGTCGCGGGCGGCGGCGGTCAGGTGTCCTTGCTTGCGGCCCAGAGCGGTATCCGGGTGAGATTTGACAAACAAAGCCGCGCCGGGATGATCGCGTCGGGCCTGTTCCAGCATGCGAATAAACGTGTCGCCGTCGGCCAGTCCCGGCGCGATGGTATGGTCGCCCACGGGCTGGTCGATGATCAGGATGCGCTGACGTTGTCCGGGCGTGGTCAGCAGAAAGGGCGGCGCGTCGGGGGCCATGTTGTACTTGCTCAGGCCGTGGCGGAGTACGGCGGTCATGGCTTCCCGCGCCTCGGCCAGCAGGGCCGGAGTTTCCCAACCCGTGTCGTTGAGCAGGTTTTCCAGGTCCGAGGGGCGTGAGGCGTCGTAGTGGATCCCCGTGGCGTCGGCCACCAGCGAACAACTTTCGTCCTCCGGACGCAACGAGCACAGAAACCCTTTTTCTACGGCCAGGTAGGGCAGATTATGGGCGTCCGCCAGCCGACGGGTTCTTTCCGAAGCGCCGGCGCGCCCCCAGTCCGTCAGGGCCGTGATGTCGCTGATATGGCGGGGCGAGGGCAAGCGGGGGCGATAACGGATGGAAGCGTTCAAAAAGGCGGCCAGATGCGGCACGTTCAGCAGACGGCGCGACCACACGCCCAGCGCGGGGCGCGGGCGTTCTTCCTTGTCGGCAAGGGACGCGTTTTCGTCCGTATCGGCAGGGAAAAGGTCAGGCATGGCGCAACTCCGCCAGAGTGGGGGCGGCGGCGTCTTTGGCGGACAGGACGGGGTCCCGCAGCGGCCAGTCTATGGCCAGGTCGGGGTCGTTCCAAATGATGCAGCCCTCGTCGCCGGGGACATAGTAATCCGTGCATTTGTAGTGAAAATGGGCTTGGTCCGAAAGCACGCAGAAGGCGTGCCCCAGGCCGGGCGGAATCCACAACTGGCGGTGGTTGTCCGCCGAAAGCTCCGCTCCGTACCACTGTCCGAAGGTGGGCGAGCCGGGCCGCAGGTCCACGGCCACGTCGTATACCCGTCCCTGGGAAACGCTGATCAGTTTACCCTGGGGATGGGCGATCTGAAAATGGATGCCGCGCAGCACACCCCGTGCCGAACACGAATGGTTGTCCTGCACGAAGGGCAGGGTCAACCCTGCTTCTTCATAACGTTTCTGCTGCCATGTTTCCAGAAAGAACCCCCGGGCGTCCGGAAAGACGCGAGGTTCGATCAACAATACCCCTTCCAGGGGAGTGGCCCTTACTTCCACGACTTGTCCCCTTCCGCCAGATCCAGCAAATAACGACCATACTGCGACTTGGCCAGCGGTTCGGCCAGAATCCGCAGTTGTTCGGAACTGATGTAGCCCCGGCGCCAGGCGATTTCTTCCACACAGGCTACTTTGAGCCCCTGGCGGGTTTCCACGGCCTGAACAAAGGTGCCGGCCGACAGCAACGAATCGTGCGTGCCGGTATCCAGCCAGGCTATGCCCCGCCCCATGAGTTCCACATGCAGGGCGTTCTGCGCCAGGTAAGCATTGTTGACGTCGGTGATTTCCAGTTCGCCCCGGGCCGAGGGGCGGATGCCGCGGGCGATGTCCACCACGCGGGAATCATAGAAATACAGGCCGGTCACCGCGTAATTGGAACGGGGGCGGGCCGGTTTTTCCTCGATGTTGGTCACCTGGCGCGCCTCGTCAAAACTCACCACGCCGTAGCGTTCGGGGTCCACCACATGGTAGCCGAACACCGTGGCCCCTTCGACGCGTTCTCTGGCTCTGGACAGCAGGCCGTCCAGGCCGTGGCCGAAAAAGATATTGTCGCCCAATACCAGGCACACGTGGCTGTCCCGAATGAAGTCCTCGGTCAGCAGAAAGGCCTGGGCTATGCCCTCAGGACGGGCTTGTTCAACATAGTGGAAGGAACAACCCCACTGGCTGCCGTCGCCCAGCAGATCGCGATATAAAGGCAGATCGCGGGGGGTGGAAACCACGGCTATTTCCCGAATGCCCGCCAGCAGCAGCACGGACAGGGGATAATAGATCATGGGTTTGTCGTATACGGGCATAAGCTGTTTGCTGACGCTCAGGGTCAGCGGATACAGCCTGGTCCCCGAACCACCGGCTAACAGAATGCCCTTCCAGTGGGGCGCGGACATGTCGACCTCGGCGGGTTGAATGACGGAAAACGCGCTCCGCCGCTGCGGGCGGCGGACACGTCAAAGGCATGATAGGATAAATTGGTTTTAGATACAACGCGACATCCGGAGGCCGCTGGGGAGGGAAAACGCGGGGCGCTTTCCCGCGTTGCTCCGCGGTCCCCTCATTTATTCTGCCACCACAAACAGACCCGGGTACGCGCCGCGCAATCGCGTCAGGATGGTTTCGGCTCTGTCGATGGAGGGGAACGGCCCCACCTGCACATATTGGAGCGCGGATGTGGGGCTGCGCAGAATGCGGCCGTTCAACCCCTGCTTTTTGATGGTCTGCAGTAATTTTCGAGCGTTGGCAGGCACACCGAAGGCTCCGATCTGCACGTAGAAGCGCCCCAGCATATTGCCGTCCGGGGTCAGTACCGGTTTTTTGTTGTTCACGGCCTCCAAGCGTACCCGGGCCGTGCCCGAACCGATCATGTCGATCTGTTCCGCCGCCCGGCGCGACAGGTCGATGACTCGGTTGGCCACAAAGGGGCCCCGGTCGTTGATGCGCACTACTGTGGAACGGCCGTTGTCCAGGTTGGTGACCCGGATGTCGGTGTTGAACGGCAGCAGCTTGTGGGCGGCGGTCATGGCGTTCTGGTTGTAACGTTCGCCGTTGGCCGTTTTTTTACCGTGAAAGCCGGGGCCGTACCATGAAGCCACTCCCACCTCGGTGAACCCGTTGGCCGTGGTATAGGGGCGGTAGGTTTTGCCGCGCACGGTGTAGGGTTTGCCCGAGCCTCCTCCCCCCCGGTGTTGTCCGCCGGACAGAGATACGGGGGCGCACCCCGCCAGCAGCAGGGCCGCGACGGCGATCAGCGCGAACAGCAGGACCGGAACGGACAATGATTGAGATCGGTTTGTCGTGTTCACAGTGTGCCTCCCAACCACCAGCGTCCCAGGGCGACCAGAAACATGCCCGCCGCCAGAGTGGCGAACAGGCTGTGGGTTTTCCAGGCCACCAGGATGGTGGGCGGCGCGGCCAGCAGGAACATGTTGTCTGTGGACAGGAACAATGCGCCTTCGCGCAGGAAAATATCCGGCGCCACCAGGGCGGCGAGGATGGCGGCGGGCACGAAGGACAGCCAACGCCGCGCTTTGGGCGGCATGGGACGGTCGGCCAGCAGCGTCATGGGCAGGGCGCGGGGCAGAGCCGTGCCCAGCACCATGCCCAGGGTGCACAGGGCGAGATCGAAATTGGTCATGGCCGCTCCTTTGTACCGGCGTCGGTCGCGTCGGGGCCGTCGCAGTCGCCCCGGCGGCAGGCCAGCCACAGCCCCAGGGTCGCGGCCAGCAAGGTGGCCAGGATCACGCTCCAACGTCCGGCGCCGGCCAGGTTGAGGCCCAGAGAGAACAGCGCGGCCGCCACGGCCACCATGAGGTACAGGCGTTCCGCGCACAAGGGCAGCAGCAGGGCCAGAAACATGGCGGGCAGGGCGTAGTCCAGGCCCAGGGGGCGCACGTCGGTGACCAGTTCGCCGGAAAAGGCGCCCACGGCGGTGCCCGCGATCCAGCCCAGGTGGGCGGTGATGTTGCAGGCGAACAGACGGGGGGCGCGGCATACGGCGCCGTTGCGGAAGTCCGAGGTATGCACGGCGAACACTTCGTCCGTCACCTCCAGAGCGAACAAGGTGCGCAACGTGCGGGACAGAGGCCGGACGTCCGGAGCCAGGGCGGCGGACATAAGGATATGACGCAAGTTGACCATGAGGTTGGCCAGCACGATGGACAATACGGGCGCGCCCGCGCCTATCATGCCCGCCGCGATGAGCTGCCCCGCCCCGGCGAAGATGAGGGCGGACATGGCCACGGCCCATAAAGCGGGGATGCCGCTTTTGACGGCCAGCACGCCGTAGGCGAAGCCCAGAGGCAGATAACCGAGCACGATGGGCGTGCCCATGCGCACGCCGCGCAGAATTTCGGCGGAAACGTCCGCCCCGGGTTCAGAGCCGCTTGATTTTGCTCTTATATCCAGTTTTGACACGATGTTCCGTCACTCAGGTTTCACGTCGCCGTCATAGCGGGGAGCAAGCGCCTCCCGGCTCTCCGCTTGAAGACGGTGGGGCCGGGGCGGGAAGAATGCCTATTGGAAACAGAATTCCAGGGTAAAATTGCCGTGTTCGGTGGAAAAGGGGATGGCGATGATGGTCGCCTGCCCCGGAAAGGTGAGGGTGTGGTTGGCGCCGAACACGACGGAGGGCGTGGAGCCTTGCAGGGGAATGCCCAGTTCGCTCAAACCCGCGCGGGCCTGGCCGGAAATCATGTTGGTGATTTCGCCCACCGCGTCGCGCGTGTCGGCCAGAATATCCTCGATGGCGTCGCCCAGCATGCCCTTGACCAGCGCGATGGCGCAGGACTGGCTGAACGACAGGGCCACGGCTCCGCTTTTGGAGCCGGTGATGCCGACGATGGCGGAAACGTCGCCCTGGGCCTGATTCGTCTTTTTGACGTACGGCGCGCCCGGCGTGGGAGACAGCCCGGCCATGGCGGACAGTACGTTGATGGTGGCCTGTATGAAGGGTTTGGCAAGAGTGACGTCGCTCATCCCGACTCTCCGTGGGGTTTCGATCGTGAACCTCGGCGTTTTTATCACGAAGCCCGCCACCCGTCCAGTTGAGCCCCCGTCCGCGAACATTCCCGAAAAACGTCGTCCGCGCCCGGACTTGCTTCACCGCGCCTAATGCGGCAATATCCGGCGGAACGGGCGGCCCTCCGGTCGCCCGGGCCGAGCGCGGGACAAGTCGCCGCCGCGGGCCGTGAGGAACATGCATGGACGTGCGTAAAATTCGCGAAAATCTGGGCCGCATCAAAATTTATTATCTCAAGGGCGAAACTCTGCGCGCTCTGGGATTCGCCGTTATGGCCCTCAAGGATGTGGTGCGGGCGGGCGGCGCGCCGCCCGTGGATGTGCGCGGCCCTCTGCGCGAGGGCGTGCAACTGCTGGCCCGCGACAAGGACGTGAAGCGCTTGAGCAAAGCGCCTCTCATGTATCAGCCCGGGCAGGAGCGCGCCTTGTTGCTGACTCTGGCCACGTTGTACAAGCAGCTTGAAGAGGAGGCCGGGCGCGAAAGCCGCGAGAACGCCTTTGCGCGCAAGCAGCGTCTGGATCAGACCCTCGGCCTGGGGCGCCGTCTGTTGGCTCAGGGCAAGGTTTCCGAGGCGGACGCCGCTTTTCAGGAGGCCCTGACCCATTACCGCGACGAGCGTCGGGTGTTCCAGCTCATCGGCAAATCGCTGTTCGACGCCGGCCAGCCGCGCCGCGCCGTGCCGTACCTTAAAAAGGCCGTGGAACTGGAACCCGACAACGGCGTGGCCCGCGAGCTGCTGGAATCCGCCCTGGGCCGCGTCTCGGCCGCGTCTCAGGTCTAGCGCGCCGAAACCGCGCTTTCGACGAACTTGCCGGTGAATACGAAGTATTCACTGTTGTTATGATACGAAGGCTTTTTTCGACCTTCCAGCCAAGGACACGTTTGCCATGCCATCCGTTCGTTTCGTTCACGCCGCCGATCTGCATCTGGACACCGCCTTTCCGGGGCTGGCGCGCGACGTGTCGCCCGATTTGGCCCGCGAGTTGCGCGACGCCACCTTTACCGCCCTGGAGCGTTTGGTGGCCCTGTGCGAGGAGGAGCGACCCGACTTCCTTGTTCTGGCCGGAGACATCTACAACCATGAGGACCTCAGTCTGCGCGCCCAAATCGCCGTGCGCGACGCCTGCGAGCGCCTGGGGCGTCTGGGTATTCCCGTTTTTCTGGCCCACGGCAACCACGATCCCTTGTCCTCCCGGCTCGGCTCTCTGCGCTGGCCGGACAACGTGACCGTATTCGGCTCCACGGCGGAGGCCGTGCCCGTATACCGGCCCGGCTACGGGGACGAGGTGCTGGCCGTGGTGCACGGGGTAAGCCACGTGGGCCCGCGCGAAACACGCAACCTGGCCGCCTGGTTTCACCGCTCGCCCCACGTCTGCCCCCAGATCGGCGTTTTGCACGCCACCCTGGGTTCGGCCGACGGCGAGGCCCGTTACGCGCCCTGCACGGTGGACGATTTGGCGGCGTCAGGTCTGGATTACTGGGCGTTGGGCCATATTCACGAACACGGCATGGTCTGCCGCGAGCCCCTGGCCGTGTACCCCGGTTCGCTCCAGGGGCTGCACATCGGCGAGCAGGGCCCGCGCGGCTGCGTGCTGGTCACTCTGGAAGGCGGGGAGGAAAACGGCGCGCAAGGCGTGAACAATGCGGATGTCGCGGCCGTGCGCGCCTCGTATGAATTTCGTCCGCTGGCTCCGGTGGGCTGGCAGATTGTGGACGTCAATCTCGAACGCTCCGCGTTGGAGGCGGCGGAAGCGCCCGGCGTTGAAAACGGCGACGCGGACGCGCCGGACGATCTGGGTCGGGTGGAGCGTCTTGTCCGGACCCGGCTGGATGCGGCCTCGGCCGCGCTGTGGCCGGGGTGCCGCACCCTGGTGGTCCGTGTGCGCCTGACGGGCCGCACTCCTTTGGATGCCGAACTGCGCCGTCTGTCCGTGCGGAACGAGTTGTGCGACGCCCTGCAGGAAGGCTTTGGCGGCGCGGACGTACGGTTATGGATTAAGGATGTCGAGGTGGACACGCGTCCGGAGTTCGATCGCGCGGCTGCCGTTCAGCGCGAGGATTTGCTCGGCGAGGTATTGCGCCGGGCCGACGCGTGGCGGGCCGACGGCGGCCTGCTGACGGCCGGGGTCGACGCCGCCCTGAGCGATTTGTTCAGCCGGGGTCGGGGCCGCAAGGGCCTGTCCGAACCGCGCGCCGAGGAGCTTGCCTCCCTGCTGGATGAAGCCGAACGGCTGTGCGCCGATTTGCTGGAGAACAACTGATGCGTATCCGGGCCTTCCATATCGACGCGTTTGGCGTTCTGTCCCAGGTGACCGTGGACGATCTGCCCAGGGGGATGGGCATTTTCCTCGGCAACAACGAGGCGGGCAAGTCCACCTGCCTGGAATTTTTCCGTACCGTGCTCACCGGGTATCCCGCGCCGCGCACCAAAGAAAGCCGCAAAAGCTGGGCCTCCGGCGGGCAAAACCAGGGCGGTTCGTTGCATCTGGAAACCGAAGACGGGGCGATCCTGCGCCTGAGCCGTCGCCCCGGTCCGGCCGGCGGCGTGCCCGCCCTGTTCGACGCTGTGGGCAATCCCGTGGATATGGCTGAACTGGATCGGCTCATGGGCGGTGTGACCCGTGAGGTGTACCGCTCCATCTACGGGTTCAGCCTGTCCGAATTGCAAAGTTTCGAATCCCTGGACAGCGAGGCCGTGCGCAACGCCTTGTATGGGGCCAGCTTCGGCCTGGGGCTGCGTTCGCCCGGCGCGGCCCTGGCGCGGCTGGAAAATGCCATGGACGAGGTCTTCAAACCTCGGGGCAAGACGGGGACGCTCAACGTGGCCCTGCGCCGCTGGGAAGAAGTGCGCGTCGAATTGCGCGAAGCCGAGGAAGAGGCCGCCCGTTACGACGCTTTGGCCTCCGAGCGGGAAGAGGCGGGCGAAGCCCTGGCCGCCCTGCGCGCTGAGAAAACGGCCCTGGAGGGGGAGCGCCGCGATCTGGAACGACGTCTCGGGGTGTGGAAGCAATGGGAGGAATGGCGTCTGGCCCAGGCCCGGCTGGAGCGGCTGGAGCCGGTGGCCGAAACTTTTCCTCTGGACGGCCCGGCCCGCTTGGAACGTTTGCTCGACCGGCGCGAGGAGGCCCGCCGCCGCGCGGCCATCGCCCGCGAGCGGGCGGAACGTCTGACCGCGACCCTGGCCGACCTGACCCCGGACGTCCGCCTGCTGCCCCTGGCTCCGGACATCCGCGCGCTGAGCGAGCGCAAGAGCAGTTGCCGCAACGCCCTTATAGCCTTGCCCGCGCTGCGCGCCAATCTTCAGCGCGCCGAGGAGAATTTGGCCCGGCAACTGGCCCTGCTCGGACCGGATTGGGACATGGAGCGCATCCGGCGTATGGACCGTTCTCTGTTCGTGCGTGAAGAACTGGAGCGTCGGGCCATGGCTATTCAGGCGGCGGACACGGGCGTCGCGGCCCTGTCCTCGGCGCTGGAGCGGGCCGTTCGTGACGGCGAGCAGGCCGAACACGGGGTGGAACTGGCCCGGCAGGCTCTGGAGGCTCTGCCCGAACCTGTGGCCGAACTGGATGCCCCTGCCCGCGACACCTTGCGGGCGGGGCTTTTGCGCGTGGAGGAGGGGGAACGTCGCCTGCCCGAGCGTGAAAAGGCCCTGGCCGCGTCCCGAGCCGAATACGGCCGCGCGCTTTCCTATCTGCGTCTGCGGCCCGACGCCTCGCCCGCCCAGTTGCAGGCCCTGGCCGCCGCCCAGGAAGAGGCCTTGGGTCTGGCTGAAGACGTGCGTTCCCGCGCCGCCGTCGCGGCGGACGCAAGCCGCGAGGTGCAGACCGCCCGTAAAGACGAGGAAGCCGCCGCCGACCGGCTGAACCGTCTGCTCACCCAGGAGGCCGAACTTTCCGGCGCGGACAGGCAGGCCCTGGACAAGCGCCGCGCGGCCCTGCGCCGCCTGCGTCAGAGCGCGGCCCTGTTGCATCAGGAAGAAGAACGTCTGGCCGACTTGGGCGAACGCCATGCCGCACAGGAGGCCGCTTTCCCCCGGCCCCGGGCCAACCGTCCGGCCCTGGCGGCCGGATCGGTTCTGTCCGCGATCGGAGCGGCCATGCTGATCGCGCGTCTGGGGCTGGGCGTGGAGACGATCGATATCCCCGCTCTCTGGACCTCGCTTCTGTCTTCGCCCGTTCCGGCCTGGGCGGGCGTCGCCTCGTTGCCGCTGTGGGCCGCTTACGTGGTGTTGTTCGTGGGCGTGGTATGCCTGGCTGTGGGCTTGCCCCGCTCCGGTCCGGATCAGGAACGTTGCGAAAGTCAGCTCGAACAACTCCGTTCCCGTCGCGACACCAGCGCCGCCCGCCTGGCCGAGTTGCAGGGCGAAGTCCGAGCGCTGTGCGAGGGCCTGGGGCTGAACCCCGACGCCCTGCAGGCCGAAGCTCCGGATGCGCTTGACGCGCTTGACGCACAGTTGGATCAGGAGCGGGAACAGTGCGCCGCCGGGGAAAGAATTCAGCAGGAAAAGACGCTGTTGCAGAGTGAACTGGACGCCAAGCGCCGCCGGCTCCAGCAGCGGGAGCGCGAACACGCCGCCGCCGAAAGCGCGGTACAGGACGTGCAGCGCCGCTGGCACGATTATCTGGTGCGACTGGGCGTGCTCAACGTGCCTGTGCCCGAGGCCGCTCAGGCTTTTTTCGCCCGGGTGGAGTCCACCCGGCTGGCCCGCGCCGCGGCGGCCTCCATCGAGGAGGAAATTCGGGAACTGCGCGGACGCGGGCCCGAACTGGTGGCCACGGCCCGCGAGATATTGCCGTCCGGGGCGCTGCCGCCTCCGCCTCCGGTTTCGGCGGGCGACTCCCTGGCCGCCGATGAGCTGGAGGCCGTCACGGCTGCGGTGCGCCGGGTGCTGGAGTCCTGCCGTCAAGCCGACGCCCGCAGCGAAAAGCGGGCCGCTGCGGCCGAAGCTCTGCGCGCGGCCGAAGCGACCGCCGTCCGCGCCGGTGAAGCGTGTGCCGCGGCCGAAAGCGCCCTCCGCGAGGGACGGGCCGAACGGGCCGCGCTGGACGCCGAATGGCGCGAGTATCTGGGAGGTCTGGGGCTGGATCTGCATCTTTCTCCCTCCACCACACGGGAGGCCTTGGACTGCATGGAACGCTGCCTGGCCGCCGAGACCGAATGCACGCGCCTGCGTGAGGAAACAGCCCTGCAGGAGCGCGAGCGCGATGCGCTGGCCCTGCCCCTGGCCGATCTGTTGGAGCGTGCCGGTCGTGCCCCCCATCTGGGCCTGGATCGCGAACCCGACTGGCTGGCCACTCTGGATATTATGCAGCGCGATGCGGACAATGCCCGACGTGTGGACGAGGAGCGCGCCCGTGTCCTGGCGCAGGCCGAGGAGCAGGCCGAAGAATTGCGTGCCGCCGAAGCCGCCGAAGCCGACGCCTGCCGGGCCGTGGACGAACTGTTGGGGCTGGGTCGGGCGGATGATCCCGAAAGTTTCCGTCGCTTGGCCGCCGTGCGGGATGAGCGCGACGGTCTGCTGCGGCGCTGCCAGGACCTGGAGGACGCCTTGCGGCTGGCCGCCGGGGATATTCCCCTGGCTTCGTTTTTGGAGGAATTCGCCGCGCTGGACAAAGGCTCGCTGGATGTCCGTTCGGCCGAAGTGGGACATCGTCTGGAGGAATTGCGTGAGGACGAGCAACGCCGGGCGGCGGCCGCCGCCGCGTTGGACGCTCGCCTGAGCGATATGACCGCCTCTCGACGTTTGGCCGATCTGCGGGCCCGCGACGCCTCGTTGGAGGAAAGCGCCCGGCTCTTGTCCCGGGAGTGGAGCAGGCTGGCCCTGGCCCGCGAACTGCTGCTCGACGCCCGACGGCATTACGAAAAGGAACGTCAGCCTGAAGTGATACGGACGGCCTCGGATATTTTCGCCTCCATCACCGACGGGGCCTGGCCCCTGGTATCCGCCTCGCTGGAAGACAGTTCCCTGCGCGTGGTGCCGCCCCACGGCGACCCCTTGCCCCCCGATGTACTCAGCCGGGGCGCGCAGGAGCAATTGTATCTGGCCCTGAGGCTGGCCCACATCCGTAGTCACGCCCGCCACGCCGCCGCTCTGCCGGTGATCATGGACGATATTCTTGTCAACTTCGACCCCGACCGTGCCCGCCGTACCATGCGTGCCCTGGCCGACCTGACAGCCCCGGCCGACGGCGGTCCCGGTCATCAGATACTGTTTTTCACCTGCCACCCCGGCATGGCGGAACAATTGCGCGAACTTGTGCCCGACAGCGCGTTGTTCTCCGTGGACAAGGGGCGCATTGCCCGGGTAGGATAAAAGAGCGCGGGGCGCTGCCCCGCACCCCACCGGGGGAATGATTCCCCCCGGCCCCCCCCTCGACAGTAACAGCTTGAAACTATTGGGGGTGCAGGGCGTATTACGCCCTGCCGAGGGGCAGTTTGAGGGGGCGAGAAGCCCCCTCAAGGACTTTTTCAGCAGTCTGACGGGGAGGCGGAGCCTCCCCGCTTGTATTTTCGGGAGGCGTCATGACGGGTGAACCGCCGTTTTTGTTTCGCGGGGCGTTGCCCTGGACCGCGTTTGTGGCGGTGTTGTTCTGGCTCAACTATTCGGCGCGGGCCATGCTCAGCCCCTTGCTGGTCAGCGTGGAAGCCGACCTGGGGGTAGGGCACGCGGCGGCCACTTCGTTGCTGTTCATGCAGAGCCTGGGCTTTTGCGTCGCACAGTTTTCATGCGGCTTTTTACTCAGCCGCATCCGTCCCTTCCGCATGACCGGGGGGTCGGTCTTGGCCTCGGGACTGGTTCTGATCGCCATGCTGACTGTGCACAGTCTGAGCCGTGGGCGCTTGATGTTCATGCTGTTCGGTTTCACGGCCGGGTTTTATTTTCCGGCGGCTATGGCTACCCTGTCCAGCCTGGTCTATCCCCGCGACTGGGGCAAGGCCGTGGCCGTGCACGAACTGGCCCCCAACGTGGGGTTCATCTTTCTGCCCCTGCTGGCCCAGGCGGGTTTGCTGATCGCCACGTGGCAGGGCGTGTTCGCCCTGCTGGGCGGCTTCATGGCGCTGGTGGGCGGGGCCTTTCTGCTGTTCGGCAAGGGGGGGCGGGCCTATTCCGCGCCGCCCTCGTTCCGGGGCGTGTCGGGCATGGTGCGCGATCCCGCCCTGGGCGCCATCGTGATATTGCTGGCCATCGCCACCATCGGCGAGTTTTCCGTGTTCAGCGTGCTTCAGATTTATCTGGTGGGGGAACAGGGTTTCAGACCGGGCACGGCCAACATCGTCATTTCCCTGGCCCGTCTGGTGACGCCCTTGGCCGTAGTGATAGGCGGTTGGGCCGCCGACCGGCGCGACGTGTACCGGGTGGTGGGCATCGGGCTGACTGTGCATGCCGTGGCTCTGGGCCTGATGTGCGTGCCCGGAGCCCGCACGCCGGCTTTGATCGGCGTGGGCATGCAGGCCGCGTCCATCGCCGTGCTTTTTCCGTCCATTTTCAAGGCGATGGCCCAGGCTTTCCCCGCCGATCGTCAGCCCGTGCTCATGTCTCTGTCCATGCCGGTGTCGTCCGTCATTTCGGCCGGGCTGGCCCCCTTGTTTCTCGGCTGGTGCGGGGAATACCTCAGTTTCGCGGTGGGCTTCGCCACGGTGGCCGTCGCCTCCCTGGTCGGTCTGATCGCCGTGTTTTACCTTGCCCGTCGCCATGCCCGGTGCGGGGAAAGCACGCTGTAGCGGCGCGGTTTTCGTTTCCTGCTCCTCCGCCCCGACAAAGCAGCGACGCATCGTATACGTTTGCTCCGGACGCTTCGAAGGCAATACTTGACAGGATTCAGGAAAGCCAATTAATGCCCATAGCTGGACGACATACAAAGGATAAGGCGCAGCTATGATGTCCCGTTGGAGAATGATGATCTTTCTGGCGCTGTTCCTGGCGACGACTTTGACGCCCGGGACGGCGGGGGCCGCGACGGAAAGGTCGGCGGACGGACAAACGCGGGTGTTGGTCACCACGTTTCCCCTGTGGCTCATGGCTCGACGGGTGGCCGCCGACGTTCCCGGCGTGGCGGTGGACCTCATGATTCCGGCCGGATCGGGGTGCCCGCACGATTACGGTCTGACCCCCCGGGATATGATGCTTTTGTCCGGGGCGGACGTGTTGATTATGAACGGCCTGGGGCTGGAGGCCTTTCTGGGGCCCGATGCCGGTACCGTGGCCGCCCGCCTGAAGCCGGGCGGTCGGGTGATCGCGGCCGCCGAAGGCGTGCCCGACATTCTTCCCGACGAAGACGGGACGCGCGCCAACCCGCACCTGTTCGCCAGTCCGCGCATGGCTGCCCTGTTGGTGAAAAACATAGGCGCGGGCCTGGCCGAAGCGGATCCGGCACACGCCGACCGATACCTGAACAACGCCGAATCCTACGCCGTCACGCTGGACGCTCTGGCCGACGCATTCGCGGCCCTGGGGGCGCGCCTGGCCAATCCCCGCGTCGTGACCCAGCACCGGGACTTCGATTACCTGGCCCGCGACGCGGGCCTGAACATAGTGGGCGTAGTCCGGCCCCACGAAGGACAGGAACCCTCGGCCGCCGATTTGCTGCGCCTGACGCGGCTCATTCGGGAGGAAAACGTGGGAGCCGTGTTTACCGAACCCCAGTACCCGGCCAAGGCCGGGGAGACTCTGGCCCGCGAAACCGGCGTGCCTCTGGCCGTGCTGGACCCCGTGGCCAACGGCCCCGCCGACGCCTCTCCGGACTATTATGAGCGGGTTATGGAGAATAACCTGCGCACTCTGGAGCGCACCCTTGACGCCCGCTGACGCCGTCAGGTTCGACAAGGTTTCGGTGCGGCGCAGCGGGTTGCCCATTCTGGACGAGGTGAGCGCCGTGGTGCCTCGGGGAGGCTGCACCGTCATCGTGGGGCCCAACGGAGCGGGTAAAACCACGCTGCTCCTGGCCCTGCTGGGCGAAGTTCCGTACCGGGGCCGCATCCGGATGGGGACGGGCGGACAGGGCGCGACGAGCGCGCCCCGCATCGGTTATGTGCCTCAGCGCATTGCCCTCGATCGGGGTATGCCTTTGACCGTAACCGAATTTTTGGCCTTGGGCGAACAAGTCCGGCCCTTATGGCTGGGTGTGCGGCGCGACGTGCGGCGCAAGGCCCACGATCTGCTGAGGCTGGTACGCGCCGCCCACCTGGCCGATCGACGTCTGGGGGCTCTGTCCGGGGGCGAGACGCAACGCGTGCTGCTGGCCCTGGCCCTGCAACGCGAACCGGACCTGCTGGTGCTGGACGAACCGTCGGCGGGAGTGGACTTCGAAGGGGAGCACCTGTTCTGCGAACTTTTGGAGGAACTGCGCGCCCGGCGGGGCTTCACCCAACTTATGGTCAGCCACGATCTGGGCATGGTGGCGCATCACGCCACCCATGTCATCTGCCTCAAACGCAGGGTGGTTGCCCAGGGCGCCCCGGCCGAGGTGCTTACCCCCGAAACGTTGAACGCTCTGTTCGGTCTGCACATGGGCCTCATCCACGGGGCCGCCTGCCCGCCCGCCTGCCGCCCGGCCGGTTGCGGGGCCGCCCACGGGGAGAAATGCCGTGATTGATTTGTCCTGGCTCTATCACCTGGCCGGGTTGCTGCCCTTTGAAGCCATGCAGGCCCGTTTCATGCAACAGGCTTTGACGGCTCTGCTGCTGCTCGCGCCCATGACGGCGGTTCTGGGCGTGCAGGTGGTAAGTTTCCGCATGGCCTTCTTTTCCGACGCCATCAGCCATTCCGCCTTCGCCGGGGTGGCGTTGGGCCTCATCGCCGGGGTACACCCGCACTTGGCCATGCCCGCCTTCGGGGTGCTGGTGGGCCTGGGCATCATGGCTGTGGGCAGGCATAGCTCGCTGTCGGCCGATACGGTCATCGGCGTGTTCTTTTCGGCCGTGGTGGCTTTCGGCCTGGCCGTGGTCAGCCGCCACAACACCGTGGCCCGCGATCTGCAGCAGTTTCTATATGGCGACATCCTGACCATAGGGGAGGGGGACATTCAATGGTTGCTCGCGCTGCTGGTCGTGTTTCTGATATTTCAGGCCTTCGCCTGCAACCGTCTCCTGTATATCGGACTCCATCCCGTGGTGGCCCGAGCCCACGGGGTGCCCGTGGCCCGCTGTCAGTACCTGTTCGCCGCTCTGTTGGCTCTGGTGGTCATGTTTTCGGTGTGGGGCGTGGGTGTTCTGCTGGTGACGGCCCTGCTCATCGTACCCGCCGCGGCGGCGCGCAACTTCGCGTCCACGGCGGGCGGCATGTACTGGTGGGCTCTTGCGATCAGTCTGAGTTCCTCGGTAGCCGGGCTGATGCTGTCCGCTCAACCCTGGATGGGCACGGCCACCGGGGCCACCATCATCCTGGCGGCCTGCGTTTGGTTCGCCGCCAGCGCCGTATGGGCCGCTCTGCGCGGTTGGCGACGGGATTGACCGTCCCGAGCTTCGCGCGCAAAGGACGGTCCGGAAGCGCGGGCCTGCCCTGAGCATGTTGTCATCGAAAGTGGTTGTCGATCAGGCCTTCGTGTTCCGACCCGCAGGTTTCACGCCTGAAGCCGGAGCCTTGCGCCATAAGCGCGCCTCGACTCCGGAAGTCTTTTCAAAAAAAGGCTCTAGTGCCCCGACATGGATGAGAAAAGCTGCATAACCGCAACTCCGGCCACGATTAGCCCCATGCCCAGCACGGCGGGCAGATCGGGCTTTTGCCCGTAGACGACCATGGCCAGCAGGGCCGTGGCCACGATGCCTCCCGCGCACCAGACGGCATAGGCCACGCCCAGGGGCACGCTTTTCACCACTTGGCTCAACAACCAGAAGGCGGTGACGTAACCCGCCGCCACCAATAGTGACGGTGCCGGGCGGGTGAACCCTTCCGCCGCTTTGAGGGCTGTGGTGGCCGTCACTTCGGCCGCGATGGCCCCTGCCAGCATAATGTAGCTGTTCATACTCTCATCCTTGTCGTCGCAGTCGCTAGAGCGGTTTGCTGGTGAAAACGGCAACCGCTCCGGCGGCCGCGGAAGCGGCCGCCCGCGCCGAATGAGCCTGAAAACCACGCTTTTCAGGCGAAATGACGGCAGCGCCGCTTTTGAAATGGGACAATTTCAAAAGCAAAATGCCTAGGACATCTCGCCATTGAAATGCTCTGCGGAGTCGAGCCGGGCGAGACTTCCGCAGTGCGGCCGAGGCGCGCTTGCGGCGTGGGGCTCCGGCTTCACGGGACACTGTGTCTTGGCCGGCAGATATTTTCAATGGCAAAACGCCCTAAAAAGCGTCGGACCGGCGCTCCCGAGCGGAATGTCGGTCGAGGGTTGGACACTATCGGAAAAATAGCTATAAGCAAGTTAAAATCCATCGGAAAATACGATAGATTGATGACGCGGGAGAAAATATGGCCTGGACCTTGGAGCAATTGCGATCGTTTGTGGCGGCGGCGGAACACGGTTCGTTTTCAGCGGCGGCGCGGGCCGGGGGGCGTGCGCAATCCGTCGTCAGCGCCCATATCGCCCTGTTGGAAGCCGATCTGGGCGTGGATTTGTTCCGGCGCGGCCACATGCCGACCCTGACCGAGGCCGGTGCCCTGCTGCTGGTTGAGGCGCGGGAGGTTTTGTCCCGCTGCCGTCGCCTGGATGAGCGCGCTCACGCTTTGTGCCGCAGCGGAGTGAGCGCGTTGCGCATCGGCGTGGAAGAGGGATTGCCCTTCGGACCGATCATGGAAGTGCTTGGCAAGTTTTCCGAACAGTTCCCCCATGTGGAGGCCGATGTGCTGGCCATGCCCTCGGCCGAGGCGAATTGGTGGATGACGGAAGACACGTTGGCGCTGGGAGTGTTCTTTGACGCTCCGGCTCTGCGCGCCGACGGGCGCGAGCTGTGTTGTCTGGGCGCGGTGGAACGGGTGTTGGCCACGGCGGAGAGTCATCCTTTGGCCCGTGCCGGACGCGTTACCCACGACGAACTGGCCCGCTATCGTCAGATTGTGATCCGTTCGGGCATGGACAGACATGAAGGGGACGCCGTCCTGAGTCCTCTGCGCTGGTATACCAACAATTACTATACCGCCGCCGATATGGCGGCGCGAGGTCTGGGCTGGACGCTGCTGCCCGTGTCCGTGGCCCCGCCGGAATATGTGTTGCCCGGTTTGACGCTGCTGCGCCGGACGGAATGCCGCTTTTCGGCCTTGAACATCATGCTGGTCTGGAAACCGCACGTGGCGGACGAGAAACTGCGCGTCTGGCTGCAAGCCGAATTGACGCGTGTTCTGCGTCCTGCGCTCTGACGCCCTGCCTGTGCACCGCGTTTCCCTTCAAAATTTTCTCGGCTGTTTCAGTCTGAAGAGCGTATGGCCTCAAGCTCCGGAAAGCGGTCTCCCGGACGGGCGAAGCCTTCGGAGCAGGGGGACGGCGCGCAAGCGGCCGCCGCTCTGAACGCTCCTCTTCTTGCGCTCGACCCGGGAACGTGGTAGCGCGTTGAAGATGTTCACCAGTAATTTTTCCGCCGGTCTGGCCGAATTGGCCACGGCTTTCGTGCCAGTGCTTCTGGGGATTGTTCTGCATGAGGTGGCTCACGGCTGGGTGGCGTCGCTGCGCGGCGATCAGACCGCCCGTATGCTCGGCCGCCTGACCCTCAATCCCGTACCTCATATCGATCCCATGGGCCTTGTCATGTTCGCGGTCACGGCCCTGTTCACGCCCATCGTGTTCGGCTGGGCCAAGCCCGTTCCCGTCAACGAACGCAACATGCGCAACCCTCGTCGGGACATGATGCTGGTGTCCGTCGCCGGGCCCCTGACCAACATGCTCCTGGCCGTGCTGTTTGCCGTGGGCCTGGGCCTGGTGGTCAAGTTCGCGCCCGCGGACGCCACTCTCTCCGGCGGATTGTGGGCCTTTCTGTTCCGCATGTTCCGGGTGGGGATCATCGCCAATTTCGGCTTGGCCTGGATCAATCTGTTGCCTATTCCGCCCCTGGACGGCAGCCACATCGTGGAGGGGTTGTTGCCCCCCCGCCTGGGCTGGAGCTATTCGCGCCTGGGACGCTATGGTTTCCTCCTTTTGCTGGTGCTGCTCATGACCGGAGTGGTGGGCGCGGTTCTGCTGCCGCTCATCCAGATTTCGGTGAATGTGGCGCTGACTCTGGTACAATGGCTTCTTTCCCTGTGACCTCAATGCTTTTCAAGCAGGAGCACGCCATGACGGCGAAACAACGCACGGTATCGGGTATGCGGCCCACGGGTCCGCTGCACATCGGACATTATTTCGGAGCGCTCAAAAACTGGGTGGCCATGCAGGACGAGACGGAGGCCTTTTTCTTCGTGGCCGACTGGCACGCGCTGACCAGCGACTACGCCGACACTTCGCGCATCAACGAATACGTGCGCGACATGGTGGTGGACTGGCTGTCCGTGGGGCTGGACCCGGCCAAATGCGCCGTTTACCGGCAGTCCGAGGTCAAAGAAACGGCCGAACTGCATCTGCTTTTGTCCATGATCACTCCTCTGGGCTGGCTGGAACGCAACCCCACCTACAAGGAACAGCAGCAGGAAATCACGACCAAGGACCTGGGCAACTACGGCTTCCTGGGGTACCCCGTGCTCATGGCTTCGGACATCATCCAGCACCGGCCTCAGTGGGTGCCCGTAGGGCAGGACCAGTTGCCGCACATGGAGCTGACTCGTGAAATCGTACGCCGTTTCAACTACCTGTACGGCGAGGTGTTTCCCGAACCGCAGGCTCGGCTGACCCCGGCCGCCAAGTGTCCGGGGCTGGACGGCCGCAAGATGTCCAAAAGCTACGGCAACGGCATTTTTCTTAAAGACACCCCGGCCGATATCGAGCCCAAGGTGAAGACCATGTTCACCGACCCGGCCCGCTTGCGCCGTTCCGATCCCGGCAATCCTGATGTGTGCAATCTGTTCCCCTATCACGTGCTCATGACCGCGCCCGAGCTTCAGGCCGAAATTAGGGAGGGCTGTACCACCGCCACCCTGGGCTGCGTGGATTGCAAAAAAATCTTCCTCAGGAGCCTGGAGGCTTTTCTGGCGCCGCTGCACGAACGGCGGGCCGCCATTCTGGCCCGGCCGGGCCTGGTGGAGGAAATTCTCATGGACGGCAACGCCAAGGCGCGGGAATCTGTCGCGGAGACCATGCGTCTGGTGCGTACCGCCATGCATCTGGCGTGACGGACCGCGCCATGAGCGACTTGAGCCATCCCAAAGTGGTGGACCGGTCCGGGCTGCCGGCCCGGCTGGCCCCTCTGCGCGAGGCGGGCCGCCGCATCGTGTTCACCAACGGCTGTTACGACATCCTGCATCCGGGGCATGTGGATCTGCTGGCTCGGGCGCGGGAACTGGGCGACCTGTTGGTGCTCGGTCTCAATAGTGACGATTCGGTGCGGCGGCTGAACAAGGGAGCCGGAAGGCCTTTCAATCCCTTCGCCGCCCGCGCCTTCGTGCTGGCCCACCTGACAAGCGTGGATCTTGTGGTGGGATTTGACGAGGATACGCCGCTCGAACTTATCCGGGCGGTGCGCCCCCAGGTGCTGGTCAAAGGCGGCGACTGGGGGCTGGACGCCATTGTCGGCCGCGACGTGGTGGAAGCCGACGGCGGAGAGGTGCGCGCCTTGCCCCTGCTGCCCGGCTGGTCCACCACAGCGCTCGCCCGACGCATCGCCGAACTCGGCCGGAAAGGTTTGCAACCGTGAACGCTACCCTTCGCACGGAACTTGTCGACGGCACCCTGCGCGTGGCGGCGTCGGGAGTCTGGGCGATAGGCGCGTCTTCCGAAAGAAAGAAGGGGCGGCGCGGCGATGCCGGACCCGATCCCGCCGTCGTGGATGCGGCCGAGCAGGCCGTCGGCGCCGCCGACGTACGGGCCGTCGTGTTCTGCGCGGATGAGGTGGAAGACTGGGACAGTTCGCTTCTGGCCGTGTTTTCCCGTTTGATGAACGCGGCCGCCGGACGCGACCTGCCGGTGGATACCGGCAAATTGCCCGAGGGCATGTCCCGTCTGCTCACCCTGGCGCGGGAAGTGCCCGCCCCGGCCCAGGAACCGGTGGAGCACCACGACCCGGGGGTTCTGGAACTGGTGGGCGACAAGACCCTGGCCATGCCGGGCATCGCCCTCAACGTCACCGCTTTTGTGGGCGAAGTGGCGGCCAGCCTGGGCCGTTTTTTCACCGGACGGGCTTCCTTCAGCGGCCGCGATTTGTGGAGGGCCTTCCGCGAATGCGGGGTGGACGCTCTGCCCATCGTTTCCCTCACCAGTCTGCTTCTGGGCCTTATTCTGGCCTTTGTCAGCGCCATCCAGCTGCGCATGTTCGGAGCCGAAATTTATGTGGCCGCCCTGGTGGGCGTGGCTATGGTGCGGGTCATGGGGCCGGTGCTCACGGGCATCGTGCTGGCCGGGCGTACAGGGGCTTCGTTCGCGGCCATCATCGGCAGCATGCAGGTCAACGAGGAAGTGGATTCCCTTGTTACTTTCGGCATCGCTCCCGTGGACTTTTTGGTCCTGCCCCGAGTGCTGGGCCTGGCTGTCATGACTCCGCTGCTGGCCGTGTACGCCGACGTCATGGGTATTGTGGGCGGCTTCATCGTGGGCGTCCTGATGCTGGACATCGCGCCCTCCGCCTACTGGGAAAATACGTTCGGCAACATTGCTCCCGGCTATTTGTGGATCGGGTTGCTGCACGCCCTGGTGTTCGGCTTCGTGGTGTCGCTGTGCGGCTGTTACCAGGGCATGCGCAGCGGTCGCAACGCCGAGGCCGTGGGCCGGGCCACCACCGCCGCCGTGGTCAATTCCATCGTGGGTATTATCGTGTCCACATCCATCATTACCGTCATCTTTACGGTGATCGATCTATGAACTCCGCTTTCGACGTTCCCGACGGGTCCGCGTCCGAACGGACCGCCTCTGCCGAAGGCGCGACTCCGGAGAAGGAGAGCGCGCCCGTTGCAGTGGACGTGCGCGACGTGACGGTGGCTTTCGGGGCGCGGGTCATTCAGCAGCATTTGACTTTCAGCGTGCGCCGGGGCGAGGTGTTGGTGATTATGGGCGGCAGCGGCAGCGGCAAAAGCTCGCTTCTGCGGGTGCTCATGGGGCTGGCGCGGCCCGCCGCGGGCAGCGTGTTTTACGGAGACAAAGATTTCTGGGGCTCGGACAGCGCCGCCCGTGCGGCTGTGATGCGCAAGGTGGGCGTGCTGTTCCAGAGCGGGGCGCTGTGGACTTCGCGCACCCTGGCCGAGAATGTGGCCTTGCCGTTGGAATACTACACATCTCTTTCGGCCCGGAGTATACGGGAACTGGCCTCTTTCAAACTGGCCTTGGTGGGGTTGGCAGGGTTTGAGGACTATTATCCCTCCGAAATCAGCGGGGGGATGCGCAAAAGGGCCGGACTGGCCCGCGCCCTGGCGCTGGACCCCGAAGTGGTCTATTTCGATGAGCCTTCGGCCGGACTGGACCCGGTGAGCGCGGCTCTGCTGGACGATCTTATTCTGGAACTTCGGGCCAGCCTGGGGATGACCGTAGTGGTGGTGACTCACGAACTGGCCAGTATTTTCGCCATTGCCGACAACGCCGTGTTTCTGGACGCGGGCAAACGCACCATCACCGCCCAGGGCCGCCCCGACGATCTGCTTAAAAACGGCCCGCCGGACGTGGTGCGCTTCCTGACCCGCGGCAAGGAAGGCGGAGACGGAAAAAAGTAGCGGGGCGCCGCCCCGCAACCCGTCGGGGGAATGAGTCCCCCGAGCTCTCTTGTCGGCGTTGCTCCGGCGGTGAATCAGCCTGAGCGACGCGCATGGGGAGGGCAGGGGCATGATGCCCCTGACGGAGGGATGGGAAGGCGGAGCCTCCCCGACAGTCGGATGCCGAACCCCGCTTCGCGGAGTTTGCGCCGCCCGCGGCGGCCAAGCCGTCGGGCGGTAAGGCACGACAATCAGGCGCTGAGTGGCGCGGCAAGCCGCGACCGGCGACCGATTGTCGAGGCTGCCGATAGAGTCGGCAGCCTTATGGGGAGGCGAAAGCTCCCCAATGGAGTAAGAATATGACGGAACGAGGGACGAAAACGCTGATCGGGGCCTTTGTGCTCGGCGCCCTGGCCCTGCTGGTGGCCGGGGTGCTGTTGGTGGGCACCGGGGTTCTGTTCAAAAAAAACGTGAAATTCGTTCTGTACTTTGACGCCTCGCTGCGCGGTTTGGTGCAGGGCGCGCCGGTGTACTTCAAGGGCGTGCGCGTGGGCAAAGTGATGTCCATCCAGATCAGCGCCGACGAGGACGATCGGGAGTTCCGCACTCCGGTGGTCATCGAACTGGAAAACGCGTTGATCACCGGCGAACGCAAGGGTGATGACGATGAATACAACTTCATGCGTAATGAAGAGGTTGTGCAGGATTTGATCCGGCGCGGTCTGCGGGCCAAACTGGGCATGCAGAGTTTCATCACCGGCCAGTTGACCGTGGACCTGGACATCCTGCCCGACGCCAGGCCCGTCGACCCTCTCTCTCTGAGCCGCTTCCGGGGCTTGCAGCAGATACCCACCGTGCCTTCGTCGCTGGACGCCATGCTTGACGTGCTGAGCCGCATCCCTCTGGAAGATATCGCCCATAAATTCCTGGCCGCGGTGGACAATATCAACAAGCAGCTCGACGGCATGGACTTGCCCGCTCTGACGGCAGGCATCACCGGCCTGAGCGAAGAAATGCGCGTCCAGCTTGAGCAGTTGCCCTCCCTGCGCCGGGACGCTCAGGCGGCTCTTCAGGATATTTCGGCCCTGGCCCGTCATGCCGACATTGAACTGAGCGCCACTTTCCGCCGGGCCGACAAAGCTCTGGCCGACATCTCGTCACTCAGCAGCGCCGCGCGTAAGGCTATGGATTCCGCCGATCAGTTGCTGCGCGAGGATTCGGCCCCCATGATCGAATTGAGCCAAACCATGCGGGCCCTGCGCGAAGCGGCCGCGTCCGTGTCCAACTTGGCCACCCTGCTGGAACTTCAGCCCGACGCCCTGATCTTCGGGAGGAGTCGATAATGAACCATCATCCGGCCGCGCGCCTGACGCACGCGGCGACCCTTATCCTGGCGGCCCTGCCGCTTCTGGCTCTGGCGGCCTGCTTTCGGCCCTCGCCCCCCGTGCATTTTTATGTTCTGGCCGAACCGCCGGTACGGGCCGTGCCCGCCGACGTTATGGGCAATCCGCCCGGCGTGTCGCCGCGCGTGGGGCCGCGCGTGGGTATCCTCCCCATCACGTTGCCCGGTTACTTGCAGCGGCCGCAGATGGTGGTGCGCCAAGGCGACAGTGTGGATATCCGGCGCGAGGATTACCACCGCTGGGGCGAAGAACTGGGCACGGGCATGGCCCGCGTGCTCAGCGTGTCCATGACCAACAATCTGGCCGACATTCAGGGCGTGGTCATGCCCTTGCGCATCGGCGCGCCCGTGGACCTGCGCGTGCAGGTGGAGGCGCGGCGTTTCGAGGGCAGCCCTGAAGGCGAGGTTTATCTGGAAGCCCTGTGGAGCGTGCAGAAGGAGGGTCAGGCCCTGCGCGAGGGACATTTTCTTTCCCATCGCCGGGCCGGTCCGGGCATGGCCTCGCTGGTCGAAACCCAGTCCGCCCTGCTGGAGGAACTGGGGGCGGAACTGGCCGCGGGCGTGCGGGCCGTCACGGTTTCGGGCGAGCCGGGCGTTTGAACCTCGTCAACGCTCTATAACGGAGGGGAAAAGGCCCTTGCGCGGCAGGGAGCGTTCGGGCCGCCCTTTGGCGGCGCGAAGCCTCCGACTCGACAAACGCCTTCTAATCCGGCATGGTGAACAACGCCGACGACAGCCCGGAATGCTCCGCGCCTCTGAAGCGTGGACCCCGGCGCCCAACAAGGAGTTTCCATGCTTGGCAGGCTTGCGCGCGCCCTGTTGCGCCTGTTTTTCCGGGTGGAGGTCCGTGGCCGTGAACATTACGCCGCCGCGGGCGAACGGGTGCTTATCGTCATCAATCCCGGTTCTCTGCTGGACCCGTTGCTTATCGGCGCTCTGCTGCCCGATCGCATTACCCTGGCCGTGGACCGGGCCGTGGCCCGCAAGTGGTGGATGCGTCCCATCCTGGCTCTGACCGACACTATTCAGGTGGATTTTTCCGCCCCCACGTCCACGCTTTCCCTGGTGCGGGCCATCGAAACCCACAAGCGCTGCATGGTGTTCCACGGCGGCCGCTTTCAGAACGATCCTCGCTTTATGCGCATTCTGGAAGCCACGGGCCTCATCGCCGAAAAAGCCCGCGCCACACTGCTGCCCATCCGTATCGACGGGGCGGCCTACTCGCGTTTTTCCTATTTTCGCCACAAGGTGCGTCTGCGCTGGTTCCCCAAGGTTACCCTGACCATACTGCCGCCGCAGAAGCTGGAAGCTCCGGCCGATTTACCCCCGCGTCAACGCCGCCATCATACGGCCGTGCAATTGTACAGCCTGATGACGGACCTTTTGTACGGCTCCACCGACATCAGTCGCAATCTGCTCCAGTCCGTTATGGACGCCGTGGCCGTATACGGGCGTTCCTATACCATCGCCGAGGATCAGGACCGCCACACACTGACCTATGGGGAGTTGTCGCTCAAATTTCAGGTTTTGGGCCGCGCCCTGGGTCGGGTATTCGCCGGAGAGGAGCGGGTGGGCTTCATGCTGCCCAGTTCTTTGCCCGGCGTGGTGGCTTTTCTGGGCCTGCACGTCACGGGCAAGGTCCCGGCCATGCTCAATTTCACGGCCGGAGCAGCACCCGTGACCTCAGGCTGTCGCACGGTGGGGCTCAAGTCCGTGCTCACCTCGCGCAAGTTCATTCAACTGGGTGATCTGCAACCCTTGGAAAACGCTCTGCGCGAAGCGGGACTACGCATCGTATATCTTGAAGACGTGGCCGCCGACCTGTCCTTGGGGGACAAAATCGGCGGCTTTGCGGCCGCTTGGCTGCGCCGCGCTCCCCGCACTCCGGCGGAAGCGCCGGTGGCCATTCTGTTCACCTCCGGCACCGAGGGCATGCCCAAGGCGGTGTTTATGAGCCACCGCAACGCCAATGCCAACCGCGAACAAATGTTGTCCATCGTCAACGTCAACGCCGGTGACCGCCTGTTCAATTGTCTGCCCATGTTCCATACCTTCGGGTTGGGTATCGGCACTCTGCTGCCTCTGGTCAGCGGCATGCGGGTTTTCTTCTACCCCTCGCCCCTGCATTACCGGATTGTGCCCCAACTTTTTTACGAAAGTCTGTCCACGGTCATTTGCGGCACGGATACCTTTTTTGCCGGATATGCCCGTTACGGCAGCCCCTATGACTTTTTCAACGCCCGCCTGGTCATCGCCGGGGCCGAAAAAATGCGCGAGTCCACGGCCGCCACCTGGAAGGAAAAGTACGGAGTGCGCATGTTTGAGGGGTACGGCGCCACCGAAACCTCGCCGGTCATCGCGGTCAATACTCCGGCCAACAACAAGCCGGGCAGCGTGGGCCGCCTGGCGCCGGGCATGAGCTATCGACTCAAGCCGGTGCCGGGTCTGGACGGGGACGAAGGGGAGAACGTGGGCGATCTGTGGGTCAAGGGCGACAACGTCATGCTCGGCTACATGCGGGC
Source organism: uncultured Desulfovibrio sp. (assembly GCA_900541395.1). Taxonomy (GTDB): domain Bacteria; phylum Desulfobacterota; class Desulfovibrionia; order Desulfovibrionales; family Desulfovibrionaceae; genus Mailhella; species Mailhella merdigallinarum. The sequence continues at coordinate 33,990 of UQJT01000025.1, forward strand.
CGAAAGGCCCGGCGTGCTGGAGCCGCCCGTGGACCCGGACGCATTCCCGGCCGACGATTCCGGGGACGGCAGCGCGGGGTGGTATGATACCGGCGACATCGTGCATGTGGACGCGGAAAATTTCATCTTCATCAAGGGGCGGGCCAAGCGTTTCGCCAAGGTGGGCGGCGAGATGATCTCGCTGGCGGCGGTGGAAAGCGCCCTGCGCGATCTGTGGCCCGACGCGACCCTGGGCGTGGTGGCCGTGCCCGATGCGCGCAAGGGCGAACAACTGGTCCTGATTATCGAGGGCGAAGACGTAAGCACGGGGCGCATCGCCGCCCATTTCGCGGCCAAGGGGCTGTCGCCTCTGTGGACGCCCCGGCGTATCCTCAGCGTCAAACACGCGCCGGTGCTCGGCGCCGGCAAGTTCGACTACATGGCGGCCAAACGCATGGCCATGGAAAACGCGGCGGATTGAGTTTTTTACACGAGCTGATAACAAACTGGAGTGAGCATGGATTTCCTGCACGACCGTCTTAAGCGGATGTTGCCGCTTGTACGTTCCCTAGATACGCAATTGGGAGAAAAAATCAGGACTGAATCTGTGACTCATCAGGAAATGTTACGGATTCTCCATAGTTGTGAATCTCTCCTTTATCGTCTTTGTATTGAAAGCGATACTTGTCGACGGGATGCCCTTGAGGAACACAGGCGGCGTCTGGCCTCCATCATGCCCGACAATCCGGCGGCGAAGGGGTGGAAGGTTTTTTCCCAGAATGACGAGGACGGCATTCTACAAGAGTGCCTGCGCCGGCTTTCTCCTGCCAAAACATTCATGGAGTTCTGCTGCGGAGATGGATTGGAAAACAATACGCATTTTTTATTGCTGCAAGGATTTCGCGGCGTATGGTTGGATGGCAGCCAGAACAATATTGAGCATATCCGGACGGGATTGGGCGGCCTGAAATTTAATAATTTATGGGTACGCCAAGATTTTTTGACATTGGATAATATTTCGGATTTGTTGCGCAGTTCTTTAGAGTTCTTGGGGCTGGACGATCTGGATGTCTTTTCTTTGGATGTGGATGGAAACGATATATATTTTGCTGAGTATATTCAAGAAATGGTACACCCAAAAATTTTAATTGTGGAGTATAACGGCAAATTTCCGCCTCCCCTTTCGCTTTCCATTGAGTATAACCCGGAACATACATGGCAGAGAGACGACTTTCATGGGGCATCATTGCAGAAATTTGTAGATGTACTGGATCGGTATATGCTTGTAGCCTGTAACGTGGTGGGCGTTAACGCTTTTTTTGTGCGGAAAGATGTGGCTTCCGGATTTACAGAGTATCCTGTGGAGTTGGTATATCAACCTCCCCGGTTGGGCCTTACCGGATATCCGGTTTATCATGCGGCGAGCTTCAAATGGCTGAAGCAGATACTGGGCCGGGAACAGGATTGAGCCCTAAGGAACGCGGAGCATGGCCACCCAAAAACGCGTAAAGGAATCTTTTTCGGTTATCGGCAAGGAGGGCTCGACGCGAGACGGGGAACAGTTTGTGCGGAAGCTGTGGGCTGAAGTGGAAACCCGTTTTTCCGAAGTGGCGTCCTTGGCGAAAAAAGACGAAAACGGCGGCATAGTCGGCTTGTGGGGGGTGATGTCCGACCTGTCGCGTTCTTTTCAACCTTGGGAAGATAATTTTACCAAAGGATTGTACCTGGCCGGAGTGGAAGTGCCGGATGACGCCGAGGCTCCCGACGGATGGGTGAAATGGACTGTGCCGGGGTACGAATACGTGTATGCCGTCAACGCGGGCATAGATGTCTTCGCCGAGGTTTTGCAACAGCTTGCGGAAAATGGTGTTTCCCTGATCGGGGCGGTTCATGATTTTCATGATCCGAAAGACGGGCGCGACTACGTGTATTTCCCCATCCGCCGCCTGTGAGGAATTTTTTCGCCTAGCTTTTTGTAGCTCACTGAATTCTATCGAGATGTAAGAGCTTGCAGCGGAAGTAAGTTTTGAAAAATTGCAATGAAAATAAAATTCATTTTCTTGACCTTGGCACTTTAATAGCGCATAACGGACCTACGCCCGCTCCGGGGGGCGAAAAACGACTGCGGCCGTGATATCTTGTCTGAGAAGCATAGGAAGGGGAGCTTCCTCTATGGTAGAGAATATGTCTGTGAATCGATGTCGGCTTCGCGCGCGTCGCCCTGCGTCGGGCTTTCGCATGCGGGCACAGCTTGAGAACGTCAAACCGGACATAGGAAGCACAGTATGAGCAAAATTCTCATTGTTTACGGATCAAGCACAGGCAACACGGAAAGTATTGCGGAGGCCATTGCCAAAATTTTGGGAGATAAGGGGCACGAGGTAACCATACGCAACGCAGCGGAGGTAAGCGCGGAGGGCTTGGCTCAGGGGTATGACGCCGTGTTGTTCGGTTCGTCCGTGTGGGGCATCGACGAAGTGGAATTCCAAGACGATTTCGCGCCTCTGGTGGATGAATTCGGCAGCATGGGCTTGTCGGGGGGCAAGGTGGCCGCTTTTGCCTCGGGCGATTCCTCCTATGAAAATTTCTGCGGCGCGGTCGACGTGTTGGAGAGCAAAGCCAAAGAGGTCGGGGCCACGCTCATAGCCGAGGGGTTGCGCGTGGAAGGCGACGCTTCGGCGGCGCCCGAAGATATCAAGGCGTTTGCCGAGGAAGTGGCCGCCCATGTGTAGGCCCTGAGTAAACGCCTCCCCTCCGGGGGGAAACTGTGGATTGCTTGCTGTGGTCCGTGCGGTTCGGGTGGTCCGGCCGTGCGGACCGGTCGTTTTAAGACGGTATCGGCCTTCCTGTCGTTTTCGGAGGGGGAGGCGGCAAGTTTGGAAAATAAAAATTCAAAACAGGTCTTGTCGAATGTGAGATAAGTCCTATTTAATACTCCGGAATGATGAGACTAAAAAGTTTCCGTCGCAAAAAGATCCAAAAAACCTCAAAAAAGTATTTGACAGACGAGTCGAGTGAGGGCATAACTCGTCTTCGCCGCTGCGGCACGGAGCAAAAGCTCCCCGC
>UQJT01000026.1 GCA_900541395.1 uncultured Desulfovibrio sp.
GGGCGGACGCTTCCGGCACAAAAACGGGGTGGGGTCCGGGGGGCGGACGCCGGGCCGGATCGGGCAGCAGGATGCACCGTTCCACATAATTTTTCAGCTCGCGCACGTTGCCCGGCCAGTCGTGGGCCGTCAACGCCGCCCGCTCCGCCTCGTCGAAGGGCCGCACCGCCACGCGATGGCGTTCCGCAAAGAAACGCAGAAAGTGCTCGGCTAAAAAAAGCACGTCCTCCGGCCGTTCGCGCAGGGGCGGCACGCGCAGGGGCACCACGCTGAGGCGGTAGTACAGGTCCTCGCGGAAGCGCCCCGCCCGCACCTCGGCCTCCAGATCGCGGTTGGTGGCCGCCACCAGACGAAAATCCGAGGTCAGCGTGCGCGTGCCCCCCACGCGCAAAAAGCGCTTTTCCTGCAACACCCGCAGCAGTTTGACCTGGAGGCGGGGCGGGATGTCGCCCGCCTCGTCGATGAACAGCGTGCCCTTATCCGCCAGTTCGAACAATCCGCGTTTCTGATAGCGGGCCCCGGTGAAGCTGCCCTTTTCGTGCCCGTAGAACTCGCTTTCAAACAATTCGTCCGGCGTGCTGGCCAGGTTGACGCCGACGAACTCCCCGCTCCGGCCGCTGCGCTCGTGCAGCCGCCGGGCGACAAGCTCCTTGCCCACCCCCGACTCGCCCAGGATGAGCACCGTGGTGTCGCGCGCCGCGACCATGTCCACCTGGCGCAAGAGGTCGCGCATGCAGCGCGCCCGGAACAGGATGGCGGTCTCGGACGGCCCCGGACCGTGCCCGGCCGCCGAAGCCGCGCTGCGTATCCGATCCTCCCAGGCCGAGCTGCGCCGCAGGTGGATGCTGATTTCGGCGGCCAGATAATGCTCCAGCAGCGAAAACAGTTCCTCGCTCAGGGCCGAGGCCATGCGGGCCCGCATGCCTCCTTCCAGGCACACCACATACCGCCCCTGCTCCTCGGCGTCGGCCACCACGGCCAGCAGCGCGGGCGTTTTGACGGCGTCCGTCTGCGCGCCGGACGGGCGAAGCACGGCGCGGCCCCGCCGCAGGGCCTCGCGCGCGGCGTCCTCCCGCCGGGAGGCGGCATCGCGGTCGACGACGACCGGCCCCGCGTCCGCCACCAGACGCGGCTCCCCGTCCTCCGCCCGGAACACGCCGCCGCGCTCCGCGCCGAAGGTGGCGAGCAGGGCGTAGAGCAGACTGCGGAAAAAGGCTTCGTCCGTTTCCCAGGCGTATTGCTGGCGCATGGCCTGGAACAACTCGCGCAGCACGGCGCTTTCGCCGTCCTTCGGCCGTTCGGCGGGGTGTCCGTCGCGCAGAGCGTTCATGTCGTCCGGCCAGGGCGGTTGCCCGCAATGGCTGTGAATCGCCCATGCCTCGGCCGCCGCCGCGCCCGCCCGCGCGCCGTCGCCCCGCGCCCGATACAGGCGGGCCAGCAGAATCTGGGTCTTGGCGATTTCCACGGAGGCCGAACAGGCGCGGAACACGGCCAGGCTTTCCAGCGCGCGCTCCAGGGCCGCCTCGTCCCGGCCGCCCCGTTCCTCGGCCGTCTTTTCGGCCGAAACCCGCAGGCCCACCCCGTGCAGAAGGCGCGAGGGCGAGGCCAGGCAGCATTCCAACTCCTGGTCCAGACTGCGCTCGCCGGGGGGATCGAATCCGGCCCGTTCGTACGCCGCCAGCAATTCGAGCACAAAGGGCGCGGAAATGTAGTTGCTGTGGGTCAGGCCCTTGTCCTGGGCCTTTTTCTGCCAGATGGTGTAGCAGACGTAGGAAGCCCGATCCCGTCCCCGCAGATGGTGATAATAGGCCAGCACGCGGGAGGCCAGGACGTCGGCGTACGTCAGGGCGGGCCGGGCGCGCATGCCCAGAATGCCGTCGATGTGCTCGAAGGCCTCGTCCTCGTGGCCGCCCAGCAGACAGGCCAGGGCCAGAATGGCGCGCAGGCTGCTCATGTCCAGCCATTGCTCGCGCTTTCGGGAACGCTCGATGGCCAGATGAAGCATGTTGACGGCCACGTCGTATTCCCCCAGATGGACGGCGCTCAGGGCGGCGTAGGAATACAACATGCGTTCGTAGTTGAAGTTGAGGGCGTTGTCCGGCATGTACATGGCGGAATAGGCACAGTTGATGGCGCGGGTGAACTTGCCCTCCACAAAATAGTAAAAGCAGATCATGCCCGACGAATGCAGGAGAATGTCGCTGTCCCCCAGGGCGTTGACGGTATTGATGCCGCGCCGCATGACCTGGTGGTGGAAAAGGGCCTTGCGCCGGGAACGGCCGTTGATGTTCAGGGTGCCGATGGCGAGGTCGAGCAGTCCCAGGGAGCGCGTGTCGCCCAGAACGAACGCCAGGGCGCGCAACTTGTAGTACAGGGGGGCGGCATCCCGTGCCCTCCAGGGAAAATGCAGCATCTCCTGTTGCAACTCCAGACCGGCGTTGAGGACGCGGGCGCACACCTCGCGCCGGTCCGTCGGCACGCGCGCCTTGCGCAGCCAGTGGGCCAGCGCCGCGTAGGCGCAACGGGCGGCCATCAGCAGGTCGTCGCGCACCAGGGAACGCAGACAGGCCAGACCCGCTTCCAGAAATTCCGGAAAGCGCCCCTGATCGTAATGCCGCAGCGCGTCGGCCAGCGTGCCGGGCGCGCCGAACTCAACATCCGGCACCGGCGCGGGCGCGGCACCGGCCAGCCGGGGCGCGTCCGCCTCGGCCACGCCCAGCAGCCGGGCCAGCGTGGCCCCATCGCACTCCACGTCCACCGCGTCCAGGACGCGGGCGGCCGCCGCCCTCAGCAAAGTCCAATCCCGCATATCTTCCGCCTTCGGACTTCATGTCCAATATTCTGACACTTCGGAATGTTCAAATTTTTAACACATATCCGCCTAATGGACAATAACGCGATTCCTTTACGGGATTATCGAAGACAATTTCTTGTTTTTACTAAAAAAACGGTATGCTTTCTCGTTGGTATGGCCCTTGCAGAAATAATCCCGCGCGGAACATACGCTCCGTCAGTCCGGCAACAAAGCCGCCGCGCGGAACTTCCGCCCGCCCATGCCGTTTCGGCCCCGCAACGCAAGGAGTACCCGAATGAGCCGGTTCCACCCCTCCCTCTGGCAACGCTACTGCGACGCAACGCAATGGTTGGTGAACAAGGCCTTTGTTCTGGCCGGATGCTGCCTGGTGCTCATGGTCGTCCCCGTGGTCGCGGACGTCGCGCTACGCACGGTATCGCACCACACCATACCCGGCACCATCGAAATCGAAGAGCTTCTTCTCCTGCTGGTGGTGTTCCTGTCCCTGGCCTGGCCGCAACTGCGGGAAGAGCATATCGACGTGGACCTCGTGTATCCGCATCTGCCCGGCGCGGTGCAACGCGGACTTTCCGTGTTTCATTGGAGTCTGTGCTCCCTGCTGATCGCGGTCATGGCCTGGGAGGTGTTCCACAACGCCCTGGACAAAATGAGGGTGGGCGAGTTCACCGCCGAACTGTACGTCGCCACCGGCCCCTTTTATCTGGTGGCGGCCGCGGGCCTGGCGCTGGTCTTTCTGGCCCTGATCCGCAGCCTGGGCAACGCCGTGAAGACCTGCCTGACGCATGGCCGGCCGTTGGCGGCCCTGGTCGCGTTCGCGGCCGCGGCCCTGGTCGCGGCCCTGCCCTGGCTGCTGGAGGACAGTGAACTCTCGTGGGATTTTCTGGCCGCCGGGGCCTACGCCTCCCTGATTCTGGTGGTGCTGCTCCTGCTGCGCATGCCCATCGGCTACTGTATGTCGCTGGTGGGCGTGGTCGGCCTCATGGTCATCAACCCCGATCACCTCGCCCCCCTGTCCATGATGGGCATAGGCGCGCCGCACACCGCCATGTCATACACCATGTCGGTCATTCCCATGTTCATCCTCATGGGCGAACTGGCCCTGTACGCGGGCATCAGCAAAGACCTGTTCGGTTCGGCCTCGCTGTGGCTGGGCAGGCTGCCCGGCGGCCTGGCCATCGCCAGCGTGGCCGGATGCGCGGGTTTCGCGGCCATTTGCGGCGACTCGCTGGCCACCGCCATGACCATGAGTTCCGTGGCCCTGCCGGAAATGCAGAAGCGCGGCTACAACAACGGCCTGGCCTGCGCCACCCTGGCCGCCGGCGGCACCCTGGGCATCCTCATCCCGCCCAGCGTGGGCTTCATCATGTACGCCATCATCACCGAGGAATCGCTGGGCAAGCTGTTCGTGGCCGGGGTGGTGCCGGGCCTTCTGCTGGCCCTGCTGTTCTGCTTCGGCGTCTACGCCCTGGCCCGCCTGCGCCCCGACCTGGCCCCGCGCGGCGAAGCCCATTCCCTCAGGGAAAAAGTCGCCTCGCTGTGGGGGGTCGTCCCCATGGTGGCCCTGGTCCTGCTGGTGCTGGGCGGCATCCTGATGGGATTTTTCAGCCCCACTGAAGGCGGCGCCGTGGGCGCGGCGGGCACCTTCCTCTACGCCGTCGCCACCCGCAAGCTGACCCGCGAAAACTTTTTCCACGCCGTGCGCAGCACGGTCGCCATGACCACCAAGCTCATGCTCATCCTCATCGGCGTCAACCTGCTGGGCTATTTTCTGGCCGCCACCCGCATCCCCTTTGAACTTGCCGACGTCATTCTGGGCGTCACCGACAACAAGTATCTGGTGTTCACGCTCATCGTCCTGCTGTACGTGGCCCTGGGCTGCATGCTCAACGTGGTGCCCATGATTCTGCTCACCCTGCCCGCCATCTTTCCCACCGTGCTGGCCCTGGGCTTCGACCCCGTCTGGTTCGGCGTGGTGACCGTCATCTTGATGGAAATGGGCCAGATCACCCCGCCCATGGGGCTGGTGGTGTTCGCCATCGCGGGCATGCCCGACGGCGCGCCCATGGCCCTTATCTTCAAGTACGTGGCCCTGTTTGTCCTGGGCATGTTCGCGCTGGTCATCCTGCTCACCGTGTTTCCGTCCATAGCCCTGTTCCTGCCCAACCTTCTTTTTTAGGACGATTTAACTTCAGCAACAAGGAGAGTTTCATGAAATTCCGCAACATGGCGACGCTGGCGCTGTGCGGTGTTCTGTCCCTCGCCGCCTCCCCCGTCCTGGCGGCCAAGGAAAGGCCCGTTCGCCTGACCATGACCACCCAGTACATGGATCGGCATCCCATCGTTCAAAAAGTGTTCAAGCCCTGGATCGAGGAAGTCAAAAAACGGACCGGCGGCCGGGTTCTCATCACCCTGTACAACCCCAACACGCTGTGTCCCGAAGGCGAAATTCTGGACGCCGTGCTCAAGGGACAGGTGGACATCGGTCAGCATTTCTGCGCCCGCAACCCCGGCCGCATGCCGCTGAACACGGTCATCGGCAAAATTCCCATGACCGTTTCTTCCTGTCAGGCGGGCGCTCTGGGCTACTGGAACCTGTGGCACGATTCGCCCGAACTTCAGGCCGAATATAAGGGCCTGCACGTGCTGGGCCTGCACACCACCGCCGCCTGCCAGGTGCACACCAAGAACAAACCCGTCGCCACCCTGGACGATCTCGCCTCCCTGCGGCTGCTGGGCGCCAGCAAAGACACCATGGTCATCATCAACGCCCTGGGCCTCAACGGCATCATGCAGCCCATGACCGACATGTATCTGGCCATGTCGCGCAACATGGGCGACGCCGCCATGGTGCCCGTGGCCACCCTGCGCTCGTACAAGATCAACGAATCCACCAAACATACCCTGCTGTTCCACGGCATTATGGGTTCATGCTGGTTCGCCATGAACGAGGCCAAATGGAACAGCCTGCCCCCGGACGTTCAGCAGGTGCTGACCGAAACCACCGGCGAGGCCATCAGTATGGCCCTGGGCCGGGCCCTGGACGACGGCGAAAAGGAAGACCGCGTTCTGCTGGAAAAAGAAGGGCACACCTTCTCGGACCTGGCCCCGGACGAACGGATGCGCTGGCGCGAACGGATTCAGCCCGCCCTCAAGGCCTCGTGGCTGGAGGAGATTGAAAAGTCCGGCCTGGCCGATCCCGACGCGCTGTACGCCAAGGCGACGGAGGCCATGGAACGGGCCGAAACCGCCCTCACCGGCAAACAGGGCGGCTAGCGGCGCCATTCCCCGACAGGTTCCAACCACGGAAAGGTTCCCCATGTCCGAGCTTCCCACTTCCGTCCGCGCCCCCTTCACGCCCCACGCGCGGCTCGGCGTTCCGTCCAGGGCGTGGCCGGTGTTCGCCATCATCGCGCCGGTTTACGTGTGCACCATGTTCTACCGCATGGCCCCGACCGTGCTGGCCCTGGACATCGCGGCCGATCTGGGCCTGGTCGCGGCCGACATGGCCATGCTGAGCGGCGCGACCATGCTGGGCTACGGCCTCATGCAGCTTCCCTCCGGCCTGCTGTCCGACGCGTGGGGCGGCCGGAAAACCCTGAGCCTGTTCACCCTGCTCGTGGGACTTTCCACCGTGTGGTTCAGCCGGAGCGACACCTTCGCCGGAGTGACGGCGGCGCGCTTCCTCACCGGTCTGGGCGTGGCGGCCACCGTTCCCTGTCTGGCCATCCTGGCCCGCTGGTTCCCCGCCTCGCTGTACGGACGCGTTTCCAGCCTCATGTTCGCGGGCGGCACCTGCGGCACCCTGCTGGCTTCCGCCCCTCTGGTGGCGGCCAGCGGCCTGGCGGGCTGGCGCGGGACCATGCTGGTCTGCGGCCTGTTTTCTCTGTGTCTGGCCGCGCTGGTATGGCTGGGCGTGCGGGACGAGCCGGAGTCCACGGCCTCCCGCTCCGCGAACGGCGGAGGCGACGAGGCCGGACGCGCGCGGAGCGTCGGGGTCGGGCCGCGCGAACTGGCCGCCGGTCTGAAACAGGTGCTGACCACCCGCGCCTTCTGGCCGCTGTGCGTCGGGTATTCCTGCCTGCTGCTCGTCTACTTCAGCTTTGCCGGGCTGTGGTGGGGCCCCTGGCTCATCCAGGGCTGCGGCCTGGACAAAGCCCAGGCGGGCGCGGTGCTGTTCATCGGCACCCTGGCTTCGGTCCCGGCCATGCCGCTGCTGGCGACCCTTTCCGACAAACTGCGTTCGCGCCGGGCGGTGCTGGTTCCGTGCGCCGCCGTCGCCCTCGCCGCCATGGCAGCGATGACCCTGACCACAGGCCGTCTGGGTCTGGTTCCCCTGGCCGCGCTGGCCGTGGCCTTCACCTCGGCCTGCGGCCTGAGCGCCGTGGCGCTGGCGTCGGGCAAGGAACTCTTTCCCCTGCGCATGGTGGGCACCGCCACGGGCTGTCTGAACACCATCCCCGCCCTGGCCGCGGCTCTGCACCAGAAACTGTTCGGCGCGGTTCTGGGCTGGCGGCTGACGGAACGCGGGGGCGATTACGGCGCGGCTTACGGCGACGCCATGGGCGTCAACCTGGCCTTCCTGGCTCTGGCCCTGGTCGCCTTCCTCCTCATCAGGGAGTCGTACCCCAGGGATTGATCCGACCAACCCGCTTACGCCCTCCGGGGAACGTTCCCCGGACCCCGTCCGAGGCCGCGCGGCCGACGGACTCTCATCCCCTTCACTTCAACCCGGCGAGGAACATCATGCTCAAAAACGCCATCGTCGTCATGTTCGACAGTTTGCAGTACAACTACCTGGGCTGCTACGGCAACGACTGGATAAAAACCCCCAACATGGATCGCCTGGCCCGCGAGGGCGCGCTGTTTGAAAACGCCTACACCGAGGGCCTGCCCACGGTGCCCTGCCGCCGGGCCATGCACACCGGCCGCTTCACCCTGCCCGTGTCGGGCTGGGTGGGGCTGTCCGCGCAGGACACCACCATCGCCGACCTGTGCTGGGGCCGCCCCATCGACACCGCTCTGATCTTCGACTGCCCCATGTACCGCCTGCCCAAATTCGGTTACACGCGCGGCTTCGACAAGGTGTGGTTCACCCACGGCCACGAGGCCGACGACTATTTCTACGAGAGCGATCCGCTCCTCCATTATGATCCCCGCGACTACGTGGATCAGGAAAGCTACGACGCCTATGTGGCCAAGACCAGCGAAAAAGCGGCGCAGTACACCATGAACGAGGTGACCAACTACCTGCGCCAGCGCCAGCACTGGCGCGGCGAACAGGACCGCTACGTCACCCGCACCTTCAAAAAAGCCGTGGAATACCTGGAAAACGTGGACCGCACCAAGCAGTTCTACCTGTGGGTGGACAGCTTCGACCCGCACGAGCCCTGGGATCCGCCCTCCGTGTACAAAATCGACGCCAACGGCAATTACGATCCGGACATGAAGTGCCCCTACGATCCGGACTATACGGGCAAAGACGTGTTTCTGCCCTTCTCCACCGTGGTGGACGGCGTGTTCACGGAAGAGCAACTGCGACACGTGCGTATGCTTTACGCCGAACTTATCACCCTGTGCGACAAGCAATTCGGCCTGTTCCTCGACGCGGTGCGCCGCCTGGGGCTGGAGGAAAACACCCTGCTGATCATGGTGGCCGACCACGGGGAACCCATGGGCAACGGCGAATGGGGACACGGCATCATGCGCAAGACGCGGCCCTGGCCTTACGAGGAACTGGCCCATATTCCGTTCATCGTGCGCGGCCCCGGCATCGCCCCCGGTCAGCGCATCAAAGCCTTCGTGCAGAGCGTGGACGTGGCCCCCACGGTGTGCGAGTGGCTGGGCATCGGCGTGCATCCCGACATGCAGGGCAAAAGCCTGCTGCCCGTGCTGCGCGGCGAAACGGACAAGGTCCACGAATTCGGCATCGCGGGCTACCACGGCTATTCCTGGGCCATCTATACGGAGGACTGGAGCTACATCCACTGGGTCAAGACGGAGGGCGCCGACCGCATGGGCAAGGATTTCTACGCGGCCAGCGTGGATTCCTCGCACCTGCGCGCGGTGGGCGGCAAGGGCATGTTCGACGGCATCGTCAAGGCCTACGCCGAAATCGAACAGCAGGGCAAGGCCGGAAACGACACCCTGAACGGCAACACCGCCCAGGAACAGTACAAGGATGCCGCCACCCTGGACGGCGAGGCTCAGTGGACCTGCACGCCGGGCAGCCTGGCCGAGGTGCCGGAAACGGACGAACTGTACGACCGCCGCGCCGACCCCTTCCAACTGCGCAACGTCATCGCGGAGCATCCCGACGTGGCCCGCAAACTGCTCCTGAAGCTGCGGGACGCCATGGACGATTTGAAGGCGTCGTGAGCCCGTCCTGAGGACACCGAGGCGGAGGAGGCCGGAGTCGTCCGGCGTCAGGCGTCGAGCGGCTCCCGCTTCCCCCGATCCCCCGCCGCCCTTGGACGGACCAGGGGAAGCGGAGAGCGACGCGCTCCGCTTCCGGGCGGGGAAAGGTGCGGCTGGCCGGACGTTCTGCCGGGCGGGCGTCGAAGGGAGGGGACGAAAGGTCTTTCTACGGACTCTCCCGGCGGACCCGGTGGGCGGGGGCTAGTCGGTCTCCGTCCCGGCCCGCGCCACGCAGGCGCGCACGAAGTCCGTCTTACCGCGGGTGTAGGCATCCCGGTCATGCTTGTATCGACGGGCCAGGCGGCGCTTGAGGGCGGCATAGGCCGCCGCCTCGTCGGGACGGGCGCGCAGCCGGTCGCGAAAACGCGGTTCGTCCCAGTCGCCGGGGTAGCGCACATGCAGATGAAAGACCCGTTCGGCGAAGCCCTGTTCCGTATAGCCCTTCATGAACATCATGTGCGGCGCGGGTTTGTCCGGCTGAGCGGCGAAGAGCCAGCCCGCGGCCTCCAGGGCGGCCCGCAGCGCGTCGAGGTCGCACGCTTCGGGAATTTCCAGCAGCATATCCACCGTGGGCTTGGCGAGCAGACCCGGCACGGCCGTGCTGCCGATGTGGCGGAGACGCGCGACGTTGTCCGCCCCAAGGGCGCGGATGACGGCGCGGGCCTCTTCCTCATACCAGGCCGCGTAACCGGGGTCGTGCTCGCGCAACACGATGGGGAACAGCCGCCACAATTCCTCGTGGCTCATGGAGGTCAACGGCCTGCCCATACGCGAAGTCTTCCCGGCCGAAATCCGGCGTTCCCTCAGGCCGGGGTCTGGTGCCTGAGCATGATGCGGGCCATTTCGCCGTCGGCCGGGGCCAGCACATCGCGTGAAAATTCCGCCAGAATTTCACCCAGTTCGGCTATGCCCGGCGCCACCATACCCTGCACGTCCCGCACGCCGCCGCCCCGCACGGCCAGGCGGGCCGCGCCGTAAGCTTCGCACCCGGCGGTAGCCACCTTGAGGCTGCAGGTTTCCTTGGCGCCGTCGCAGATCATCCCCAGCAGCCCGGCCACCAGCGTGACCACGGCTCGTTCGGCCTGTTCGGCGTCGGCCCCCAGCAGCCTGGCCATAGCCCCGGCCGCGCCCGCTCCGGCCGCCACCGAGCAGCCGCAGATGGGCGTCAGGCGACCGGTGTAGGCCTTCAGATAGCCGCATACCAGATGACTCAGGGCCAGGGCTTCGGCCAGAGCGTGATCCGACGCCCCCAGGGAACGCGCCACCACGGCTACGGGAATAATGGCCGTAATGCCGTGATTGCCGCTGCCCGCGCTGCTCATGATGGGAAAGTCGCCGCCGCTCATGCGCACGTCGGACGCGCCGCCCGTGGCATGACGGATGCGCTCCAGCACGGATTCGTCGTCCTCGGCGGTCAACCCCACGCCCATGCCCCACATTTCGTGCATGCCCTTGGCGGCCACGTCCAGATTCATGGCCGCGCCCTCCAGCAAAAAAGCCTCGGTGGCGGGCGTGATGGACGCGGCCAGATTCCACAGGTCGATAAAGCGCATGGTCTTCAATTCGGCCTGGAAATCCGGCCCCGCGGCGGCCGCCTCGGCCGGGGCCCGGTACAGCGCTCGGCCGTCGCGCTCCAGATATTCCACCCGGTCGTGCCGCCCGGCGATGCGACACAGGGCGGCGTGCCCTCCGCCTTCCACCCGGGCCTCGATCCACACCGACGGCACCTCGCCCTCGTCCGTGCGTTCGACCACGCGTTCCCGCACCGCGCCGGACGCCGTCAGGGCGCGGGCCCGCTCCACATCGGCGGGCTCGATGTCCCGCAAAACCGTCAGGCCGTAATCGGGGTTGCCCGCCAGAGCCCCCAGGGCCGCGGCCAGGCGGTTGCCCTTGAGGCCGCCGGTGCGCGGCAACATGACCGAACGCCCGTTTTTGTAAATGTTGACGGACAGCCCCAGGTCCACGGCTTCCACCGGACGGCCCAGGGCCGCGGCGGCGTGGGCGGCGGCCAGGGCCACCGCGCCGGGCTCGGTGCAGCCCAGAGCGGGCTTCACTTCAGCGCGCAGAAAAGCGTCCAGATCCATGTCGGGCCTCCCAAAAACGGCCGCCCGCGCGGCGGCGACGGATACCGGGATTCGGCGTTGCGATTCGCCATTGTAACGGCAAGCCCGCCTTCCGTCCATGCTTGAGCCTGTCGTCCCGATCCCCGTCCGGTTGTCAAAGCGCCGGGCCCGGGGTTATATCGACGGAGCGGGCCACGGCCCGCTTCTTCCCGGCGCGGCCGCCCCGGCCCCGTCGACGCGCTATCCACGGGAGACGACATGGCGTTCAAAAAATTCGGCCTTGCGGTTCTGATCCTGCTGTGCTCGGTCGCCACGGCGCACGCCGCATGGCGGGACATCTCGGTGCTGAACGGCGCCGTCACCCTGTCCGCGCCCGACAATTTCGGCCCCATGCCCGTGCACCTGCGTCCCATGCCGTACCCCGGCATCGAGCGGCCGCTGGTCATGCTGAGCGATCCCGACGGCCGGGTCATCCTGTCCGTCAACCACACCCGGGCCGAAGTGCAGGACGATATCCGGATGATCCGCAAAACCATGTCCGCCGTATTCCACCAGTCGTACCGGCAAGCCGTCTGGCTGCGGGACGAGGTGGAGGAGCTGAACGGCCGCCGTTACGCCGTATTCGAATTCGTCGTCCCCGAGGACGGCGTTTCCACGCACAACATCCTGTACGCAACCCGCCTGCACGGCACCCTGCTGATGATCAACTTCAAAACCCCGGAACAAGGCGATCCGCAGTGGCTTGAAGCGGGCCGCGCCATGCTGTCGTCCCTGCGTCTGCGCTGACGGGCCCGGAGCATTTTCCATCACAAAATGCCCTGAAAAACGGGCGGATGCGGATGCCGGGGCGACGGCGCCCGACGGGCGTCAGCGCGCCTCGTCCCCGGCCAGACGGGCCAGAACCGTTTCCATAAGCACGGCGACGCCCCGGCTCAAATCCTCGGGGTCGGTGCACTCCTGCGGGCAATGGCTAAGCCCGCCCTTGCTGGGCGTAAAAATCATGGCCGTGGGGCAAATCCGGGCCATCATCTGAGCATCGTGTCCGGCCCCGGATACCATGCGTCGGCAGGAATAGCCCAGCCGCCGCGCGGTATCCTCCACGACGTTCACCAGGGCCGGGTCAAAGGGCACCGGTTCGAAACGGGCCAGCCGCTCGCTGGACACGCGCACGCCGTCCTGGGCGGCCACGGCCAGCAGATAGGCATCCAGCGCGTCCTCGGCCGCGCGCAGGCGCTGCTCGTCGGGATCGCGCATGTCCACGGTCAGCGTGGCCCGGGCGGGGATAACGTTGACAAGGTCCGGTTCCAGATGCAGACGCCCCACGGTGGCGACGGTTTCCCCGGTCTCGGTCATCTCGCGCAGGCGGGTGACGATGCGGGCGGCGGTCAGGCCGGCGTCGCGACGCAAACGGGTGGGCGTGGTGCCCGCGTGGTTGGACTGCCCCTCGACGCTTATCCGACGCCAGGAAATGCCCTGCACGCCTTCCACCACGCCAATCTGAAATCCTTCGGCCTCCAGCACGGGGCCCTGCTCCACGTGCAGTTCCAGATAGGCCGCCGGACGCAGAGCCCCGGTGGGCGCGGAACCCGCGTAGCCGATCCGGACCAGTTCGTCGCCCAGACGGGCCCCGTCGATGCCCCGCGCGTTCAAAGCCGCATCCAGGGACAGGCCGCCCACATGCACCAGCGAGCCCAGCATATCGGGCTGAAAGCGCACGCCTTCCTCGTTGGTAAAGGCTGCCACGGCCAAGGGGCGGGGCGGGACGACGCCCGCTTTGCGGAAGGCCCGAACCACGGCCAGGCCGGACAGCACGCCATATACCCCGTCCAGAGGACCGGCCTGGGCCACGGTATCGATGTGGGAGCCCATCATAAGGGGCGGCAGGTCGGCCGCGCCGGGCAACAAGCCGAATATGTTGCCGATGCCGTCCACTCTCACGTCCAGGTCCAATTCCCGCATCCAGGCCGTCAGCCGGTCGCGGCCGTCGCGGTCGCCGTCGTCGAGAGCCATGCGGGTACGGCCGGAATCGCGGTCGCCGGGCCGGGTCAGGCCGATGTCGCCCATGTCGCGCAACTGCTCGAGCAATACGGACGGTTCCAAAGCCGCACGCGCCGCTTCATACCTATTTTTGGTCATTGATGCCTCTCCTATGCCTGCTTGCGATGGCGGAAGCCGCCCGCGTCCGGCGCGGACAAGGCTCCCTCGTGGCCGTAGCGCTCATAGTACGCCGCTTCGGCCGTGGAATCTCCCACCATATACAGTTCTTCGCCCAAGGTGAAGCGATAGTCCGGGGCGGGGTTCACCCGCATGGAGCCCCCGGTTCCGGACACGGCCACCACGTTGCATCCCGTGTCGCGGCGGATGCCGCTCTCCATCAGCGTCTTTCCGTCCAGCTTGTCGCCCGCCCGAACCCGAAAAATGTCCAACCCCTCGTTGAGCATGAACACCCGTCCCGGCGACAGCAGATTGATCACGCTGCCCGTGATCATGGAGGCCAGCGACAACACCAGATCCGCCCCGGCGGCATGGAGAATCCTCACATTGCGATCCAGGGTGGCGCGGCTGATGATCTGAATATCGGGGCGCAGGCGACGGCAATAGATGGTGAGATAGATGTTGGTGTCGTCGTCGTGGGTGGTGATGATCACCGAGGGAGCCTCGCGGATGCCCGCCCGCTCCAGAACGGCCAGATCGGCGGCGTCGCCGTGCACGCGGGGGATATCCCGCACCGATACGCCGCCGGTGTCCGTAGCCCGGGCGGCGTCGCGCTTGTCCACGATGACCGCGTTCACGCCCCGTCGCTTCAGCTCCGCCGCGGCGGCCGCGCCCACGCGGCCGCCGCCCAGCACCATCACCGGCGCAGCGCTTTCAGGCTCGCCGCCGCCCATGCGACGATCGAAAGCCTCCATCTGTTCCCGCGCGCCCGCCATAATCAGCACCGTGTTTTCCCCAAGCTTCGTGTCGGGCGTGGGCAGGCGAAACTTGCCGCGCTCCCACAGCCCCACCACATTAAGCCCCAGCTCGCCGCGCAACCCGCTTTCGCGCAGGGTTTTCCCCATAAGAGGGGTACGGGCCACCGGAGCCTCGCTGACCACCAGCGGCCCGAAAGCGGTCAGCAACCCGGTCCGGGTGCCGCCCAGCAGCACGCGGGACGCCAGGGCCTCGCCCAGCAGCTTGCGGAACTGAAACACCCTGGAACAACCGGCCAGTTCCAGAATATCCATGGATTCCGGCTTTTCGGCCCGGGCCACGATGGGCACGTCGGGCGCGGCCTCGCGCGCGGAAAAAGCTACGTTGGTGTTGCGCACGTCGTCATCCAGAGCCACCAACATGGCCGCGTCGGCCAGGCGCAGGCGGCGATAGGCGGCGCTGTCGTCGTAATCGCCCATGACGGCATGATAGCCCTGATCGACCAGATCAAGGGTGGTGGAAGTATCCGGACACATCAACACGCTGTCGAAGCCGTAACGATCCAGATCGTCGGCCAGGTTGAGAGTCAGCGGACCGAGCCCGACCAACAGAATGTGCCCCCTGGTCCCCTCGGGCAGCGAACGCGGCGTCTCGCCCTTTTTCTGGGCCTCCAACCAGGGCGCGTAGACATACTGGATGAAGGCGAAGGGCAGCATGACCAGCAGGCACAGAACCCCCGACATCAGCACCACGATGGAAAATACCCGCCCCGGGTCCGAGGTGAAGGTGATATCGCCGAACCCCAGGGTGGACATAACCGTCAGGGTCCAGTACAGGCCCGTCACCCAGGAATAGGAACGGCCCTCGTACTGCATGAGAAAATGGAAACATACGCTGTAAACCGTGATCATGGTCAACAGCAGGATCAGGAAGCGGACAAAATAATTGATGTTCCGCCGCACCCCGCGTTCCCGCAGAAACAGAGCAAACTGGGCCGAAATAAATTTCATGGGCCGCAGTATGACCGAGGCGAGGCGGCGAGGCAACCCGCCGCTCCCCTCCCCCTCGGCGGGACGGCGCGTCTTATGTTCCCGCTCTGTCCGGCGGCGGAAGGCGGCTTGCGCCCCGACGCGGTCCGGCGTAGCCTGTATTTCTTTCACGCACCCAGGAGCCGTCATGATCCCTTCGGGCCGTCTTATTCCCCACGCCGCCGTCGTCCTCGCCATCCTGGTGTGGAGCTCGTCCTTCATCGCCCTCAAAATCGCGCTGTCGGCCTATTCGCCCCTGACGGTCATGGCCGGACGCATGCTGGCCGCCTCGCTGATCTGCCTGCCCCTGCTGCCCCCTGTTTTGCGCTTCGCCCGCCGCTCGCCCCTGCGCCGCATTTTGCTGCTCAGCGTGTTGTGCGAACCCTGTCTGTACTTTTTGTTTGAAACTTTCGCCCTGCGCGCCACGTCCTCGGCCCAGGCGGGCATGGTCATTTCGCTGCTGCCCCTGCCCGTGGCCGCCGGGGCCTGGCTGTTTTTGGGCGAACGGATGCCCCTGCGCGGCTGGATGGGCTTCGCCCTGGCCATCGGCGGCGTGATATGGCTGACGCTGGGGGCCGAAGTCACGGAAAACGCTCCCCACCCCCTGCTCGGCAACCTGCTGGAGGGCGCGGCCGTGCTGTGTGCGGCGTCCTATACCTTGTGCGCCAAACGCTTGATGGCCGTATTGCCGCCGGCGTCCATGACCGCCGCCATGTCCTTTGCCGGGGCCGTGTTCTTTGTGCCCCTGGCCCTGCTGCCCCTGTCCATAACGCCCGCGTCCCTGGCCGTGGACCTGCCCCCATGGGCGCCCGTGGCGTCCATTCTGTATCTGGGCACCGTGGTCACCTTCGCGGGGTACGGTTTGTACAACTTCGGCGTCAGCCGCATGGACGCGGGCCGGGCCGCCGCCTATATGAACCTGACTCCCGTGGCTACTCTGCTTATGAGCGTGGCATGGCTGGGCGACACGTTGACTCCGGCTCAGTATCTGGCCTCGGCCCTGGTGCTGGCGGGGGTGGTGCTCACCCAAGGCGGCGGGGCCCGCAAAGGGCCCGCGTCGGGCGGCGCGGCGTAACGCCGTCAATGAAATCGGCAACCCGGAACATCGCAAAAAAAGGAGTCTTCATGCCCCCCGTTCCGTCTCCGGCCACGGCCGCGCTGACGCGCGAACTGGCCGACGCGCTGCTGAGCCGGGGCCTTGTCTGCGCCACGGCCGAATCCTGCACCGGCGGCCTGATCGGGGCCGCGCTGACCACGCTGCCGGGCTCGTCCCGTTGGTACGCGGGGGGCGTGGTAGCCTACGCCAACGAGGTCAAAACGACCTTGCTCGGCGTGCCCGCGGATGTTCTGGCCGCCCACGGCGC
This sequence comes from uncultured Desulfovibrio sp., assembly GCA_900541395.1. Classification (GTDB taxonomy): domain Bacteria; phylum Desulfobacterota; class Desulfovibrionia; order Desulfovibrionales; family Desulfovibrionaceae; genus Mailhella; species Mailhella merdigallinarum. The sequence goes on from UQJT01000026.1 coordinate 16,595, forward strand.
GGTCAGTCGCCCGGTGGCGGAAAGCATGGCCAGGGGCGTCCGTCGGGCCACAGGCGCGGATGTCGGCCTGTCCGTCACGGGCGTGGCCGGACCCGGCGGCGGCAGCGCCGACAAACCCGTGGGCTCCGTATGGCTGGGCTGGAGCCTGGGCGACGAAACCCGCGCCGAACTGCGCCGCTTTGACGGCGATCGCGACGCCGTGCGGGCGGCCGCGGTGGAAAACGCATTGTCCGGCCTGCTCGAATGGATGCGACGGCGCTGACGGGCGGTTTTCGGCTCATCCACGGCGGCTGCGCCGCCGCGCCATGCTCCCGCATGGCGGCCAGCGCGCATAAAATTTATGTATTTCAGTATATTATAGTGTTTTTGGCTTAAAAATGTTCATCCGACTGCGGAGCAGGCGACCGCCGCGAAGGCATAAGCGCCTTTCATTTGCGCTGTCAGATGCCGAAGCGGGCGTGCCTTGAACTTTAACATCTGGAAACACCCCCACGGGCGTGGGGAAGACCCAATGTGGGCCGGATGCTGGCGCGGCTCGGCGGAAACACCCCCACGAGCGTGGGGAAGACCTCCATTTCTTCTTCAATGACAATCCGGGCATGGAAACACCCCCACGGGCGTGGGGAAGACGCAAGGCTGGGTCCCCAAAGATAAAGGCAAGAAGAAACACCCCCACGGGCGTGGGGAAGACGTCACTGACGCCCACGACCTGGCCGTCAAATGAGAAACACCCCCACGGGCGTGGGGAAGACGCCAGCGTGTCCAGTAGTCTCTCGCCGGGCACAGAAACACCCCCACGGGCGTGGGGAAGACGGGCGTCCGGCGCGGGCACGGGCGGGGTATCAAGAAACACCCCCACGGGCGTGGGGAAGACCCGCCGGGTAAAAATCCTCCGAGCCGCCTATAAGAAACACCCCCACGGGCGTGGGGAAGACAAGTCAAGCTGATTCGTGCCGCATTGGCCCGGAGAAACACCCCCACGGGCGTGGGGAAGACTCTTCAAAGTCAGTCTGGTCCTCATAAAGGTCAGAAACACCCCCACGGGCGTGGGGAAGACCGTGAAAATCGGGGGCGCATGGCGCGCCCTGTAGAAACACCCCCACGGGCGTGGGGAAGACAAATCGTTTTCCACACCCCCAGCGGCTTCATGCGAAACACCCCCACGGGCGTGGGGAAGACATGTCCACAGATTCCAGGCAGGTGAACACCACAGAAACACCCCCACGGGCGTGGGGAAGACGCCGCACTTCTCGCAGCTTGCGCGGTATATCCAGAAACACCCCCACGGGCGTGGGGAAGACGACCACAGCCGAAAAAAGGAATCTGTGGTTAGAGAAACACCCCCACGGGCGTGGGGAAGACTCGCCAGGGAACTCGGAGACGCCATCTACGAGGGAAACACCCCCACGGGCGTGGGGAAGACACGTATCCCATTTTCATCGACAAAAGTTTGTAGGAAACACCCCCACGGGCGTGGGGAAGACGGATTTGCAGGCTGAATTGGCGATTTCGTATGAGAAACACCCCCACGGGCGTGGGGAAGACTGTCATGCATCCTGTACACATGACGGTACAACAGAAACACCCCCACGGGCGTGGGGAAGACGGCCAGGAATTGCGGGCGGTGCCCTACCCTATAGAAACACCCCCACGGGCGTGGGGAAGACCCAAGCTACGGAGCAACAGTCTGACCAGCTTTAGAAACACCCCCACGGGCGTGGGGAAGACCCTCCAGCTCTTCTTCAAGCGACTCCGGGCTTAGAAACACCCCCACGGGCGTGGGGAAGACCATGGCCGCCCGACGGACATCGGTGATACTGTAGAAACACCCCCACGGGCGTGGGGAAGACCGCGTTTATTACTTTAACGTATTCTGAGGAAAAGAAACACCCCCACGGGCGTGGGGAAGACGCCTCCCGGCGAATACCATGTAGGCATCATGAAGAAACACCCCCACGGGCGTGGGGAAGACCCTTCAACTCTTCGTCAAGCGTCTTCGTAAGCGGAAACACCCCCACGGGCGTGGGGAAGACAACTGGCTGCGCCGTACCTATCTGGGAACGGCAGAAACACCCCCACGGGCGTGGGGAAGACATGTCGACCTTTCGAACGTCTCCGCTGTCAATGGAAACACCCCCACGGGCGTGGGGAAGACTCCCCGCGCTCAATCAATAAACATGCACAAGGAGAGAAACACCCCCACGGGCGTGGGGAAGACCGGGGCTTGCCATATATGACGCCATGCAATTCAGAAACACCCCCACGGGCGTGGGGAAGACTATCTTTGCCAACCGCCCTGCCCTCAATGCCGAGAAACACCCCCACGGGCGTGGGGAAGACAATGTCAACAATGGAGCTATCACTGGTATCCCGGAAACACCCCCACGGGCGTGGGGAAGACTCCGGCTGTAGGTCTTGGTCACGGAAATATTCGGAAACACCCCCACGGGCGTGGGGAAGACACGTCTGTGGCATCGCGAAACTAAAGAAGATTAGAAACACCCCCACGGGCGTGGGGAAGACGAGGTATCAGCCAGAGAAACACCTTCGGTAATAGAAACACCCCCACGGGCGTGGGGAAGACCATATCAAGGTCAAGGATCCTTGGTATAAACGAGAAACACCCCCACGGGCGTGGGGAAGACCCATGAATAAGTAAGAGTGATAAAAGCAGCATGGAAACACCCCCACGGGCGTGGGGAAGACCTCAAAATGTCCCATAATGAAAGTTATGTAACAGAAACACCCCCACGGGCGTGGGGAAGACCCGTTTTTGGACACCAAGCGTCGGGCAATAATAGAAACACCCCCACGGGCGTGGGGAAGACTCCTTCATTCCTCCAAACATGATCTTCTCCTAGGAAACACCCCCACGGGCGTGGGGAAGACTCTTTGGAGCAAAAGGGAAGGCTGCTGGACGCAGAAACACCCCCACGGGCGTGGGGAAGACCCAGACGCCTGCCGGAGTCTTTGCTTTTCGCCAGAAACACCCCCACGGGCGTGGGGAAGACTTGGGACGTGTCATGCGCACGGTGATCGAGAACGAAACACCCCCACGGGCGTGGGGAAGACCCCATCCTCCCGCAAGGTCGCCATGCCAGGGGCGGAAACACCCCCACGGGCGTGGGGAAGACGCATCGACGGGCGGGTCATCCCAACCAGGAATAGAAACACCCCCACGGGCGTGGGGAAGACGGCCGTTATCTATAGAAATCTGTGCCATGTCTGGAAACACCCCCACGGGCGTGGGGAAGACTGGCGCTCCAAGGCCATGAAGAACATCAAGGCGGAAACACCCCCACGGGCGTGGGGAAGACGATTCCCGCAGGTCGGAAAGCTGCGGCTCCCGGGAAACACCCCCACGGGCGTGGGGAAGACATGCGAAGCTTCGCCCCATTGGGCAGCAGGACGGAAACACCCCCACGGGCGTGGGGAAGACTCCGGCCGTTGCACACCGCCCATTGAGGACCGAGAAACACCCCCACGGGCGTGGGGAAGACCGCCAGTCAAGACGTCCATAAGAAAAGTTTCCAGAAACACCCCCACGGGCGTGGGGAAGACACCGCTCGTCTTGCTCAATAAGTTCCGGCATAAGAAACACCCCCACGGGCGTGGGGAAGACCCAACCCCATTCCGGGGATGGGCGAGGGAGATGGAAACACCCCCACGGGCGTGGGGAAGACTATGGGGTGGCGGCACAGGCCCCTGGTAGAGAAGAAACACCCCCACGGGCGTGGGGAAGACCGTCAAGTGGCATGGAGGGGGGATATTCGGCCAGAAACACCCCCACGGGCGTGGGGAAGACTTCCATCTTCTGGATGTACCTAGTTCCACAATAGAAACACCCCCACGGGCGTGGGGAAGACGCCTTCCCGCTGCTCTCCGCTTGCGGCTTACTGGAAACACCCCCACGGGCGTGGGGAAGACTCGTCTGTCAGCGAAGACAAATACGTCGACGCGGAAACACCCCCACGGGCGTGGGGAAGACTGATTATCCCACTTCTGCTCAAGGTTCTGGTGGGAAACACCCCCACGGGCGTGGGGAAGACTTTTTTTGGGGGTTAACGGTGTTAACTACCCCGGAAACACCCCCACGGGCGTGGGGAAGACTTCGATGCCCTGCCCGCCTGGTTGAAAGAAGACGAAACACCCCCACGGGCGTGGGGAAGACGGATTTGAATGCAACGCCGATCACAACGCGGCGGAAACACCCCCACGGGCGTGGGGAAGACATAAGCTCCTCTCTATGAAGATGGGCTATGTTGGAAACACCCCCACGGGCGTGGGGAAGACCTATCTTATAACCCGGTTATCTGAATCTCTTGGGAAACACCCCCACGGGCGTGGGGAAGACCAAGACCGGACTATCTTGTCCGCGCACATCCAACTTTTTCCGGACATTGCTGTCCGGCTAAGGGCCAAGAAAACAAGTCTCCGCCCGGGCGCCTCCTTTTCCGTTTGCGCCGCGTCGACACATGGGCCAGAGGGTAACCGTGCGAAACGGCTAATTGTCTGTTTCGCCGATGAGCGCAATATTTGTGCCCTTTCCCCTTGCCTTCCCGCTCCCCCGGCACGATTCGTGTCCAACGCAATCCAGTAACGCCCGGTATTATCCCCTTCCTCTTGGGGCATTTGCCGGGGCAATTTTTATAAATTTGTTTTTTGATAAAACAAATCAATAGATTGCATCTCAAAATACATTGAGATGCACAATCTTTAAAGTTAATCTGCGCTGAAAAAGCGGGCCCGTTCGGTTCCGGAACGATATGGACGGCCGAAGGCTTTTCTTGCACCGCCAACACAACAACTACTTCATACGACTCCAATTTACTCATGCCGCTCAGGACCATACTCATACCCTTCCCGACGTGTCCGGTGTTTTTCTATCGAAAAATCCCAACCGCCGGGCCGTCATGCGATATAGCATCCTTTATCTTTGCCTTGTCTGCACAATCCTTGCCCTTCATCCTCAAATGTTGTCGGCCGCCACATCCGCGCAGGCGGTTCCCTGGACGCTTTCGCCCGTTATCGGCACCCTGGGCGCGGGGCTGGAATTCGGATACCGCCCTCACGCCCTGTGGGGCGTCCGACTGAGCGCGACCGTCCATCCTCTGCCCGACAAAATCGAACTAAACCGTGTCAGTTACAAAGCCGACGGTTCCAGCTTCGGCGCGGGACTTCTTTTCGACCTCTTCCCCCGGCGAAACGGCTTTCGTCTTTCGGCGGGCCTGTACCGCTTTCGTCTGAAAGCGGACATTTCCAGCCGGATGCGCTTCCAAAACCCCATCTACGACGCCATAAGCCGACAAACTTCGGGAGCGGCGCTCTGGAACCGTTTCGGTCCCTACTTCGGAATAGGCTGGACAGGCGGCGCGGGCCAGGGCCGGGGCTTGTCGTGGCACGGCTCTCTGGGAGGACTGTATATAGGCAAGGCCGACGTCGGCTACAATCTGCCGGACATATCCGTTCCACCCCACTTGCGCCGGAAATACGCGGCGCGTCTGCGCCAGGTGCGCGAAAGCGTGACGCGTCAAGTACACCGTTACCGCTGGTATCCGGTGATTTCAGCGGGGCTGGCCTACCGCTTCTGAGTGTGCGGAAATACCCGTTTGCAGGAGATTCGATATGCTGCGTCGACTTTTACAGGTTTCAGGCCTGCAACGCCGGCTACGCCGTCCGGACCGCGATTGGCGGAACCTGCTCTGAACCGACAGCCCGGCATACGCCGGGCTGTCCGGACTGATGACAAACCCCGCGTCGCGGAGTTTGCGCCGTTAGAGAATTTTGCTTTTGAAATTATCCCGTTTCAAAAGCGGGGCTGCCGACTTTGTCGGCAGCCCTGTCGCCTTGCTTTATTTGTTGATCTTGGCCCTTACGGCCTCCAGGGGCAGCCTCTCCAGTCGGGCCAGTCGCCACAGCACCAGAAACGCCGCGCAGGTCAGGCCGAAAATGATGGCTATCCAAAAGCCCACCACGCCGAGAGGCCGGGGCAGAATCCAGGAGGTCAATCCCAGTCCGTAGCCCAGGGGCAGACTGATCAGCCAATACGATATAAAGGCGATGCCGAAAATGGCCCGCGTATCGTTATATCCGCGCAACGCGGCCATGCTGACCACCTGCGTGGCGTCGGAAAACTGGTAGATGGCATCATACACCAACAACATGGAAGCCAGGGCTATGACCGCCGCGTCGTCCGTATACACCAGGGGGATGTAGCGTCGGCCGAACAACAGAACCGACGCGGTCAGGGCCGCCATGCCCAGCGCCAGGCACAACGCCGTCCGCCGGGCCGTGCGCGCTCCGGCCAGGTCGCCTTCCCCCAGATTGCTCCCCACCCGTATGGTGGTGGCCACGCCCAACGAAAGCGGCAGCATGAACACCAGGCCGCTGACATTCATGGCCACCTGGTGCCCGGCCACAACCGCGGTTCCCAACGGAGCGATGAGTACGGCGATAATGGCGAAAGACAGCGTTTCCACCAACATGGCGAACGCGCCGGGCAGTCCGATGCGCGCGATACGCAGCGCCAGAGAGAGCTGAAGGGCCTCAAAACGCCACGCCCGCGGCTTGAAACGCCGCACGGACAAAAACATGACGAAGCTCATGACCCAACAGACCACGGCCGAAGCCACTCCGCAGCCCACCCCGCCCAGAGCGGGCGCGCCCAGCCAACCGAACACGAAAACGAAATTAAGAGGAATGTTCACGCCCAAACCGATAAATCCCGCCAGCATGGCGGGTCTGGTACGGCCGTGGCCCTCCAGAAAGGCGCGCTGGGCGCAGTATAACATAAGGCCGGGCAAGCCCCACATGATAGCCTGCAGATAGCCGCTGGTCAGCCGGGCCAGATCGGGTTCCACCCGGTCCATATGCAGCACGCCCAGGGAAATGCCGTAAATCACAGCCATCAGCAAGGCGGCGATGAACAGCGCCAGCCACGCGCCCTGACGCAAAAAACGCCCGACGGCTCCGCGCGAGTCCGCCCCCAAGGTCTGGGCCACCAAAGGGGTAATGGCCATCAACATGCCCTGGCCGAACAACATGGTGGGCATCCAAAACGAACTGGCCACGGCCACGGAGGCCATATCCGTGGGGCTGGCCTTGCCCGCCACCACAGTATCCACAAACCCCATGGAGGTCTGCGCGATCTGGGCCAGAAACACGGGCAAAGCCAGGGTAAACAAACGACGGGCCTCGGCGGCCTGAAACCAACGAACTTTCATACCGGCACCTGACAAACCTTGCTCAAAATGTTCCCCGACCGCCTGGGCGCGCCTTCAAGACGCGGGGCGCGGCCGGACTCCGCCCTGCCCCGCCGCCGCGAACGGGGGACACCGAACAAAAAAGACCCGCAATCCTGCGGGCTCGTCGCTTACCTAGCTATCGTGCTTCCTCTCCCTTGTCCAGCAAAAGCCCCGCCGTCATGCTCTCCCCGGATGACAATCAGGCCGTATGGGCCTATCATGGTTTCCGGCCATGTTTTTCCCCGTCGCGGGCGTTGACGCCTCTCCTTTTCTGCCGCCGCTGGCGGCCTTTGCGGTTTCGCTGCTGACCGGTCTGGGCGGCGTGTCCGGGGCCTTTCTGCTCCTGCCCTTTCAGGTATCCGTACTGGGGTGCGCCACCCCCTCGGCCAGTTCCACCAACCAACTGTTCAACGTCATCGCCGCGCCGGGCGGCGTATGGCGCTATTACCGGGAAGGTCGCCTGTTCGCTCCCCTGGCGCGGCTGATCGTCCTGGGCAGTCTGCCCGGAACGGTGCTCGGGGCCTTTATCCGCCTGCACTGGCTGGCCGATCCCGCCCGCTTCAAAGCCTTTGCCGCCCTGGTTCTTGTGTTTCTGGCCCTGCGCCTGGGCGGCGACGCCCTGCGGCCGGAGCCGGACGAAAGCGCGCCGGGCGACGCCCGACTTGAACTCCTGCCCGCCCGGAACGGGCGCGTCCGCTTCCGGTTTCAGAATCGGGAGTACGGTTACCGGCCGTGCGCTCTGTTCGCCCTGACCCTGGTTATCGGCGTGGCGGGCGGAATATACGGCATAGGCGGAGGTTCCCTGCTGGCTCCGCTGCTGGTGTCGGCGTACGGTCTGCCCGTTCACGTCGCCGCCGGGCCCACCCTGCTCGGCACGCTGACGGCCTCGGCGGGCGGAGTGGCGGCATACATGGGGCTGGCCCCCTTCCATCCCCATCTCGGAGCGGCCCCGGACTGGCCCCTCGGCCTGTTGTTCGGCGTCGGCGGTCTGGCGGGCATGTACCTGGCCGCTCGTCTGCAAAAATATCTGCCCGCCCGCCCCATACGGATTTTGCTCGCCCTGATCGTGCTCGGCACGGCCGGGGCCTGGCTCGCCCCCGGGCTGAGGGCGTCGATCGGATAAAAAATCTCGCAAGGAGACAGTCATGCAAGGCGTTCCCGTGCTCCGGGTGGCGGCCATCCACGATTTGTCCGGTTTCGGCCGCGCCTCGCTGACCGTGGCCGTACCCATCCTGGCCACCATGGGCATTCAGGTCTGCCCTTTGCCCACGGCCGTGCTGTCCTCCCAGACTTCGGGCGTGGACGACTTCACTTTTCACGACCTCACCCCTCAGATGGGGCCGGCCCTCGACCACTGGCAACGGCTCGGCCTGCGCTTCGACGCGGTATATTCCGGCTTTCTGGGCAACCCGGTTCAGGTGGAACTGGTGGAGCGCTGCATTCGGGACTTCCGGGGGCCGGGCGGCTTCGCCGTGGTGGACCCGGTCCTGGGCGACAACGGCAGCCTCGACCCTACTCAAACTCCGGATATGGTGGACGCCATGCGCCGCCTGGCGGGCAAAGCCGATATCATCACCCCCAATTTCACGGAATCCGCCTTTCTGCTGAACGAACCCTGGCGCCCCGACGCCACTCGGGACGAACTCAGGGACCGTCTGATCCGACTGGCGGCTCTCGGCCCTTCGGCCGTGGTCATCACCAGCGCCCCGGCCCCGGCCCCCGACGTCACGGCCACCGTAGCCTACGATCGGCTTCAAAACCGCTTTTGGCGAGTGGAGAGCCCCCGTATTCCTGCCTTCTACCCCGGCACGGGCGACATCTTCGCCAGCGTGCTGACCGGCAGTCTGCTTCAGGGCGACAGTCTGCCCGTAGCCGTAGACCGAGCCGTACAGTTCGTGGTGCTCGGCATCCGGGCCACCTACGGCCATCCCACGCCCCACCGCGACGGCGTTCTGTTGGAGCGGGTGCTCGGCACGCTGCGTTCGCCCTTTACCGGCGGCAGCTATACGGAATTCTGATTCCGCGCCGGAATTTCGCGCGACTCGCGCGCTTTGCGGCCACGCCCCACCCCGTAAAGAAAAAAATGCGTCCGCCGAAAAGGATAGGGTAAGTATCGGTCGCCCCCCCCTTCGCTCGCGGGCGGCCCCAGGAGGCACCATGCGTTCCCTGCTTGTCGTCGCGGTTCTGTCCGCCGCGTTGTATCCGGTTTCTTCACTGCGCGCCGAACAGGCCGCGCCCGTCGTATCCGCCCCGGCCGCCCCGAACGGCACGGCCACGGACGCCGCATCCGTCGAAAGCTTGACCAGACTCACCGTCCTGGACGACGACGGCACCCTGCGCACCATGCTTTGTCGGCCTTTAAGCGTGGAAAAAACAACGCCGCGCCGCGTCGCGCCCGCTCCGGTCACGCGCGCGCTGCCCGCTTCGCCCGCTCAGGCCCCGGTTCCGGACGCCGCGTCCCGGCAGACCGCGTCGCAGCCCTGTCTGCCTCCACCCAGGCCCACGGACCTCGGCATACGTCCCAACGCGCCTTTATACGCGGACCCGGCCGCCGTGGAAGCCGCCTGGAACTGTTATGCGCCCCGTCGGACGGCCTATGCCCCGCGCGCCTGGCGCGCCCCCGACCCGGCCGTGCACAGTCCTTTGCCGCCGCTGCGCTCCACAGTCCGACGCAGCGCCGGACCGAGCGCGCCGTCCAAAACCCCGGTCCAGATCGGCATCGACGTGCTGGTGTCCACAGTGCAGACCTTGTGTCCGCCCGCCGCGGGTTCCGCCGTTTCCGCCGCCGCGGACGGCGACGTCTCCCCGGCGGCCATGCCCGTTCCCCGCGTCGGTTCGGCGGCCGCCCCGGCCTCGACCTCAACCACGGCGTCCGCAGCGTCACGGGATGTCTATGGGGGACCGGCGCCGAACGTCCCGAACGCGCCGGTCGGCCGCTGACGCGTCGCATCGGCGCAAACCGGGGTCTCGGCCGCCGCTACAGGACCAGTACCAGTGAGCCGCAGGTAATCAGCGCCCCGCCCAAAACAACCTTGAAATCGGCGGGCTCGCCCAAGAGCAGAATGGACAGAAAAATGGTCAGGGCCACGCTGAGCTTGTCGATGGGGGCCACCTTGGACACGTCGCCCATTTGCAGCGCTTTGAAATAAAACAGCCAGGACAGCCCCGTGGCCATGCCGGACAGACATAAAAACAGCCAGTTGTGCCCGCTGAGATCACGGATGCCCTTCATGGCTCCGGTGAGCAGCACCATGCCCCACACCAGGGGCAGAACAACACTGACCCGGATGGCCGTGGCCAGGTTGGAATCGATGCCGCGTACCCCGACCTTGGCGAGCAACGCGGTGAGCGAGGCGAATACGGCCGACAACAGCGCATAATATTTCCACATGGCGACTTGCCCCTGATGTTGGAACGGTTTGCTGTTGAAAACGGCAAGCGCTCCGGCGGCCGCGGGAGCGGACGCCCGCGACGGATAAGCCTGAAAAACACGCATTTCAGGCGAAATGACGGCAGTTCCGCTTTTGAAATAGGACAATTTCAAAAGCAACAAGTTTTAGGCAACGACCGACTGTCTATGCGGTCTGTATCTCCCCTTTCCTTCTTCCGGGCAAGTCTTTTTCAGACACGTCGGGCACGGTTCCGCAAAGCGTATCGTCACGGGCTGCGCGGACCGCGCAGCATTATGCGCCCGCCCCGGAACTTCCGCGTCCAACGCTTGACGGAGCCCCCCGCAAGACGATATAGCCTTTGGTTCCAATATTCTCCAAGGAGACCCTGCCGTCATGAAAAGAACCTACCAGCCCAGCAAAATCAGCCGTAAGCGCACCCACGGCTTTCGCGCGCGCATGAGCACCTCCACCGGACGCGCCCTTATCAACCGCAGACGCGCCAAAGGGCGCAAGCGCCTGTCCGCGTAGCACGCGGCGCGCTCCCGGCGTCCGGCCGGGGAAGCGCCGGGCCGCCCCGGCGGCCTTTCGTCATCGCGCTTCCGTCCGCCACGCCCGGTCAACGGAACGATCAGGGCCGGGAATTTCCCGCGCCCTTTCGTTGCGTTAAAAACGCCCAGGCGTCTCTTTCCGTGCCTCTGACCTGGCCCAAACAGCGTCGACTCGCCCGGCGGCCGCAATTCACGGCCTGCTACGACCGGGGAGAACGTCATTATACTCGGCATTTCGTGGTCTTCGCGCTGGCGCGCTCCGCGGAATCCCCGACCGGTCTCGGTCGTCTGGGCCTTGCGGTCACACGCAAATGCGGCAACGCGGTGGAACGCAACCGCATCAAACGGGTGCTTCGGGAATTTTTCCGCCTGCGCCAGCAAGACATGCCCGTCATGGACATTGTGGTCACGCCGAAACGTCATCTGCGCGCCGACAAGGTGCATCTCGCGCTTGTGGAACGCGAACTCGCCCCCTTGTTCGACATATTGCGCGCGGCGTCCGGCCCCGGCCCCCGCGACGACGGACGGGCCGTCCGACGGCCGCAGGCGCAGGACGGTGAACCGGCATGACGGCGGCGCGGCGGCTTCTTATTCTTCCCATACGCGTGTACAAGCGCTGTATTTCGCCGTTGCTGCCGCCGGCCTGCCGGTTTTATCCCTCCTGTTCCACCTACGCCATCCAGGCCATCGAAATCCACGGCCCCGCCAAGGGGCTGTGGCTGGCCGCGAAACGCATCCTGCGCTGCCACCCCGGTTCGGCCGGAGGTTTCGACCCCGTGCCGCCCTTCAATCCTTCCCACCGCTCCCCCCACCGGCCGGAGCATCAGGACCGTCATGGATAATTCCCGCCTTTTAATCGCCACCTTGCTCTGCTTCGCCCTGCTTGTGGGCTGGCAATACTTTTCCGACTTCATGGGCTGGACCCCGCCGCCCGCGCCCATTGAGGAAGTCGTTCAGGAGCCCGCCCGGCCCGAGGCGCAACCCGCCGCGGCGGTCCCCGCGACGCCCGTTCAGCAGTTCGCCCCCACCGAGGGCCGCGAAGTGCGCGTGGACACCCCCCTGTATACCGCGGTGTTCCACACCAGCGGGGGAGTGCTCCAGTCTTTCACGCTCAAAAAATATTCAGCGGGCATCGCCCCGGATTCCGGTCCCTTCAACATGATTTCGCCCGCCGCCGCCGCCGTGTCGCCTCTGGGCCTCATGATCAACGGCGCCCCCTCATGGAACACGGGCTCCTGGGCCTTCGAGGGCGACGATCTCACGCTGGACGAAGGCCAGAGCGGCACCCTGGTCTTCACCGGCGAGGTCGGCGGCCTGCGCGTCGCCCGCGCCATCACCTTCAGCGCCGACACCTACTACCTGGACGAGAATATCACCCTGTCCGGCGCGGCGGCGGCTCCGGCCCAGCTCAGCTACACCCTGGCGGTCACTTCCACCAGCGGCGGCAGCAACTACGACGTTATGGGCATGGCCTGGGACCTGGACGGTTCCTTCAAACGCGAAAACAGCGTGAGCACCCTGACCGAAGAGGGGATCATCAAGTCCGGCGATATTTGGTGGGCGGGCCTGATGAGCAACTATTTCCTGGCCGCCGTGGTGCCCGACAAGGGCGCTCAGGCCACCTTCAAGGGCCGCATTCTCGAACCGGGCGGCATCTGGCGGGCCGCCGTGGATCAGCCCGCCGTGACCGTGACGCCGGACGCGCCGGTCACCGTGCATACCGGCTGGTGGGTGGGCCCCAAGGACCGCGCCATGCTCAAGGCCGCGCCCAACGACCTGTCCGCCTCGGTGGACATGGGCTTTTTCACCTTCCTGTCCGTGCCCCTTTTGTGGCTGCTGACCTTCTTCCATTCCCTGGTGAGCAACTGGGGCGTGGCCATCATCCTGTTGACCGTGCTCATCAAGCTGCTGTTCTGGCCGCTCACCCGCAAGAGCTACAAATCCATGGAAAAGATGAAAAAAATCCAGCCCATGATGAAGCAGCTCCAGGAAAAGTACGGCCAGGACAAGGAAGCGTTGAGCCGCGAAATGATGCAGCTTTACAAAACCTATGGCGTCAACCCCATGGGCGGCTGCCTTCCCATCCTGATCCAGTTGCCGGTGTTCGTGGCCCTGTATCAGGCCTTGCTGCACTCCATCGAACTGCGCCACGCCGCGTTCATCACCTATCTGCCCTTTACCGATACTCTGTGGCTGGCCGACCTGTCCGCCAAAGACCCCTTCTACATCACGCCCATCATCATGGGCGCGACCATGTTCCTGCAGCAATGGCTGTCGCCCGCCATGGGCGACCCCACCCAGCGTAAAATGATGATGATCATGCCCCTCATCTTCACGGTCATGTTCATCAACTTCCCCTCCGGCCTGGTACTGTACTGGCTGAGCAACAACGTGCTGTCCATCGCCCAGCAGTGGTGGACCCTGCGCAAGGCCTGACGCGCGCGCCGAAGGTCGATCGCCGCGATCGACCTTCGGCGGCCGCAAAGCCGCGGCCGCCGTGCCCGACCGACAAGTCCGGAAAAACGGCTACGGCCCCACTCAAACTCAATCCGGTTGAAAAGGACAGCTCCATGAGCGATTTCAAGGAGTTTCAAGGCAAAACACTCGATGCGGCCATAGCCGAGGCGTGCGCGTACTATGACGCCCCCCGCGAAAAGCTGGAAATCGACATTGTGGAAGACGCCAAAAGCGGCATTTTCGGTCTGGTGGGCGCGCGCAAGGCCCGGATACGGGCCCGCCGCGCCCAGTTGCCCCCGTTGGGCGGCCGCGGCAAAAACCGCCGCGCGTCGGTCCCGACTCCTTCGGACGCGCCCGATGCGGCGGTCGGGACCGACGGCGTCATGGACGAGCCGAAAGAATCCGAACCCGCCCGCAAGGCTCGCCGCAGCGACAAGCCCGCCCCAAATCACCGTCAGGCCGCCGCTGAAACGACTCCGGAAGCTCCTGCCGAAAACGCTCCGGAGGCGGACGCCGAGGTTCCCGCCGAAGCCGCGCCCGTTCGCGAACCACGGCGCGGACGCCCCCCCCGCGTTCCCCGCGCCGTGGACAGGGAAGCCGACACCCCGGACGACACGCAGGCCAAAACGGCGGACAAGTGCGAAAAGCCCGAGGACGCCCATGACGTTGAAAGTGAATCAGGTCTGCCCCGCGTGGCTCTGGCCGATCTGGATCAGGATCGCCTGATCCGCATTGCCACGGATATGGTGTCGAGGCTGGTTTTCCCCATCGTGGGCGAAGTGCCTCTGGAGGTCAGCGTGGGCGAAGATCGCGTGCAGGTGCGCGTGGATTGTGAAGACACCGGCCTGCTTATCGGTCGCGAGGGCCAGAACCTGGCGGCCGTGCAATATCTGGCCGCGCGCATGGTCGCCCGCGCCGTGGGCGCGCAGGTGCGCGTGCAGGTGGACGCCGGAGACTATCACTCCCGCCAGGACTCCCGCCTGCAGGAACTGGCGCGCGCCCTGGCCGACAAAGTGCGGGCCACGGGCCGCTCCCAGTCCACCCGCCCCCTCAGCGCCTATCAACGCCGGGTTATCCACCTCACTCTTCAGGACGATCCCGACGTGCAGACCCGCAGTTCCGGCGAAGGTCCCCTCAAACGCGTCGTCATTCTGCGCCGGAAAGATTAAACCGGGGCGCCGCCCCGGACCCCGCCGGGGGCTGGGGGAGACGGAGTCCCCCAAAGGAGCCGGTATGTTCCTCCCGCAAAAACTGTACGGGGTCATCGGAGATCCGATCGGGCACAGCCTGAGCCCGGTTCTGCACAATGCGGCTTTCCAGGCCTGGGGCATTCCGGCCGTGCTGCTGCCCTGGCGCATCGCGGCGGAGCGCCTGGCCGACTTCGTGGCGGCGGCGCGGCTGTTGCCCGTGGCCGGAGCCTGCGTGACCATCCCCCACAAAGAAAAGATGCTGTCTCTGGTGGACAGGGCCACGCCCCTGGCCCGGGCCGTGGGCGCGGTGAATACCCTGTACCGGGACGGCGACGAACTGGTGGGCCACAACACGGACGTAGAGGGCTTCCTTCAGCCGCTGTATCAGCGCGGCGAATTTCCCACCGCGCTGATTCTGGGAGCGGGGGGCGCGGCCCGCGCCGTTCTGGCCGGGTTGCTGAGTCTGGACGGAGTGCGCCGCGTGCTGGTGACCGCCCGGCGTGAGGAGCAGGCCCGGGCTCTTGCGGGCGAAGTGCGCGCTCTGCCGGACGAACACGCCGCCCCGCGCACCCCGCCCGCGGTGGAAATCGTTCCCTGGAACGCCCGACACGACGTAACGGCCGATCTGGTGATCAATACCACGCCGGTGGGCATGAGCGGCGGCAAGGCGGCTTTTGCCTCGCCCTTTACCGAATTCCGGGGGCGGGGCCTGGCCTACGATCTCATTTATCAGGCCACGCCTTTCCTCAAGGCCGCCCGCGCCGCGGGGTGGGAAACCCTGAACGGTCGCGACATGTTCGTCGCCCAGGCTTCGGCCCAATTCATCCTGTGGACCGGCTTTCCTCTGCCCGACACGGCCCTTGCCGCTCTGGACGAAGCCATAACCCGCCGCTCGGCGGAACAGGCGGCATACCCCACCCCCTCCATGCAAGGAGCGTCCCATGCGTAAGCCATCCATCGGCCTGGCCCCGGAAGGGGCTCCCGTTATCGGCCTGCTGGCCCTCACCACTCTTGTTTTCGCCTGCCTGGACTGGTGGCTGCCGGCCCTGGCCGCCCTGATCCTGCTGTGGTTTGCCGTCCACTTTTTCCGCGACCCCGAACGGGTGATCCCCCACGGCGAAGGTCTGGCCGTCAGTCCGGCCGACGGCCGCATTATCCGCATCGCGGATCGGGACGATCCCTTCACCGGCGAAAAACGGGTGTGCGTGTCCATCTTCATGAATGTGTTCAACGTGCATGTAAACCGCAGTCCTGTGGCGGGACAGGTGACGGATGTGACCTACACGCCCGGCGCCTTTGTCAACGCCTCGTGGGACAAGGCCTCCACCGACAACGAACGTTGCGCCTGGCAGGTGCGGGACGCCGACGGCGCCGCCTGGACCTTTGTGCAAATCGCGGGGCTGGTGGCGCGCCGCATCGTGGCCCGAGCCGAAACGGGCGACGCCCTGGCCCGGGGGGAGCGTTTCGGCCTGATCCGCTTCGGGTCGCGCGTTGACCTCTACCTGCCCGAAGGCTATGATCCGGCCGTCGGCATCGGTCAGACCGTATTCGCCGGTCAGACCGTCGTCGCCCGCCTTTCCCGTTCCAGCGTGAAGGACTGATATGCGCGATCCCAACCGTCCCGTGCCCCGCGGGGTGTACATACTGCCCAACCTGTTCACCACGGCCAGCCTGTTCACCGGCTTTATGAGCATTATTTTTGCCGTGTCGGGGCGCTACGACAGCGCGGCCTGGGCCATTTTATTCAGCGCCCTCATGGACGGCCTGGACGGCAAGGTGGCCCGCCTGACGGGCACGGCCAGCCAGTTCGGCATCGAATACGATTCCCTGGCCGACTGCGTGGCCTTCGGCACGGCCCCGGCCATGCTGATGTGGGCCTGGCAATTGAACTCCTTCGGACGCATGGGCGTGGCAGTGGCTTTTCTGTCCGTGGCCTGCGGCGCCCTGCGTCTGGCCCGCTTCAACGTGGGCGTGGCCACCACCTCCAAACGCTTTTTCATCGGCCTGCCCATACCGGCCTGCGGCTGCGCTCTGGCCACCTTCGTGCTGTTCCGGCCCTATCTGCCCGACTGGCTGGCCGGGCAACTGCCTTACATCTGTCTGGGGCTGGCCTTCTTTCTCCCCCTGCTCATGGTCAGCCGCGTACGCTATTTTTCCTTCAAGGAATACGGATTTCTGCGGGCCCATCCCTTCAGCACGCTGGTGGCCGCCCTGCTGCTGTTCGTGCTGATCTTCTCCGCGCCGCGCATGTTCTGTTTTCTGTTGTGCCTGGGCTACATTCTGTCCGGCCTGATTTACACCTTTCTGCTGCTGCCCCGGCGCAATCGCCAGATACTGCGCCACCTGACCCAGAGCTGAAAGGCGCCCAAAGTTCGCATAGTCGACGGAACGAGGCCCCTTTCAGCAGGCTTCGTTCCGTTTTTGCATAGCATCCTCAACCCGATTCGGAGTCCGGCATGAGCGACCGCGTTTTTATCTTCGACACGACGTTGCGCGACGGCGAACAAAGCCCCGGCGCGACCATGAACCTTCAGGAAAAACTGCGCCTGGCCCGCCAATTGGAAGTGCTGGGCGTGGACTGCATCGAAGCGGGCTTTCCGGCCTCCAGCCAGGGCGACTTCGAGGCCGTGCAGGCCATCGCCGGACTGGTCGGAGAGTCCGAAATCGCCGGGCTGGCCCGGTGCATGGAGTCCGACATCGATCGCGCCTGGGAGGCCATCCGTCACGCCGCTCGCCCGCGCATACACACCTTTTTGGCCACCTCTCCCATTCACATGCAGTACAAGCTGCGCAAAAGCCCTGATCAGGTGGTGGACATGGCCGTGGCCGGAGTCAAACGAGCCGCGTCCCATACCTCCAACGTGGAATTTTCAGCCGAGGACGCCTCGCGCTCGGACCCGGACTTTCTGGTCCGGGTGGTGACCGAGGTCATCAAGGCCGGAGCCACCACCATCAACCTGCCCGACACCGTGGGCTATGCCGTTCCCAACGTCTACGCCGACCTTGTCCGCTACGTCATCGAGCACACCCCCAACGCCGACAAGGCCGTGTTCAGCGTGCACTGCCACGACGACCTGGGGCTGGGCGTGGCCAACACTCTGGCCGCCCTCCAGGCCGGAGCCCGACAGGCCGAGGTGACGCTGTCCGGCATCGGCGAACGGGCGGGCAACACCTCGTTGGAGGAAGTGGTCATGGCCCTCAAGGTGCGGAACGACGTGTTCCGGCTTGATACCCACATCCGGGCCGAACAGCTTTTCCCGTCCTGCCGGCTGTTGTCCATGATCATCGGTCAACCCATTCCGGCCAACAAGGCCATTGTGGGCGGCAACGCCTTCGCCCATGAATCCGGCATCCACCAGGACGGTATGCTCAAAAACCGCGAAACTTACGAAATCATGACCCCGCAGTCCATCGGCCGCACCAGCACCGATCTTGTCATCGGCAAGCATTCGGGCCGCAACGCCGTGCGCAACAAGCTGGAGGCCCTGGGCTACGCCTCCCTGAGCGACGACCAGTTCCAGGCCGTGTTCGAGGCCATCAAGGCCCTGGCCGACAAGAAAAAGGCGGTCCACGACGAAGACATCGAAGCCCTGATTATGGGCGAAGTGTACCGCATTCCGGACCGCTACAAGTTGAAGTCCCTCAGCGTGCAGAGCGCCACCTCGGCCATGCCCGCCACGGCCGCCGTGGTGCTTCAGGACGGCGAGGCCGAACGCCGCCTGGCCGGGTTCGGAGTGGGCGCGGTGGACGCCGCCTTCAACGTCATAGCCACCATGCTCGATCGCGCGCCCCATCTGGAACGCTACGCGGTCAACGCCATCACCGGCGGCACCGACGCCCAGGGCGAAGCCACCGTGCGCCTGACCGAAGGCCCCTTCTCCGCGGCCGGACGAGGGTCCGACCCGGACATCATCATCGCCAGCGCCAAGGCCTATGTCGACGCCCTCAACCGCCTGGCCGCCAAGGAACGCGAGGAAAGCAGAAATTAACCGGGGCTCCGCCCCGCGCCCTTCGGGGGAAGTGTTCCCCCGGCCCCCCTGTCCGGGAAAAGGGTTCAAGCTCGTATGCCACGTCGAGGAGAATTCATGGCACACACATTGGCTCAAAAAATATTGCAGAGGCACACCGACGAAGAAGTCCGCGAAGCGGGTCAAATCGTGCGGTGCAAAGTGTCGGCGGTGCTTGCCAACGACATCACCGCCCCCCTGGCCATCAAGTCCTTCCGGGGCATGGGCGCGGACCGCGTGTTCGACAAAGATCGCGTCTACCTGGTCATGGACCACTTCACCCCGCAAAAGGACATCGATTCAGCCAACCAGGTTATGGTGACCCGCGCCTTCGCGGCCGAAATGGGCGTCACCCGCTACTACGAAGGCGGCGAATGCGGCGTGGAACACGCCCTGCTGCCCGAACAGGGCCTGGTGGGGCCCGGCGACATCCTGGTGGGCGCGGACAGTCACACCTGCACCTACGGCGGGGTGGCGGCCTTCGCCACCGGCATGGGCAGCACCGACATCGCCGGAGCTATGGCCCTGGGCGAAACCTGGTTCAAGGTGCCGCCCACCATCCGCGTCACCTATGCCGGAACCCTTCCCCGCTGGGTGGGCGGCAAAGACCTTATCTTGCGCCTGATCGGAGCCATCGGCGTGGACGGCGCGCTGTACAAGGCCCTGGAATTCGACGGCCCGGTCATCGACGCTCTGGATATCGAGGGCCGTCTGACCATGGCCAACATGGCCATCGAGGCCGGAGGCAAGGTGGGTCTGTTTGCTTCGGACGACAAGACCGTGGCTTACTGCGCGGCCCATAAGCGGCCCGACGCCGTCAAACTCGCCGCCGACCCCGGCGCGACATACGAGCGGCACGTGGAATTCGACGTGACCGGCATGGAACCTGTGGTGGCCTGTCCGCACCTGCCCTCCAACGTCAAGCCCGTCAGCGAGGTCAAAGACGTGGCCGTCCAGCAGGTGGTGGTGGGCTCGTGCACCAACGGCCGTATCGCCGACATGCGCGAAGCCGCCGCCGTGCTCAAGGGCCGCAAAGTGGCCAAAGGCGTGCGCTGCATCGTATTGCCCGCCACCCCCTCGGTGTGGAAGCAGGCCATGAAGGAAGGCCTGTTCGACGTGTTCACCGACGCGGGCTGCATCGTCGGCCCTCCCACCTGCGGCCCCTGCCTGGGCGGTCACATGGGCATCCTCGGCGACGGCGAACGCGCCATCTCCACGTCCAACCGCAACTTCAAGGGCCGCATGGGCAGCCTCAAGGCCGAAGTCTACCTCGCCAACCCCGCCGTAGCCGCCGCCTCCGCCGTGGCCGGCGTCATCGCGGGACCGGACCAGTTGTAAACCATACTTGGGGCGGGGAGGGGCGCTTTTGAAAAAGCGCCCCTCCCCGCCCCAAGCCCCACCCCGCAAAACTTTTTAAT
>UQJT01000027.1 GCA_900541395.1 uncultured Desulfovibrio sp.
AGACAGGGGTGGGAAAAAGGCGGGTATCAATACTGCGTCGTACTTCCTTCCATTCCGGGGTTTGTCCCGGAGCGATGCCCGTCTCCAGCGTCAACAGGCCGTCCGGGGTCAGATGGGCGACAAGCGTGTGGATCAGCGCTTCCTGATCGTTCGCGTAATGCAGGGCCGACGCGCACAGAATAACGTCGAAGCGTTCATCGGGATCGAGACTGCCCCAATTTTGCAGGCGGAATTCGCATTGGGGAAAAAGCCGCCGAGCCGTGGTCAGGGCGTCCTCGCGGATGTCGATGCCCACCGCTTTGGCGGCGCCGTCAAAGAAGGCGAACCCGCAAAAATAGCCTTCGTTGCAGCCCACGTCCAGAAAGCTTCGGCCCGCCAGCGGCGGCAGATAGAGACGGGTCAGCTTGCCCGGTGAATTTGACGCCCCGGTTCGATAGGGGAATGATTGATATCCTGACATGTCGTATTCCGACGCGGGTTACGGAGGCCGGACGGAGGCGGCGGGATTGCCCCGACAGCATGGCATAAAGCGCTGTTGCGCGCAATATGAACCGGACAGGAAAAGCCCGCGCCGCAAAGCAAAAGGCCGCACGACGAAGAAAGGGCGCGCGCGGCCTTTTATTTTTCGGCAAGCATTTCATGGGTCGGCGGCTGGACGGTCGCCGGGCTTTGTTTATACGCCGATGGAAAAATTCCTTACTCCGAAACAATGCGGCATCATGACGCATTATTGGGTCGGATGGCGTCGTATACGGCGTTTCGGGTTCAGTGCATGAGCGGGGTCATGGACGGGTGGGAACCGTCCGTGTGGTCTTCCACCTCAGTGCCCGCAGGCGGGGTAAAGGTGAAATCCGAGTCCTGCAAGGCCGCGTCGGGCGTCAGACTGTCGAAACGGATCAGGTTGGTATTGCCGTAGAAGTCCATAACCTGGGCTCGTCGGATGAGCGAGGTGGCGGGATCGATCCACACCTGGGCCTCGGTGAGTTGGGCTGTGGGTTCCTTGGGGTAGAGCAGCAGATGTACAAGATTGCCGTCGCTCGCCTCGGGGACCATGCGTTCCACCTCAAAATCCCGGTTTAACGGGCTCTGGCCGGTGACCACCATGATGATGGGCAGGGAATCGCGGGCCAGTTCCAGCGAATAGCGGTAGGCCAGCTCTTCGTCGGGCAGCCAGTTCCAGATATCCTTGTCGGTGACCAGCAACAGCTCGGGATTGGGCTTGTCGGTTTCCCATCGCACGAGCAGGGGCTTGCGGAACAGCAGGGTGCCGTGACGTGTTTCGGTGGTGGCGCTTTCCTGGTGGGTGAGTTCTTGGGTGAACGCGGCTCTGAAGCTGGTCATAGCCGCGTAGGTGGACTGAAGCTTGTTTACCAGGGGGGCGACATCGGAGGGCGCCGCCGACGCGGCGGCCGGAATAATGAGCAGGGCGGCCGCCAGGCATACGGCCCGAATCGCTTGCCATGTTTTCATACGTGAACCGTGGCAGGTATATCCCGCTATTAAAAAGTTTGAGAAGAAAGTTTGGGAAAGATGAGAGAGGGGAAAGGGAACCTTTTCCCAAAGGTTCCCTTTCCTCCCCATTTTTATTCTTCGTCTTCCTCTTCGTCGGCCTGATCAAGGCCGTAATTGGAGGCCACGATGGGACCGAAGAACAGAGCGGTATCGTCCAGCTCTTCTTCGATGCGGAGCAACTGATTGTATTTCGCGATACGATCTGAGCGGGACAGCGAACCGGTTTTGATCTGTCCGGCGTTGGTGCCCACAGCCAGGTCGGCGATGAACGAATCCTCGGTTTCGCCCGAACGGTGGGAAATAACCGTGGCGTAGGCCGCCTGCTTGGCAATTTCGATGGTATCCAGAGTTTCGGTCAGGGTGCCGATCTGGTTGACCTTGATCAGGATGGCGTTGGCGATGCCGTCTTCGATGCCCTCGGCAAGGATATCGGGATTGGTCACAAAAATATCGTCGCCCACCAGTTGGACCGAAGCGCCCAGACGATTGGTAAGCAGCTTCCAGCCTTCGCGGTCGTTTTCGGCCATGCCGTCTTCGATGGAAATGAGGGGATAGCGTTCGGTGAAGTCGGCCAGCCATTCCACCATTTCGGCCGAAGTCAGTTCCTTGTTCTCTCCGGTCAGACGATACTTGCCGTCCTTGTAAAATTCGGAGGAAGCGGCGTCGATGGCGAGGGCGATTTCGGAACCGGGGATGTAGCCCGCTTCCTCAATGGCGGCCACCAGATAACGGAAGGCGTCGTCGTGGCTTTTGAGGTTGGGGGCAAAGCCGCCCTCGTCGCCCACGCTGGTGACGTGGCCGTCGCGGGCCAGCAGGGCTTTGAGGGTATGGAATACTTCCGACCCCATGCGCAGGGCGTCGGCAAACGTTTCGGCGCCCAGGGGCATGATCATGAATTCCTGAATATCCAGGTTGTTGGGCGCATGAGCTCCGCCGTTGATGACGTTCATCATGGGTGCGGGCATGACCTTGGCGTTGACCCCGCCTAGATACTGGTACAAAGGCAGCCCCAGGTACTCGGCCGCGGCGCGGGCCGTGGCCAGGGACACGCCGAGCATGGCGTTGGCGCCCAGACGTGACTTGTTGTCCGTGCCGTCGAGGTCGATAAGAGCATTGTCCACCTGCACCTGGCGCAGCGCGTCCAGCCCCACGACGGCTTCGGCTATTTCGCCGTTGACGTTTTCCACGGCTTTGGACACGCCCTTGCCTTTGTAGCGGGCGGGGTCGGCGTCGCGCAGTTCCAGCGCCTCGCGGCTGCCGGTGGAGGCGCCGGAGGGCACGGCCGCGCGGCCTACGTGGCCGGATTCGAGGCTGACTTCGACTTCCACCGTGGGGTTGCCGCGGGAATCGAGGATTTCGCGGGCCCAGACGGATGCGATGGTGCTGCTGTCGTCCATGGGATAACTCCTTGGCAGGCCGGATTGCGTATCCGGGTATCGGGTAAGATTAAGGCCGCCGCCCGGCCCAGGCAAGGCGCAGTCCTTCCAGTATCAGATCGGGCCGCAGATGATCCACGACGTCGCACACCCGGGCCACGTCGGCGGCAAAGCCGCCGGTGCCCACCACTTCCACGGGACCGGGCAACTGTTCCTTGAGACGTCGGCACAGTCCCTCGGTCATGGCCGCGAAACCGAAGACGAAACCGTGACGCATGCTGGTGGTCGTGCTGCGGCCCACCAGGGGGACATCGGCCCGCACTTCCAGCGAGATGCGGGGCAGTTTGGCCGTGCCCACGGCCAGGGCCGCGTGCGAGGACAGCACGCCGGGGCAGATAAGGCCGCCCAGGTAAGCGTTGCCGCTTACGCAGTCAAAAGTGGTTGCGGTGCCGAAGTCCACGGAGATCAGCGAGGCCGGACCGGGATAGAGCCGTCTGGCCGCGTAGGCCGCCAGCAGACGGTCCGCGCCCACTTCGTCGGGACGCTCATAGTGGTTTTCCATATCCAGGGAAAAATCGGAGGGAAAGGCCAGGGGGTCGCGCTTCAAAAAGCGGGCGCAGGCCTGTCGGAACAGGACGTCAAAGTCGGGCACCACCGAACACATGACGCAGGCGGTCAGATCGTCCGGCGTCCGTTCCGCGTGGCGCAGCAGCTCCAACAGAGACAGTCCCAGACTGTCCGCCGTATACCGGACGCGGGTGGGCAGCGCATAAGTGGCGTCCATGCCGGCGTGGGAGGCCAGGCCGATTTTGACGCAGGTGTTGCCGATGTCGGCGAGGAGGAGCGTATCGGGCATGGCGGTGGGGGTTGGCGTTGCAAAGACGATACTTTAGCCCGCCTCCGGCCGGGACGCAAGCCGGCGACGCACGGGCCCCATGCTTCATCCGGATGGAGGGCCGGGCGGAGCATGGGTAGGCGCAACAAACGTCTTGTCGTGTTTTCGATAGGTTTTTTATGAAAAATGTCCGCCGTTTTTTTGGGGGGGGCGGGCAAAAACGCCGGAATATTCCCGGCAATCCCGCGTATGAGGCTTTTCCGCTGGACGAACGGCGCGATTGAGGCTATGAATCGTCCTTCGCATGGAACAACAACACGGAATTTTGGTGCTCGACAAGCCCAAAGGTTTCAGCTCGGCCCGGTGCGTGGCGCGTCTGAAGCGTCTGGGGCAGAAAAAGATCGGTCACGCCGGCACGTTGGACCCCATGGCCACGGGCGTTTTGCTCGTCCTTTTGGGGCACGCCACCAAACTTTCGGGCTATCTGCTCGAGGGTGGCGAAAAGCGCTATGCCGGTACCCTGCGCCTGGGCTTAACCACGGATACGTGGGATATTGAGGGCGCGGTCGTCTCGGAATCCCCGCTCCATGCGTCCGGTCCCGACGGGTCGTCGTGGGCCGGGCTGCCGCTCGAAGCGGCCGTCCGCCGCGAGGTGGACGCCTGGCTGGAAGTGCGGGAGCAGCCCGTTCCCCCCTATTCCGCCGCCAAACACCAGGGTCAGCCGCTCTACAAGCTGGCCAGGGCCGGAAAGGATGTTCCGGCCAAGGTGAAGAGCATACGTGTTTCGCACGCCGAGGTTCAATGGGTGGACCTGCCGGATGTGCGATTCCGGGTGACTTGCAGTTCCGGTTCCTACATACGGTCCCTGGCCCACAGCTTGGGGATGCGCTTGGGGTGCGGAGCCACGCTCACGGAACTGACCCGGGAATACAGCCACCCGTTTGGTCTGGATGTCGCCCATAGCCTGGACGACGTGTTGGCCGAGCCGGAACGGCTGCCGCAATGGGTGTTGCCCGTTGCCGCCGCCTTGCCTCGCTGGTCCGCATTCCGTGTGGATGCCCGCGTGGCGGCGGACCTGCGCAACGGTATACCCGCCGCCCATCGGCCGGAATTCGGCGCGTTTGTGGCGGGCGAACGTGCCGTGTTGCACGGCGCGGACGGCGAGCCGTTGGCCCTGGCCGAAGCACGCGAACTGGACGGACGTCCCGTCTGGGCCGTGCTGCGGGGGCTGTTCACCCCATCAACCCCCTGAATATGATTCAGGGATCGGAGGATACCGCTGTGGTCATGGACACCGCCCAGAAACAGGCCGTTATTGCCGCTCATGCCAAACACGAAGGCGATACCGGATCGCCTGAAGTGCAAATCGCCCTGCTGACTGCCCGCATCGACGGTTTGGCCGATCACTTCAAGGCTCACAAAAAGGACTTCCACTCTCGCACCGGCCTGCTCAAGCTCGTCGGGCAACGTCGCAAGCTGCTGAACTACCTTAAAAATACGGATGTTCAGCGTTACCGCGCCCTGATCGAAAAGCTCGGCCTGCGCAAGTAAAGCAAGGCAATGGCTATGCGGGGGAGGAGGGAAACCTTTTCAAAGGCTTCCCTCCTCCCCCTTCCTAAAAAACAGACCTTTAACCCAATGCAAGGAAGGAGCATCCGCGCAAAGGGCCGAAGCGATATCGGTCTTTTCCACGGAGTCTCCTTCCGGGAGAATCGAACGTATGAGCAGTTTACTGAAAGGAACGCGCGTAACCGCCAATGTGGGCGGCAAGGAAATCATTTTGGAAACGGGCCGGGTGGCCCGCCAGGCCGGGGGCGCGGTGTGGATTCAGTGCGGCGGCACGGTGGCTCTGGTCACGGTGTGCGAACAACCCCTGGAAACTCCTAAGGATTTTTTCCCGCTGACGGTGGAATATTCCGAAAAGATGTATGCCGCAGGTCGCATTCCGGGCAACTTTTTCCGGCGTGAAATCGGTCGTCCCAGCGACAACGAAACCTTGGTGGCTCGCCTCATCGACCGCCCCATCCGTCCCTTGTTCCCCAAGGGATACGGCAATGAAGTGCAAGTGCTGGCCAGCGTTATTTCCGCCGACGCGGACAACCTGCCCGACGTGCTGTGCATCACCGGCGCGTCCGCCGCGGTGTGCCTGTCGTCCACGCCGTTTGCCGGTCCCGTCGCCGGAGCCCGTCTGGGGCGTGTGGACGGACAGTTTGTCATCAATCCCACCCGTCAGGAACTGGAGCGCAGCGAACTGAACATCGTATTCGCCGCTTCCCGCGACGCCGTGGTCATGGTGGAAGGCGAGGCTCAGTTCGCGCCCGAAACGCTGATTATCGAAGCGTTGGAATGGGGGCACAAGGCCATTCAGCCTTTGCTCGACGCCCAGGAGGAACTGGTGCGTCTGGCGGGCAAGGTGAAGAATCCCTTTACGCCCAAGGAAGATGACCCCGAAATTTACGCCCACGTGGAAAAGCTGGCCCTGGAAGCGGGTATGGAAGAAGCCCTGCGCATCCCCGACAAGCTGGCGCGCAAGGATGCCCGCAAGGCCGTAAAGGTTAAGGTCAAGGAAATGCTGGCCGCCGATCCCGCCTGGGCCGAAAATGAGGAAGCCCAGCGCGAAGTGGGCGCCATTCTGGAACATCTGGAAAAGAAGTTGGTGCGTCGCCGCATTCTCAAAGAAGGCACTCGCATCGACAATCGCGACACCAAAACCGTGCGTCCCATTGAAATCGAAACCGGCGTGCTGCCCCGCGCCCACGGTTCGGTGCTGTTTGCCCGCGGCGAAACCAAGGCTCTGGTGGTGACCACGTTGGGTAGCTCCACCGACGAACAACGCGTGGATTCCCTGGTGGGTGACGACAGCAAACGTTTTATGCTGCATTACAATTTCCCCCCCTTCTCGGTGGGCGAAGTAAAGCCGCCGCGTGTTTCCCGCCGCGAAATCGGGCACGGCGCTCTGGCGGAACGCGCCCTGAAGGCCATTTTGCCTTCGGCGGAAAGCTTCCCCTATACCGTGCGCGTGGTGTCCGAAACTCTGGAATCCAACGGTTCGTCGTCTATGGCTGCCGTGTGCGGCGGCTGCTTGTCCCTGATGGATGCGGGCGTGCCCATTTCGGCCCCTGTGGCCGGGGTGGCTATGGGGTTGATCAAGGAAGACGATCAGTATCTCGTGTTGACCGATATCCTGGGTGATGAAGACGCGCTGGGCGATATGGACTTCAAGATCGCGGGCACTGCCGACGGTGTGACCGCCGTCCAGATGGACATCAAGATCAGCGGTCTCCCCACCGAAGTCATGGCCCGTGCCATGCAGCAGGCCAAGGAAGCCCGTTTGCATATCCTGGGGATCATGGCCCAGGCTTTGCCCGCCTACCGTGAAGCGTTGTCGCCCTATGCTCCCCAGCATGAGGAGCTATACGTCAATCCCGACATCATCCGGATGATCATCGGCCCCGGCGGCAAGAACATCAAGGCCATCACTTCGGCCACGGGCGCATCCATCGACATCGACGATTCGGGGCGCATTTCGGTGTTTGCTCCCACTCAGGAATCCATGCGGCAGGCCAAGGAAATGGTCCTGTACTACGATCAGCACGCCGAGCTGGGCAAGAACTACACCGCCAAGGTCCGCCGCATTCTCGAAATCGGGGCCATCGTGGAACTTCTGCCCAATCTGGAAGCCCTGGTCCATATCTCCCAGCTCGACACCAATCGGGTGGAAAAGGTGGAAGACGTGGCCCGTCTGGGCGAGGATATGGTGGTCAAGGTCATTGAGATCAACGGAGATCGCATTCGCGCCAGCCGCAAGGCCGTGTTGCTGGAAGAGCAGGGCGTGGAGTGGAAGCCCGAGGATACGGCCCGCCCGGCCCGTTCCGATCGAGGGGATCGCAACGGCCGTCGGGGCGATCGGGGCGGCCACCGCGACCGCCGATAAAAAGTAAAAAAGAGCGGCGCTGATGATGAACCACACCCGCGCCGCTCTTTTTTGGCAATTTGTTTTTGGTCCGAGCAGAGCCCCGGTTTTGCATCCGGAAAGGCATGACCGAATGTCCGATTCTCTCTCTCTCTCTCTCTCTCTCTCTCTCTCTCTCTCTCTCTCTCGTCATTCCATGTTATAATGAGGAAAAGACGCTGCGCGCCTGTGTACGGCGTTGCCTTGAGCTGACGAGGGTCGGCATTCGTCTGGAACTCATTATCGTCGACGATTGTTCCCGCGACGACAGCTGGGCCGTAGCCCGACAGCTGGCGGAAGAGCATGCCGAGGTGCGGGCGGTACGCCACGAACGCAACCGGGGCAAAGGAGCCGCGCTACGGACGGGGTTTCTCCACGCGACGGGCGATTATGTGGGGATTCAGGATGCCGATCTGGAATATGATCCCCTTGATTATCAGAACCTGCTTGCTCCTCTGCGCGAAGGTGCGGCCGATGTGGTATACGGCTCGCGCTATTTGCGCCAGGAACGACGGCGCGTGCTCTATTTTTGGCATACATGGATGAATCGGTCTTTGACGTTCGTTTCCAACATGTTCACCAATTTGGACATTACGGATATGGAAACCTGCTATAAGGTTTTCCGGCGAGACGTCATCCAGCGCCTGGCACCTCTGCTCCAAGAGGAGCGCTTCGGCTTCGAGCCGGAAGTGACCGTTCTGATTGCCCGCCACCATCTGCGCGTATATGAATGTGCCGTTTCCTACCAGCCGCGCACGTATGAGGAAGGGAAAAAGATAGGGTGGAAGGACGGCGTGCGCGCTTTGTACTGTATTTTGCATTACGGAGCTCCCACCGCGCCGCTTCCCATGCAGCTTCTTCTGTATTTTTTTATCGGCAGCGTGGCAGCCGTAACCAATCTTGTATGTTTTTCCGCCTGTCTGGCCTTGGGGGCGTCCCTGGGGCCTTCCGTAGCGGTGGCCTTTCTGGTGGCGGCCGCCGTCAACTATCTATTGTGCATTGCCGTTCTGTTTCGGCACAAAGCCCGCTGGTCTTCTGCGGGCGAGATGTGGATGTACCTGCTTTCCGTAGCCGTCATGGGGATGCTGGATTACGTTTTGACTTCATGTCTGGTGTGGCTGACTATCTCACCCTTATGGAGCAAAGCGTGGTCCACGCTCTTCGGCTTTGTGGGTAATTTTTTGCTGCGCAAGTATCTGGTCTTCGGCAAAAAACAAAAATTTTCCACCTGATGGAAGCGGTATGTTGTTCCTGTACATTACCCTTCTGGGATGCCTGACGCTCCTTTATCTGTGGGGAAATGCCGCCTGTGCGGCATTTCGCCTGGGGCAGCCGCGCAACCCTTTTCTGGTGTGTTGGTTCGGCCTGTTTTGTTTGGGCGTAGTCCTGATTCCCGTATCTTTTTGTATCCCCTTGAACGGAGCGACCGCTTCGGGGCTGGCTTTGGTCGGGGTGTTGGGCGTGCCCCGCAGTCTGCGGGAAGTCCGCGTTCTACTTGCGGGGGGAAACAGACGAGCGGGGCTGATATTCTTGGCGGGAGCTCTGCTCGTGGTGTTGGTGGTTGCCGCCGCGTCGGCGTACCGTGATTGGCCGGTACATCAGTACGACACGGATTTATATCACGCGCAGGTGGTACGCTGGCTCAATAGTTACAGTTTACCCTGGGGGCTGGGCAATCTGCATTCCCGCTTGGCACACGGTTCCACATGGCTTGATATGGCCGCTTTGGTGGATAACGGCCCCTGGGATGGCCGCAGCGCCTGGGTTATGGCGGGGTTGCTTGTCTGCCTCACCGGGCTGTATTTGCTGCATGAACTGTGCTTTTCGCCGTCCATATGGGCCAGGGCGTATGCCTTGTTTTTGTTGCCGTTGGTTTTGTTCGTACCCGAAAGCACCCGTCCCAACTTGTACTATGATACGGCGTCTCTCAATCTCCATTGCATCGTCATTTTGGAGGCGCTGTACCTGTGGCTCCAATCTTCGAGCGAGCGTCCCTCTACGGATGGAGCAAGTCTGCTCATAGCTCTGGCGGCCTTATCCTTTATGATAAAGCCGCTGACCCAAATTACGGTAATCGCCGCGTCTCTGTTTGTTTTATGGTGGTTGAAAACGCGGCGAATGCTTGCCTGGCGGGCCGTGATCCGCGTGTGGTGGCTGCCCGCCGTGGCGGCTGTGCTGTGGGTGGGCCGTAATCTCGTTGTCAGCGGCTGGCCGCTGTTCCCCGTGCCGGTGTGTCCTTTCCCCTTTGATTGGACTATGTCGTATGAGGCTGTACGGGGAAATTATATCGCCGTGCGGGGTTGGGCACGGATGTGGGGTGAATACGAGGCGGCCATGCTCCACGGCATTACGTACTGGTTTCCGTCTTGGTGGGACCACTATTGGGGCAAGGATTCCTTCCGCACTTTGTTCTTGCTGCCTTTAGCGCTGGGTGTCGGCGGTTGGGCGTGGGCTCTTCGACGGCGTCGCGAAACCGGAATGATCTTGTTGTTGGTCTGGCAAAGCGCAACCCTGGCAGGATGGTTTGTCATGGCCCCTGATCCGCGTTTCGGGTTTGGATTTGCCTGGAGCTTCGGGGCTGCCGGTGTGGCGCTCGCTTTACGGGAGCAGGCCTGGAGAGCCCGTGTCGTCGGCCGTTGGGCGGTTTGGGGATGTGTGGTTGTGGCGGTGTTGTTGGGCGTTCGCCTGGGGAAAGACCTGGCCAAAGCTCCCCATGCCTGGCTTTTGCCCGGCGTTATTCCGCCCCGACCTGTTGTGGAACATATTCTCGAGGGCGGAGGCCGCCCGTTTGCGGTCCACGTACCGGTTGAAGGGGATCGGTGCGGCAATGCCGAGTTGCCCTGTACGAACGCTGTGCCGGATAATCTCTGTCTGCGCAGCGGAATGATGAAAGACGGTTTTCGTCTTTGCCCCATGCCTTGAAACTCGTCTCTTTACCGGCCAGGATTATTGATTTCGGTAAGAAGCTTATTTTCACAATCTAGCAAGGTTTTAGAGAGCATTTTTATTTTGAAAATGCTTGCAAGGTCGAGCGGAGTGAGCCTTATCTATGCTCTTTTCATCCGTAAGGCGTAAAACGCCTTACGGATGAAGGCGCTGCGGCGCCGGAGCCGTCACAAAATTTACTTGCGACATTGCCACCCGACGGGCCGTTATGGCCTGCAGGGCATAATAGATGCATGAACGGCAAAGTCGGCGACGACGGAGGCGCGAAATTTACAGGTTAGGGAATACATGTTCTGGTCGGTAGATATGTTCAATCATAAAATACGCTAGAAAGAGGGGAGCGCCTGGGGTGAAGTTTCCTGGGGGAGCTCTTGATCCGGCAAGGGAGTGAAGATCGTCTGCCCTTCGCGTGTGAAACGGGCCACCCGTTCTTTAGTGGAGGGTTGTTGCCACCAGTCCAGCAGCGAATGTACGGCCAGCGTTCGCAGAGCCGCGGCAGCCGCATCCGTTTCGCCCATATCGCCGGTGGATGGAGGATTAAGCGGCAACAGGCTCCATACGCGGCTCAGGGCGGGTTGCTTTTCGATCAGGGCACTTAAAGAGGGACCGTGCGCAGCCTGATGAGTCAGCAGGCTGGTGACATCCGTCAGGGTATACGCCCCCAGCGCGTCGGCCAAGGCCAGCGTGGCCGGGGCATTCTGAGCGCTTTCCACGTAACCGTTCTGCTCGTCGCGCACGTCGCGTCCCGCTTTTTTCCACAAGGCGCGTTCGCGTTTGTGCGTGGCAGAGGCGTCGCCCCGGCTGACAAAGGGCGCACCCGTGTCGGCAATGATGCATAGAGCTTCCACAATGTCCTTGCCTCGGATTTGGGCCGGGTCCGCTTCCGGCCCGGCCAATATATAGCCGTCATGTATGATTTCCAGGCGTTGTTCGGCACGTCCCTCGCGGACCAGGATTTTTTCCTTGTCCGGCATGGCCGTCAACAAGAGATCCCCATCGCCGGACCGGGCCAGGGCTTCGGCACGCCTGTCGTCCACGGCGCGCCATTGGATGACGATGCCGGTTTCCCGGGCCAGAAACGGGGCCAGGTGGTCAAGCAGGCCACTGGCCTGTATTTGTAAGGAGCATATGCCCTGCAACACGGTCAGAGACGGTAGAGGCGCATGGTCGACGACGGCGAGAGATGGTTCGGCGTCATCGAGCGGTGCCTCCGTCGCCGGAGCGTCCGGCAAGCTTTCGTCCGGCAGACTGTCCTCCAGTGTCGAGCTCATAGAGGAAATATCGGCGGCGCGGGCGGAGAACGAGGATGAGGCGAACGGGCCCAACGTTAGCGATACGAGGAGGCAACACAGCGATATAAAACGTAGCACGGCGATACTCCGAGGCTGATGCGATACGGCGGAAAGAAGCGGGATGCAGCGCAGAGTATCAGGTGGAGGACCGCCGTCAAGTGGTCGGACCGTTTTCAGCCATGTCGGCGTGAATACGATGTCGAGCTGAAGGTATTGTCCCGCATCCACCAAAAAGGTCCGCGTTTTCCTTTTGAGGAAGCGCGGACCTTGGAGAAAATAAAGTGTGTGATCAGACGTTGTGGTTGCTCGGATCGTCTTCTTTGTCCGAGGGACGGATCAACTGTCTGACGAATACTCCGCCTATACCCAGCAGGCACAGGCCGCCCAGCCAGCTTACCGCCGTGGAGGCCACTCCCATGCCTTTGATGGGAGCGGGAATTTCCGCGTTGCGGGGCCAGTCGGTAGGCGTGGTCTGACCGATGTAAACCAGAGTGGGCTCCGTATCCACCTGGCTGGCCTTGACGTATACCAAGTTGTCCTTGTTGGCGGCCAGCAGCTTCGATACCTCACTGTCCGGATCGTCGGCGTCGCCGAACACTCGGGCCTTGGTGGGGCAGATGGAGACACAGGCCGGGGCAAGGCCGCGCTGGCGGCTGGACAGACAGTAGTCGCACTTGTCCACAATGCCGCCGCGGGTGATGTCCTTGTAACGGGCATCATACGGGCAGGCCGTGATGCAGCAGCCGCAGCCTATGCACTTGCCGGGATCGACATACACCACGCCGTCGTCGCCCTTGTAAGTGGCGCCGGTGGGGCAGGCATCCACGCATTGGGGCTTGTCGCACTGCATGCAGCCGCCGGGCTGGTAGTGCCAGCCGGACGGGGCGGCGGGCGCGGATGCGGCTTTCACCCAGTTGCGGTTGTGATTGTAGGGGACGCTGTTGCGCTGCTGGCACGCAATCACGCAAGCCTTGCAGTTCATGCATTTATTGGCGTCAATGGCCATGATTAACCGAGACATAGGGACCCTCCGGGGCTGGAATGAGCGTTACGCTTTGCGCAGACGGCAGCCGCCCCCGTTGAATTGGGCGGAGATACGGTCCCAGACGTTGGGAACCACACTATTGATAGGCTCGCTGCGGGTCTGTTCGAAGGGGCTGGACGGGATGAAATGCGACGGCGTGAACACGATGCCGGGCATAATGGTGTCGGTCACGTCGGCCCGCCCTTCGATGCTGCCGGTGGGGGTTTCCAGCACGACTTTTTCTCCCTGGGCCACGCCGTACTGTTTGGCCGTTTCGGGATGGATCGAAATGGTACGCCCGTTGGAGAAGGCCGCCAGCGCTCCGGAATAGTTGGTCAGGGTCTGCTGCCACTGGGTCAGCACCTTGCCTTGAGTGAAGGTCAGCGGATACTCGGGGTTCTTGTCCTTGCCGTGGGGGCTGCCCTTGGGATAATCCCAACGGATGGGACCCAGCAAGTTGGAGCTGAACGGCAGTTTGCCGTCCTCGGTCAGATACACGCCCTTATCGAAAATGGTGCCCAGACGTTCCGGCCCGTTCAGTTCATACACCGGCCATACCACGCCGTCGGGCGACTTTTCCAACCGCTCGAGGGTCATGCCGGTCCAGGACGGAATGGTCTTGCGGAACAGTTCGTACAATTCGGCCGGGTCTTCCCATTTCGGGTAGCGATCGGGGAAGAGCTTGCGGCCGAGATCGCGGTAAAACTGCCAGTCGGGCACGCATGCGCCGGGGGCGTCCACGGCCTTGTTGCGCCACACCACCTGCTTTTCCGCGCCGTAGTGCGATCCCGAGCTTTCAGGAGAGAAGGTGGCGGGGATAAACAGGTCGCAGGCTTCGGTTTCCGGCTCCATGAAGAAGCCGCGATGCACGATGAATTTGACTTTTTTCAGGGCTTCGCGGACGCCTTTGGTGTCCGGGTAGCGGCGATAGCTTGAATTGAGGAACAGAACGTCGAGCGAGCCCTTCTTCATCAGGGCGAGCAGACGGCGGAAATTGACGCCTTGTGCCTGGGCCTCGCCGCACATGGCGTCCACGAATTCCTTTTCACCCTCGGGCTTGCCGCCTTCCATGGTCATGATGCCTCTGCCGGAACCGATCAGGTTGCCCGTGATCCCCTGCAGGGAGATAAGCGCGCGTATGGTCTGAATGCCGTTGGTGTAGCGCGACAGCGACCCGCCCAACCACAGAATGCTGGGGCTGACTTCCACGGCTTTGCACAGCGTGAGAATCTGCTCCACAGGCAGGCCGGTCAGCTCGGACACGCGTTCGGGAGTATAATCCTTGCAGTCGTCGCGCAGTTCGTCAAAGCCGGTGGTGGTACGTTCCACCAGAGCCGGGTCGTAAGCGCCGGTTTCAATGACGTGTCGGATAAGGCCGAAGGCCAGCGCGCCGTCCGTGCCGGGCCGGGGCATATACTGCTCATTGCTCCAGATGCTGCTGCGGGTTTTGCGGCAGTCGATGTAAATAATCCTCACGCCCTTGTCCCGGGCCATTTCCAGCCAGCGGGTGTAGGGCGGGTACAGTTCGTTGATATTGGCGCCCCACAGAATGAGGGTATGGGCGTTGAGCACCTCGTTTACCGTGGTGGTGGAAGTGTTGGCGCCCAGGAACCAGCTCAGGGTATTGGACGCGCTGCTGATGCACACCTCGCCCGCGGGCATGTTGTTGACACAGCCGATGAGACGCATGGTCATCAGGGCGGCCAACTCGTTTTCGCGACAGTCCCAAAGCGGCATGGTCAGAGCCACATGCTCGTTTATTTTGGGCCCGTATTCCTTCATGGCCGCCGCCACTTTTTCCGCAACCAAATCCACGGCTTCCGCATAGGAAATTTTTTTCCATTCGCCGTTGACCTTGAGCATGGGTTCGGTGAGGCGCGAAGGGCTGCCGATAAGTTCGACAATGGACATGCCCTTGGGACACATGGCGCCGCCGGTCCAGCGGTTGCCCGGATCGCCCACCAGACTGACCACCCGGCCGTCCTGCACTTGGGCGTGATAAGTACAGCGTACCTGACAGAACGGACAGAACCCCTTCACTTGAGTAATGGGGCCGGTGGGGAGCAGGTTGGGAGGCGTGCCCATACCCTGGCTTTGCTGCGGGGTGAGCCCGCCGGCCAGCCCGCCGGCTGCTGCGGCGGCTCCGAGCTTGATGAACGAACGACGCGAAAGTTTAGTTGCCATGAGCATACCCTGGAAAAGCTGGGGGTGATGTGGCCGAAAGCGCCGGTTGCGCGAAAAAGACACATCCGGACTGCTTGCAAACGCCGCGAAGCGGAGTTTGCGCCGCCAGCGGCGGCAAAACCGCCGGGCGGAAGACACAAAATCAGACGCCGGTCTGTCTTCCGTTTTTCCCAAGCCGTTTTCAAGGCAAGGGGAATACCCGGTTACCACCGGATACTCTGTTCGGACAATCAAGACGCGTTTGCGGGGGGTACCCGCAAAACGGCTGTAAACGCGCTTTATTCGCCGACAGCCGCAACGTCGCGACTTGCTCCTGCTTTTGGGGCTGCCGACGTTATCGGCGGCCTTATCTGATCTCTGTTTTTGTTGCAGGAATCATGCCTGATGTCCAGTCCTAAAAAAAGAAGCCAAGGACTGTGAAATATTGAATTATGTTGAAAGGATAGCCTTAATATGCGTGCGAAATTCCGCACAAAGGACAGTTTTTGCGTGTGGATTTTCGCACAAAAAGCGCGCAAGCAGGATAGTTAAATCCCGATTTCAGGGAAAAACGTGTTTACTCACAAGCCTGCCGGATGGAAGGGGGAGTTACTCCTTCGCGTGGGGCAGGGGCGTCAGCGCGGCCAGTCCTGAAGCCATAACCAGGCGACGCGGAGCGGGAGCATACAAGATTTGACTTTTCAGGCTCTTGGCAGCCAGAGCGGCGCGCAGGGGGGCGAGGTGAAGGAGGTAATTCCGGCAGACCTCGCCGAAAAAGGCGGCATGGGTCGCGTCGTGCCTGTCCAGCGCGGCCCGCAGCCCATGATAGAGCGCGGCGGCGCTGTTCAGGGCGAAGCTGACGCCTTCGGCCGAGCTCGGGCTGATGAATCCGGCGGCTTCGCCCAGCAGGCAGGCGTTTTTTTCCGGCAGAACGACGGAGGCCCCAATGGAGAAGGTTGCCTGAGGCCGGGTTATAAGCGTGCCCTCGCGGCGTAGGGGAGCATCGGGTCGGAAGCCATACGGGCGCAGCATCGCCTTGAGACGGTCAAAGCGGGCGAGCGCCCCCCGGCCTTCAGGCAAGGCCGCTCCGATAAGGTATTCATCGTCCTTGGGCAGGCCCCAGGCGTAATAATCCGTCAGTTCCGGCGCGAAGACGGCGGCAAAGTGCGGAGCGGCCGCCTCGGCCGGAAATGCCTCCTGAATCGACACATAGCGTCGCACGGGAAGGGAGGGGAACAGTCGGCGTCGCGTCGGCGAACATGCGCCGTCGGCTCCGGCCAGAAAGCGCCCGGCGAACATGCGGCCGTCGGCAGTACGCACCATCCAGCCCCGCGCCGTCCGACGCAGAGCGGTGACCGGCGCGCCGCACACGGCCTCCACTCCGGGCAGATTCGCCGCCCTGGCATACAGCCAGCGGTCGAAGGCCTCGCGCCGGATATTCACATAAAAACGCTGGTACCAGCGTTCTCGCCCCGTGCCGAGATCGATGGCGCGTACGGCGAACAACTGCGGATCGGCCAGCAGCGCGGCGGGCAGAGCGCCGTGGAGTCGGGCCAGGGCCCGTTGAGCCGCCGGGGCGAGCAAGCCGCCGCAGCTTTTGCGGCGGTCGCCCGGCCGGAAGGGGCGGTCCAGGGGACGGGCGTCCAGCACAAGAAGCCGAAGTCCCGGCAGGGTGGCAGCCAGGCTTGCCAGGGTCGAACCGGCCGGGCCGGCGCCCAACACAATCAGATCATACACCGCCGGACTCCGCCGGGGGCTCCCGATCCAGAGCGTCGAGCAGTCGGGCCAGCGCCTGCCCCCGGTGGCTGCGGGCTTTTTTTTCCTCCAGGGCAAGTTCGGCGGCCGTGCGCCCCGAAGCCGGGTCCAGAAACAGCGGATCGTAGCCGAAACCGCCGTCGCCCCGGGGCTCGGTCGCGATACTTCCTTCCCAGACTCCGTGCGCCACCACGTCCGCTTTCGTCCCGTCCGGGCGGACCAGGGCCATGCAGCAGCGGAATCGGGCGGTGCGGGGCAGAGCGGGGTCCGCCAGGGCGGCCAGCAACTTGCGGTTG
Organism: uncultured Desulfovibrio sp.; assembly: GCA_900541395.1. Lineage (GTDB taxonomy): Bacteria > Desulfobacterota > Desulfovibrionia > Desulfovibrionales > Desulfovibrionaceae > Mailhella > Mailhella merdigallinarum. Next base: position 17,152 of record UQJT01000027.1, read on the forward strand.
TTGCGGGCGTCGCGGACGGCGCGCGCATCGTCCGGCCGCGCGTCGGGCGCGTCGTCCGCATAGCGGGCTGAACGCACGCCGGGTTCCCCGCCCAGGGCGTCCACTTCCAGACCGGAATCGTCGGCCAGGGCGGGCAGGCCGGTAAAGGCCGCGGCGGCCCGGGCCTTGAGCAGGGCGTTTTCCTCAAAGCTGCCGCCGGTTTCCTCCACGTCGGGCATGGCCGGGGGCGGCAGTTGCACGGCGAAGCCGCGTGCGGCGAGAGGCGCGGCCAGTTCCCGCGCTTTGCCGGGATTTCGGGTAGCCAGGACCAGGGGGAGAAGCGACATGAGACCTCCTTGCCGATACCGTCGTTTCATGGCAAAAAGCTGTACTGTGGGGCGGCCCGAATGGCAAGTTCCCCGTTTTGCCCGCGCTCGTCTTCATTTTTTCATGGACGGTCCTTCCGCGCGGAGTGCATACTTCAGCCAAAGCGTGGTATCGTATGGTGCGCGTTTATTCCCAAAGTCTCGGCTGCCCGAAGAACCGGGTGGATACGGAACGGCTGCTCGGTTCCCTCGGGCCCGATATCACGACCGTAGCGGAGCCCGAGGAGGCCGATCTGGTGTTCATCAACACCTGCGCTTTTATCCAACCGGCCGTGGAAGAGTCGGTCCGGACCGTGGTGCAGATGGTCGCCGATCTCGACGGTCGGAAGGATCGGCCGGTGTTGGCCGTGGGCGGCTGCCTGCCCGGCCGTTACGGTGTGACCGAACTGTCCCGCGAACTGCCGGAAGTGGATCTATGGCTGCACACGGACGATATCGGCACCTGGCCGCATCGCGTGGCCGCCGCACTGAGGCTCGGGGCTCCCGCGCCGGGACGCCTGCTCAGCACGGGACCTTCCTACGCATGGCTTAAAATAGGCGAAGGTTGCCGTCATCATTGCTCGTTTTGCACCATTCCTTCCATCCGGGGCCGTCACCGTTCCGGCCCGGTCGAGGAATTGGAAGACGAGGCGCGCGCCCTGCTGTCCGACGGCGTGCGGGAACTGGTGCTTGTGGCCCAGGATGTGACGGCCTGGGGTGAGGACAGAGGAAGCGATCTGCGGCCGCTGCTCGACCGACTGTTGCCCCTGCCCGGTTTGGCCCGCCTGCGTCTTATGTATCTGTACCCCGCCGGGCTTACCGGCGATCTGCTCGACTACCTGGCCGGGGCCGGGGCGCCCTTTGTTCCTTACTTCGATGTGCCTCTGCAGCACGCCCATCCCGATGTGCTCGGCCGCATGGGGCGGCCTTTCGCGGCCGATCCCCAGGCCGTGGTGGACCGCATCCGCGCCCGCTTCCCCGACGCGGCCCTGCGCACCACCATGATGGTGGGCTTTCCCGGCGAAACGGAGGAACATTTTCAAACCCTTATGAACTTTGTGGAGCGCAACCGTTTTCATCACCTGGGGGTATTTGCCTATCAGGCCGAGGAAGGCACTCCCGCCGCGACCATGAGCGATCAGGTGCCGGTTCGCGTCAAGGAGGCCCGTCGCGACGCGTTGATGTCCCTTCAGAACGGCATCAGCGAGGATATCCTGGCCGGGTACGAGGGGGAACGTCTGTCCGTGCTGGTGGACGCTCCCCATGACGAATGGCCCGGCCTGTATACCGGCCGAGTTTGGTTTCAGGCTCCCGAAGTGGACGGCATCACCTACGTCAGCGGGCCGGGCTCGGCTCCGGGCGCGCTGGTGGACGCCGACATCGTGGAAACCAGGGATTACGATTTGGTGGCCCTGGCGTAGGGGCCGCCCGGGCGCGGACTTTACAAAGCGCGAAGCGCTCCGGCGGCTGCGGCTGCCTGCGCCCGGCCTCGGAAAATCATACTTTTTTGTTGCGCTGTGGCTTGAAATGGAAACGATATTCAACAAGATAGAAGGAGACGTCATGCGACGCCCTATACTGGTATTGGCTCTTTGCCTGTTGGTTGCCGCCTGCGTGCCGCAGACGGCCCGGACGCAATCCGGAGATGGAGGGATGGATTCTCTTGTTTCACGCGACGCCTTGGTGGGCGTATGGCAAAACGCGAAGGGCGCGCATTTCTGTCTGGATGCGGACGGCGCGCTCGGTCTGCCGGGTCAGACGGCGCGTTCCGGCCTGAGCTGGTCTCTGCAGGGCGATGTTCTGACCTTGCGCACTCTCGATACCCCGGGCGGTCGGCCGTTGGAGGAAAGATTGGGCGTGACGCGCGCCGGAGCCTCCCGCCTGGAACTGCGCGCGCCGGACGGGACCGTCCTGACCTGGCGCAAAAGCCGGGACGCGGTGGGCCGTCTGAACGGCACGGTAATCTATCGGGAGCGTATGGCTCTGCCTCCCTCGGTGGTGGTCGGCGCCCAGCTGTATTTACGCGGTTCGGACGTGCCCGTGGCTTCGTCTCTGGCCGTGGAGTCCGGTCAGGGCGTGTTGCCCTTCCGCGTATATTATTTGGTCAAAGATATGGGGGGGGCCGAAGAAGCGTTGCTGCGCGCGACCGTTTCCTACGAAACCGAGAGTCTGTTCGCCACGCCGTCGCCGGTGACGGTGCGGCTCGACCAGACTCCCGAGGTGCTGTTGCAGCGGACCATGCCCGGCGAAGGCGAACCGGCGCCCCTGGCCGTGCCCGCTCAGTTTCGCGGCACGGCCGGGAGCGCGGACGGCACGGTGACCCTGACCCTCTATCTGGAACCGGACGGCCTGTACTTGCTGCACACGGAAAAGTCCTCCTCCGAAGAGGCCACAGTGAGCGCGGGGCGCTGGCGGCAAATCGACCGCAACCATACGGTTCAGCTTGTGCATGGCGCGGACGAACCGCTGTCCGCCGCTCTGCGCCCGGCGGGCAGCCTGCTGCTGACCACGCCCGACGCCCCCCGGGGCGAGATGGAATTGCGCCCCACCGTGCAGGCCCTGCCCGATCATCCGTTCCGGGTATTGGGCGTGTTCCGCATGCAAGACGGCCGAGCCTCGTTGACGGAATGCGCCTCCGGGCTTGATTTCGCGGTGAAGACCGAGGGAGCGGATTTTCCGGCCTTGCGTTCGGCGTATGACAGGGACGTGAAAAAAGCCGGAGAACCGCTGCTGGTGGTATGCGAGGGCACGGTGCGCCACCGCGCGGGCGCGTCGCCGCGCGTCGGCTCCGGGGACGACAGCCACCTTCTGGAAATCACTCGGTTTGTGGAAGCGCGTCCGGGCAAAACCTGCGCCGAACCCTATGCTTCGTCGCCGCTCATGCAGACCTACTGGCGGCTTATAACCCTGAACGGGCAGCCCGCCCGGGCTTTTCCGGATCAGGCCGAGCCTCATCTCATCCTGCGCGACGGCGGCCAGGCGGCCGGGTCCGACGGCTGCAACAATTTTTTCATGCAGTGGAAAAGTTCGGGCAGTTCGATGAGCTTCGAGCCTGGGGGCAGCACGCTCATGATGTGCCCCCAGGGCGACGAGCAGGCCCGAGCCTTCAAGGAAACCCTGGCCGGCGTGGATGCCTGGTCCATCACCGGTTCGGTGCTCGAACTGAGCAAGGGCGGCAAGCCCGTGGCCACCTTCGAGGCTGTGGCCCTGTAATCCGTCCGATGGGGCCGCGGGCCGGGGCCATGCCCCTCGTTCATACGGGCGGCCGTACAGACTTCATGTCCGTTGGCGAACAGCGCGAGGCGCAAGGTCCCCGCGCCTTCCGCGATCAGAGCAGTCCGTTTCTGCGTTTCCAGGCCTGCGCGGTGTTGGCGAGCAACTGGGAAATGGTCATGGGGCCGATGCCGCCCGGTACGGGGGTCAGGGCCGAGGCTTTACGGGACACGGCCTCGAAGTCCACGTCGCCGCACAAAGCGTTTTCCTGTCGGTTGATGCCGATGTCGACGACTACCGCCCCTTCTTTGACCATGTCGGCCGTGATGAAGCGGGGTTTGCCCAGGGCGGTGAACAGAAAATCCGCCTGGCGGCACTCATCGGCCAGATGGCGGGTGCCGGAATGGCACATGGTGACCGTGGCGTTGTTTTCACGCGAACCGAGCATCAGGGCCAGGGGACGCCCCACCAGATTGCTTCGCCCCACCACCACGGCTTTTTGGCCGTCCACGGACAGCCCGTAGTGGCGCAGCAGGGCCATGACCCCCGCGGGCGTGCAGGGACGCAGTCCGGGCAGGCCCATGGCCAGGCGGCCCTGATTGTCGGGATGCAGACCGTCCACATCCTTGCGCGGGCTGATGGCCTCCAGGCAGGGCTGAGCCTTGAGGCCGACGGGCAGGGGCAATTGGAGCAAAATGCCGTCCACCTCGTCGTCCACGTTGAGTTGTGAAATGCGGTGCTCCAGATCGCTCTGTCTGGTGTCGGCGGGCAGACGGTAGGTGACGGACCGGATACCCGCCTCGGCGCAGGCCCGTTCCTTGTTGCGCACGTAAACCTGCGAGGCCGGATCATCGCCCACCAGCAGCACGGCCAGGCCGGGCGCGCGCCCGGCTTCGGGCGTCAGGGCCGCGATTTCCTCTTTGAGGGCCGCGCGCAGAGTCGCGGCCGTAGCCTTACCGTCCAGAAGCAGCATAGGAGTCCTTTCCTTTGGTTCGCAGGTTAATCGGGGCCCGGGCGGAGTGGAAAAACGTCCGGAGGATCAGGTTTTGACCACGTTGCGGGGTTTGGTGCTGTCTCCGGGCGTGACCAGGCCGTCGCGTTCCATTTGTTCCACAAAACGGGCCGCGCGGTTGAAGCCCACCCGGAAGCGCCGTTGCAGCAGCGAAATGGACACCCGGCCCTGTTCGCGCACGAACTGCACGGCTTCGGCGTACACCGGGTCGTCCACCACGTCGTTCTTATCCGGGCCGGGCCTGCCGTCGGCCTCGGGGGCGGGGCCTTCGGGCTCGGTCCCGAAGTCGGCGAAGTCCACTTTGTAGGCGGGCTTCTGCTGTTTTTTCCAGTAGCCTACCACGGCGTTCACCTCGTCGTCGCTGACGAAGGCGCCGTGCAGGCGCTGAAGTTTGCCGCCGCTGGGCTTGAACAGCATGTCGCCTTTGCCGAGCAGGGCTTCGGCCCCGATGCTGTCCAGAATGGTGCGCGAATCGTGATGGCTGGTTACCTGGAAGGCGACGCGGCAGGGGAAGTTGGCCTTTATGAGCCCGGTCACCACATCCACGCTGGGGCGCTGAGTGGCGATGATCAGATGAATGCCGGCCGCGCGCGCGAGTTGGGCCAGGCGCACGATGCTGCTTTCCACCTCTTTGCCTTTGCTCATCATAAGATCGGCCAGTTCGTCCACGATGACGACCAGAAACGGCATGGGCTCCAGAACCTCGGGCGCGTCGTCGATGTCCGGGGGCGTATCGTCGACCGGGGCAGCGTCGCTTTGCCGGGCCAGTTTTTCGTTGTAGCCCGTGATGTTGCGCACTCCCGTGCGACGGAACAGTTCGTAACGACGGTCCATTTCCTCAATGGCCCATAAAAGGGCGTTTTTGGCCAGGTCCATTTCGGTGACCACGGGGTGCACCAAATGGGGCAGATCGGCGTACATCGCCAGTTCCACCCGTTTGGGGTCCACCAGCAGCATCTGCACCTCATCGGGCCGGGCCTTGTACAGCAGGCTGAGGATGATGGCGTTGAGGCACACGCTTTTGCCCGCGCCGGTGGCTCCGGCCACCAGCAGGTGGGGCATTTTGGCCAGGTCGGCGGCCACCGGGCGGCCTCCGATGTCCTTGCCCAAAGCCACGGTCAGCAACGAGGACGAATTGCGGAAGGTGTCGTTCTGCACAATTTCCCGAAAACTCACCGTGGCCCGTTTTTCATTGGGAATTTCCACACCCACGGTATCCGTGCCGGGAATGGGAGCCTGGATGCGCACGGCCACGGCTTTGAGCGACATGGCCAGGTCCGGCGCCAGAGAGGCGATGCGGCTGGCTTTGACGCCGGGGTCGGGCCGCACTTCGAACATGGTGACCACCGGACCGGGCGTGACTTTGGCCAGTTTGGCCTGCACGCCGAAGTTTTGAAGGCAGGCCATGAGCGCGTTGCCCTTGGCGTCCAGCACGGCGGGGTCGGGCCGGACGGCGTCTTTATCCGCGGGTAAAGGCGCCAGCAGGTCGAAAGAGGGCAGGGGCAGACGGGAGTCCTCGGCCTGTTTGCCGCTTGCGTCCTTTTTTTTGTCCCGAAAGTGGCCGAGCAGGCCTTCCGATTTGAGCGGCTTGGCCGGGGACTTGGATTTATTCCCCGCTTTGCCCGCGGCCGGGATCGACGCGGTGTCGGCCCGGCCCGGCCGGTCAATCTCGATATCCAGCACCGGCGCGGTCTTGTCGGCGGCCTTGGCCTTGCCTTTCAGGCCGTCGGCCGAGGGCAAGGCCAGTTTGGGCCGGGGCAACCGCACAGGGGGCAGCTTGGGTTTGGGCATGGTCTTGACTTTACGGGCGGTGGCGCTCACTCCCCGACCGGTGAGCGCCAGCCACGAGATTTTGAACGACAGTTCCATGCCCGCCAGCAGGGCGAAAAACCAGACCAGCCCCGATCCGGCCGGGCTGAACACCCGGTGCCCGGTGGCATACAGCCAGGCTCCGAGCACTCCGCCTCCGCGCACGTCGCGGATACCCAGGTTCCACGCCTCGGCCACGGTAATGAGACACGCGGCCAGCAGCAGATACCCTATCCAGCGATACCAGGGCAGGACGAACCAGGTGGACACCAGGCCCGCGCCCATGGCGATGAAGAACAGAGCCCACAGATAGGAGGCGAAGCCGAAGATGTCGGTGAGAAAACCGGAAAGATAAGCGCCGAACAGGCCCGCCGCGTTGCGGATAAGCGCCCCCCCGCTGACCGATTGGTTAAGGGTGGGGTCTTTTATGTCGAAAGTCCACAGGCTGAGCAGGATCAGCAATCCGCAGAAGATGAAGAACAGGCCGAGCAGTTCCCGGATCAGTTTCTGTCCGTTCGTGACAGGCTCCTTGCGCCGTCAGAGCGTATCCCCGGGGAAAACGCTCCGCTGGGCGCGGGTACGCGCCGTCCGCCGCGCGGGCGCGATTCGCGCCGACATAGGCCGAAACGGGCGTGGGTTGACACAGGTTGGCGGCATACGCCGCGATTGATGCCGGACGGAGCGGGGCGGACGGACCGCCCCGCCCGAAGACGGGGAGAACGACGTTTATTCGCGGCCCAGATATTCGCGGGTGCGGGTGTCCACCTTGATTTTGTCGCCTTCGTTGATAAACAGCGGCACCTGGACGGTGACGCCGGTTTCCAGCACGGCGGGCTTGGTCACGTTGGACACGGTGTCGCCCTTGGCGCCCGGCTCGGTTTTGGTCACTTCCAGCACCAGGCTGACCGGAATTTCAATGTCGATGGGTTCGCCGTTATACAGCAGCACGCGACATTCCTGGGCGTCCTTCAAAAAGGCCGACTTGCCGCCTGTGAATTCTTCGGCCAGGTGAAGCTGTTCGTAGGTGACCATATCCATGAACACCAAATCCTTGCCTTCATGGTACAGGAACTGCATGTCCCGCTGTTCCATGTCCGGTTTGCCCACTTTTTCTCCGGACCGAAAGGTGTTGTCCACCGTGCGGCCGTTCAGGATGTTGCGCAGCTTGGTGCGCACCATGGCGCCGCCCTTGCCGGGCTTGAAGTGCTGGAATTCAACGATTTCGTACGGGGTGCCGTCGAGTTCGATTTTGAGACCTCTGCGAAAATCGGTAGTGGAATACATGCTGCCTCCGGGCGGGGTTCAGGAATGCTGGCGGTTGAGGTGAAAAACAAGGGCCTGAACGGCCAGGGCGTACGAGGCCAGGCCGAAGCCCGAAACGACGCCCAGGCACTGTTTGGCCATATAGCTGTGCCGGCGGATGGGGTCTTCCGTGCGGGCGAACACGTTGCTCACGTGCACCTCCACGCAGGGCAGGCCGATCCAGGCCAGACAATCGGCCAGGGCCAGGCTGGTGTGGGTGAGGGCGCCGGCGTTGAACGCCACGCCGTCCACACCCTCGGCCCGGGCCTGTTCCAGACGATCGATGAGCGCGCCCTCGTGGTTGGACTGGAAAAACTCCAGAGTTACGTCGTCCGCCGCCGAGCCCAGGAATTCCCGCACCAGCCTTGGCACGGCGTCCAGACCCTCGCGGCCGTATATCTCCGGCTGACGGCGGCCGAGAGCCCCCAGATTGGGGCCGTTGAGCACAAGAATGCGGTAGGGCATGGCGGTCCTTGTCGACGGGCGTTTAAGGCGGGGCGGTATGGCCGCGAGGCCGTCCGCGTTGCGTTTTGGGCCGGACGGGGCTACCTTTGCGGAACTCCCCTGAAAACATCTAATTTTGTCGATACGGCCCCTTCTTGTCAACCGTGCGAGGATTCATGAACTCCCCTTCCGACCGGACGTCCCCGCCCGTCGCTTCCGCAGACGACGCGGCTTCTTTCGGCCGCGCGCCTTCCTCCGAATGCGCGCCCTCTCTTGAAAAAACGCCCCCCGCGCCCACGCTGGAACTGGCGGCCACCCTGTTTACCCTGGAGCAACTGCGCGCCGCCGTGCCCGATGCCGTCCAGCTTGCCTTGGCCGGACGCTCCAATGTGGGCAAGTCGTCGCTGATCAACGCCCTGGCCCGCCGTCGGCAACTGGCCAAAATCAGCGCCACGCCGGGCAAGACGCGTTCGGTCAATCTGTTCCGGGCGCTGCCCGACGGCTTCTATCTGACCGATCTGCCGGGTTACGGTTACGCCCGTCGGGGCAAGGAGGAACGTCGAGCCTGGGGGACGTTGATCGAAACTTACCTGCGTGAAACGAAGCGCTTGCGGGCCGTGGTTCTGCTTCTGGACTGCCGTTTGCCGCCCCAGGCCGCGGACCGGGCCATGGTGGATTTCGCCCGGGTTCACCGTCTCTCTTTGTTGCCGGTGCTGACCAAGGCCGATAAGTGCAACCAGCGCGAACGGTCCGCCCGCCAGAAGGAATGGGCTCCCATGCTGGGAGGGGCGTCGGCTCTGCCGGTGTCGGCCCGAACCGGCCTGGGGCTGCCCGCTCTGTGGGCGTTGCTGCGTGAGGCGGCCTGCTCCGCTCCGCCGGAGATGCCCTCCCCGGAGCCTCCTTCCCCGGCCGCTCGCTGACGCGGTCCGGTCCATTTTTTCGTCGGGAGGAACACCGTGGATATATCGCAACTCAACGAGGCTCAGCGCCAGGCGGTGACCGCGCCGGAGGGTCCGGTTCTGGTCATCGCGGGCGCGGGCAGCGGCAAGACCCGCACCATCGTCCACAGGCTGGCCTGGTTGGTGGAGCAGGGGTGGTCGGCTCGCTCCATCCTCTTGTTGACCTTCACCCGCAAGGCCGCGCACGAAATGCTGGAGCGCGCTTCCCGGTTGCTCGATCAGGAGTTGATGGGCGTGCAGGGAGGCACCTTCCACGGATTCGCCTTTTCCGTGCTGCGCCGCTATCCTCCCGCCTGGGTGGAGGAGCGGGGCGCGGGCCTCAGCGTCATGGACGCGGCCGACAGCGGAGCCGCCATTCAGCACTGCAAGGAAACCCTGGGCATCGGCAAGGGCGACCGCACGTTTCCGCGTACCCAGGCCGTCATCGGCCTGCTCAGCAAAGCCCGCAACAAAGAACTGGACCTGGAAGAGATACTGCGGCGCGAGGCCCAACACCTGCTGCCCCACGCCGCGGACCTGGCGCGCCTGGGCGAGGCCTACGCCGCCTATCGGCGGGAACACGCCCTGCTGGACTACGACGATCTGCTGTTTGAACTGGAGGCCATGCTGCGCGAACGGCGCGACGTGCTGGAGCTTCAGCGTCGGCGTTTCCGTCAGATTCTGGTGGATGAGTATCAGGACACCAACAAGGTTCAGGCCCGACTGGTGCGACTCCTGGCCGGAGAGTCCGATACCGGAGGCAACGTCATGGCCGTGGGCGACGATGCCCAGTCCATTTACGCCTTTCGAGGGGCCACGGTGCACAACATTCTGGATTTCCCCCGTCTTTTTCCCGGCACGCGCATTGTGCGTTTGGAGGAGAATTATCGTTCGATCCAGCCCGTGCTGGACGTGGCCAACGCCGTGCTTGAAAACGCGCCGGAAGGTTACCGTAAACGTCTGTTCTCGCGGCGCGAGGTGCCCGACGGCGCGGCCGTGCGTTTGTATCGTCCTTTGAGCGATTTGTCCCAGGCCCAACTGGCCGCGCGCCGCATCGAGGAACTGCTGGACCGTTGCCGTCCCCGCGACATCGCCGTGTTGTTCCGGGCGGGCTATCAGTCCTATCATCTGGAAGTGGAGTTGAACAAACGGGGGATACGCTTCCGCAAATACGGCGGTCTGCGCTACGCCGAAGCCTCCCACGTCAAGGACGTGCTGGCCTTCGCCCGCCTGGTGGTCAATCCGCTGGACCTGCCCTCCTTCGAACGGGTGGCCGCTCTGTCCCGGGGCATAGGTCCCAAAACATCGCGCAAGCTGTACGATCTGGCCTCGCGCGGAGAGCAGGCAGCTCTGGCCAAAGCCTGCGCCCGTTATCCCGAATTCCGGGCCGACATCGAATTGGTCACGGCTCTGCGGCTGAAGGCGGCTTCGCCCGAGCGGGCGGTGGACGATATTTTGGAGCACTACCGGCCCCGCCTGGAGACTCTTTACCCCGACGACTGGCCCCGCCGCCTCCAGGGCTTGGAGGAACTGTCCACCATCGCCGCCACCTATGACGATCTGGCTCTGTTCATCGGCGATCTGTCGCTGGAAAGCCCGGAGGAGCAGGAGCAGGAAGAGGAACTGGAAAGAGTGGTGCTGTCCACGGTGCATTCGGCCAAGGGGTTGGAATGGTCCGCGGTGCTGATCATCGATTTGGTGGAGGATCGCTTTCCTTCCCGTCACGCTCTGACCCGCCCCGACGATTTTGAGGAAGAACGTCGGCTGATGTACGTGGCGTGCACCCGCGCCCGCGATACCCTGGATTTGTTCGTGCCCATGACGTTGTTCAATCGGGCTGCGGGCGGCCAGGAACCGGCCACGCCCAGTCCCTTTGTGCGCGAGTTGCCCCTGGACGACCTGGAGGAAATCTACGAGGGCTACGGCGGCGCGGTGTCCCGCCGCAGTTCCCGGGCCGCCGCGCGGTCCGACACCTTGCCCGGCGTCATGTTTTCACCCCTTTCCGCCCTTGCCCGACCTCGGATGGAGCAGCCCGAGCCCCCCGAGGATTTCGGCCCGTCGGAAGGCGAAGAGAGCGAGGAACTTCCCCGTGCCCGCCGCGCCCGTCGGGCGGTCGATCCGGATGCCGACTATCTGGCCGCGGTGGCCGCCGATCCCAACGCTGAAATTCCGCCCGACGCCGGTCGCGGCGTCAGGTCCTGTCGTCTGGGGTACTGCCGTCACCGGGTCTTCGGTCGGGGCAAGATCGTGGAGGAATTGCCCCCGGATAAGTACCGGGTCAATTTTCCGGGTTTTGGCCTCAAGGTCATTTTGGCCGCGTATCTGAGTCTGGAAAGTTCCTAAAATTCTTAGTAACTACGGTAAGAAAAGCAGGTTTTGAACAAAGCGGACAATCCAGGGAGAAGGCGATCCCGGCCGGAAGCGGCGTGGCGTCAACTCCCTCCCGACGGAGTGTCGCCGCCTTCGGACGTCCCTCGCGTAGCGGGGCGTCCGCCCCGACCAGGGGGGCCGGACCTTTGGGCGGACTTGGGCGCTCCCTCCAAGTCTCCCTCGTTCGCTCCGGGGTAAAAGTTCCTATTATTTTTTATAAAAACAAAGAGAAAGCTGAGTTTTGCACAATGCGAACCCCCCGCAGTGAAGACGATATTCTTGCCCTGCTGGCCGAGCATTTTCCTGTGCTCCACCCCGATTTGCTGGTGGGGCGGGGCGACGATTGCGCCGTGTTGCGGCCGGGCGGCCCTTTGGCCGTCACCTGCGACGTGTTCGTCGAAGACGTTCACTTCCGTCGTCGTTATTTTTCCGCCGCCGATATCGGGCACAAGGCCCTGGCGGTCAATCTCAGCGACGTGGCGTCGGCCGGAGCCCGACCCACAGGGTTTATGCTGGGGCTGACCCTGACCGGACGCGAGGACGAAACCTGGTTGCACGGTCTGGCCGAGGGTATGGCGGCCTTGGCCCGGCGTTGGGGGGTAGGGTTGGCAGGGGGCGATCTGGCGCGGGCGGCCGGATTGCATTTGTGCGTCACGGCCTGGGGAGAGCTTCCGGCCGATCTGGTTCACGGCTTGCGCCGAGCCAGGGCGCGGGAAGGTGACGTGGTGTTCATGCTGGGAAGTCCGGGGTTGGCTCGGGTGGGGCTGAGCCTCCTGGAGGCCGCCGTCGGACCGGATGAGGCGGCCGCTGTTCGGGCTGCGTGGCCTGCGGCCTGCGCGGCGCATGTGCGACCTGAGCCGTTGGTGGCCGAGGGGATGGTGGCGGCCCGGCTGGCGGCTCGGGACCCGGATCGCTTTTCCCTGATGGACGTTTCGGACGGACTGGCCCGCGATATTCCCCGGCTCCTGGGCGGACATGGAGCCGTTCTTGAACTGCCCTCGGATTTTTTGCCGGATGAAGTGCGACGCTACGCCGACGAGCGCGGACTGGACGCGGCTTCATTCGCGTTTGAAGGCGGTGAGGATTACGCCCTGGCGGGGACCTGTCCGCCCGGACTGTGGGACGACGTGGCGAGGGCGTTGCCTTCGGCCCGGCGCCTGGGCGTGGTCGCGGGTCGGGAGATTATCCTCAACGGTTGCCGCCGGTCGGGCGGGGGCTTTGATCACTTTGCCTGAAATTCAAGCGCAGAGTAAGGTGAGCAACAAGGGTCTGTCATATTCAATGGACAATATCGTTTGTTTTTTTATCTTCTTATAGAAAAGAACAAAGGCAAAAGTCAATGAACTTAATAAATACGCCTACTTTAAATACGGATAGATTGATTTTAAGAAAATTTGACGAGTCTGATATGGAGGCTTTGTTAAAAATATACGGCGATAGAGAGGTTAATACTTATCTGCCTTGGTTTCCCTTGCTCTCTATGGAGGAGGCGGAAATTTTTTTCGAAGAAAGATACAGGCGCGAATATAAAAAACCATCCGGATATAAATACGCTATCTGTTTAAAAAGCAACAATACACCCATAGGATACATACATGTAAGTACAGATGAGAGTCATGATTTTGGGTATGGATTATGCCGGGAATTTTGGCATAAAGGTATTGTAACCGAAGCCGGACAAGCGGTTGTTGAACGGTTGAAAGAGGATGGCATGCCGTACATTACCGCTACCCATGATATTAATAACCCTCGCAGCGGTAAAGTGATGCAACGTTTGGGCATGTGGTATGCATACTCGTATGAAGAACAGTGGCAGCCTAAAAATATATTGGTAACTTTTCGTATGTATCAGTTGAATCTTGATGGATATAACAAAAGAATATATTGGGGCTATTGGGATAAATCGTCTGTACGGTTTAAGGAAAACGGGTTGTTTGTGGAATAACAATGGCGAAAAAGGGGGCGTTTTGTCCGCTTGCGGGGCGGCTGCGAGACGAGCTTGCCGCACGACGCAAGACGGGTTATTTTCGAGCAATCTTGTCTTTATGAGGCCCCGCTATGCGTTATTACCTCCACGACCCGTCCGCGCGCGATCCGCGTGCGTTGCCGCCCGCTCTGCCCATGATGGGGGCGGCCTTTATTCTGTTTTTGGTGGTGGGGGTGTTCACCGGGCGCAACATCCAGCAGACCGAGCAGTCCGTGTCCCGTCTGCTGGCGGAGCGGGGCAACGCCATCATTGAAATTTTTGAAAGCAGCCTGCGCAGCGATATGCGCACCCGTTCCGGGGTACGCGTGCAGGAACTGCTGGAGGACCTCACCGCGCGCGAGGATATTCTGTTTGTGGCCGTGACCCTGGATGACGGGGTAATCGTGGCCCATAGCAATCCCGGCCGGGTGGGACAGCGTCTGCGGGTGGACGGCAGGCCCGTGGACGCGGAAACTTTGGCCGAACTGCATGAGCGTGAGGAGGGCGAAAACGGAAGCGCCTGGGCCGTCATGCGCATGGAAGGGCAACGCGCCTTTGTGGTGCATCGCGCCCTGTTCCGGCCCCAGGGCGACATTTTGCAAAAGCCCGTGCCGCTCCCCCATTCGGAATTGGCGTATCCGGGGTACGGTCGCCGGTCATCCATACTGACGCCCGAACCGCTCCAGGTGTTCGTAGGGCAGGATGCCCGCCCTCTGCAGTCCATGCAGGAGCAGAACATGCGCTCCGCGCTGCTGTCCGGCATGCTGGTCCTGTTAACCGGACTCACCGGACTGATGGCTCTTCGGTATTTCGAGCGGGGTATGGAATCGCGCCGTCGTATGCGGGTGGCGGAAAGCCTGGCCCAGAGCATGGTGGACGAGGTCAAGCGCCTGGAAAAGGAGATGCGCCGCCGCGAAAAGCAGGCCGCCGTGGGCGATCTGGCCGCGGGGGTGGCCCATGAGCTGCGCAATCCGTTGAGTTCCATCAAGGGGTACGCCACGTATTTCGGCAGCCGTTTTCCCGAGGGCAGCGAGGACCGTGAGGCCGCGCGGATCATGGTGCAGGAAGTGGATCGCCTCAACCGGGTCATTACCGACCTCATCGGCGTTACCCGTCCCACCGACATCCATCCCGCCCCTACCGACATGGGCCGCCTGGTGGACGACATTCTGAGGTTGTTGACCCAGGATGCGGGCCAGCGCGGCGTGGAATTGCGGCGCGAAGGGGCTTCGGTTTTCGCCTGGATCGACCCCGACCGTCTGCGCCAGGCTGTGCTTAACGTGTGCCTGAACGCCGTGGAGGCCATGCAGGACGGCGGAGTTTTGCTGCTGCGTCTGTCCGCCGACGAAAACCACGTTATGCTCGACGTGGTGGATAACGGCCCCGGCATCCCCCCCGAACTGCTCAGCCGCATTTTTGATCCTTACTTCACCACCAAAAGTCAGGGCACCGGCTTGGGACTGGTCATCGTCATGAACATCGTGGAAGCTCATGGCGGTTCGGTACAGGTGACTTCCGAGCCGGACCAGGGTACCACGGTGCATTTTTCTCTGCCTCGCCGGGCGCCGGAACCGCGGGGGCCCGCGCCCTCAACGTCCGAAAGCTCCTCCGAGCCAACCCGTCCGGACCTGCCGGACTTTCCCCATAAGGACACCGCGTCATGACAACTCAGCCGCTTATTCTTATTGTAGACGATGATCAGCCCCACCGGTCCATGTTGCGTACCGTACTGCGTGGATGGGGCTACGGCGTGGAGGAGGCGGACGACGGCACCACGGCCGTGGCCCTGGTGCGCGAGCGGGCCTTCGACGCCGTACTGACCGACGTGCGCATGGCTCATATGGACGGCATTACCACCCTCAGCCAGATCCGGGCCTGGAATCCGGCCATTCCGGTTTTGATCATGACCGCCTGGTCCTCGGTGGAAAGCGCGGTGGACGCTCTGCGTTTGGGGGCTTACGATTACCTGACAAAGCCCCTGGATTTCGACGTGTTGCGCCTGTCCCTGGAACGTGCTCTGGACCACACCCGGTTGGCTACGGAAAACCAGGAGTTGCGCCGCCGTCTCACCAATCAGGAGTCGCCCATCCTCGGCCGCAGCCGGCCCGTCCGTGAGTTGGTGGAAATGGTGGAGACCGTGGCCCCCACCGAAGCCACGGTGCTTATCACCGGCGAGTCGGGCACGGGCAAGGAACTGGTGGCGCGCGCCATCCAGAGCGCCAGTCTGCGTAAGGACAAGCCTTTTGTGACTATCAACTGCGCGGCTTTGGCGGAAAATTTACTGGAATCCGAATTGTTCGGGCATGAAAAGGGGGCCTTTACCGGCGCGGATCGTCGTCGCGAAGGGCGGTTCGTGCAGGCCGACAAGGGCACGTTGTTTCTGGATGAAATCGGTGAAATGCCCCTCAGCCTTCAGGCCAAGTTGTTGCGGGTGCTCCAGCAGGGCGAAGTGCAGCGGGTGGGCAGCGACGAACCGTTGACTGTGGACGTGCGCGTCATAGCGGCCACCAACCGGGTGCTGGCCGATGAGGTGGCGGCCGGACGTTTCCGTGAGGATCTGTTCTACCGGCTTAACGTCATCGGGCTGGAAGTGCCGCCTCTACGGGCCCGACAGGAGGATATTCCGCTGCTGGCGGCGGCTTTTCTGGAGCGTCACGCGGCGGCCAACCGCAAGTCGCTCAAGGGGTTTACGCCTCAGGCCATGGATGCCATGCTGCGTTATTCGTGGCCGGGCAATGTGCGCGAACTGGAAAACGCCGTGGAGCGGGCGGTGATACTGACCACCACGGACTACGTGACGGAACGGGCGCTGCCCCTGACGGTGCAGAACGCGCCTCCGGCGGCCGAGGACGACCTGTCCGCGCTGGGCAGCATGTCCTTGGAGGACGTGGAGAAGAAGGCCATTGAAGCCACCCTGCGCGAAACCGAGGATAATAAGAGCGAAGCGGCCAGACGCCTGGGCATCACCAGGGCGACCCTGCACAGCAAGTTGAAAAAGTACGGCCTGGAATCCTGATTCGCTGACGTCGCTCCCCTTCCTGCGCGCGTTGCCTTACAGACGGATCGGGGATGCTCCCTGTTTTTCCGTTCGAAACGGGAGCGGTTCTATTCGCATCCATTTTTTGTCGGAGGCGACGTCAGCCGTTTTTGTCGGGGTATCCTTAACTCTATAAGTTCAGGGAAATTTCGGGGTTGGACAGTGCGGTGAGGAACAGCGTTCTTTGTCGTCCACGAGGCCGTTCCGCTACGACAACGGGCGTCGGATTCCCAAGCGGGCGCAACGGCTGTGAAAGGTTCGTAGCTTGACTCCCAGAAGGCGCGCCGTGTGGGCTTTGTTGCCGTTGCAATGAGCCAACGCTTGGAGAATATAGGCCCGCTCGGCCTGTTCCAGCATTTTTTTCAAGGGCGAAAAGGCCGCCTCTGTCTTCGTGTTGCGTTCGGGATCCGTTTCGCGCTCCGTAAACAGGGAGGGGGCAAATGAGGATTCCGCCATCCGCTCCGTAGGCGCGATGAACTGAACCTGCCCTGTAGCCAGGTAACGCAGAATGACGTTCTGCAACTCGCGTACATTGCCGGGCCAGTCGTAGGCCAGGAAAAGCCGGACAAGTTCCTCGGGAATCCGGACTTTGGCATCCAGGGGACTGAATTTGGCGAAAAAGAACTCGATGAGTTTGGGCAGATCCTCCTTGCGTTCCCGCAAGGGAGGCACGGGAATATCCACCACGAAGATGCGGTAGAAAAAATCCTCACGCAAAGTTCCCTCGCGCACCATCTGTATCAGGTCGCGGTTGGTGGCGCAGATCAGGCGCACGTCGCCGGCCAAGGACCTGGTGCCGCCTACGGGCGTGTACCGCTTGTTTTCCACGGCGTGCAACAGTTTGGCTTGCATGGCGGGATTGAGTTCAGCCACTTCATCAAGGAACAGAGTGCCCCGGTGCGCCGCGCCCAAAAAACCCTGTCGATCGCCGGTGGCGCCGGTAAACGCACCCTTGGCGTATCCGAAAAATTCGCTTTCCAGCAGTTGTTCCGGAATGGCCGCGCAGTTGACCATGACAAAAGGATGGTCGCGACGGGGGCTGACGTCGTGGATGACACGGGCCAGCAGGCTTTTGCCCGTGCCCGTTTCGCCCAGGATGACCAGATTGGTGTCGGTTTTGCCCATTTGCACGGCCAGGGACATGGTTTTGCGCATGGCCGGACTTTCGCCGAAAAAAACGGCATCCTGGCGGCTGATTTTTTCCAGCAACTGAGCATTTTCTTTTTCTAAACGGGCTCGTTCGTCCTCCAGCTCCTGCTCCTTGAGCACAGCGTCGGTGACGTCGACCATAGTGCTGAGGAGGGCGGTCTGGTTTCCCCATGGAAAAACCACGGGGTGCCCCTCCACATGACGCACCCGGCCGTGAACGCGGTAGCGCCAGCGGTACACGGCATTGGGTTTCAGGCCCGCGTGATTGTTCGCGTTGAGTTCCTGAAAACGCGCCTGGTCGGCTTCGTCGATGAAAGTGCCCACAGGCAGGCCGATCATAGCCTCGGGCGACTCGTAGCCCGTCATGGCGGCATAGGCCTGGTTGGTGGCCTGGATGCGGGACTGGAGCACCAGGGCCACGGGCAAGGGAAATTTGTCAATCAGGGTTTGAACTATGGGAGAGGCGATGGTGAACTGGGCGAGGCTGACCGCCTGGAACATTTGATAGGCACCCGTCGTTTCCCCCTGCGCTCCGTAAAGCAAGCCGGCCTGTGTCCACAGCGTCGTTTCCCCTTTCAGCGGACGTTCGATGCGAAGGATACAGGAAACCGCCCCTCCTTCGTGTCGGGTCAAAGTAGCTCTATACGCTTTTTCCAGACTTGCTTCATCACCGTGCAGCAGCATATCCGCCAGCAGAGGACGGGGACTGAAATAAAAAGCCCGCCAATGTCGGCGTGTATGGAGAACCTCCGATTCGGCCAGCCCCGTTTGGAGTTCACAGGCGGTATTCCAGAAATTGACGACCCCCTTTTGATCCAGGGTAAACAACGGGAGAGCCGTGGGCAGGGTGAGGTCTTGCATGGAATGGAAATAAAGTGCAAAAAATTACATGGAGTGCTGAAAATTGCGTTATCATATTATTGCCTATGATGGAAGCCTTTTGCCGTGTATGGTTTTTAGGGTGATAAGCGGTATAATTAATTATTTTTTTATAGATTATTTATTGGGGGTAAGGTGTATGGAGTTGCCGGCAAAATCGGAGGTCTCGAAACTAGGAAGCCGGTTTGACGCAACTTCGTCCTGAAGGGGGGGGCGCCATATTGCTCTACACGATGGCGCGCCGTAACCGCGAAAAAGGGCCTCTTCACGGTCATCCGACGGCGTCCCCCCCTGGCGGTTTTGTCGCCGTCGGCGGAGCGAACGACGCAAAGCGAGACTTGCCGTCTGCCTGTTTAGATTAGTGTAAAAAACGGCATTGTGTAACGCTTTGGAATTGAAAAATGCGAAGCTGTATTTTATAGAGCAATATTATTAAAATATATAGGGACCGTCCCTGCT
>UQJT01000028.1 GCA_900541395.1 uncultured Desulfovibrio sp.
GGGGCTGCCGACTTTATCGGCAGCCTCAGGCGCCCCGATTGAAATCGGGGCGCCTTTTTGCTTGTAGCTGTGATTAGTGTGAAATGTTACTTCGCGGCGCGCTTTTCCACCGGATTCTCACTGAGCATTTCCACCCAGTTGGGCAACTTGTATTGCACCGTGGTCATATCCTTGCCCTTGAAACCGGAGAAGTCCACGGGGTAGAACATGGCTTTGTGCAGGCCCTGACCGGCGTCCACCGAACCGTGATCGCTGGAGGTATAGTACACCGTATCGTTATAAACCGGGTTGACGAATTCCCACACGATACTCTTGTCCGGAGCAATCTCGATGACCGAGCTGCCGGTGGTCAGCGTCAGCAGATAGTGGCCGTTGGGCATCTTGTTGATGCCGCTCTGGTGCGAGCTGTAATACGTGCCCTTCTGCACGCCGACGTTGTTGGAACCCCACTCGAAAACGACGGAATCCTTGACGGGGTCGATTTCATAAAACCCGGTGGCCGGGCCGGTGGGCCGGTTGGTGGCGTTGTGCAGCACGGTAATGGTGTCGTCCGCCGTCCAGTCGGGGGCATGAGGCCCGAACAGCCGCTGATCGTTGTCGTTGCCGTAGCTCTGGCCGCCCAGCTCGCCGGCGCCGTAGTTGTAGGGGTTGCCCCAACGATACACCAGTTTGCGGGTGGCGTAGTCGACGACGTACACTTCGCCCAGAGCGCGGGAGGTGAAGGTCACCTGCTTGGTACGCGGGTTGTAGGCCACGCCGTTGCAATGGGTCCAGTCGGAGCCGGACTCGCCGAAAGAAGCGGTGATGGGCAGGAACCTGTTGATGTTCCAGCCGTTGTAGTCGTCTTTATCGCCGGTGTTGTCCCAAATCCGGAACTCCCATACAGTATTGTGATCGCGATCCACTTCACGGATCATATCGCACCAGATGCCGTCGCGCTTGATGCGCGGGATGTTGCGGTTCGGATCGTCCACGTTCAAACCCTTGGCCACGGCTTCTTCATACGTATGATGCTCCCAGACCAGGAACATATAGTTCCCGTTGGGCATCACTTCAAAGGTATGATGGCTCATTTCTTTGCCGGGTTCATAGATGTCGTGCGACCAGACCAGGTTGCCGTCCCAATCGAATTCCTCAAGCCGACCGCTGGAGCCGCCGTACAGGTTGAATTCATTCTTTGTCGGCAGGCGCGCGGCGCGGGCCAGATTGCCGTTGGGCAGCAACTCGGCGGAAAAGCCCAGCCACTCGCTGGGCCACGAATGCACCACGTTGCCCTGCTTGTCCATCAGGTACGTGTTTTTGTTTTCCGCATGGCAGACCAGCACATAGCCGGGAGTCGCTTCCGGCTCGTCCTGGAGCACGCCAAGAAAGCCTTTGAAAGCCTCATAAGCTCCGGCGGGCGCGGCCAGAACCATCGTCATGCCCGCCGCCAGCAGCAGGGAACTGATACGCTTCATATGTCAACCTCTGTCGGTTTTTATCGGTGTTCGGGGCAGCTCCGGCCTCGGGCGGAAAGCCGTCCGCCGAAGTCTCATATCGTCCGTACGGAGTCTAGTAACGACCCGGCAGCAACGGAGTCAGAGGCACCCAGTGTCTGGGCACAGGATTTTGGTTCAACTGAACCACCCAATTGGGCACACTGTACAGCACAGTGGACAAATCCTTACCCTTGAAGCCGACGAAATCCGGCGCATAGAACATGGCGCGGTGGATGCCGCCGCCGTTCTGTCCATGACCGCTGGAGGTTTTGTAAATCTTGTCCTTGGACCAGGGAGACACGAATTCCCACAACAGGCTGCCGTCTTTGCCGGAAATTTCCAGAATATGGGCGCCGGTGGTGGCGGTTATCAGGTAGTTGCCGTTGGGCATTTTGTTCACGCCGGACTGATAGGCGGAATAAAAGTTGGAACGGGCGGCGGATCGATCCATGGTGCGCAGCTTGTTGGCATACCACTCGAACACGACCTTGTCGTTCTTGTAATCCAGTTCGACAAAGCCGGTGCCTACACTGTTGGGACGCTGGTTGCCGTTGTCCAGAATGGTGATATTGCCTTCCACGGTCCAGTCCGGAGCATGGGGGCCGAACAGCTTTTGATCGCCGTTGTCGCCCTGGTTGGAGGGGCGGCGGCCCTGGCCGTAGTTGTAGGGATTGCCCCAGCGGTATTCCAGCTCGCCGGTGGCATAGTCGATCACATACACTTCGGACAGGTTGCGGGACGTGACGGCCACTTTGTTGGTTTTGGGATTATAGGACACGCCGTTGAAATGCGTCCAGTCCGGCCCCGCATAGGCGCGGTTATGTTCGGGCGGATTGAACCGGTTGATGTCGATCTGATTGTATCCGGTGCCTATGTGATCCCACACATGCCATTCCCAAACGACTTTCTTGTCATGGTTGACTTCCATGATGTAGTCGGGCCAGATGCCCTTGACCATATTTTTGCCCATACGGAAACCGTCTTTGAAAAGACAACGGCCGCCGTAGTCGGGGTCCATCCCCTTGGCCAGGGCATCTTCGTAGCTCTTGTATTCCCACACAAGAATCATGTAGTTGCCGTTGGGCATCACCTCAAACGTGTGATGGCCGACCCTGACGCCTTCTTCATAAACCTGGTAGGACCACACCACTTCGCCGTCCCAGTTGAATTCCTCAATCAGACCGGCGGCTCCGCCAAAATTGGGCCCCGCTTCCGGCAATCTGGAATGGCGGGCCAGATTGCCGTTGGGCAGCAATTCAGCATAAAAAGCATCGTATTTGCTGACCCACTCATGGACGACGTTACCGTCTTTGTCCATCAAATACGTAGTTTTGCAGTTCTGAGGAGCGATCAGAACATAACCTTCCGTCGCGTCAAGTTTATTCTGCAGAACTCCCAGGGGACCTTTAAATGCCTGATAGGCAGACGCCGGCGCGGAAAGTGCCAGAGTCAACCCCAGGGCTAATAGGGTCAAACCGATACGCCTCATACATGTCCCTCCCTAAATAAAACGGACGATTTTAGGCCCTTATCTAAAAACTCTCCTGAAAAAGGCCCGGATGTTTCCATATATCACTTGTGAATTATATGATCAATAGGGTCCACAAAAGAGGCGGCAACTTTGAAAGCAGAATTTTTATCAGGATTATTTAGTCAATAATTTAATAGAATTGAAAGACTGCTGACGGGCTATTCATGGGAAATCCTCCATATATATTTTTAAAATATTAAAAATATTATTTATATTAATTATATTAAACAATAAATTTTTTTTAACACTACCTTCAAAAATTTTTTATTACGCAGTCAGAACAACATTCGTTGACAAATAACATTAAACGGTAATATTATAACAATAAAACATACTTGCAATACTCTTTCTATAATTTAATTAAAATATAATTCTATATTTTTTATATAATCCACATCCAATACATATTACTAACGTATTTTATCCCTATCTTTATTTTATTCACTATTTACTATACCTATACATATTACATTCAACAATAATTAAACCCATACTAATGGAAGACTAGAATACAATATTGAACATTTCATAATCAAATTATAACTATAACATTATGTTTATTCCTCTGAATTATACAGATACAGAAGTCGGAACAGGCGACAAATTCTCCGGCTGTAAATATATTTACAGCAAAATATCTAAAAAAAAACGCTCCCATAAGAAAAACCCGCCCGGCTTACGCCGGACGGGCCATACAGCAACTTACGGGAACGACGCCCGTCGCCAGTGAAAATCGCTTTTTTGTAAAAAGAAGCTCTCTCAAATCACGCCTGCGCGCGTAGCCTCCCTACGGCTGAAATATCCGCGAGTCAGCGCCCCATATCCTCGATATCGGCGTCGGCCAACAAGGCCTCAAGGTCGAGCAGGATGAGCAGGCGATCGTCCAACTTCCCCACTCCCTCGATATATTCGGAGCCGATGCCCGCCACCACGGGAGGTGCCTGTTCCACGGTGCTTTCCGGAATGCGCAACACTTCGGATACCGCGTCCACCAAAAAACCCACCACGTTTTGGTTCAGCTCCATAACGATGATGCGCGACTGGCTGTCCAAGGGCATTTCGGGCATGTTGAAGCGCTTGCGCAGGCCGACCACCGGCAATACCTTGCCGCGCAGATTGATAACGCCTTCAATGAAGGACGGCGCGTTGGGCACCTGAGTGATCTGCACCAGGCGGATAATTTCATTGACCACCAGTATTTTGACGCCAAATTCCTCTTCACCCAGCCGGAACGTGACCAGTTGCAACAGGTTGGCGTCTTCCGCGTCGTTTCTGTCGTGTTCCGCGCTTGCCGTGGCCTGGCTCATGGAAGCCCCTCCCTACATTAAGTTCACCATGTTTTTCGGTCGAAACGTCGTCTGACTTTACCGGCCCGGCCGCCCCGGGCAAAGCGGGCTTCCTTTGCCTTATTGCAGTCGATAAACCGGGGCGTCGCCGTCCGTGAAGTCGGATTCGTCCTCCCGGTCCACGCTGTTGAACAACACGCCCACATTTTCCACTTCAATCTGCACCGTATCCCCCGGCGCGATGGGCCCCACCCCCTTCGGCGTGCCGGTCAGGATGACGTCGCCGGGGGTCAGGCTCATGATTCCAGACAAATAACTTATCAATTCCAAAGGATTGGCAATCATATCCCGTAGTATGCCCTGCTGCCGTACCTCGCCGTTGACCACCGCGCGCACGGCCGAATCCTCGGGGGGCATTCCGGTTTCGATCCACGGCCCCAACGGGCAAAAGGTATCGTAGCCCTTGCAACGGCCGAACATACGTTCGCCCTGCTGCAGATCGCGGGCGGTCACATCGTTGGCGCAGGTATAGCCGAACACGTATCCGGCCGCCTGTTCGGGCGATACATGGCGGCAGTGCTGACCTATGATCACGGCCAGTTCGGCCTCATAGTCGATGCGCCCCACGTTGCGGGGCAACAGTATGGTCTGACCGTTGCCCAGCAGGCTGCTGGGCGGCTTGAGGAAAAAAGAGGGTTCGGCGGACAGGGGCATATCGATTTCGGCCGCGTGATCGCGAAAATTAAGTCCCACGCAGATAATTTTGGACGGCGCCACCAGCGGCATAAGGCTCACTTCAGACATGGGCAGGGGCTCGGCATAGCCCAGATTGCGCTGAAGACAGGTCAACATTTGGTCTTCGCCCAAAGAGGCGTAAAAAACCCGACCGTTGTGGCGAACGCGGATAATGCGCATGAAAAACCTCGCGGAGAGCTAAAACCCGTTCCGGCTTCGTTACACGGCCGTTACGATGGGCACCACGATGGGGTCGCGGTCCAGCACATCGCGGAAAAAACGGCGCAGGCTGGACCGTATGCGATCCTGAAGTTTGGGCAAATCATAGGGAGACATGGTTTCCAGATGATCAAGCACCAGACACTTGGCGTCTTCCAGCAGGTGGCTGTACTGCTGCTCGAATACAAAACCGCGCGAGATCATCTCCGGCCCGTGCAGCACCTCGCCGGTTTCCTCGGCAATGACCAGCACCACCACCACCAGCCCTTCCCCGCCCAGAATGCGCCTTTCTTTGAGCACCAGACGGCCCACGTCGCCCACGCCCTTGCCGTCCACCAGCACGGATTCGACGGGCACGGAAGGATCGCGGCGACAGCCGTCGGCGGTCAGTGTAATGGGCTGGCCGTCCTCCAGGATCAGAATATTATCGGACTGCACTCCACACTCCTCGGCCAGGCGGGCATGCAGAGCCAGATGACGGTATTCGCCGTGGACAGGCACGAAGTATTCCGGCTGCACCGTGTCCAGCACGGCCCGCAGCTCGTCGCGACAGGCATGCCCCGTGGCGTGGATGGTACGCCGGGCATCGTGATAAACCTTGGCCCCCTGACGGTACATCTGATTGATGACTTTGGACACGGCCCGGGCGTTGCCCGGTATGACGCGCGAAGACATAATCACCGTATCTCCGCTTCGGAGCGAAAGCTGCTTGTGCTCGCCGTTGGCGATGCGCGTCAGGGCCGACATGGGTTCGCCCTGAGTGCCCGTAGCCAGGATGACGGTTTTTTCGGGCGGCAATGAAGGCAGACCGGCGTAGTCGGTATGCAGATTGTCGGGCCGCTCCAGCAGCCCCAAAGCCACGGCTTTTTCGATGTTGGTGGCCAGACTGCGGCCGCTGACCAGCACGGCCCGATCAAACTCGCGGGCCAGCTCCAGCACCGAACGGACGCGATCGATATGGCTGGAAAACAGGGTAATGACGATGCGGCCCTCGGCCTCGGCAAAAATGTCGCGCAGGGTGTCGCGCACTTCGCGTTCGGGCCGGGAATGGCCCTCGATCTCCACGTTGGTGGAATCGGCCAGCAACAGGCGCACGCCCTCCCGCCCGGCGAAGGAGGCG
The DNA here is from genome assembly GCA_900541395.1 of uncultured Desulfovibrio sp. GTDB lineage: Bacteria > Desulfobacterota > Desulfovibrionia > Desulfovibrionales > Desulfovibrionaceae > Mailhella > Mailhella merdigallinarum. The sequence goes on from UQJT01000028.1 coordinate 6,370, forward strand.
AAGTCGTCGCACAGGGAACAGGGGTCGCCCAGGGGCACGGTGTCCAACTTGAAGTCGCCGGTGTGGATGATGCGGCCCACCGGCGTTTCCACGGCCAGGGCATAGCCTTGGGGAATGGAATGACAGACCGGGATAAAATGAAAGGTGAGATCGCCAAGAGTGACGGAATCCCGGGCGTTGACCGTGATCAGTTCCGCCCGCTCCAAAAGATTGTGCTCGGCGAGCTTGTGCTCCGCCAGGGCCAGGGTGAACGGCGATCCGTACAGGCGGACACGCAGACTTTTGCACTGGATGAGAAGCCAGGGCAAGGCTCCGATATGATCCTCGTGACCGTGGGTCAGAACGATGTCCAGTGTACGCTCCGTGTCCGCGAACAGCGACTCGAAGCGGGGAATGACCACATCCACGCCCCATAGATAATCGTCCGGAAACATGAGCCCGCAGTCCACCAGCGCGACGCCCCGCCCGGTTTCCCACTTCTGGCAGTTGAGGCCTATTTCGCCGAGGCCCCCCAGGGGGGTGATGGTCAAATACGATTCCGACATGCAAGCTCCAGGCCCCCCGGTCGGAGGCTATGGTTGTTTTTAGCGCAATGCCGGGCCCGGCACAAGCGGCTGTTGCAAGCGCGGGCCGCAGACGGCTTGCGCCTTTTTCAAGAATGCGGGCGGGCCCGGCGGCTTTGCCAGTATTCCCGACCCGGTTCCCGGTGTATAGGATTTTTCGCGGACCGCGCCCCTTGTCAGACGGCAGCCCATGCGCTAGTCCTGATTCTCCGTTCAGCACCGGAGTTGCGCATGACTTTGTTGTCCCTTTTTGCATTGGCCCTGGCGCTGGCCATGGACGCCTTCGCCGTGGCCGTGGCTACGGGCATACGTCTGGGCGTGGTCACAGGGCGCCAGGTATTTCGCCTTGCCTTTCATTTCGGCCTGTTTCAGTTCCTTATGCCGTTGGCGGGCTGGTTTCTGGGCTTGACCGTGCGCGGTTTCATCGAGCGATGGGATCACTGGGTGGCCTTCGCCCTGTTGGCCTTCATCGGCGTCAATATGTTGCGCGAAGCGGCTTCCCGCCGGGACGGGGCGGAAGAAGAGCAACGTCATGCCGCCGACGCCCTGGCCCATCCCGCCGATCCCACCCGGGGCTTTTCGCTGCTTATGTTGTCCGTGGCTACCAGCATCGACGCCCTGGCCGTAGGCCTGTCCTTCTCTCTGCTGAACATGTCGGTGTGGTTCCCCGCCGCCGTCATCGGGGTGGTATGCTGCGTCCTCACAGCCCTTGGCCTGTGGCTGGGCAAAACCCTGTCCCGTGCCGAAATTCTGGGGCGCCGGGCCGAACTGGCCGGGGGCTTGGCGCTGCTCGCCATCGGTTTCAAAATTCTGTACGAGCACGGCGTATTCGGGGCTTGATTCCGCGTATCGACGCCGCGCCGGCCCCATTTCAGCCCCATCGAGGAGTCGGCCGAAAATCGCTCAAAAAAAACGGGACGGCCTCCTTCGAGCGTTTTAACATACCCGATGCATCCTTATCGGGCGCGTTTTCCGTCCCGTAAACACTCTGCCACGGCCAAGCTTCGTTCGCTCTCTTGACAAAAGTTCCGGATGCGACCCGCTCGAATACTTTGTTACATTTCATAACTGGTCAGGGCCGGACCTGCGATGCTACAATATCCGTCAATAGAGGAGAGAACGCATGTCCGATTATTCCGAGCGCGCCGCCGGTTCCGGCCGGGAATCCGCCGAGCAGACCGAGGGCGCGGCCCTGTTGGTGGTGGACGACGATCCGGATATCCGCGATCTGCTGGCCGACTACCTGCGCCAGCATGGTTTTCGAGTGGAAACCGCGGCCGACGGCGACGCCATGTTCGCCGCCCTGGCCGCTCAAACCTTTGATCTGGCCGTTCTGGACATCATGATGCCCGGCCAGGACGGTCTGGAACTATGCCGCCGCCTGCGCGGCGGGCCGGAAGCCCAATCCTCTCTGCCCGTTATTTTTCTCACCGCCCTGGGCGAAGCCACGGATCGGGTGGTCGGCCTGGAATTGGGCGGCGACGATTACGTGGTCAAACCTTTCCAACCTCGCGAACTGCTGGCCCGTATCCGGGCCGTGCTGCGTCGCACGCAACCCGGCGCCGCCACGGGAGAAACCAAGGCGATATCCGCGCCTTCCCAGGTCAGGATGTACCGCTTCAACGGCTGGACGCTGAATCTCACGGCCCGCCACCTGGTGGACCCCACCGGAATGGTGGTCAATCTGAGCGGCGCGGAATTTCGTCTGCTGACGCTGTTTCTGGAACACCCCCAGGAAGTGCTGAGCCGCGACTTTCTTCAGGAGCAGGCCCAAGGCCGCGACGCCGACCGCAACCCCTTCGACCGCAGTCTCGACGTACAGGTCTGCCGTCTGCGCGCCCGTCTGCGCGACAATGGCCGGGAAGCCCGTTTGATCAAAACCGTGCGCGGCGACGGTTATGTCTTCACCAGCGACGTGGCCGCGGAGTGACCCCATGACGTCCCCGAATCCCGCTCCGACCGGCGGTCGTCCGCGTCGCGCGGCGCCCCGCCTGCTGCCCCGCTCCCTGTTCGGACAACTGATACTTATCTTCACCGTGGCTTTTCTGGCTTTTCTGGTCATCAGCGCCCTGCATGCGGCGGAAACCAAACGTTATTATATCCTGCGCGGCCTCATGAGCGATCGGGCGCGGCGCATGGCCGACATGGCCCTGCTGCTCGATACGGCGGGCGAGGAAGGCCGCGCCGTGCTTATCGGACGTATGAGCACCAAAGGTTTTTCCATTCATATAGAGCCGGAAGCCCCGGTCCTGCCCGCCCCGACCGCGCATGTCCGCTGGAAGGAAGGCGAAGACATGCTCGCCTCGCCCGAAAATCTGGACGAAGCGTCGGCCATGTTGGCCCGCCTGCTGGACCGGGCTTTGGCCGACATCCGCGCGGATCACAATGTGCCCCCGCTGGAGATGACCCGCCGGAAAGGCAGAGAGGACCACGATATTCCCAAGGTCGCCAAGGCCGTGGTGCGCGAAGTCAACATCCCCACCACCTGGGAAGAAATAAAGGGCACCTGGCGTCGTTTTCTCGGGCGACGCGGCCCGCACGGGGCGATCCCGCGCATTTATCAGGCCACGGTGGTCCTTCCTCTAAGCGACGGGCACTATGTGGTATTCGACGATTCCGCGCCCGGCTTTCCCATGATCCCCGACTTTCCCCTGCGGGGCATACTGCTGGTGGAAATATTCTTTGTGCTTGTCAGCCTGTTGGCCTTTTACCTCATCGTGCGCCCCCTGCGCCGCCTGGCGCGAGCGGCGGACAATTTCGGCCGCGACCTGCCCGGCACCCCGCCCCTGCCCGAAACCGGTCCCCGCGAAGTGCGCGAGGCGGCTCAGGCCTTCAATCGTATGCAACGCCGCATCCGCGACTTCGTGGACGAACGGTCCCGCACCCTGGCCGCGGTATCCCACGATTTGCGCACCCCTCTGACCCGTATGCGTCTGCGCGTGGAGCAACTGGATGAAACGCAACGCGCGCCCCTGCAAAAGGACATGGACGAACTCCAGCAACTCATGGACACCACCATCGATCTGGCCAGGGAGAGTTCAGGCGAAGATTTCGCGCCCGTGGACGTGGCCGCGTTGCTGGAAAGTCTGGTGGAAGACCGGCAGGACATGGGACAGAACGTCACGCTGGAGAACGCCGGGAGTCTGGACGAAGTGGAGCCGCTGCTGGCCCGTCCCCTGAGCCTCAAGCGCTGCCTGGGCAATCTGCTGGACAACGCCGTGCGTTACGGGGGCGGGGCCGTGGTGTCCGTGCGCAACAGCCGCGACCATCTCGAAATCGTCATCTGCGACAACGGCCCCGGCATCCCCGAAGCGGACCTGACCCGCGTGTTCGAGCCTTTTTACCGGCTGGAGCCCTCGCGTAACCGCAGCACCGGCGGCAACGGGCTGGGGCTGGCCATCGCCCGCAGCATGGCGCGACAGCACGGGGGCGACATCATTCTGAGCAACCGTCCGGAAGGCGGCCTGTGCGCGCGCCTTACCTTTCCACGCTCTTCCCGGCGGCCCTCCCGCTGATCCGACGCCCGCGCCCTCCTTCGCCCATCCGCCGCATCACGCTGTGCAAGCGGCGGATCGAGAACGGCTCGGCTGAAATCATACCGGCTCGGGACAACGATGTTCCGTCGCTCCAATTTCACGTCTGAAGCCTCCGCTTGCGTCGTTTTGTACCGGTGTTACTTTGTTTCCGTCTCTTATCCCCTTTTTGCGAGGAACGCCATGCGCATCGCCGTCCCGTTTCTGCTCTGCCTGCTGCTGACGCCCGTCGGGTTGTTCTCGCCCCGCGCGGCTTTCGCCCTTGACGCCTCCAGCCCCCGTATGACACCGGTAGTCAAAGCCGTCAGCCAGGTGGCTCCGGCCGTGGTCAACATCACCAGCACTTTGATCGAACGACGGCCCGCCACGCCCTTCGACGCTTTTTTCGGCATGCCGAACCAGCCCTACCGTTCCGAAAGCGTGGGATCGGGCGTCATTATCGACGGCGGAGAAGGTCTGGTTCTGACCAACGCCCACGTAGTCAACGGAGCCACGTCCATTTCCGTGCGTCTGCTCGACGGCCGCAGTTTCAGCGCCGACGTGGTGGGCGCCGAGCCCGATTTCGATATCGCCGTCTTGCGCCTGGACGGAGCGAAAAATCTTCCCGCCGTGCGCATGGCCGATTCTACGGACCTCATGCCCGGCGAAACCGTTATCGCCATCGGCAATCCCTTCGGCTTTTCCCACACTGTGACCACGGGCGTGATCTCCGCCCTGGACCGCACCATTCAGGCCGAGGACGGCATGTTCACCGACCTGATTCAGACCGACGCGGCCATCAACCCCGGCAACAGCGGCGGTCCGCTGCTCAATATTCTGGGCGAGCTCATCGGCATCAACACAGCCATCGACGCCCGGGGCGAAGGCATAGGGTTTGCCATCCCCATCCACAAAGCCCGCCGTGTGGTGGAGGAAATTCTGGGCAAGGGGCACGTCACTCCCTCCTGGCTGGCTCTTATCGGCCAGGACGTGGACCCGCGCACGGCCCGCGTGCTGCGCCTGCCCAGCCCCGAAGGTCTGCTGATTACCGAGGTGCTCGACGGCCCCGCCGCCAAGGCGGGCCTCAAACCCGGCGACGTGGTGCGCGGCCTGGACGGCCATCCGGTGAGCGACCGCGACGTATATCTGTCGCTGCTGCGCAATCATCAACCGGGCGACGATCTGGCGCTGGAATATTACCGCGACGGCAAAGCGGCCACGGTTACCCTGTCGCCCGCCGTATTCGACGATAAAACCGCCGAAAACCTGGCCCAACGCCGTTGGGGCGCCACGGTCAAGGACGGGCGAAACGGCGCGGTGGTCGACTCCGTGCGACCGGGGTCTCCGGCCGAAGGCCTGGGCCTGGCCAAAGGCGACCTTATCGCGGGCGTGGGCGGTCGCGCCGTGAAGGGCAAAACCGATTATCTCGACGCCTTCCGTCGCGCCTATCTGAACCAACAGATCCTGTTGCGCGTGGTGCGCGGCAACCGCGTGTACCAGGTGCGCATGGGATTGTAGGCGTCGCCTCGCGGCAGGAGAAAAATCCGGCCTGACGCCGACGCCCCGCACCCTTGCGGGCAACGGCGAAGACAGCTAGAATACTCGGCTCCGGGGCTCGGCGAAGCGCCCCGCACCGACGAGGCAGCGCGCCGACGCCGCCCGCCACACGAGCAAAGCAGGAATTTGACATGGATAATAGGGGAGAGGATCGCCGGAAACGGCCGGAAGGACGTTCGGAATTTTCGCGACCCGCCGGGGCGCGGGACGATAGACGGCCCGGCGGGTTCGATCGCGGCCGCAAACCCGGCTTTGCGCGCAGCGGCGAAGGCCGCGGTCCCAGGCCGGAACGGAACGACAGGAGCTTGGAGCGGCCCCGCGGTCCTCGCAACCGTGAACTGGCCGCCGTGCAGGAAGCGGATGAAGAGCTGCTGCGTCTTGTTATGCGCCGCGCCCGCTTGCTGGCCAAACTGCGCGTGGGCGATCGTCTGGACCCGGATATGGAAAAAGCTCTGCGCGTTTCGTGGGAGGAAAAGGCCGCGCGTCTGACTCGGGATGCCCGTCTGGCCCGCGAACTCTTCCGTTTGCTCCAGGCGGTGGAGCCTCTGAGCCGGGTCGAGGAAGAACAGGCATTTTTCAACCTCGCCCCCGTCCACAAACCGGTAGCCCTCGATCTGCCCGCCCCTGCCGACGCGGCGGCCGCGCGCTGCTGGATGGCCTTGGCGGCCGCGTCGGGCCGCACCGTCACTCTGGCCCGCGTGCCTTTGACCGACGCCGTGGTCGACGCCGTCAAAGTCCTTAATCAAATGGGCGGCCGACTGTGGTGGGAAGAAGACGGCGTCATACTCAGCCGGGGCGGCTCGGGCATGACACGGGGCATGGACAAGGTGCTCCACGTCGGCGACGACGCGCTCAACCTGTGGCTGGTCGTCGCCTTCAGCCTGAACATGCCCAGCCGCCTCAAAATCACCGGCGGTTCTTCCCTGCGTTTTCTCGACCTCGCGCCGCTGCGCCATTTTCTGCCTGAACTGAGCGCGCGCCTGACCAACGTGGTGCCCGGCCAAAACGGCCTGCCCATCCGGTTGGAATGCGCGGGCATTCTGCCCGACTCGGTGACCCTGCCCGCCGATCTGCCCCCCGATTTCCTTTCCGCCCTGTTGTTGGCGGCGCCTTTCCGAGAACGGCCGGGCCGCTTCGTGCTGCCCGAGACCGGCCCCGCCGCCAAGCCGCCGCTCCTGGATACCGTGCTGACGGTATTGGCCGAAGCCGGGGTCAAAGTGGAACGGGACGACCGCTCCATCACCGTGACGCCGGGGGCTCCCTCCCTGCCCGAAAAACCCGTCCTGCCCATAAACACCCTTCTGGGCGCGGCTCTGCTGGCCCTGCCCGCCCTGGCCGGAGGCCGGACTCGGTTGGAGGGGCTATGGGCTTCGACACGCTCCGCCGCGCTGGCCGAACGCCTGTTGAACCGAGCAGGGTTGGAAGTCCTGACGGATGCGGAGGGTATCCATTCCACCAGGCTGGAAAACGCAACGCCCCAGGCGCTCGACGCCGAGGAACTGAGCGCCGTGGGCGACGAGGCGCCGGAATTGTTGCCTCTGGCCGTTCTGCTGGCAGCCCGGGCCGCCCGCAACGGACAAACGGTCAACCTGGCCGCCGTGCCGGAGGCCGAAACCGAAACGCGCGACGCTTTTCTGGCCCGCCTGGGGCTGGTTCCGGATGAACGGGGCGACCTGAAGGCCCGCGAGGAAACCGGGGATACGCCGCCGCTTCCCGCCTGGCTGGCCCCCAGCGCGCCGTGGGCCGTGGCCCTGGCCTTGGGCGCGTTTCTCCGGCCCAATCTGCGCCTGGGCAATCCCGGCGTACTGACCGACCTGTTCCCGGCCTTCTGGACTCTGTACAACACCCTGCCCACGCCCGAACTCGGGCGCAAGAAAGCGGAGCCTGTCGATGTCAAACCCGCAAGACGCCGTATTATCGCTCAAGGAGTCTATGGAGACCTTCCTCCAGAGTCCCCTGCCGGAGACGATAACTGAACTGGAAGACCAAATCGCGCTGATTGAAAAGGCACAGGCCCAGTGCGTGCGGACCATACGCGATCTTATGGAACGCGAGGATCCCTTGCACGGCATCGCCTTTCCGGCGGAAATCCACGAATTGCATCAGCAAAAAAATATGCTGGAAACACACAAGGAATTCCGCAAAGTCCGCATCCGGCGACTGCGTTTTCAGGAAAACGGCGACTGACCCCGCCGTCCGACGACGATTGCGATTGCCGCCGGACGCGCCCAACCTCAACCCATCCGTATCATGCTGCCAGAAAAACCCGTGTGTAAACAATGCGGCACCTGCTGTCGCAAAGGCGGACCGGCCCTGCACCGTCAGGATGAGACACTGTTCCGCGAAGGCCTGTTGCGGGCTCAGGACCTGTGCGCATTCCGCGCCGGCGAACTGGTGCGCGACGAAAATGAAGGCCGCATCGTGCCTCTTCCTCAGGAAATCGTCAAAATCGCTCCTCCGGCCGGTTCCCGCCCCGACGACTGGACCTGTCGCTTCCTCATGGGGACCAACAGTTGCTTCCTGTACGGCAAACACCCTGCCGAATGCCGGGCGCTGTTCTGCCAAGCGCCGGAGGCCCTGTTGTCCATGAGCGGCGAAGACCGCCTGGACCGTCGGGCCGTGTGCGAACTCATCAAGGCTCCGGCCTGGTGGAGCGAACTCATGGACGCCCACGACGAACGCTGCGACTATGCGCATCTGACCGAACTGGCTCCGGCCCTGAACGAGGACGAGACCGCCCGCCGCGAATTTCTGGAAATTGTGGAATACGACCGAGCCTTCCGCGAGCTGGTGGCGGACAAACAGGCCGCCTTGCCTCTGGAACTGGATTTTCTGTTCGGCCGCCCGCTGCTGCGCACGGTGGTCATGTACGGCCTGGACGCCCGCCCCGCCCCGGACGGCGGCATCATGCTGGTGCAAACCACAAAGGCCGCCCTGTAGGTCTGCCGTCCATCCTGATACGCCAGCCGCGCCGTCGTTCCGGCGCGCAAAGGAAATCGCCATGTATATCGTCACCGGAGGCGCGGGCATGATCGGCAGCGCCGTGGTATGGGAACTGAATCGCCGCGGCGTGGACGACATCCTCATCGTGGACAATCTGGCCTCTACCGATAAATGGAAGAACCTCGTTCACCTGCGCTATACGGACTACATTCACCGCGACGCCTTCATCGCGGGCCTGCGCCGGGACGAATGGCTCGACGGCGTGGAGGCCGTCATCCACATGGGCGCCTGCTCCTCCACCACGGAGCGGGACGCCGACTTTCTGATGGCCAATAATTTCCACTATTCGCGCGATCTGTGCCGACACGCCCTGCACGCGGGCGCGCGCTTCATCAACGCCAGCAGCGCGGCAACTTACGGCGACGGCAACCTGGGCTTTTCCGACTCGCTGGAACTTATGCCCCGGCTGCGCCCCCTCAACATGTACGGCTACTCCAAAAAATTATTCGATCTGTGGGCCGTGCGCGAAGGGGCCATCCAGGATTTGGTCAGCCTCAAATTTTTTAACGTTTACGGTCCTAACGAATATCACAAAGGAAACATGCGCAGCGTGGTGTGCAAGGCCGTGCCCCAGATTGAGGAAAGCGGCACGCTCAAACTCTTCCGCTCCGACCGGCCCGACTACGAAGACGGCGGCCAGAAGCGAGACTTCGTGTACGTCAAGGACTGCGCCGAACTTATCCTGTGGTTTGTGGAACACCAGGACGTAAACGGCATCTTCAACGTGGGGACCGGTCGGGCCCGCACCTGGAACGACCTGGCCCGCGCCGTATTCACGGCTATGGACCGGGAGCCGTCCATCGAATACATCGACATGCCCGACACCCTCAAGGGCAAATATCAGTACTTCACTCAGGCCGACATGGGCTGGATGGAACGCGTAGGGTGCGACTTCCGTTTCCGCAGCCTGGAAGAAGGCGTCGACGACTACGTGCGCCACTACCTCACCGCCTCCAACCCCTATCTGGAAAGTTGAAGAGCGGGGCTCTGCCCTTATAATATTCGAGCGATTTTGCTTTGAAATCTGCCGTGTTATAATTTACGGCCTATAGTTGGCGCCGGTAAGCGCGGCATGGATAAGTCTCGCTGCGCGCGGCTCCGCAGAGCATTTCAAAGTGAAAACCTTCTATTGAGAGGGGGAGATGCCGGAATCGGCTGCGGCAAGGTTCGGCCCCACGGCGGCCAACAGAGGCTCAAGTTTGTTGATGGCCGGACGGGTGCCGAGCAGAATGACATGGTCGAGGGGGGCGAGGACGGTGCCGCCGTCGGGAATAAACACGCCCGTTTTAGGTTCGGAGGAACGCAGCACGGCCAGAAGCAGGACGTTGCGGGGAAGTTCCAGGGCGCGCACAGGCTTGCCGAGCAGGGGCGAGCCCTCGGGAAGTTGGGCCTCCAGCACCTCGGCGGCCTCGCCGCCCACGCTGGCCGAGGCCACCACCCGGCCCCGCCGGATATAGTTGAGAAAACCGTTGACCGCCGCCACCCGGGCGCTGACGCTGTGGTCAATGCCGATAAGCTCCATCAGCGACAGGTAGGCAGCCTTGTTGACGCTGGCCACGGTATCGCGCACGCCCAAGGATTTGGCCAGCAGGCAGGACAGAATGTTGGTCTCCTCGTCGCCGGTGACGGCGGCCACCACATCCATCTTGCCCACGTTTTCTTCTTCCAGCAGGGCCTTATCCGTGCCGTCGCCGTGCAGAACAAGGGTGCCGTCCAAAATGTCGGCCAGTTCTTCGCAGCGGGCCGCGTCGCGTTCGATGAGCTTGACGTCCACCCCCTTGTCTTCAAAAAGGCGGGCCAGCAACATGCCGATGTTGCCGCCGCCGATGATGCAGGCCGTATTGAAAAAACCTCTGGTCCGCCCCAGAGCGCGCAGCAGGGAGCGTTGGGCTTCGACCCGGTAGACGAAATACACCGTATCGCCGGAGTGGATGGCTTCGCCTCCGTCGGGGATAATAAGCGCATCCTTGCGCAGGATGCAGGCCACCATGATGCCGTCGTCGCCCACCAACTCACGGAAGCGCATCAGGGGCCGATCCACAAAAGGCGCCTGCTCCACCTTGTATTCCACCATGCGGATACGGCCGTCCGCAAACTGGGCGTAGTCCAACGCGCCGGGCAGGGACAGCAGGCGATCGATGGTGCGCACCACTTCCTCGTCCGGATTGACCATCATGCGGATATTGAGTCCGTCGGAGCCGAGCAGCCCCGGATACCGGGCGTATTCCGGATTGCGGATGCGGGCCAGCTTGACCGCCGCCGGAGCCAGGGCGTTGGCGAACATGCAGGACACCAGATTGATTTCGTCCCGGTCCGTAACGGCGAGGAAATACCCCGCCCCCTCTACGCCCGCCTCCTGAAGCACCGACGGCGACGAGCCCGATCCGGTCACGGTTTGGACGTCCATAGCGTCCTGTATTTCACTCAGGCGCTCCGGATCGAGATCGACGACCACCACTTCCTTGCCGTCCTGGGCCAGACGCTTGGCAATGCGGAATCCCACTTCACCCGCGCCCACCAGCACCACCCGGACGCGGGCGGCCGGGGCGACCGGCTCTTTAAAAAAGCGGGAAAACAATGTCCCCATGAGTTCACTCCGCCTCGTCCAAAGCTGCGTCGAGGAGCCGAGCGGCGTAAGCCGCCCCACCCGCGCGGGGCGTCAGCCAGGCCAGAAAACGCTCCCGCACGTCCGCCCTCTCCGCCGGGTCCGGGCCGGGCTTCAACAGACATTCGCACGCCGCACGCGGGGTGGGACATATATGCAGCAGGCCCGCAGCCTCCAATGAGGGCAACGAAGGCTGAGCGGACAAGCGATCCAGCCCCAGAGCCCAGCGAAAATTCTCCAGTGACGGCCCCACGCAGGGGACAAGTCCCGCGGCCAAAGCCTCCAGAAAATTCTGGCCGCCCAAGCCGAAGCTTCCGCCCACAAAAGCGGCGTCGGCCACAGCATACAGGCGGGGCAATTCGCCGAAACGATCCCATACCAGCACCGAACCCGGCGGGCATGTTTCGCCCTCCTCCAATTCCGTAGCGGCCCGGGGTCGCAGGCCCAAGTCGTGCAGGCGGCTCATCCAGGCGCCTACCCGATGCATGTGGCGTGGGGCCACCACCACCGCGCCGTCGGGCCAGGCGCGCAACAGCCGTCCCAGCCAGGGCACCACCCGGGTTTCCTCCTCCTTGCGCACCGATGCCAACAAAATAAGGGGAGACACGTCGCGAAACAACGGAGCCAGCTCCAACGAAGGGGGGGCGCTCAGGGTATCCACAGCCCGGTCGAATTTGATGTTGGGCATAACGTCCACTGTCGCGGGGCGAACCGTTTGCGGCTCGTCCGGGGCGGCGACCCGATCGAACAGGCGGGCGAAACGCTCCGCGTCTTCGGCGGACACGGCGTGGATGCCGCGCAGCGGCAGACTCCGCAACGCGGATGCGATAATCCGGTAACACTCGTAACTCGTCTTGGTCATACGCCCGTTGATAACGTGCACCGGCACTCCGGCCTCGGCGCAGGCCCCCAGGAGCCCCGGCCACAACTCCGTTTCCAGAAGAGCCAGGACACGGGGGCGGGCCGCTTCCACCGCCCGTCGGACCACGGCGGGCTCGTCCAACGGAGCGTAACGCACCAGCACCGTCAGCCAGGGGCGGGCCGCCCTCAGGGCGGGCAGGGCCGTTTCGATCACCTCCCGCCCCTGCCGGGTCCAAGTGGCCACCAGCACCCGCAGGGCGGGCCGCTCGGGCAGGGCATGGAGCAAAGCCACGGCCAGGTGGGCTTCGCCTCCCGACGCCGCCTGCACCCACAAATCGACCGGAGCCTCGCCCCCCATCCAATCAACGGGAACACAGCGCTCGGCCCAACCGTCGCTCAACCTTTTGTTGCGCCGCAGCAAAGGCCGGGCCGCACGCCACAAGCCCGCATACACACGAAAAAACAGAGAGGAAAAAACAGCGTACCGATCCATATATTCACTACACGCCGGACGAAGTTCCGCGCCGACAAGAGCGCATGAAACCGACTATGCCCGAGCCCCGGCCACCTGGCAAGCCGCCTTGCACGTCCCTCCCCACTGTTGCCTTTCTTCAGGACGTTCACAAGGGCATTATACCAGCAAATTATATAATATCACAAAGATAGATACAATAATGCTCATGAGGCGAACAACGGACCTCAAGACGCGCCCCGTAATCCTTTAAATTGCGTAACCTGGCGGTTGACACTATTATTAAACATCTGTAGAAAAACTTTCGTCCCGGCAGAGGACTTTTTTTGGAGCAATTTTTAAACAGACGTTTACTATGGCACGCCCCTCCCAGAATCTGGATCGCGCCCTGCTGGAAGCGGGCTTCGCCGAGTTGGAGCGCGGCGGCGTGCGCGGGCTGTCGGTGCGGGCGGTGTGCGCCAGGGCCGGCGTCAACGTCCGGATGCTGAATTATCACTTCGGCTCCAAAGACGAATTTGTGCGCCAGCTTCTGAATAAAACCTATCAATATTTTTTCAACGAATTATCTGCCGGCGTCCGGCAGAACGGCGCTCCGCTGGACAGACTGGCCTGCGCGTTGCGGCTTATAGCCCGGTTCACTGTGGAAAACCGCGCTATAGTAAGAAATTTGTGGATGGACATCAACGCGGGCGTACCGCTGGTGCTGGAAGTGACCCGCAGTCACGGTCTGCGCCACATCCGCCTGCTGTATGATCTGCTGGCCGAGGCGTGGGAAGCGGGCGACCTGCGGCGGGATATCCCCGTGCGGCAAATTTTTCTGGCCGTGATACCCGGGGTATTCGCCCCCCTCATGTGGCGGGAACGAGTGTTGCCGTTCAGTCTGGCTATAAACTCCGATATTTTTCCCGAAACCGACGAAATATCTTCCCCCGATCCGGTGGAGACGCTTCTGCAAAATTTCACGTGCCTTCTGGCAGGATTTCGCGCTCGGCCGGCGGACGGCGCCTTAGCTTCCTCGGATCGCGCCCGGCCGGAAGCGTCGCAAGAACGTGCCGCCCCCGTTTCTCCAACGTCCAGCCGCCGCCAGGGCGAAACAAGGAGCCGCGCCTTCCCTGATGAAGCGTAAGCCGAGCGTCCGGCCTCAATCCACCGGCGCTTTGTTGCGTCGCAGCCGGGCCAGAGTCAGACCGGCCAGGCCGCCCGCGATCATGCCCAGAATGAACGCCCGCGCCATGTTGTCCACGATGCCGAACAACGCGGCGAATACGCCCAGGGAGCCACCTATCAAAATGCCCCGCACTATAAAAGGATTCATAGTCATACCTAATGGACGCTCAACCGAGCGCATGTTAAAAAACACGACACCATTCTCGTAAGTCTGACGGGTTGCCGTTTTTTTGTCAATGCACGCCAGGCCGGACATCGCCGTCCGCACATTCCCAAGCGTTCCTTCCTGCATGGATAAGGAGTTTGTTCATGACCCGACATTATTTCCAGCACATTTCCGGCACATTGTTTTGCCTTGCTCTCGCGGTCGCCGCGGCCGGTTGCTCGGACGACAAAAAAACGATGGAATCCACTGCCCAAATGCCGCCGCCGGTGGTCGCCGTCATGGAAATCGTACCGGAAAACGTGCCCTTGCAATCCACTTATATGGGGCAGACCATGGGCTACCTGTCGGCCACGGTCAGCGCCCAGGTAGGCGGCATCCTCAAGCAGCGCACCTACAAGGAAGGCGACTACGTCGCCAAAGGTCAGGTTCTGTTTGAAATAGACCCGGCTTCCTATCAGGCCGCTCTGGATCAGGCCCAGGGCCAGCTGACCATGGCCCAGACCCAGTACAACAACGCCAAGCGCGAATATGACCGCATTTTGCCCCTATACGCCCGTAACGCCGTCAGCCAGCGAGATCGCGACAACGCCCAGGCCGCCTACGACAGCGCGCGGGCCCAGGTGGAATCGGCCAAGGCATCGGTGGAGCAGGCTCAGATTCAACTCGGTTACACCAAGGTGGTGGCCCCCATTTCCGGCTACACGTCCAGCGAGTCGGTGACCGAAGGCAACCTGATCAGCCCCGGCACGCCGTTGACCACCATCAATCAAACCGACCCCATGTACGTCAATTTTTCCATTCCCAGCGCGGAAATGCGTATGACCAAACGCCTGGAGGCCGAAAAACGGGCCCGGACGACCATTCGGGATGCAGATGCCGTCATGCAGTTGCTGGAAGGCGAACAGTTCCCGCACGTCGGCCGGGTCACCTTTGTCGACACCAAGGTGGACCCCGCTACCAGCGCCATCCACGCCCGCGCCCAGTTCCCCAACCCGGCCGGCGGGCTGCTGCCCGGCCAGTACGCCTCGGTTTCCATCAGCGCCGTTACGCTGGTCGACGCCATGCTGGTGCCGCAGAACGCCGTGTTGCAAACCGCCCAGGGACCTATGGTCTATACGGTCTATACCAAGGACGAACACCCCATGGCCCGCCTCACGCCCATCAAGCTGGGAGAAATTTTCGGCAACGAATTTTTGCTGGACGGCGGGCTTGAACCGGGCACCACCATCGTGGTGGAGGGCATCAACAAAGTACGGCCGGACAGCCCGATCACGCCGAAACTTCTGCCGCGCCCCTCCCGCCGGACGCCGCTGTCCACGCCCGACTCGGTGACCGTGCCTCCGGCGAGCGAGCTGGGCGTTCCTTCCCCCGTACTCCCGGCCGACGAAAAGGGCGCGTCCGCGCAACCCGACCAGTCCGCTCCGGCCGCTTCCGGCTCGACCCATTAAGGCGGAGGCCCCATGGACACAGCTACCACTCCGACCAAAGCGGTCATCAAAGAAGGCTTTTTCCTGCGTCGACCGGTCTTTTCGGCCGTTCTGTCCATCTTTTTCGTCATTATGGGGCTTATGGCCCTTCGGGTGTTGCCCGTATCGCAGTACCCCGATCTCGTGCCGCCCACGGTCATGGTCATGGCGCAATACCCCGGCGCCAGCCCCGAAACCATAGCCCAGACCGTGGCCACGCCGCTGGAACAGCAGATCAACGGCGTGGACGACATGATCTATATGAACTCGGTGAGTTCGGTCAGCGGCGTCATGCTGCTCACCGTATACTTTGAAGTGGGCACCGACCCCGACATGGCCACGGTCAACGTCAACAACCGGGTACAGGCGGCCCTGGCGGGCCTGCCCGAAATTGTCCGTCAATACGGCGTGACGGTCATGAAACGTTCGTCGGCCATTCTGGAAATGGTCACCCTGTCCGCCGCCGACGACATGTACGACACCGTCTACCTTAACAACTACGCCACCATCAATATCGTGGACGGCCTCAAGCGCATACCCGGCGTGGGCAACGCCGAAGTGCTGGGGTCCAAGGACTGGGCCATGCGTATTTGGCTCAACCCCCTGCGCATGGCCGAACTGAATCTGTCCACGGCCGATATCGCCCAGGCCGTCCGCGATCAGAACAACCAGTATTCCGCCGGCACCATCGGCGCCCAACCCGGCGGCACCGACATCATGATGACCTGGCAGGTCAGCGGCCTGGGTCGCCTGCTTACGGCCGAAGAATTCGGCAACATCATTATCCGCACCCAGCCAGGCGGCGGGGGGGTATTGCGTCTTAAGGACGTGGCCCGGGTGGAACTGGGAGCGGCCAACTATGATCTGGACGCCAAGGTGAACGGCGTCAACGCCGTGCCTATGGCCATCTATCTGGCCTCGGGGGCCAACGCTCTGGATACCGCCGACCGCGTGGCCGAATACATGCAGACCATATCCCAAAACTTCCCCGTGGGCCTGCAATACGAAGTGCCTTACGACACCACGACCTTTGTGCGCATCTCCATCGAGGAAGTAATCCAAACTTTGATCGAAGCCATTGTCCTGGTGTTCCTGGTGGTCTTCCTCTTCCTCCAGAAGTGGCGGGCCACCCTCATCCCCTGCCTGGCCGTGCCCATCGCCCTTATCGGCACCTTCGCGGGCATCTACGCTCTGGGCTTTTCCATCAATACCCTGACCCTGTTCGCCCTGGTGTTGGCCATCGGCATTGTGGTCGACGACGCCATCGTGGTCATGGAAAATATGACCCGTGTGCTGGAAACCGAGGACCTGACTCCCCGTCAGGCCACGGCCAAAGCCATGAGCGAAGTGACGGCCCCGGTCATCGCCATTGTGCTGGTGCTGTGCGCCGTCTTCATCCCCGTGGGCTTCCTGGGCGGTCTGGCGGGTGTGATGTACCGGCAGTTCGCCATCACCATCGCCATTTCGGTCATCATCTCGGGCATTGTGGCCCTGACCCTCACCCCGGCTCTGTGCGTGCTCCTGATCCGCAAGTCCACCCACGAGCCAAGGGGATTCTTCAAGTGGTTCAACGCGTTCTTCGCCAAGGTCACCGACGGTTTCACCGCCGGGGTCAAGGTCTTCCTGCGCTCCAGTCTGCTGACGCTGAGCCTCATGGCCGCCCTGCTGGCAGCCACGTGGGGCCTGTTCGAACGGGTGCCCACGGCTCTGGTACCCGAAGAAGACCAGGGCGCGCTGATGGTCATGGCCATTCTGCCCGACGGCACGGCCCTGCCTCAGACCCAGGCTCTCATGAACCGTGTCGCCGATCAGGTCGAAAAGCTCAAAGGCGTCAAATATACCATCAGTCTGGCCGGTTTCGACATGATGAACGGCACGCTCAATCCCAACAACGGGGCCATATTCCTGACCCTCGACGACTGGAGCGAGCGCGATGCCCAGGGTATCACCGTGGAAGATATCCTGAAAGAAGTGTATGTCATCGGCATGGCTGAAACCAAGGGCCTGGTGCTGCCCTTCAATCCGCCGCCCATCGTGGGTCTGTCCAACACCGGCGGTTTTGAAATGATGATCGAAAGCACCAGCGGCAACGACAAGGAACTGTCGGACGTCACCCGCGCCTTCCTGGCCGCGGCCGCCCAGCGGCCGGAATTGACCGGCGTCAGCAGTTCTTACAGCGTCAACGCGCCGCGACTGTTCGTCGATCTCGACCGCGAAAAGGCCCGTCTGCTCAACGTCAACGTCAGCGACGTGTTCAATACCCTGGGCGCCACCCTGGGGGCCACCTATATCAACGACTTCAACAGGGAAGGCCGCACGTTCCGCGTGTTCATGCAGGCCGACGCCGCCTATCGCAGCCTGCCGGACGACATCAAAAACGTCTACGTGCGCAGCATGGACGGCAAGCAAATCCCCATGGTGTCGCTGGTATCCGTACGGGCCGACAGCGGGCCGCAAATCGTCACTCACTTCAACGGCCTCACGGCCGCCAAGGTGACGGGCAACCCCGCCTCGGGCTACAGCTCCGGTCAGGCCATCGCCGCCCTTCAGGATGTGGCCCGGCAAGTATTGCCCCAAGGCTATACCATCGCCTGGTCGGGTTCCAGCTACCAGGAAGTGCAGACCGGCGGCACGGACTTCGGCGTACTGGGCCTGTCGCTGCTCATGGTCTTCCTCATCCTGGCCGCCCAGTACGAACGCTGGAGCCTGCCCCTGGCCGTTCTTTCGGCCGTGCCCTTCGCCGTGTTCGGGGCCATCCTCGGCAACTGGCTGACGGGCCTCAACAACGACGTTTATACCCAGGTGGCCATGATCACTCTGCTCGGCCTGGCTTGTAAAAACGCCATCCTGATCGTAGAGTTCGCCGCCGATCTGCACAAACAGGGCATGGACATCGTACCGTCGGCCATCGAGGCGGCCCGCCTGCGTTTCCGTCCCATCATCATGACCTCCATCGCCTTCATTCTCGGCACCCTGCCTCTGGCCGTCAGCACCGGCGCGGGCGCGGGCAGCCGCCGGGCCATCGGGGTCAGCGTGGTGTCGGGGATGCTGGCGGCCACCATCCTGGCTCCCCTCATTGTACCTTACTTCTACCGGATCGTCATGCAGGCGGCCCAAAAAGTGCGCGGCAACCGCGTCGCCACTCCCACGGACGAGGAATAATTATGAAACGACTCATCATGTGCGCACTGGCGTCGCTGACGTTGGCGGGGTGCTCCTTTGCGCCGGACTATTCGCGTCCGGTCATGGACCTGCCCGCCACATGGAACGGTCCTGTGACCGAGCAGGGCCTGGAAGTCCAGTGGTGGAAACGTTTCGAAGATCCCATCCTGAACAAGCTTGTCAACGAGGCTTTGGCCTACAACCAAAACCTGGCGGCGGCCATGGCCCGCGTGGAACAGGCCCGGGCCTACCTGGGCTATGCACGGGGCGAACAGTTCCCCACTCTGGCGGGCTCGGGCAGCGGCGGCAAAAGCCGCTTCAGCGCCGACGCTTCGGCCTCTTACGGCCTGGCCAAGGGCTTGGGCGCCCTGCAGGACGCTTTGCACGCCATAAACCCGGGTATTCCCGCCAGTTCCGGCGCCCCCGGCCGCGAAGGGGAATCCTGGTCGGCCGCGCTCCAGGCCGTGTGGGAACTGGATTTGTGGGGCAAGTACCGCAACTCCACCGCCGCCGCGCGGGAACAACTGCTGGCCACGGAAGCGGGGCAGAGGGGAGTGCTGCTCAGCCTGGCGGGTCAAACGACCATCGCCTACTTTGATTTGCGTAACTACGACGCCCAGTTGAATATCGCCAAGCGGACCTTGCAGACCCGCGAGGAAGCTCTGAAAATTTACCAGGCCCGCTACGACGAGGGCCTGATCAGCGAACTGGACTTTTTGCGGGCTAAAACCGAAACCGATACCATGCGGGCCAACGTGTACACCGCCGAATACCAGGTGGCCACGGCTGAAAGCGCCCTGATGGTACTGTCGGGCCGCTCGCCCCGGGCCATTTTTGAGGAAAGTCCCGAGCGCGGCCTGTCCATCGACGCCCTGCCCAGCGCGCCCCAGCTGCCCGCCGGGCTGCCGTCGGAACTGTTGGAACGCCGTCCCGACATCGTGGCAGCCGAGGCCCAGTTAAGGGCCGCCAACTACAAAATAGGCGTAGCCAAGGCCGCCTGGTTCCCGTCCATCTCCCTGACCGGGCAACTCGGCACCCAGAGCGGCAAACTGGATCAATTGTTTACCGGAGCCTCCGATATGTGGGCTTTCGGCGGCAGCATTTCGGTGCCGCTTCTGACCTTCGGCCGTATTTCCAACAACGTGAAGGTCAGCGAGGCCGCCATGCGCGAAGCGCTGGCCAACTATGCCCTGACCGTACAGGGAGCCTTCCGCGACATCCGCAACGCTTTGGTCATCCAGCAACGCACCACGGACATCGCCGATACCCTGGCCATCGCCGTGGACAACCTGCGCAAAGCCACCGAGCTGGCCCGCCTGCGTTACGAAAACGGTTACGCCTCTTATCTGGACGTATTGGACGCCGAGCGTTCGCTGTTCGACGCCGAAGTGCAGTTGTCCAACGTGCGCACCAGCCACCTTTCGTCCATCGTTCAGGTGTGCATGGCTCTGGGCGGCGGTTGGGTGGATACCCCCGGCACGCCGACGGCCATTCCTGTTCCCGCGCCGACCCGGGCCGCGTCTCCCCGAACGGCATCGACCTCGAACTAGCCCACGACTTTTTTCACTTTCCTCAACAAACCGCCCTTTCCCCGAAAGGGCGGTTTTTCATATCCGGAACGCGGAATTCCGGCCCTGGCTCCAATATCCTCTTCAAAAAAATCAGCAGTTATGAACATGAGCGCAATGATAGCTTTTGACAAAAAAACGGCCGAGCGTCCAAACTGTGGACAAAAAGGAGGTTTTCCGCATGAAAAACCATATCAAGGCATGGCTGGCCTGCAGCATGGCCTGCGCCGCGCTGGTCCCCGCTCCGGCGGCTTCGGCCGAGGACGCGGAATCGGCATTGTGTCAGCCGCCCGCGCGTACGGCGGCCATCATCGCCGTGGTGCCGGGCTTTAAAAGTTACGATCTCGACTTGTACATCGCCAAACGCACCATTACCGAAGGCGTGGTCATCCGCAAAAGCTATATCGACCACGGCAAAATCATCATCCCGCCGGAGGGGCTGTACTATACGTCCCGGCTGGGCAGCATCGGCACCATGACCGGCCTGGACGTGCTGATGCTCGGCAAACGCCAGCCTGTGGTCAACGAGGAATATCAGTATATTATACTCAAGGACATCAAGCTCAAGCCCGACGAATCCGTCAAATTGCTGGACGACGGTTCACGCCTGCTTCAGTTTACCGCCGGTAAAGCCTATCCTTACGGCAACATCGCGCAGTCGGCCACAGCGCGCATCATGAAGGCTTCGGGCGCATACTACGGCACCAATTTCACCGTGGCCATCAGCCCTACGCTCAAGGACTTTTCCACCGGCAAGTACAACGACGGCCTGGGGCTTCCCGCGGGCAAATACGTGCTAAGCCCGGATGAAACCGGGCCCCTGTACCACAATACCTACTTTACCAGCTCCACCTACCCTAGCGGCCAGTCCTATCTCATCGCCGACAAAGCCGACGCCCAGGAAATCAGCGTCAAAGAATTCGGCACCCCCAGTCTCACGCGAATCTGGCTGTCGGCCGCCCCCCGCATCACCGGCGCCTACGCCAAGGGCGAAAAGGCCAAGGTGGGCGACTGCACGGTCGAGGTATTGGGCGTATCGCCGGAGGAAGTGAGCCTGCGTCTTACCGATGCCGCCGGCAAAAGCCAGGATAAAACCTTCTCTCATCTGAACGATGCATCCTTGCTTGACTACCTGCCCAGCAGCGCCTACGACCGCGCCCGTTTCCAGATGAATTCCGCAGACGGAAAGGTCAGCGTGCAGCTTGCCATGCTCAAGCCCGGCGGCCCGGTGAAGGACGGCAAAGTAACGCTGGATATGTACAGCGACGTGTACGAATTGGGCAATCCCGCGCCCTGGCCTTCCGATCCCCGTTTTCTGGTACGGCCCGACACCTGAGCATCGTGCGGCGAGCTGAACGAAATCCTTCTGACCAATAAGGAAGAAGTGGTTTTGGACAGCGCCAACAACGTGTTTGTTGGTCCCGACGGCTATTTCAAAGTGGTTATCGACGACTTCGACGGCACCAGGATTAACGCCTGGCACTTCGAGGATAATGAGGGGAACAAAAGCGTCAACCTGGCCAAACTTTCCACCGGCGGCCATATCGACTTACTGGCGAATATCGCCTCGCCCACGGTGGGCAGCTTCGCCACGCGGGACGGCGTTCAGCGTATCACCCGCGAGCAGGCCGAGCAGGGTCTGGTTATGAAGAAGTAAAAAACATCCGGGGAAGGAGGGACAAAAGCGGTTGACGTCCCTTCCTTCCCTGAGGTATAGAACGACCTCCGGTTTATGTCCCTATCGTCTAGTCGGCCCAGGACAACGGCCTTTCACGCCGTCAACGGGGGTTCGAATCCCCCTGGGGACGCCAAATGAAGTCAAAGGGTTGCATAAAAATGCAACCCTTTTTTTGTTTGTATGTGGGGCAAATTTGCCCGCTCTCCGCCTCCACGGAGTTTTTTATTTTGTTTTTTTCCTGGGTGGTGCAGTCACGAGATTGCCCCCCATTGAAAGCCGATGCAGCTTCCGGCCCGTGCAAGGCCGGGAGCGCGACAGCGCACTCAACGGCCTGCGCGTCGTACCGGAATCCCCTTGAATGTGGCGCAGCTGTACGGGTACAGACAGGCCCCGATGGATTCCGTATCCTTGTATCGAATATGGGCGTAATGCAAGATTTCCCATCACCCTTTTCGGCATCCTGCATTCTCTCCCTGTGTTGCCAATCATTCCTCCGTTTCCTGCCGAACTGCCGAATTTCCATGGAGAACAAAACAGAACAGAGCGGCGAAAAACCTGCTTCAAGCACGACAAGGTAAAACTGAAGAGCGCCCGTGCCCGGGGCCGCAGGCTCCACGGTCGGCGCGAAGGGCTTAAACGCCGAGCCGCACCCCGGGACATGGCGCGAAAACCGCACGGCGGCAACCAGAATTTTGGAAGGCCCGGACAGCGCACAAGATAAGCATCAGAAACAACATGCTTTTTACAAAAGCCCGTGCAACCAAAGCCTTCAAGGCGACCTTATCCCCTCCGCCTTTTATGACAACGCGGCAACCCCTCCCAAGGGGGGCCGCTTTTCCGTTCTTTGCGCAAGCGACGCAGGAATGCTGCCGCTCCGCCGCTGGATATATTGTACGCTCCGCTTCTACAATTTTTTGGCAAAATTGACGATGAGGTATTGCCAAAAAAGACGCTCGGCAACCGTGAGTTCCGGCAGACGTATAGCCACTACCGGCACCTCATGCTTTATGCTGTCCAGCCTCAGACGTTTTTCCACCACATCGCCCTTGATGACGCGAAGGTCATGACGGCACTGTATGGCAGGATGAATGAATACAGCCTCGTTGCGCACCACAAGGTCCAGCATGTCGCTACGGTTGGACACCCTGTAGCTCCCCGCAAAATAGGGAAGATACTGTCTGGAAACCTGCTCCTGGTCGGTTGAATAAAGGGCGATGTTCAGACGGGAAAGATCCTCCGCCGTAAGATATTCCCTGGCTGCAAGAGGATGTCGGGCCCCCATGAACAGCTTTCTCTCATCCGTATAAAGCGGAATGATTTCACAACCCAGCTTTTTGGCGCTCTCCACAATGTTTAATCCGAGAGAGGTCAGAGTGACCGCCATGCATGAGGCTCTCGTTTCCAGCTGACGAACGACGTCGGTCAGGTAGGTGTTGCTGATGACGATATCAAAGTGCGGATGCCGCTCCTTGAACGGAAGAAAGATATTGCGCGTGAGATAAAGGGAAAGCAGCGGCGTGGAGCATATGGAAACGCTGTTCTTTATGTCCGCCCGCCCATAATTGCGCATTTCGTCGATCAGAGCCAGCGCCCCGGCCGCCTTTTCCAGAACAAGTTGCCCAGCGGGAGTCAGATGAACTCCCTGATTGCCTTTGAGCAAAAGGGCGACGTCGAGCTCCTGTTCAAGCGATTTCACTGCCGCCGAAGCGGCCGGCCGGGAAATCCCCAGCTTTCTGGCCGCAGCGCTGATGGAACCGCATCTTGCCGTAGCGACAAAAACTTCCAGTTGCTCCAGACGCATCCGGTTTCCTCCAAAAGCTTCGCATCTCCCCTGCCGCGCAAACCGCTCTTTCACGCAGAGTCTTATACCGGGGCGGCACAGCGCCGCCTTTCCCCGTCAGACTGTCCCGACACGAAACAGCCGCACGTTCCGCCCGTCCATACTTCCTCGCTGAAGCGCGCCGCAGACCTATTCTTCCCGCAGGCCTGCCTTCCTCACGTCGAAATCCCTCCCTCTATACCTCAGGACTTGTTTTTTGCCACCGTCAGCATTGCCGACAGCCAGCTATCAATAATTAATATTTTTCTTTTCCGTTTTTTTCCACTTATCATGACGACAAACTAAAGAAAGCATATCCCCCCCAATACATGGAATACTGACTGTACAGCAGATTATCATAACTGAGCAAAACCAGCACATGTTCAACATGGAGGAGAAGCATGGCAGGTTCCATCAGCAAAAACGGGCCAAAGTTTTATGCGAATCTTGGCATTATGCTCGCCATCATGCTTTTTTTCAGGTTTATCTCCCCCCCTGAGGGCCTCACACCTGATGGCCTTGCTGTAGTTGGTGTATTTTTCGCCGTTCTTTACGGATGGCTGTTTGTTGATATGGTATGGCCAAGCTTTATCGGGCTTATAGCTCTGGGCCTTACGCTTCATCAGCCCATGGACGCCGTGCTGGGCAGCGCCTTTGGCAACAGCACCGTGCTGCTCATCCTGTTTTTCTGCATGGTCGCAGGCATCATCAATGCCGCGGGCATAGCCGAATACGTGGCAAGGCGCATCATCTGCGTGCCCATCATCAACGGCAGACCCTATGTGCTGCTGTTCATGCTCTGTCTCGCCATGTGCGCCCTTGCCACCATGCTCACCATGACGAGCGCCATTCTCGTGGCCATGCCGCTCGTCAAGGAAATATGCAAGCAGTATGGCTACAAGCCCGGCGACACCTTCCCCATGCTCGTCATGCTGGCTATGCTCTACGCAGGCGAACTGGCCTACATGCTGCTTCCCTTCAAAAGCCTGCCCGCTCTTGTTTTCGGCATCTACAGCCGCATGAGCGGAGGCGTGGACATCAATCTCGCCGCCTACGTCGTGGTGGTGGGCATTGTTCTTTTCATCTCCATAGGCTTTGCCATCTTCCTGTACAAGTTCATCCTGAAGCCGGATGTCGCCCCCATTCTGAACAGCGCGGAATGCGTGGAATTCCACGAACAGCTCTCCACCTATCAGAAGACCGTTCTGTGGTCTTTCGCCGGTCTCATCGTTTTACTGCTTCTGCCCAACGTCACTCCAAAGACCTGGGCACTGACCAAATTCCTCCGGTCCGTCGGCTACAACGGCACTCTTCTGGCCTATGTGGGCTTCTATCTCATGCTCAGTTTCAAAGAAGGCATTCCGCTCAAGGACATTATGCAGAAGTCCATGGCCTGGCCCGCCATTTTCCTCATCGCCTCGGTGCTGGAAATCACAGGAGCCTTCGACTCCACGGGGGTGATCAAGTGGCTGGGCAGCGTGTGCGAACCCATGCTTGCCGGAGTGAGCGGACAGGTGCTCATCGTCTTCACCATCGCCGCTGCCGTCGTATGCACCCAGCTTACCAACAACAACGCCTGCGCCGTCACCTTTGCCCCCATAGCCTACACTCTGGCCATAGCCAACGGCGGCGTCGATCCTCAGGCCATGTTCACCTGCCTCATCCTTTCGTGCACGCTCGGTCTGGCCACTCCCGCTTCCGGAGTTCCCGCCGCCATCCTCTACGGCGATACGGAATGGGTGCATCAGAAAACCGTCATCAAATATGCAGCGCTGTTCTGGGTGTTCAATATCGTGCTTCTTTCCACGGTAGGCTATCACCTCTGCCGCATCCTCTTCTAGCAGCCGTCACGCCGAATTCTTCCCCGGCATAAGCATAAGGAGGCCCCCCCGCATTTCTCAAGTTCCCTTCCTCTGTCATCAACCGCCACATCATAAGGAGATTTTCCATGAAGGCCACATATCTTGAAAAATATTCCCGCATGTTTGAACCTCTGACCATCCGCCGCGGCAGAAACGAATTCGTGTTCAACAATCGTGTCATGATGGCTCCAGTGGGCATCTGCGCCACCGGAGGCGGCGCGGACAACGGCCGTATCAACGCTTTCGGCGTCGATTACTGGACCGGCATCATCCGTGGCGGCTTCTCTGCCGTAACGTTGCCCATGGAAGTTCCGGAAAACGGCAGCCACGACGGCGTTTTCAACATGAACCCCAAAGAATTCAACTACATGAATCTGCACCTTCTGCAGCGGTCGGTTCATTCCTATAACGGCAAGACTTTTGCCGAACTTATCCACGGCGGCCGCTGCATGATCCGTACGGACATCCCCCTGTTGGGCGCGAGCGACTCCGAGTACCAGGGGCGTCATGTCAAGGGCATGGATGCCAAGGACATGGAAGAGGTCATCGCGCTGTGCGTGGAATTCGCCCATCAGGCGCGCCGCTCCGGCTTTGACGGCATCATGATGCACTTTGCCCACGGCTGGCTGTTCCACGACTTTCTCTCGCCTCTCAGCAACCACCGCGCCGACGAATTCGGCGGTTCCGTGGAAAACCGCTGCCGCTTCCCGCTCATGGCTCTGAAAGCCGTGCGCGAAGTGATAGGCGACGATCTGCTCATCGAACTGCGCCTCAACGGCAACGACGAAATGGAGGGCGGCATCACGCCTGAAGATGCGGCGCAGCAGGCGCTCATCTTCCAGGACTACGCCGATATGATCCACATTACCTGCTCCACCCGCCTCGACGTGACCAGCCGTCCGCGCATGACCCCCACGAGCTTCTTCCCCACCGAACACAACGCTTATGCCAGCGCCATAGTGAAGAACACTCCCGGAGTGCGCATTCCCATCGGCGCCGTGGGCGCCATCGGCAACCCCGAACGCGCCGAGAAGCTCCTTGAAGACGGCAAGGCCGACTATCTGCTCATCGCCCGCGCGGCCATCGCCGACAACGACTGGGTGAACAAGGTCAAGGCCGGTCACGAGGAAGACATCCGTCCCTGTCTGCGCTGCAACCTCTGCCTCGATCACGGCCGTAGAAAGTCCAAGATTCAGGGCAAGGAACTCGTCATGGCCTCCGAGGTGAGCTTCGACCGCATGTGCGCGGTGAACCCGCTTTCCATGCAGGGCGCCGTGAAAAACAGATTCCCCGCGCCCGCGCGCCGCAAGAAGATCGTTGTGGTCGGCGGCGGCGTGGCCGGCATGAATGCCGCGCTGAGCGCCGCGAACCGCGGTCATGAAGTGCTGCTCTATGAAAAAACCGACAAGCTCGGCGGTCAGGCGCTGCTTTCCGACGGCATGTGGTTCAAAAAGGAAATGAAGGCCTACCACGAATGGCTGGAACGTCAAGTCCGCAAGAATCCCAACATATTCGTTGTCACGAATACCGAAGTCACGCCTGAAACGGTGTCCGAAATCGACCCCGACGCCACCATCGTGGCCGTGGGCGCAAAGCAGATCGTGCCCTCCATCCCGGGCATCGAAAAAGCTGCCATGGCCTTCGATGTGTTCGGCAATGAAGACAAGGTGGGCAAGAAAGTCGTCATCATCGGCGGCGGCGACATCGGCTGCGAACTCTCCATCCATCTGTCCGAAAAGGGCCACGACTGCACCGTGGTGGAACTCACCCACTTCCAGGCGGGCAACGCGGAGCTGTGCATCCGCATGTCCATCCTTCAGTTCATGGAAAAGAACAACGTGACCACTCTGCTCGACACCAAAGCCACGGAAATCACCGATGAAGGCGTTTGGGTGGAAAATGAGAACGGCAGAACACTTCTGCCCGCCGACACCGTCATCGTCGCCGTGGGAACCGCGCCTCTCGCCGAAGAGCGCGACAAGTTCCGCCATGTAACCTACGACGTCATCAACATCGGCGACTGCAAAAAAGCCTCCAATATGCAGCACGCCATTGAAACCGGCTTCGACGCGGGACTTATTCTGTAAGGCTCCCTGAACAGCCATGAAGAGGGGGAGACGGCGGATGCCGTTTCCCCCTCTTTTCCTCGGGAGGGGGAGCTCCCCAACCCCCGTCACCCCCTTTTCCCATCTCCGCCCCTGCCCCCTCCGGCACGGCCGAAAGCCCCCGCTCGGAAAGACGCGATTCTCATAAAGGATGAGCCCAAAACGGCGGGAACGCCGCATGGCGGATTCACTCTTCATATTCAGGACGCGGGCAGCCTGCCTTCGCTCCATTTCTTTTGCGCGGCGCCTTTCGACGCGCGCCGGACTCTCCTGAAATCCTGCAAGATTCGGGAGAGTTCTTTCCGAGACGGCAGCAACCGTCCATCCTCGTTCATAACCTTCTGGGCCAGCCTCAGCTTCTTGATATAATTACCATAAATAAAATTCATGGCGGGAGGTTGCCGTACCGGGTGCTTCCAAGCCTATCTACTCGGACTCGCTGCCACGATGAGGAAGGAGGCATTGCCGCCTTTACAGCGGCTCTCAATACCAGGGAACGGATGAGGCGGTTCGACGGTGTTTTCTTCACCCAAGCCCAATCATCCCCGGGACAGAGCGAAAAATAAAAAGGGGTATGATAGGATAGCAAAAGTTTTTGCTTCAACCGCCTCCCCCGGGGCACGGCCTCTCGCCCTCAGATAACGCCGGAACGCCCGCAATTTCGACGCCGAAAAGATGACGCGAATGAGAAGAAAAACCGACAGGCTTAATTTACTCGCAACACAAGGCAAATTAAAATTGAATTTGTACGTATGATCCTCAAAAAAAATCGATTGATCAGGAACCGAAACTTGATCTTGAGGAAGCTCGTTTTTGAGATGGCTTCATTTCTGAGGCCTGTAAAAAGCAAAAATTTGACATACAGTAGTTTATACAACTTTAATATCAAAAATATTGACTAAAATTTCCAATATTTTTTAAATGCTTAAATGTATTTATGTAAAAAAATAAAATAAATAAAATAATTTTACGTACTTTAAATCAAAAATTTCGACAATATAAAATATATTGAATAAAACAATAAATAAATATACACGGTAAAAATTATCGCATGACAGATTTTTAAAGCTCTTTTATCTCAATTTATCATAAAGGATACATTATTATGGCGGAAACTTACGGATATATCCGTATCTCCAGCACAGATCAGAATGAAGGCCGCCAGCGCATGGCTTTTGAACAAAAAGCTATTCCTCCCGACCATATTTTTATGGACAAACTGTCAGGCAAAGATTTTCAGCGCCCGCAATACCAGGCGCTTCTTACGCTTCTGAAACCAGGCGACCAACTGTGCATTACAAGCATTGATCGTCTTGGACGCAACTATGAGGAAATACAGCAACAGTGGCGATTTCTTACCAAGGAAAAGCGGATCGATATCCTCGTCCTGGATATGCCTCTGCTGGATACGCGGCGCGACAAGGACCTGCTCGGTACGTTCATAGCGGATCTTGTTCTGCAAGTACTCTCTTTTGTGGCCCAAAACGAGCGGGAGAACATCCGCAAACGGCAAGCCGAAGGTATTGCAGTAGCCAAGAAAAATGGGGTGAAATTCGGCCCAAAACCACAACCGTTGCCACAAAATTTTTCGGAAATTTTTTTGCTCTGGGAACAGGGAAAAATTTCAATGACTAAAGCCGCAAAATACACGGGCATGGCCCGCTCCACCTTTCGCAAAAAAGCAAAATTGTACAGAAAAAATTGTCAGTAAGCGGATAGGAAAGTGTACAATTGCGCCAGCTGTCCAAATTACCTGTCAAGCATTTTTTAGGCTAGAAAAAAACGCGTTGTCAATCTGTACAGGATGCCTCAGGGCTCCCTTATTTCATGTGGCGCAATTGTACACTTTTCCGCCACCTCGTCTTCGCTCTGCATTCTTTGTACG
>UQJT01000029.1 GCA_900541395.1 uncultured Desulfovibrio sp.
TAGCGGGTGGATTTCTGTTTCGGAAGCTATGCTTCCTCAACTGGCTAAAGCCATAGCCAAAGGCCGCCCTCCGGGGCGGCCTTTTATGTGAACGCTCGCCACTCTTGTCCTCCTCCCGTCCCGGCGTTACACTAAATCCTTCTTTCGTCGCAGCAGGAGACGCCATGCCGCTTTCCCAGGCCACACTCGACTTTATGACCGAAAACCGCTTCGAGGACAGCCTTGACTGGTTTCATGCCCACAAGCGGGAATATGAAAACCTGGTCCTCGCGCCCCTGGCCGCTCTGGTGGAGGAACTCGCCCCGGTCATGCGCTCGCTCGACCCCGGCCTCATCGTCGAGCCGCGGGTGGACCGCTGCATATCCCGCATTTACCGGGATACCCGTTTTTCCAAAGATAAATTCCGCTATCGGGACGTGATGTGGATCGTGTTCATGCGCGACAAAAAACTCTACCACGGTCCGCCCGCTTTTTTCTTCGAGTTTTCGCCGCGCGGCTTCCGCCACGGGTGCGGCTATTACCAGGCGCGGCCCGAGGTGATGGCGGCAGGACGGGCGCTTATTCTGAAAAACGCGCCCGTGTTCCGCAAAGCCCGTCGCATTCTTGAGGCCCCCTCGCCCTTTTCCCTTGAAGGCGACGCCTACAAGCGCACCCGCCACGCCGACCGGACGCCGGCCCTGCGCGCCTGGCTGGACCGCAAAAACTGGTACGTCGTTCGCCAGGGCACGGACCCGTCCATCGTGTTCGCGCCCGATTGGGGTCGGGTTCTGGCTGAGGACTTCACCCGGCTCAAACCCGTCTATGACTTTTTTTGCGCGGCTGAAGCCCGCGCTCGGTCTTGACCCCGCCCCACCAAGCCCAACGGAGCCTTTCATGCCGCAGGAATACGCCCATCGCTTTCTCGCTTCCGAAGTGCCGCCCCGCCCGGCCGATCAATGCCTGTTCCACGTCATTCCCGTGCCCTACGAAGCCACGGTCAGTTACGGCGGCGGTACGGCCGCCGGACCGGAAGCCATCTTGGCCGCTTCGGACCAGTTGGAACTGTTCGACGGCGAGGGCTGCCCCGGCGAACACGGCATTTTCACCCATCCGCCCGTAAACTGCGCGGGTCCGGCCGAACAAGTGCTGGAACGCATAAGCGCCGCCACGCGCCGGGCGCTGGACCTGAACGGCCTGCCGGTGCTGCTCGGGGGCGAACACTCCCTGACTTACGGACCATTGGCCGCTCTGCGCGAACGCTTCGGCCGTTTCGGCGTCATTCAGTTCGACGCCCATGCCGATCTGCGCGACAGCTATGAGGGCAGCCCGTGGAGCCATGCCTGCGTCATGCGCCGCGCCGTGGCCGATCTCGATCTGCCCCTGGTTCAAATCGGCAACCGCCTGCTCTGCCTGGAGGAAAAAGAAGCGCGCGGACGTTATGCCGTTACGGCCTGGGACGCCCCCTTCCTCTATCGCCACGGCCTGCCCGACGCGCTGATGCCCGTCGACTTTCCGGACCAGGTCTTCCTGACGTTCGACGTGGACGGACTGGACCCCTCCGTCATCCCCGACACCGGCACTCCGGTGCCCGGAGGCCTGGGCTGGTACCAGACTCTGGACCTGGCCGCCCGAGCCCTGGGCGGACGCCGCCTGCTGGGCTTTGATGTGGTGGAACTGGCCCCTCGGCCCGATCACATCGTCTCCGACTTCGCAGCCGCCCGCCTGGTCTATGCTCTTATGGGGCTGGCTTTAAGCAAATAAACGCCGGAAGCCCGAATGCAGCGATCCTGGAGCAACAGAACGCGCTCCCGCCGTATAAAATGCGGAAGGCCAAGCTCTCCTTTCCCCAAAGCAGGAAACCCCGCCCCGCATTCTCTGAGATCGCGGACTCGTCCTTTCTATCGTTTTACCCCATTAATGTGATTTCTTTGACAGTATGATCTTTGACAAGAGCATACATTACATGCCCGTCAAAAGAATCATCTTTATCTTGAAAAAAGAGTTCTTGTTTATAATGAATACTGCCGTCTTCCTGCTCTTCTGTTTCGATATGCAAAGATTGTAAATAAATTTGAGAAGCGAAATCCTCAACCGACAAGTTTGGTTTATCCGCGCTTTCCCTCCATACCGAAAGTGACTCTATCATATTTTCAGCCATTCTCCGACGCCAAATCGCTTCACCTTCATTCTCCAACGCCCGGACATATCCGCCAATAGCCGCAAGATGCTTCCTGATCAGCGCGTCATGCGGACAGGGCATGATTTCCGGCCTCTTACGAACAGGCTTCTCCACAAGTTCCATCGCCTTTTCAAGGCACTCTATCCGTTCAAGCGGAGGCAGCAGGCGATTTTCCCAAAGGGTTTGCAGCATGACCAGGCGTTCTTTTACCGGTTTATCACCATACAAAGCCTCCCCCTCCAGCTCCATGGCGGCATTATGCTCCGCCACTGTCATGCGCCGCTCGATACCGAACAGCTTATTCCCTCCGGCTATCATCCGATCGGCAAAATCATCTATAAAAACAATTAAAGTACGCAGGTCTTCAGGCAAATCGATTTTGCTTTTTTCGGCATTCTGTTCCAGAATTCGGGCAAATTGCAAAACTCTTAATAAGAGCGAACTGAACTTCGTATCATCGCGCATCAACTCATCCGGCAATCGCATGGTTTGCAAAGCAGGCAACAACTTGCTCAGGCACTCGCCTGCCTCACGGCATTTTACAGGCGTTTCCGCCTCCTTATTATCCCATATGGCAGCCGCATGTTGCAGAGTTTCATTAAAAAAGCGCCCGTCGAGATAATCCCAGTATCGTTTTTCCATCGCTTCATCGGGAAGCGCGGGAAGCCGTTCTTCCAATTCCTTTACCTGAGTTTTCAGCGAAGCCACATAGGCTTCTTGTTTCGGTGAAAGCGACGCCGTCTTCTTTTTCTTTTTTTGAGGCGCCGGAGCAACAGGGCACTGTTCTGCCGGTGTTCCCGACGGAGCGATGGAAAACGAAAAATCCACTTTCTTGCCCCAAATGGTCGCCTTATAATCTTTCAAAGTTTTATAGCCATAAAACCACAGCTTCATCTGTTCCAGAGAAAATTGCACGCTCTCCTCCAAGGCTACCACCGAGAGGTTCGCTATTTTGTCTTTTACACGAAACTTCCAGCCGTGTGCTTCATTCCGTCGGTTTTCCATCCAGCCTTCCGCTACCCTTTCGCTGACAGTTTTTTGTCATTAAAACAATTTTTTTATTATGTTACAATAAATTTTCAGGTGCAGTCAAGATTACATACGGGAACGTTCTGTTGCAGGCTCGGGGCGAGCAGACTCCGGGCCATCCCGCACACCGGTCCATTATACATTGCTTGCTTTCTGCCGACAGCGGGGAAGCCTGTGCGACGACTTTCTTCCAAGCAAACGTTGCGTCTGTTTCTTCCGTTGACTGTTTGGCGAACCAATCAATGTTTTTGAGTTGACGCCCCACAAACCGCGCGGTAACAAAAAACTTTCCATTCAGTCATTCTCTTGGCACGGGTTCCGGTTCCAGCCGGGAGCCACGCTGCCGGTGACGCACACTTCAGATTCGAAGGAAGGGGTATTCCCATGACGCAGGACCGCATCAGCAACTTGCTCTACGAAAACAGCAGCTATCTTCCGCCCCGCCACGGCAAGGACGTGGCGCGCATTCGTAGTCGCAAGGAATACGAAGCCCTGTGTGAACTGGCCAGGACCGACAGCGACGCCTTCTGGGCGGAGCGGGCGCGCGCGCTGCTGCACTGGTTCAAGCCCTGGGACAAAGTGCAGGATACGGATTTCAACGCTCCCCGCGTGCGCTGGTACATCGGCGGCCGCCTGAACGCCGCCTATAACTGCGTGGATCGCCATATCATCACCGACCGCCGCAACAAGGCCGCGCTCATCTGGCAGGGCGAACGCGAAATGGAAGTGCGGGCCTATACCTATCAGATGCTGTACACCGACGTATGCCGGGTGGCGGCGGCCCTGGACGCCCTGCAGGTAAAAAAGGGCGACCGCGTGGCCCTGTATTTGCCCATGATTCCCGAACTGGTGGTGTCCATGCTGGCCTGCGCCCGCATCGGCGCCGTTCACACCAATATTTTCACCGGTTATGCCGACGGCGGGGTGCAGAGCCGCATCCACGACTCCGGGGCTAAAGTGGTGATCACGGCCGACGCGGTCATGCGCGGCGGCGAGCCCAAACCCCTCAAAAAAAATCTTGACCGCATCCTCGGCCAGTGTCCCAGCGTGGAAAAGGTGGTGGTGGTCAACCGGGCCAACACCGATATCGACATGCTCAAGGGCCGCGACATCTGGTGGCAGGATTTGCTGGATGATTTCACTCTGGACGCCGATTTCCCCTGCGTGTCTATGGACGCGGAAGACCCGCTGTTCATCCTGCACACCAGCGGCAGCACCGGCCGCCCCACCGGCGTCATCCATTCCACCGGGGGCTATCTGACCTATGCGGCCCACACCACCCAGTGGGTGTTCGACCTCAAAGACACCGACGTATACTGGTGCACGGCCGACTGCGGCTGGATCACGGGACACAGCTACCTGGTATACGGCCCTCTCAGCCTGGGCGCCACCACCATCATGTTCGAGGGCACCCCCACCTGGCCCCGGCCCGACCGCTATTGGCACATTGTGGAAAAATTCCGGGTCAACATCCTGTATACGGCCCCCACGGTCATCCGCAGCCTCATGCGCCAGGGCGTGGAATGGACCAATCATTACGACTTGTCCTCGTTGCGTATTCTGGGTTCGGTGGGCGAACCCATGAATCCCGAAGCCTGGATGTGGTACCACACCTATATCGGCAAAGGCGAACTGCCCATCGTGGACACCTGGTGGCAGACCGAAACCGGCGGCGTCATGCTTTCTCCCCTGCCCTACGCCACCCATCTCAAGCCCGGCTCGGTCACCAAGCCCCTGCCCGGCATCGAGGCCGGAGTCATGGCGGCCGACGGCAACGAGGACGCGGCCGCCGAGGGCGGCCACCTGGTCATCAAACACCCCTGGCCCGGCCAGATGATCGGCGTGTTTCAAAATCCCGAAAAATTCAAGAGCTATTTCGATCGCTTCCCCGGTTGTTACCTTACCGGCGACGGCGCACGCATCGACGAGGAAGGCAATTACTGGATTTTGGGCCGTATGGACGACAACATCAACGTATCCGGCCACCGGCTGAGCACGGCCGAAATCGAATCCGTGCTGGTGGCCCACCCGGCCGTGGGCGAGGCGGGCGTGGTGCCCATGCCCCACGAAATCAAGGGGGAAGCCATTTACGCTTACGTGGCCCTGCGCAACAATGTGGACTGGACCGAAGACCTGCGCAAGGAGCTACGCAACTGGGTACGCAGCAATATCGGCGCTCTGGCCAGCCCTGAGCGCATCCAGTTCGTACACGAACTGCCCAAAACACTGTCCGGCAAAACCGTGCGTCGCATCCTGCGCAAAATCGCGGCGGGCGATTCCATTGAAAGCCTGGGCGACACCACCACCCTGGCCCATCCGGAAGTGCTGGAAGAACTGTATGTCGGCCGCCAGAGGCTGCTGGCGGGCCAATCGGAAAAATAAACGAATTCCTAGAGCATTTTCGGCTTGAAAATGCTCTAGCCTATTTCTTTTATTATGTTTAAATGTTGTGTTTATGCTGGATAAAACGGAATATGCTCGACCTGTTAAGCCGTCGCTCAAATTTCACGGCTCTGCGGGCTTTTTCAAAACGAGAAAACCCTGAATCATAGAACATGAAGAACGACCGGAGAAGGCGGCGCCCTGCCCCGGTCGTTCTTCATGTTCCTGTCGGCGGACGGGCCGCCTGTCGTTCAACTCCGGAGACGCTCCCGGTTTCAATCCTCGTCCGGCCGGTTGAGCACTTCTTCAGTGGTGGTCAAATTGCCGAATGCACTCATGATATCCACAATATGCTCCCGCATGTCCTGCTCGCCGAAGCGCGCCGTGCGCTTGGCGCAGGTGGCGTCGGTGACGAAGGTGAAGTCGTAGCCCCGGTGATGGGCGTCCACCAGGGTCGACAGGCAGCACATAGTAGCGCCGTAACCGGCCACGATAATTTCCTGATTGCGATAGCGATCGGCCAGGGCCTGAAATTCAGGGCTGGAAAAGCATGAAAAATCCGACTTGAGCAGGCTTTTTTCGTCGCCCTGAGGGCCGAAACCGTCGATAAATTCGGAATATTCGCTGCCGTAGGTGAAGCATTCGGCGTTCTGCTGATGGCGCATGTGGATGACCTTCCAGCCCTTGGCGCGGGCGTGGGCCAGCAGCTTGCGCAAATTATCGAGGGAAGGGCCTATGGTTTCCAGGCAGAAGGGGCGACCCTCGGCAATGTATTCTTTCTGCACATCAACGAGCACCAGAACGGGCATGACAATCTCCTTGGATCGGCAAAAGGGTTTTGTTTACTTTATCCTGTTTGCGGAAAATATCAAAGGAAATCCTTTTTGCCCGGTCCCGGGACATTCGCGTGCGGAGGCGTCCGGAGGGGGCTCCGCCCCTCCCCGGGCGCGCTGCGCGGAGCGGGACTGACGCGTCAAGACGGCGGAAAAGCCGAAACTACGGGCGCGACGACGAACCGCCTCCGTCGCCGCTTTCGGCGGGCGGACAGAGGCAGACGCCCTCGCCCTCCTCCGCCTTGCGGGCCGCGCCGTGCCAGCTTGAGGCGGAAAACACCCGACTGCCGATGGCGCGCAGGGCGTCGCCCTTGAGCAGGTGATAATCAAGGCGATCGGGCTCCAGCGTCAGCAGATGCTCGGCCAACACGGCGGCCCACTGCGGATCGCCGCCGTACAGGGCCGCGCGGGCTCGCTGGTACAGGGCCTCGGTGCCGCCGGCCAGCACGGCCAGGCGCGCCGCCTTGTCATGGGCCGAAAGGGATGGTCCGGTGGGAAAAGCGCCCCCTGAGGGATCGATGGGCGCAGACGGGAAAACGGGCATGGTGGCCTCCTCCTGGCGCTGCGGCGAGCGCCGGAGGATGCCCGGCCTCAGTCCAGATTTTCCTCCAGCACGCGCAGCAGGCGTGAAAACGTTTGCCTGTCTTCAGCCGACAGGCCCGCGAACAGCCGCTCTTCCAGCCGCTCGGATATCTCCATAAATACGCTGTAAAATTCCTTGCCCCGGGGCGTCAGTTCCACCAGATAGCTACGTCCGTCGCCGGGATTGGGCGTCTTGGACAGGTAGCCTCCGCTCTCCAGGCTGTCCGTGGTCTTGGTGATGGTCGACTTGGGCCGCCTGAGCGCCAGAACCAGCGACGTTACCGGCAGAGGCCCCTTGTTGCGGTACAGATAGGCCAACACCACCCCGTGGGAAGGAACAACATCTTCTATCCCCCGCCGGGCCAATTCGTCGATGATGAAAAGCTGGGCGCGGGTACGAATATGGCTGATCCGTTCGAGAGTATCGCTGGTGGGCATGAAACCTCCTGAGGGTCTTTCCGAGAATTAGTTTTCCCATAAACCAGTGTCAAGGATAGTTCTCGCGATTCCGTCGCCGGAGACGCAAAAAATAGGAAGCCGGGCTGCCGCGTCGGCATTTGAAACCGAACGACAAAAAGGCCGGGATGGAGCATCCCGGCCGTATACGGAAACTTGCAAGGAAAAGGGCGGCGCGTCTACTGCCACTCCACCCCGGCCGTGCGGCGCTGAGAAGCCAGCAAGCGCTGGAGCACGGGGTCTTCGTCTTCCGACGGCTGCCCGACCGGACCGTCGGACGCCGCGCGGGAGGCGGGCTCGACCGTGTCGCGGGAATACTGAGCCGCATAAGGCGCGCCCGCGAACTGCTGAGTGGAGAACGAGGCCGTGGCCTCGCGCGCGCCTACCAAATCGTTGCGGGCTTCGCGGGCGAACATCACCGCCGTGCCGAAACAGGAGAAATATTTGCTGCCGTCGGGGTGGAAAGCCACGTTTTCCGAATACCCGATGATGCCCTGTGCGCCTTTTTTAAGGGCCAGAGCCGCCATGCCGAAAAAGGCCTCTTCGGAGTCAAACCCCCGGCAGCACACCAGGCCGAGCACCTTGGCGATGGGCCGTCCTTCGAAAACCTGCGTGGTCACCACCGGAAAACGCCCGGCTCCGAACAGTTCCTTGACGCGCTCCAGGCTTTCGTCCCGCGCCGCTTCCTTGCGCGTCTTCTTTTCGTTTCCGCCGAGCAACATAAACATACCAAACAACCTCCCGCTTGAGGATGGATGACAGGGGTCGGGAAAAAGCGGCACATTGTTCCGGGTGCCGGTTCCGCTCGCATAAAAATGCAAACTCCATGCCCGAACGTAAATCTTCAACAAGTACGCGGTATCTTTTCGGAGGGTCGTCGCTACCATGATGGAAAAAGCCAAAATTCCGACGGGAGGAACACGCCGGCCCCCGTCTGTCTTTGCGGGCGCGACTTCCGGCGGCCTCCGCCCGACGGCGTCCCCGGCTTCTCGAGCGGCGCTTGGCGCCCCGGCACATTGATTGGACGCACAATCCGCAACGCGACTCTCGTCCGCCGCTGTTTCTGTGCCTGCTCTCACAAGAAGAAAATACCTATCCCACATAGTTCACTGATGTTTTTATGATGGACATCCGGCCCGTCGTGGGGCACTATTCTTCCCGGCTTCTTGTATTCCCACCCCATGTCCACACACTATTCATCTTCCGCTTCCGGACGCCGCGCGCCCGAAGCCCACTTTCCGCTTTCACGCGGACGCCATAGGCTTGACGGCGGACGCCGTAAGCCCCAGTAAGGAGGACACATGGCAAAAAACATGAAAACCTGGGACGGCAACACGGCCGCGGCGTATGTCGCCTACGCCATGAGCGACGCGGCCGCCATCTATCCCATCACCCCGTCGTCCGTCATGGGTGAGCTGGCCGACGAATGGGCGGCTCAGGGCAAAAAAAACCTGATGGGCCAGGTGCCGGCCATCCGCGAAATGCAGTCCGAAGCCGGGGCCGCGGGCGCGGTCCACGGTTTTCTGGTGGGCGGCGCGCTGACCTCCACCTTCACCGCCTCGCAGGGCCTCCTGCTCATGATCCCCAACATGTACAAGATCGCGGGCGAGCTTTTGCCCGGCGTGTTCCATGTGGCCGCGCGCGCCGTGGCCGGACACGCCCTGTCCATTTTCGGCGATCATCAGGACATCGCGAGCGCCCGCCAGACCGGCTTTGCCTTCCTGTGTTCCAACTCGCCCCAGGAAGCCATGGACCTGGGCCTGGTGGCCCATCTGGCGGCCATTGATTCCAGTCTGCCTTTCTGTCACTTCTTCGACGGCTTCCGCACCTCGCACGAAGTGCGCAAAATCGAAGTCATCGATTATGAAGACATCAAGAGCATCGTAAACTGGGACCGCGTGCAGGAATTCCGCGAGCGGGCCATGAACCCGGAACACCCGCACCAGCGCGGCACCGCCCAGAACCCGGACATCTATTTCCAGAACCGCGAACGGGCCAACCCCTTCTACGATCAGTTGCCCTCCATCGTGGTCGACGCCATGAAGCGGGTGGCCTCCATCACCGGCCGCTCGTACAAGCCCTTCGACTACTACGGCGATCCCGAAGCCGACCGCGTGGTGGTGGCTATGGGCTCGGCCTGCGAAGTGCTGGAAGAAGTGGTCGATTATCTGAACGCCAGGGGCCAGCGGGTGGGCGTGCTCAAGGTTCGCCTGTACCGCCCGTTCAGCGCCGAGCACATGCTGGCCGTGCTGCCCGCCACCGTGGATACGGTGACCGTGCTCGACCGCAGCAAGGAACCGGGCGCCCTGGGCGAAGCTCTGTATCAGGACGTGTGCACCGCCTTTGTGGAACACGGCGAACGCATCCGCGTTTTCCCCAAAATCCTGGGCGGCCGCTACGGTCTGGGTTCCAAGGAATTTTCGCCCGCCATGGCCAAGGCCGTGTTCGACAACATGCTGGTCAGCGGTCCCAAAAACCATTTCACCGTGGGCATCGAAGACGACGTGACCGAGCTGTCCCTCGAAGTGGGCGAAAACCTGAGCACGGTTCCCGAAGGCACCGTGCAGTGCAAGTTCTTCGGCCTGGGGTCGGACGGCACCGTGGGAGCCAACAAGCAGGCGGTCAAAATCATCGGCGACAACACCGACATGTACGCCCAGGCCTACTTCGCCTACGACTCCAAAAAGTCCGGCGGCTTCACCGTCTCCCACCTGCGCTTCGGCAAAGCTCCCATCAAGTCCTCGTACCTGGTCAACCAGGCGGACTTCGTGGCCTGTCACAAGGCCGCCTACGTGCAGTTGTACGACGTGCTTGAAGGCATCAAGGACGGCGGCACTTTCCTTCTGAACTCTCCCTGGGAAACCCTGGAGGACATGGAACGCGAACTGCCCGGCCGCATGAAGCGCACCATCGCCCGCAAGGGCCTCAAATTCTATAATGTGGACGCCGTCAAGCTGGCCATGAGCCTGGGCCTGGGCGGCCGCATCAACATGATCACCCAGACGGCCTACTTCAAACTGGCCAACGTGATTCCCTTCGACCAGGCCGTGAGCTATCTCAAGGACTCCATCAAAAAGACCTACGGCAAGAAAGGCGAGGCCGTGGTCAACATGAACATGGCCGCCGTGGACAAGGCCGTGGAATCGCTGGTGGAAATCAAGTATCCCGAAAGCTGGGCCGATGCCCCGGACACCCCGTCCCTGTACAACGACGTCGATCCGTATATCGCCGAGGTGGTC
Source organism: uncultured Desulfovibrio sp. (assembly GCA_900541395.1). Lineage (GTDB taxonomy): Bacteria > Desulfobacterota > Desulfovibrionia > Desulfovibrionales > Desulfovibrionaceae > Mailhella > Mailhella merdigallinarum. The sequence goes on from UQJT01000029.1 coordinate 10,680, forward strand.
CGCCCCATCCTGGCCCAGCAGGGCGACAAGCTGCCGGTGTCGGCCTTCGAGCCCGACGGTATTGTCCCCCTCGGCACCTCGGCCTGTGAAAAGCGCGGCGTGGCCATTCTGGTGCCTGAATGGCAGCCGGAAAACTGCATCCAGTGCAATCAGTGTTCGCTGGTCTGCCCCCACGCGGCCATCCGGCCCATCCTGGCCGCGCCGGAGGAATTGGAGGGCGCGCCCGAAAGCTTCGTCACCGTGGACGCCAAGGGTAAGGGCCTGGAAGGTCTCAAGTTCCGCATCCAGCCTTACGTCATGGACTGCCAGGGCTGCGGCTCGTGCGCCAACGTGTGCCCCGCCAAGGAAAAGGCCCTGCTCATGAAGCCCCTGGAAACCCAGCAGGAAGCCCAGGTGGCCAACCTGGCCTTTGCCACGGAACACGTCAGCCTCAAGGACGACGTGATGGATCGCGGCACCCTCAAGGGGTCGCAGTTCCAGCAGCCTCTGCTCGAATTCTCGGGCGCCTGCGCGGGCTGCGGCGAAACCCCGTACGTCAAGCTGCTGACGCAGTTGTTCGGCGAACGCATGATCGTGGCCAACGCCACGGGGTGCAGCTCCATCTGGGGCGGTTCCGCTCCGGTGACGCCGTACTGCCAGAACAAGGACGGCTTCGGTCCCGCCTGGGGCAACTCGCTGTTCGAGGACGCGGCGGAATACGGTCTGGGCATGCACGACGCCTACGCTCAGCGCCGGGCCAAGCTGGCCGACACCGTGGCCGGAATCCTGGAGTCCGAAGGGCTGACGCCCGAACTGCGCGAAGCCCTGCAGGGCTGGCTGGACAACAGGGACGACGCCGACAAGTCGCGCGAATACGGCGAAGCCGTCATGAGCGCCCTGTCCGAAGCGGACGAAACGCCGGAACTGCACGAACTGTGGCACATGAGCGACCTGTTCACCAAAAAGTCGTTCTGGGTGTTCGGCGGCGACGGCTGGGGCTACGACATCGGCTACGGCGGCCTGGATCACGTGCTCGCCTCGGGCGCGGACATCAATATCCTGGTGCTGGACACCGAAGTATACTCCAACACCGGCGGCCAGGCCTCCAAGGCCACCCCGCTGGGCTCCATCGCCAAGTTCGCGGCGGCGGGCAAGCGGGTCAAGAAGAAGGAACTGGGCCGCATGGTCATGACCTACGGCTACGTATACGTGGCCAGCGTCAGCATGGGCGCGGACATGAACCAGGTGCTCAAGGCCTTCAAGGAAGCCGAAGCCTACAAGGGCCCCTCGCTGATCATCGCTTACGCTCCCTGCATCAACCAGGGCATCCGCAAGGGCATGGGCAAAAGCATGGAGGAAGCCAAGCTGGCCGTGAAGACCGGCTACTGGCCCCTGTACCGTTTCAACCCCGCTCTGGCCGACGAGGGTAAAAACCCCTTCATTCTGGAATCCAAGGCCCCCGACGGCACCCTCAATGAGTTCCTGCTGGGCGAAAACCGCTACGCCCAGCTTGAGCAGGCCAAGCCCGAGGTGGCCCAAAAGCTGCGCGAGGAAATGGCCCGTCAGTATCAGGAACGCTACGAGGACCTGAAAACTCTGTCCGAACTGTCCGCCGACAAAACGGGCGGCGAAAAGTAGTCCGGCGCGAGCCGAACAGATGAATGCCGGGCCGGAGAAGCGTCAGCTTCCCCGGCCCGGCGCCTTTTATTCCCCCTCTCCGCTTCAGCCTGAGTCCCCGCTTCGCGGAGTTTGCTCCGTCCAAGCCGCAAAACAGCTTGACGGGAATGCGCGAAAATCGCTTTCGTTGCTTTGCCGTCTGTTGACCTAGAGTATTTTGCTTTTGAAATTGTCTGATTTCAAAAGCGGCGCGAGCGTCCGCTCCTGCGGCCGCCGGAGGGCTTGCCGTTTTCAAAAGCAAACCGCTCTAAGCTGCGCGGCTAAGGTAAATGCCCCTCCGGAGCGGACTTCGGCCGGATTGCGGTGCGGTCCTTTTTGCATCAAGCATTGACGGATGCGCGCCGCTCTGGGAAAATACGTCGTTTTTATCCGACAAGACGACGCCCGCGCGGGACGTAAGCCCGGCGGAACGCCGCACGACGACGGGCGGGCCCGGCCCGCGCGCGGGAGGCCACATGGCTCAGGACGATTTCAGACAGGCCCTCATCCGGGCGACCGGCGAAGACTGCGTGCTGTCCGCCGAGGCGGATCGCTTCTGTTACAGCTATGACGCGGCCGGACAGCCCCCGGTGTTGCCCGAACTGGTGATATGCCCGGATCACGCGGAGCAGATCGGCCACATTCTGGCCTTATGCCAGGCCTACGACCGCCCCGTCACAGTGCGCGGAGCGGGCACCAATCTCTCGGGCGGCACCGTGCCCAGCGCCCGTACCGGCGTGGTTCTGAGCACCCAGCGCCTCAACCGCATCCTTGAGATCGACGAAGCCGACCTGCTGGCCGTGGTCGAACCCGGCGTGATCACTGTGGACTTTGCGGCTGAAGTGGCCGGACGCGGTCTGTTCTATCCCCCCGACCCGGGGTCGCAGGCCGTGTCCACCCTGGGCGGCAATGTGGCCGAAAACGCGGGCGGCTTGCGCGGCCTTAAATACGGGGTCACTCAGGACTATTTGTTGGGGCTGGAATTTTACGACATCTACGGCGATCTGATCAAAACCGGAGCGCGCACGGTCAAGTGCGTCACAGGCTACAACCTGGGGTCGCTGCTGTGCGGCTCGGAAGGGACTCTGGGGGTGATCAGCCGCATCACGCTCAAGCTGGTGCCGCCGCCCCGGGCGTCACGGGCTCTCATCGCCCTGTTCGACGACGTGCGTAAGGCATCCGAAGCCGTGGCGGGCATCATCGCCCGGCATGTCATCCCCTGCACCCTGGAATACCTGGACCGGGCCACCCACGCCCTGACCGACGACTACAGTCCCACCGGCCTGCCCCGCGACGCCGAAGCCATCCTGCTCATCGAGGTGGACGGCCACCCGGCCCAGGTGGAGGACGACGCGGCCGCCGTGGAAGAAGAATTGCGGCGGGCGGGCGGCGATATCCGCGTGGCGCGCGACGCGGCGGAAAAGGATCGGATATGGACGGCCCGGCGCAACGCTCTGCCCGCCCTGGCCCGGGCCCGGCCCACGACCCTGCTGGAAGACGCCACCGTACCCCGCTCCAAGGTGCCCGACATGGTGGAGGCCATCGCCAAAGTGGCCGCAACCCACCAGGTACGCATCGCCACCTTCGGCCACGCGGGCGACGGCAACCTGCACCCCACCTTTCTGTACGACCGCCGGGATCAGGCCGAAAGCGCCCGGGTGGCCGCCGCCGTGGACGATATTTTCCGCGCGGCCCTCGATCTGGGCGGGACCTTGTCCGGCGAACACGGCATCGGCACGGCCAAGGCGGCCTGGCTGGAAAACGAAACCGGCCGGGGCCATCTGCTGTATTCGCGCCGCCTGCGCAAAGGGGTGGACCCCAAGGGCCTGCTCAACCCCGATAAACTTGTGGGCGTCCGGGGGTAAAATCATGGAAGTCACGTCATGAACAAGGCCCGTCACGAATCGGACCTGGCCCGGCTGGCCACGTCCCTGCGCCAGCTGGACGACTCCCTCGCCGGCTGCATGAAATGCGGCCTGTGCCAGGCGGTATGTCCGGTGTTCGGCGTCACCAAACTGGAAAGCGACGTGGCTCGGGGCAAGCTGGCCCTGCTGGACGGCCTGGCCCAAAGTCTGCTGGAAGGGGACGAGGCCGTGCGCCGGGTGGACGATCGCCTGAACCGTTGCCTGCTGTGCGGTTCGTGCGAGGCCCAGTGCCCGTCCGGCGTGCCCCTGACCGATATCTTTATGCAGGCCCGCGTCCTGCTGACCGAGTACCGGGGCCTGTCGCCGGTCAAAAAGGCCGTGTTCCGGGGCCTGCTGGCCCGGCCCGGCCTGTTCGACGCCCTGGCCCGCCTGGGCCGTCACGGCCAGAAACTGGTATTCCGCCCGGCCGGGGCGGCCGGTCAGACGGTGAGCGCCCCCCTGCTCGCGCCCCTGCTGGGGACGAAACGCCACATCGCTCCTTTGGCCGCCCCTCTGCACCTTGCGGGCGGCGCGGACCTTCCGGCCCGTGACGGAATGCCCACTGTGGCCTTTTTTCCGGGCTGCCTGGGCGACAAGATGTTTCCGGACATGTCCAAAGCCTGTCTTAAAGCCCTGACCTGGCACGGCGTGGGCGTATGGCTGCCGCCGGGCCTGGCTTGCTGCGGCATTCCGGCCCTGGCCTCGGGCGACGCCCGCGGCTTCGCCCGCATGGCGGCCCGCAATCTGGAAATTTTGGCGACCCGGGCCTTCGACGCCCTGGTCACGCCCTGCGCCACCTGCACCACGACCATCGCCCGGCTGTGGCCCCGTCGCCTGGGCGGGGCAAAGCTGTCGCCGGCCGCCGCCCGCCTGCTCGCCGAACTGCCCGTCCGCGCCCAGGACATCCACGCCTTCCTGGTCCGGACCTGCGGCGCGCCCGCCCATCTCTCGGCCGCATCCCCGACGGATGCTCCCCGGCTTGTCGCTTATCACGATTCCTGCCACCTGAAAAAAGGACTGGGCGTCACGACCGAGCCCCGCGCCCTCATCGCGGCCAACCCCGCATATCGACTGGTGGAGATGGAGCGCGCCGACGCCTGTTGCGGCCACGGCGGCAGCTTCAACCTGTTCCGTTACGATCTGTCCTCCCGTATCGGCCGGGCCAAACGCGACGCCGTCGTCGCCAGCGGGGCGGACACCGTGGCCGCGGGCTGTCCGGCCTGCATGCTGCAACTCATGGACATGCTGGCCAAAAACGGCGACACCATACGTGTGCGGCACAGTTTGGAAATCTACGCCGAAGCCTTGCCCGACGCGTCGGACGGGCAAAGCGGTTCGGGCGATTCCGGCCCCGGCCGGGGCTGAAAGGCTCCTCAACCCATACCCGGCGCACCGGCAAGCGAGGCACTATGGCCCATACTCTGTATATCACCGCCACCGAGGCCCGCTCGGGCAAATCGGCCATCGCTCTCGGGCTCATGCAGCTTGTACTGGGTCGGGTACGCCGCCCTGCCGTATTCCGGCCCATCATCACCAGCCCCGATCCGACCCGGCCGGACCACGACATCGAACTTCTGCGCTCTTGCTTTCACCTGGACACGCCCTACGCCGACACCTTCGCCTGCACGCTGGAAGAGGCCCGGGAATTGATCAACGAAGGGCAGTCCGCCGTGCTCATGGACAAAATTCTGCGCGCTTACAAATCTCTGGAGGCGCGCTACGACTTCATCCTGTGCGAAGGCACGGACTTCATGGGAAAGGACGCGGCCTTCGAGTACGACCTCAACGCCGACATCGCCGCCAACCTGGGCGCGCCCGTGCTGCTGGTGACCAGCGGCGTGGACCGCAACGCCCGCGAAGCGCAGTCCGCCATCCAGTCCGGCCTGGACCTCATGGCCGACAAAGGCGTGCAGGTGGTGGCGGTCATGGTCAATATGGCCACCATGAACGAGGCCGACGCGCACGCCCTGCAAGCCCGTTTCGCCCCGACGCCGCCCAGGGAAAACACCCCTGACCCCGACGAGGACGCCCCGCCCCTGGTCTTCGTCCTGCCCGCCCTGGCCGCCCTGGGCAAGCCCAGTATCCGCGACGTGGCCCGCTGGCTGAAGGCCGCCGTGATCCACGGCAACGACCACCTGGGCGCTCTGGTGGACAACGAAGTGGTGGCGGCCATGCAGGTGGGCAACTTTCTCGACTACCTGCAGGACGGCAGCCTGGTCATCACCCCCGGCGACCGGGCCGATATCCTGCTGGCCAGTCTGGCGGCCCGCCTGTCCAGCGCGTATCCGGACATCGCGGGCGTTCTGCTCACGGGCGGCATTCCCCTGCCCCCGTCGGTGCACCGCCTGATCCAGGGCTGGCCCGCCCTGCCCCTGCCCGTGCTGGCCGTGCGCGAGGCCACTCTGCCCACAGTGCAGGCCCTGGGCGAACTGCACGGTCGCATCGAACCCGACGACGAACGCAAAATTCACACCGCCCTGGGGCACTTCGAACGCCACGTGGACATCGAAGCCTTGGGGCGTCGCATCGTGGCCCCGTCCACCCGGACAACTCCCCTCATGTTCCAATTTCAGATCATGGAGCAGGCCCGCCGACGGCGGATGCGCATTGTGCTGCCCGAAGGCGGCGAAGATCGCATCCTGCGCGCCGCCGACATCCTGCTTCAGCGCGGCGTGGCCGACATCATCCTGCTCGGCGACGCGGACCGCATCGGCCTGCGCGTGCGCGATCTGGGACTGGACCTGGAAAAGGCCCGCATTCTCCAACCCGAGCTTTCTCCGGACTTCGAAGATTACGCCGTCACCTATCACGAGTTGCGCAAACACAAGGGCGTCAGCCTGGACGAAGCGCGCGAGCGTATGACCGACGCCACTTATTTCGGCACCATGATGGTGTACAAGGGACAGGCCGACGGTTTGGTGTCCGGTTCGATCAACACCACGGCCCACACCGTGCGGCCCGCCTTGGAATTCATCAAAACCAAACCCGGCTACTCCATCGTGTCCAGCGTGTTTTTCATGTGCCTCAAGGACCGGGTGCTGACCTTCGGCGACTGTGCCATCAACCCCGATCCCACAGCGGCCGAACTGGCCGACATCGCCGTCAACTCGGCCGAAACCAGCCGCATTTTCGGGCTGGAACCCCGCGTCGCCATGCTTTCTTACTCCACCGGGGCATCGGGCCACGGCGCGGACGTCGACAAGGTGGCCGAAGCCACACGTCTGGCCCGGGCCCACGCGCCCGATTTGCTCCTGACCGGCCCCATTCAGTACGACGCGGCCATCGACCCCGAAACCGCCCGGACCAAAATGCCCGGCGATCCTGTGGCGGGCCGGGCCACAGTGTTCATCTTCCCCGATCTCAACACCGGCAACAACACGTACAAGGCGGTCCAGCGCGCCGCCGGGGCCGTGGCCATAGGACCGGTGCTCCAGGGGTTGCGCAAGCCGGTCAACGACCTGTCGCGCGGGGCCACCGTGCCCGATATCGTCAACACCGTCGCCATCACCGCCGTGCAGGCCCAAGCCGCCGACGACAACCAGGAATCCGCATGACCGAAGACACCCGCCACGGACGCAAGGTCCTTGTCATCAACGGAGGCAGTTCCTCCTTCAAATACCAAATACTGGACATGAGCGACGAACGCCGCCTGTGTTACGGCGTGGTGGAACGCATCGGCAGCCCCGACGGCGTGCTCACCCATAAGCGCCTGCCCGGCACGGACCGCGAGGAAACTTTCGTCTACCACGGCGACTACTACAACCACACAGCCGGGATGCGGGCCGTGGCCGCCGTGCTGCTCGACCCGGAACGGGGCGGGGTCATCTCCTCGGCCGACGATCTGGCCGCCGTGGGCCATCGCGTGCTCATGGCCGGTCCCGAATACGCCGAAGCCCTGGTGGACGACGTGGTCAAGGAAGTGATCCGCGACTACAGTCCCTTGGGCCCCCTGCACAACCCGGCCAACCTGGCGGGCATTGAAGTCATGGAGGAAATTTTTCCCGGTTTGCCCAACGTGGCCGTATTCGACACCGGCTTTCACACCACCATGCCGGATTACGCCTACACCTACGCCATTCCCCGCCGCATGGCCGCCAAGTACCGCATCCGCCGCTACGGCTTCCACGGCACCTCGCACCGCTACGTGTCGCGCGAGGCCGCGAAACTTGTCGGTCGCCCCGTCGAACAACTCAACCTGATCAGTTGCCATCTGGGCAACGGATGCTCGGTGTGCGCCATCCGCCAGGGCCGCAGCGTGGACACCAGCATGGGCCTTACCCCTCTGGAGGGGCTGATCATGGGCACCCGCTCGGGCAGCATCGATCCGGCCATTCTCACCTATCTCATGTTGTTCGACCACTATTCGGGCGCGGATTTGAACACTCTGCTCAACGAACAATCCGGACTTCGGGGGTTGTGCGGGCGCAGCGACATGCGCGATCTGCTGGCCGCCCGCGACGCGGGCGACGAGAACGCCGCCCTGGCCCTGACCATGTTCGTCTACTCCCTGCGCAAATACATAGGCTCATATTTTCCCGTGCTCGGCCGGGTGGACGGGCTGATCTTCACCGGCGGCATCGGCGAAAACGCGCCCGAAGTGCGGGCTCGCACCTGCGCGGACATGGAAGTGTTGGGCATCCGGCTGGATGAGGCTCTGAACGTCGAACGCTCCCATCAAGCCCGCGTGATCAGCCCCGTCGACGCCCCGATTACGGTTTTCGTCATCCCCACCGACGAGGAGTTGGAAATCGCCCGCGCCACGTTGCGCGTGCTGGACGAATCGCCGTTCCTTTCCCCGGAGGAAAACCATGTCTGATCGCCAACTGTGGGAGGAACGCGCCCGCGCGGCCGGGTCTGTGGTGGTCCGGGTCGCCGACTGGGACGCCGTGGCGGCCTATGCGGTCGCTCTGGTTCGGCCGGACCGCGAAGACCTGATCAGCGGCGAAGCGGCCCCCCATCCCGTGCTGGCCGCGCCAGGCCTGCCCGCCCCGTGCCTGGACGCCTTGCGCGCCCGTCTGGCTCCCGACGCCGAACTTCTCGAACGCGGTCTGGCCGCCCAGGCGGGCGGCATCGACGTGGGCCTGGCCCGCGCCCTGGCCGCCGTGGCCGACACCGGCTCCTGTCTGGTGGAGGACACGGACGAGAACGTCCGTCTGGCCACCATGCTGCCCGACATCAGTCTGCTTCTGCTGCCCGAGGGGGCCGTGCTTCCCGATCTGAGCGCCGCCGGAACCGTGGTCCGCGACGCCCTGTCCGGAGACGCGCCCCGCCGCCTGACCTTTATCACCGGCCCCAGCCGCACCGCCGACATCGAACGCGTGCTCACCCTCGGCGTCCACGGCCCCCTGGAACTCCATATTCTCCTCCTGCCTCCCGCCCTGCTGGCCGAGGCCCACTCATACCAAGGTGAATGAATCGGGGCTCCGCCCCGCTCCCCGCCGGGGGCATGATGCCCCCCGGCCCCCCGCATCAGGGCCGCCCGCGCTTTGGCCCTGCGGGGAGGGCGACGACTGGAACAACCTCCCGCCAAAGCGCGGGCGGCCCACATGGGGGTGCAGGGGAATCATTCCCCTGCCGGAGGGGTACGGGGAGGCAGCGCCTCCCCGAAAGGATCATTCCATGACCAAAACGACGATGAACGAGTACAAGCGGGAAGTGTCGCGGGCGCTGGATGACGATTTTCAGCGCCGGATGCTGGAAAGCTTTGCGGCCTCGTACCGGGTCGGCCGAGCCGCGGTGTTCGAGGGCAAGGACGTGCGGGCGGCCATAGCGGATGTGGCGGCGCGCAAGGACGACGCTCTGCGCCGCCGGGGCGAACTGTTCGCCCGCTTCCGCGAACGGGCGGAAGAACTGGGCGTGACGGTGCATCGGGCCACGGACGCGCCGGACGCCTGCGCCATCGTCGCCCGCATCGCCAAGGACGAGGGCTGCCGCAAAATCATCAAATCCAAGTCCATGACCGCCGAAGAAATCCGCCTCAACCCCGCTCTGGAGCGCGAGGGCTTCGAGGTGGTGGAAAGCGACCTGGGGGAATGGATACTCCAGTTGCGGAACGAAGGCCCCTCGCACATGGTCATGCCCGCCATCCACCTGTCGCGCGGGCAAGTGGCCCGAACCTTCGCGGCGGGAGCGCCGCGACAGCCCGCGCCCGACCCGGACGACATCACGGCCCTGGTTCGCCTGGCCCGCCGCGAACTGCGGCGTCACTTCGCCGAGGCCGATATGGGCATTTCCGGAGCCAATTTCGTCCTGGCCGAAAACGGGGCCGTCGGCCTGGTCACCAATGAAGGCAACGCCCGCCTGGTCACGACGCTGCCCCGGGTGCACGTGGTCCTGTGCGGCCTCGACAAGCTTGTGGACACGGCGGACGACGCCCTGACCCTGCTCAACGTGTTGCCCCGCAACGCCACAGGCCAGCACCTGACCTCTTATATAAGCTGGATACGCGGGGCCGCCCCCGGCGAACGGGAGGACGGCAAGCCCCGCGCCATGCATGTGGTGTTTGTGGACAACGGCCGTTCGGATCTGGCCCGCGACCCCGTCTTTTCCCAGGTGTTGCGCTGCGTGCGCTGCGGGGCCTGCGCCAACGTCTGCCCCATCTACCGCATGGTGGGCGGCCACAGCCTGGGCCAAATTTACATCGGCGCCATCGGCCTGGTGCTGACCTGGTTTTTCCACGACCGAGAGCGAGCCAAAGCCCTGCTCCAAAATTGCGTGGGCTGCGGAGCCTGCCGGGATGTGTGCGGCGCGGGCATCGATCTGCCCCGGCTCATCGAAGCTCTGCGCAACCGGGTCGCCCGGGAGGACGCGCCCCTGTCCACGGCGCTGCTGGCCAGGATGCTCTCCAGCCGCCGGGTGTTCCACGGCCTGTTGCGGGCGGCGGCCAAAGCGCAGGGGCCGTTCACCGAACATACGCCCTTTGTGCGTCATCTGCCGGAAATCCTGGCCCGCCCCCACGGATACCGAGCCTTGCCCGCCCTGGCCGACGTTCCCTTCCGCGACCGCTGGCCCGACCGCAAGCCCGTGGTCACCCGGACGCGCTTCAGAGTGGCCCTGTTCGCGGGCTGTCTTCAAGACTTTGTGTATCCCGAGCAACTGGACGCCGCGCTCGCGGTGTTCGCCCGCTATGGCGCGGACGTGGATTTTCCCCTGGACCAAACCTGCTGCGGCCTGCCTCTGATCATGCTGGGCCGCCCCACGGCGGCCGCCGACCTGGCCCGTCGGAACGTCCGCGCCTTTGCCCGTCTCGATCAATATGACGCCATCGTGACCCTGTGCGCGTCGTGCGCCTCGCACCTGAAAAACGGCTATGCCAATCTGCTGGATCGCGAGGCGGAGGCGTTCAGCGCCAAAGTGACGGACTTCAGTTCCTTTACACATGACATTCTGGGGGTGGACGAACGCGCCGGGCTGATCCCCGCCGCGGCTAAAACCGTCTACCACGCGCCCTGCCATTTGTGCCGGGGCCTGGGTGTGCATGAAGCGCCGCGCGCCCTGCTGCGGGCCGTCGGCAGCTACGTGCCTACCCCGGACGAGGAAAGCTGCTGCGGCTTCGGCGGCACCTACACCGTTAAATTTCCGGAATTGTCGGCCGAACTCATGAACCGCAAGCTCGACGCGGCCCGAGCCGAAAACGCGGACACCTTGGTGACGGACTGTCCGGGCTGCATTCTGCACCTGCGGGGCGGGGCGGAACGGCGTGGCCTTCCCTTCCGGGTGCTGCACATGGCCGAGGCTCTGGCGGAAAGTTTGCCCAAACTTTAACGGCAAAAATCTCATTGCCGGAAAATGCCGTATGTTCAGCGCGGCGGGCGGCGCATTGCGCAAAGCTCGCCGCGTTTGCCGTTCAGTTCAACGGCCTTGCCTACCTTGCGAAAAAGCGGAATACCTGCTTGTACCGGATAAAGAGCGGGTACATAATGACAAAAAAAGACTGTGAAGAAATCCGCATGACTTGCCGCCGGAACAATTTTTCCTATAGACTGTTTCCAGCATTCCCTCCTTCCGGCGACAAGCGCCGAACGGGATCGTTTTTTCATCCTTAAAGATCCAGGAGGCCTCATGTCAGTTTCCCTTATCGTCATGGGCGCGGCCGGCCGCATGGGTTCCATCCTGGCCCGGCTCATCAGCGAGGCTCCGGACCTGACTCTGGCCGCCGTGCTGGAGCGCCCCGGCCATGAGGACAAGCTGAACGCGTGGGAAGCCGGGGGAACGCGCGTGGAAACGGACCCCGCCGTCGCCATGACCGCTCTGCCCGGAGCGGTGGTGGTGGATTTCACCGCGCCCGAAGCCACTATGAGCACGGCCCGTCTGGCGGCCGCCCACGGCAACCCCATGGTCATCGGCACCACCGGCCTGACGGACGGGAACAAGGCCGAACTGAGCGAGCTGGCCAAACGCGTTCCCCTGTTTCTGTCCCCCAACATGAGCGTAGGCGTCAACGTCCTGTTGGAAGTGTTGCCCGAACTGACGCGCCTGTTGGGCGAAGCGTATGACGTGGAACTGACCGAAATCCACCACAAGCACAAAAAGGACGCCCCCAGCGGCACGGCCGTGCGCCTGGCCGAAGCTCTGGCCGAGGCCAGGGGCTGGAAGCTGGACGAAACGGCCCGCTACGGCCGCGAGGGCATGGTAGGCGAACGCCCTCACGCCGAAATCGGCGTACATGCGGTGCGCGGCGGCGACGTGGTGGGCGTGCACACGGTGTACTACATGGGGCCGGGCGAGCGCATCGAAATCACCCACCACGCCCACTCCCGCGAAAACTTCGCCAACGGAGCGTTGCGCGCCGCCCGCTGGCTGGCCGGACAACACCCCGGCAGGCTGTATTCCATGCAGGATGTTCTGCACGCCTAGAACGGCTCAACCTTGCAATTGCACTCGGGCAGGACACGATGTTCCGTCGTTCAAGTCTCACGCTTCCGCCGTCGCCTTACGCCGCAAGAACGGATCGGCCGCGCTTTGCCGTAATCGGCCGAGGGCTCGTCACCCCTGCCGACAACCTAATAAAAATGCCCTTACCCCGGCGAAGCGGCGAAGTCTCGCTATGCTCGACTTCACGGAATATTTCAAAGTAAAAAAACTCCAATTCCGCCCGTCGCTCCTTCTTTTTTCAGGAAAGACCTTATGCGCACCGTTCTTTTGCAACACAATCCCACTCCGGGCGATTTCATGGGCAATGCGCGCCGTCTGGCCGATCTGGCTCGCCGTTCCACGCGCGATCTCCCGGACCGCCAGGGCGGCAACGCGCTGTGCATTTCATCTGCCTATGCCTTGGCGGGCAACCCCTGGCAAAGCCTGACCAGAGTAAACGGTTTTTACGAGCGCTGTCGCGACGCGGCCGCAGCCTTGGCGGCCATGCTGACCGACGGCCCCGATCTTCTGCTCAGCTTCACAGGGGCCGAAGCTCCCCTGTACGCTCTCATCACCCAGGGTTCGTTGAAGTCCGTGGCCTGCGGCCAGGATGCCGTGCTGCGCCTGCCCGGTTTGTCTCTGTACGTACCCGAATACGCGGCCGAATGCATACTGCGCACCCCCGCAGGAGGTCGGAACCGCTTGGACGTGGACGCCGTGCTGTTCATGGAGGCTCGGCCTTTCCGCCCGGGCGAGCAGGCCCTGCATGAAAAGCGCTTTGCCGAACTGGCCGAGGCCCGTCGGCTGCCCGTGCTGTCCGTCAACCAGTGCGGCGCCACGGACGGCGACGTCTATGCGGGACAAAGTTGCGCCTTCGGACCGGACGGCGGGCTCATCGCCCGCGCCCCGGCCTTCGAGGAAGCCGCGCTGCCTCTGGATTTGCCCCCTCGGGCCCACACCTCGATCCCCCATGCGGGCGACATATCCCCCGATCCCGAACGGTACGAAGCTCTGTTCCGGGCCGCCGTGTCGGGCGTGCGCGACTACGCGCGCAAATGCGGATTTCAGGGGGCGGTACTGGGCTTGTCCGGAGGCATGGACTCGGCCCTGGTGGCCTGCATCGCCGCCGAGGCTCTGGGGCCGGCCAACGTGTTGGCCGTTCTCATGCCCTCGCCCTGGAGCAGCGACCACAGCCTGGAAGACGCCGACCAACTGGCGGGCCGCCTCGGGCTGCGAACCGTGACCGCGCCCATCGCTCCGATGATGAAAGCCTACGACGAGACGCTTTGCCCCCTGTTCGCGAACGAAGCGCCCAACCCCGACGATCTGTGGGCCGAGAATATCCAACCGCGTATCCGGGGGGCTGTGCTCATGGCCTTCGCCAACCGGCTGAACCGCATTGTGCTGGCCACCGGCAACAAGTCCGAGCTTGCCGTGGGCTATTGCACCCTGTACGGCGACACCGCGGGCGCGGTGGCGCCCATCGGCGACATCTATAAAACCGAAGTATATGAAGTGGCCCGCTGGTACAACGCCATGCGCGGTTCGGACATCATTCCGGAACGGGTCTTCAGCAAAGCGCCGTCCGCCGAGCTCAAACCCGGCCAAACGGATCAGGACAGCCTGCCCCCCTATGAAGCGCTCGATGCCATTCTGCGTCGACTTCTGGAAGGCGGAGCCAATCCCGAAACCCTGAGCGTGCCCGGCGTATCGCCCGATGTGGTGCGCAGCGTGATCCGCCGCGTGGCCAACGCGGAGTTCAAACGCCACCAGTGCCCGCCTGTTTTCAGGCTCAGTTCCTGCGCCCTGGGCGCGGACTGGCGCATGCCGGTCGCAGCCCGGGCGCTGACCGGATTTTAAGGACGGCCGCGCGCCGCGCCGTTTCGGACGGCGGACGTCCGCCCCGGGTGTCCCGCCGCGTTCCGGCGGGATGGGGATAAAAAAATTTCAAGAAGGAGAGCCCTCCGGTCGGAAGGCAGCCGTTTCGTCAGAGGCGGCGATCAAGCCGACGCAAGAGCGCTCTTTGCCTCCCGGCCCTGCCGGGGGCCCCGGCATCCACACTTTTCCAAGGGAGAAGAGGCTTGAACAAGCGATTGTATCCCATCACCATTCTGGCGCTGTTGCTGGCCGTCGTGGCGGCCGCGGGCTACCTCGTCCCCGCCGGGGAGGAAGATCAGCCCGTACGCGTGCTGCTGCCCAACAAGGGCGGCAAGGTGGTGTTCGAGCACCTGGCGCACGCCGAAACATACGGCATCGAGTGCGACGCCTGCCACCACACGGGCGACTACGAGATTCCCTGCGGCGAGTGTCACAACGCCGAGGCGGCGGAGGAACAAGGCATCCCTGCCCGGATGGAAGCCTTCCACCTGAATTGTATGGGCTGCCACGAAGAAATGGGGGTCGGCCCCTACGGAAAGGATCAATGCAACCAATGTCATTTGAAGTGAGGCGGCCATGACGTCCCGTTTCCACATCATGCACGATCCGCGCTTCCGCCTGGTGCACCAGGTGACGCAGCGGTTCAGCGACGGCCCCGACGGCGGCCAGATACGCCTGGCGCGGACCGGTTTCACCCTGGACCCCGCCATCAAGAAAAAGGCGGAAGTCTATCCGGCCATGCTTATCGCCACCCATCCCGCTCCGGATACGGGCAACCTGTATTCGCCCGTGCGCGGCGTCGTGTCGGACGTCAGCGAGCGTTACGTGGACATTGACGTCAAGCCGGCGCAACCGGACGATCCCGTCATGCCCGTGGTGGATCTTTCCTCTCTGGAGGGCGACGCTCTGCTTGAGGGGCTCAAGAACATGGGGGTGGACACCCGGAGCCTCAGCCAGAGCGTGGATACCTTGATCATCAACGCTCTCAACCCCGAGCCCGGTATCATGTGGGCCGAGCCCATGCTCGCCACCCACGTGCGCAACCTCAAACTCGGCCTGGAACTGCACCAGCGCATTTCCAAAGCCCACAAGGTGATCATCGCCCTGCCCAAGGGGATGAACGCGGCTTACGAAGGCCTGGAAGTGGCCCATATCGAGCCCGAATATCCCAACAGTCTCGATCCTCTGGTCATCAAGGCCATTACGGGCAAAGAAAATCCGCCCGGAGTGGGCATCGTGGGTCTGCACGCCCTGTGGGGGCTGGGCCGTGTGATGGTCACCGGCCAACCCCTGACCGAAACCGTGGTCACCGTCGCCAGTTGCTGCCATACCGGCAACTACATCATCAAGGACGGCACCCGGGTGTGCGATCTGTTCGAGCACGCCAACGTGACCGTGGAAAAAGGCGACACCGTGGTGGTGGGCGGCCCCCTGCGCGGGCAGAGCATTTCGTTGCTGGCGCGCGGCCTCGACAAGCACACCACCGGCGTGTTTGTGGTGGAGGCGGACAGCATTCCCCCCCTCGACGGCGACAGCCAGTGCGTCAACTGCGGCGCCTGCGCCCTGGTATGCCCGGCCCGGCTGGCCCCGGACATGCTGAGTCGTTATGCCGAATTCGCCAAATACGACCGCTGCCGCGCGGGCCATATCGAAGCCTGTATGGAATGCGGCCTGTGCGGCTATGTGTGCATCGCCCGGCGGCCCGTGCTCCAGTATATACGCCTGGCCAAACACAAGTTGGCCCTGGAAGACAACCGGCTCGCGTAATTCCGAAGCGGGGCGCCGCCCCGCGCCCCGCCGGAGGGGCATGGAGAGGCGAAGCCTCCCCAAAAGGAGAGATTTCTTATGGAAAACACGCTTCTTGCGGTCAGCGCTCCGCCGTTCTGGCATTGCGGCCGCACCATCGACAAAGCCATGCGCTGGATGCTGGCGGCCCTGATGCCCGCCGCGATTATGGCGGTGGTCAACTGGGGTATTCCGGCCCTGCGGGTCATGGCTCTGTCCACGGCCACGGCGGTGGCGGCCGAGGCCCTGGCCTGCAGGCTCATTCACCGGCCGGTGCGCGTCGACAACCTGCACGGCGCGATCATCGGCCTGTTGTTCGCCTTTCTGCTGCCCGCCTCGGCGCCGTGGTGGCTGGTCATGTTCGGATCGGCCGTCAGCGTGCTCATCGGCAAGATGGCCTTCGGCGGCCTGGGGGCCAGCCCCCTGTGCGCGCCCCTGGTGGGATGGGCCGCGCTGTTTATTTCCTGGCCGCTGCTTATGGACCCCAATACGTCCGAACTGACCACCAGCTTTATCGATCCTCTGGTACGACTCCGTTATTTCGGCGCGGCCTCCGCCGAGGCCCTTCCCTGGGCCGACCTGTTGCTCGGCCGCCAGATCGGCGCGTTGGGAGCCTCTCAGGTGGGGGCGCTGATTCTGGGCGGCGTGCTGTTGTGCTTCCGGGGCGTGATCCGCTGGGAAATCTCCGTCAGCTTTCTGGCGGGGGCGGCGGGGACGGCGGCCTATTTCCACATTATGAACCCCGAACTGTACGCCGGGCCTGTATTCCAATTGCTCACCGGGTCCACGGCGTTCGCCGCCTTTTTCCTGGCGACGGCCCCGGCCAGCTCGCCCAACCGGCAGATTCCCATGATCGTGTACGGCCTTGTCGGCGGGGCGTTGGTCATCCTCATCCGTAACTTCGGAATGTATACCGACGGCGCGCCCTTTGCCGTGCTGCTCATCAATCTGCTCATGCCTCAGCTGGAACTCATCCGGCCCAAACCCTTCGGAGTGCGGTAGCCATGAAGTCCATCATCCGCATGATAGCGGTTTTGTCCCTGCTCTGCGCCCTCTCCGGCTTCGTGCTGTCGTACCTCAAAATCACGACCGCCCCCCGCATCGAGGAGCAGGTGCTCAATTACGTGCAGGGCCCGGCTCTGACCCTCGTTTTTCCCGACGCGGAAAATTCGCCCCTGGTCGAACGCCATACCTTTACCCTGGACGGACGCGACATCATCGTGTTCCCGGCCAAGAAAGACGGCAAACTGTACGGCGTGGCGCTGGAAAACAGCGCGACGGGCTTCGGCGGCGACCTGGGCGTCATGGTGGGCTTCGACACCACCCGCGACGCGCTGCTCGGCATCGGCATCACCACCATGAAGGAAACGCCGGGCATCGGCACCAACGTGGCGGAACCCGCCTTTACCAATCAGTTCCGGGGACTCGACCTGCCTGTGGGGCTGTCGTCTCAGGGCGGCAACGTGGACGCCGTGTCCGGCGCCACCGTGTCGTCCACGGGCGCGGTCAACGCCATTCGCAAGGCCACCGACGATTATCAGGCCCTCAAGGAACAAATCCTGGCCCAGTGGTCCTGACCCGGGGCGCGGCGAACGGCCTGAGCCTGAAAGACGCAGAGCCGCGCGCCCCGTCCGAACCGACGCTGTAAAACGTCCAATGTTCTCGTGAGGAGGCTGGCATGGCCGGCAGATTAGTCAAAGAATTCACCAAGGGCTTGTGGAAGGACCTCCCCCCCTTCCGGCTGGTGCTGGGCCTGTGCGCGGTGCTCGCGGTCACCAAGTCGGCGAGCAACGGTCTGGGCATGGGACTGGCCGTCATCTTCGTGCTCACCCTGTCCAACATGTTCATCTCCATGGTGCGCAACATCATCCCCTCCAAGGTGCGCATCGCCTGTTTCATCGTCATTTCCGCCGTGCTGGTGGTGGCCGTGGAACTGCTTATGCAGGCCTACGCCTACCCGCTCTATCTTTCCCTCGGCATCTTCGTCCCCCTCATCGTGGTGAACTGCATCATCCTGGGCCGGGCCGAAGCTTTTGCGGGCAAAAACCCCGTGCTGCCCTCCATCGCGGACGGCCTGGGCATCGGCGTGGGCTACACCCTTTCGCTGGTGCTTCTGGGCAGCCTGCGCGAGATTTTCGGAGCGGGCACCTGGTTCGGCATGAGCGTCATGCCCGCCGGTTACGAACCCTTCGCATTCATGATCGAAGCCCCCGGCGCTTTCGTATGCCTGGGCCTCATTCTCGGAGCCATGAACTACCTCAATTACCGGCTGGCCCGGCGCAAGGGCCTCGAAGCGCCCGAAAATCCCATGGGCGGCTGCGGTTCGTGCGGAGCCTGCGCCCATGCCGGACAGACCGCCGCGGCGTCCGGCGCCGCTCAGCAATAAACCCAGCGCCTGCCCCGGAGGGAACGGTTTATGGATATTTTTCAGCTTTTCATCTCGGCCATCTTCGTCAACAATATCGTGTTGGCCCAGTATCTCGGCAACTGCCCCTATCTGGGCTGCTCCAAGGAGCGCGGAGTAGCCTTCGGCATGGGAGTGGCGGTCATTTTCGTCACCATCATGGCCACTCTGTTCACCTGGTTGGCGCAGACCTACGTGCTGGCCCCCTTCGGCATCGCCTACCTGCAAACCCTGGCCTTCATCCTGATCATCGCCGCCCTGGTGCAGTTTGTGGAAATGTTCCTCAAAAAGGTCATTCCGCCCCTGTACAAGTCGCTGGGCATCTTTCTGCCGCTGATCACCACCAACTGCGCCGTGCTCGGCGTGGCTCTGCTGGTGCAGCGCAATAAGTACGATCTGGGAACTTCGCTTCTGTATTCGGTGGCGGCCACGCTGGGCTTTTTGCTGGCCCTGCTGCTTATGTCCGGCATACGCGAACGCCTCGATATCTGCCGGGTGCCGAGCGCGCTCAAGGGCACGCCCATCGCCCTGATTATGGCGGGCCTGATGTCGCTGGCCTTTATGGCCTTCCGCGGCATGGCGGCCTAGGCCCGGGGAACGGCCCCGCTTTTTACACGAGCGCCCGCCCCGGCGGACGCCGCGACGCCCCGCTCCGGCTCCGGACCGGAAGGCGTCCGAACCAAAGGATTTCGGCATGGTAACCACATCCATACTGGCGCTTTTCATCTTGGGCTTTGTGGCCGCGGCCCTGCTGGGCGTCGCGTCCAAATTGCTGGCCGTGGAGGAAGACCCCCGCGTGGAGGCCGTGGTGGGCGTGCTGCCCGGCGCCAACTGCGGCGGCTGCGGCTATGCGGGCTGTGAAAACTACGCCCAGGCCGTGGTCAACGACCCCAACGTGCCCGCCAACCTGTGCGTGGCGGGCGGCGAAGAAACGGGCATCAACGTCGGCAACCTGACGGGCAAGACCGTGGCCGCCATGGAACCGCAAATTTCCTTCCGCCGCTGCGAAAAGGTGGAGGGCAAGGTGGCGGTGCGCTTTCAGTACCAGGGCATGCCCTCATGCGCGGCGGCGGCCCTGCTGGCCGCAGGTCAGGGCACGGATCAATGCCGCTATTCGTGCCTGGGCCACGGCGATTGCATCAAAGTATGCCCCTTCGACGCTTTGTATCTGCGCGACGGGCTCATTCGGGTCAACCCCGCCCGCTGCACCGGCTGCGGCCAGTGCACCAAGGCCTGCCCCCGCAATATTCTGGAAATTGTCCCCCGCCGAGCCCGGGTCATGGTATGCTGTTCCACCAAAGACAAGGGCAAGGTGGTCACGGAAATCTGCGAGGCCGGCTGCATCCAGTGCCTGCGCTGCAAGCGCCAGTGCCCGGCCGGGGCCATCAGCATCGTGGACGGCCGGGTGCATGTGGACCAAAGGCTGTGCCTGAGCTACGGCGAGGAATGCGGCCAGGCCTGCGTGGCCTCCTGCCCGCGCCATATTCTGCGCAGCCTGTGCCCCGCGACTCCTCTGAATCAGGCAGAGGCCCGGGCCGAGCAAGATGCGGCCGTGGCCGCCAACCCCGACCTGCGGGAAACGCCCCAGGCCGCGTCGCTCAGCGCCGAGGTCGCCGCCGCGCGATCCTCCGAACGAGACGAGCCCAAACAATAAGCTCGCGCCGTCGCGCGGGATTTCGATGGAGGCTTTTTCATGACCCATTCCGTTATCAGCCGCCGCGCCTTTATCAAGGGCTTTGCCGCGGCGGGCGTGGCCGGAGCGGCCGGTCTGTCTCCCCTGTCGGCCCTGGCGGCCTCCGCCAAGTTTGGGGAAAACGCGTCGACCTTGACCGAAACCCGGGTGCTCATGGGCACTTTTGTGGGCATTACCCTGGCCGGGGCTCCCCGGGCCCGCATGGAAGACGCGTTGGGCCGCGCCTTTGAACATATGGGCGGGCTCATCACGATATTCGATCGCTTCAACCCGGCCTCGGCCCTCAGCGTGCTCAACGCCGAAGGCCGCCTGAAGGGCGCGCCGACGGAGCTGACGGCGTTGCTCGATCGTTCCGCCCGGGTGGGCGACCTGACCGGGGGGGCGTTCAACATTACGGTACAGCCTCTGGTGGATCTGTTCCGCCGCTACAGCAACCCGGCGGGTTCCATGAGCATTCCCGCCGCCGAACTGGCCGAGGCCCGGGCTCTGGTCCTGGCCGACGGCTGGCGGACGGACGGCGACGCCATACGCCTGGCCCGACCGGGCATGGGGCTCACTCTGGACGGCATCGCCAAAGGCCACATCGCGGACGAGGCGTCGCGCTTTCTTATCGCCGAGGGCTTGTCCAACCACCTTATCAACGCGGGCGGCGACATTGTGGCCGCAGGGGAAAAAGCCCCGGGTCGCCCCTGGATGGTGGCCGTGGAAAATCCCGCCGCGCGCAGCGGCTTCGTGCGGCGCATGCCCCTGCGCGACCGGGCGGTGGCCACATCCGGCAGCTATGAAATCTATTACGACGCGTCCCGTCGCCACCATCACCTGATCAATCCGGCAGCCGGAGCCAGCCCCACCGATCTGGTCAGCGCCACCGTGACGGCCCGTACCGCCGTGGAAGCCGACGCTCTGGCCACATCGCTGTCGGTCATGGCCCCTCGCGACGGGCTGCGGCTTATCGCATCCCTGCCCGGCCGCGAATGCCTGCTGCTCACCCGCGACGGCGGCGCTTTGCGTTCTTCCGGCTGGCGGGCCTGAGCGCCTCCGCGCACTTCGCTCCGTGACAAAATCCCCCCTTCCGGCGAAGGGGGGATTTTACATCCCTCACATTTTCTCCGAGGAACGGGGCGGACGCATATAATGCGTCCGCCCCGTTCCTCGGAGACTTTGTACGTGACAAAGTCGCATTGCCCCGGCTATACTGCTGCCATTCCATTTTTCAGGGCTTTTTCCTTCAACCCTTTTCAGGACACTTGTTCATGAACGCAGTTCCCTGGCAGGCTCATTTCGACGGCGACGCTCCGGCCTCCTTCGACATTGTTCCCCAATCCCTGCAGGGATATCTGGATCGGGCGGCGGAAAACTTCGGCAACCGCAAGGCCATTATCTTCCAGAACATGACCATGACCTACCGCCAGTTGAAGGACAAGGCCGAAGCCGTGGCCGCCTCGCTGCGGGACAGAGGGCTGAAGACCGGCGATCGGGTGGCCATTATGCTGCCCAACCTGCCCCAGACGGTTATAGCCTTCTGGGGCGCGCTCAAGGCCGGGGGCGTGGTGGTCATGACCAACCCCCTGTATATGGAAAAGGAACTGACCCACCATTTTACCGATGCCAAACCCAAATTCCTCATCACTCTCGACCTGTTCTGGAACAAGCTTGCGCCGCTGCGGGACAAGCTGGGCATTGAAACCTACGTCGTTTCCCGCCTGGCCGACGGCCTCGCCTTTCCGCTCAATATCCTCCAACCCATTCAGGCCAAGCGGCAAGGCGACGCGCCCAAGGTGGAATATGACGGCGCTTCCGTAGTGCCCTGGAAAAATCTGCTCAAAACCCGCAAGCGTTACAGCGAAACGCCCTCCGATCCCAAAACGTCGCTGGCTCTGTTGCAATACACGGGCGGCACCACGGGCTTTTCCAAAGGGGCCATGCTGACCCACTTCAACCTCCAGGCACAGATTCAGCAACTTTTGTCCATTATCCGGGGTGACGCCGCCTCCACGCCGCATATTTTCGTAGGCGTCATGCCCTTTTTCCATGTCTACGGACTCATGGGCTCGCTGATGCTGCCCACCATCTACGCCTCGCCCACCATACCCGTGCCGCGCTATGTGCCCCGCGATCTGTTGGAGATGATCAAAAAACACCGCCCCACTTTTTTTGTGGGCGCGCCCGCCATCTACATCTCGCTCATGCAGCAGAAAAACATCGCGGAATACGATCTGACCTGCATCCAGTTGTGCATATCCGGGTCCTCACCCTTCCCGCTCAACAGCATGCGCCGCTTCCAGAACATGACCAAGGCCAAAATCACCGAGGGCTTCGGCCTGACCGAAGCCTCCCCGGTGGTCATCGCCAATCCGCTGCACGGTCGCCAGAAAGACGGCTCCATCGGCGTGCCCATCACCGGCACCGAAGCCTGTATCGTGGACCTGGAGACAGGGACGAACATCCTGCCTCCGAACCAGATCGGCGAACTCATCGTGCGGGGTCCCCAGGTCATGCTGGGCTACTGGAACCACCCCGAAGAAACGGCCGCCGCCATCCGCAACGGCTGGTTGTATACCGGCGACATAGCCTATCACGACGAGGACGGCTATTTCTACATTGTGGACCGCAAAAAAGACATGGCCATCATCGGCGGCTACAACGTCTTCCCCAGTGAAATCGACGAAGTGCTGCACGAATACCCCAAAGTGCAGGAGGCCGTGGCCCTCAGCGTGCCGCACCGCTCGAAGGGCGAAACCCTGAAAGCTTACGTGGTGCCCAAGCCCGGCGAAAAAATCACGGTGGCCGAACTGGTGGCCCACTGTCGCCAAAAACTGGCCTCCTACAAGGTGCCGCGCATGTTCGAATTCCGCGACGAGTTGCCCAAATCCATGGTGGGCAAGGTGCTGCGCCGCGCTCTGCGCGACGAAGAAACCCGGAAGCAGAGCGAAGACAAAGAGGGCGGGACGGAAGCTCCCGAGGCGAAAACGAGGGCAGGCGGAGTTCCCTCTCCGGATGCCGACGACGCCGCGCACGCGTCCGATGCAACCCCGAACGCCGTCACGGGAGGGCCCGCCGCCGATCCCGCGCCCGAATCCCCCACTTCGGCGGAAAGCGCATCCGACGCGCCTCGAGACGACGCCAAAGCCTGACTCCCGACATAAGGACACGCCTTGCGGAGAAGCTTGAGCAACGTAAAAAGCGCAAACCATTTCCGCAAAATATTATTCCAAGCCTAAAACTTTTCCGCCCCTATAAGACTGCGACATTTGAGAACAACGACGATGATTGGCTTGATAAAGCTCAAATCACAAAGCAACAGTTTTTGGCAAGCAGGCGACTTGAAGAGCTGGAAGTGAACAGCAGCGGAGAATTTAAATTTATCTTTCATGATTCTGATGAAGCCCTTGGCGGCCATTCTCTTGTGCTGCGCGGCACCGTGCAAGACGGTTTCGACGGTCGGTACGACTTTGAATAAGGCACTCTCTCTGCCCGCTGATAAATTATTGGGCGGAACGCGGGCGCAAGCGCCTCGAGATCGCTAAACGCGGCGCGGGCGGGGTTCGATTGCCTTCTTTCCGCGTTTTCCGAAGACGAACGACTGCTTTGAAATCACGTCCGATTTCAGGGGGCAGCCGCCATAGCAGGATAGCCACCCCGTGGTCTGCCCTGCCCTCAATATAAAGAGCGAGCAGGCTTTTTGGACGCCTGCCAAGGCCGTAAACAGTTCGGAACTGTCATGCCTGGAGTTAAATTTTCAGCATAACAATATAAAATTACAAATAATTTTTAAAATACATCCCAAATGCGATACTCTCAACCTATTTCTTTGTTGACAAGTATGCTGAGGGAGTCTATACATCTGTTTCTGCCATGCGGGAGTAACTCAGTGGTAGAGTGCAACCTTGCCAAGGTTGAAGTCGCGGGTTCAAATCCCGTCTCCCGCTCCATAACAGCCTTCCCGGCGGCATAGCCAAGTGGTAAGGCAGAGGTCTGCAAAACCTCGATTCTCCAGTTCAAATCTGGATGCCGCCTCCATGCGGGAGTAACTCAGTGGTAGAGTGCAACCTTGCCAAGGTTGAAGTCGCGGGTTCAAATCCCGTCTCCCGCTCCA
>UQJT01000030.1 GCA_900541395.1 uncultured Desulfovibrio sp.
CCGCCGGGTTGGCCTCGGTCCGGCAGCAGACGGCTGAGCAGGCGGGCGGGCAGGGAGGGGGTGAGGTTGAGCACGGCCTCGGGGGCGAAGGCCCGGCGCTGAGCTTCCGCCCATTGCTCCAGGGCGGCCGCCCCGGATCGCCAGTCCCGATCCAGCGCGGCCAGCAGGGACGCGCCGGGCAGGGCGGCGACATGTTCCAGCCCGCGCAGCAGGGCCGCGGCCCCGGCAAAATTTTCCAGGCAGACCAGGGCGACCTGGTCGCCTTGGTCGACAAGCCCCTGGATGACGGGCTGGGTCTGGAGCAGATCGCCCAGGCGGGTGAGATTGATGACGTATCGGCGCATAATATTTCCCATGCAAAAAATAAGCAAAAGGAGTGGCGCCGTCCACCGCATTGTGTCCGGCGGCCCGGCCCGAAGCTTGCGATCCGGCTCGAAACGTATACACTGCGGCCCTGCGCGCCGCGCGGGGCGGCTGCGCGCATCCCCGCTTTTTAAGGAGTGCCCATGCCCGACGAGCGAACCGACGGCCGGGAAGGCTGGATTCCTTCCACGCTTCGCGTGGTGCTTCAGCCCGAAGATCGAGAGATGGAACTGCCCCGCGCCAGGGCTAAAAACGTGGCCCGGCTGCTGGACGCTCTGGGCCTGCGTCGGGGCACGGCTCTTGTGGCCCGCGACGGCGTGCTGCTGACGCCCGACGTGCCCCTGTACCCCGGCCAGACCGTGCTGGTGCGCAAGGTCATGTCCGGCGGATAAGCGGAAATTCCGTTAACCGCCGGAGGCGCGAGCGTAGCGAGCCTGGAGCGACGACCCCCCGCCGCCTGGAAGGCGGCATGGAGGGGGGCGAGGAGCGGACCAAGGTCGCGCGAAGCGGAGCCGGAACAAACTCTTGGCTTGTTCCGGCGCGCTTCCGCCAGCCGTGGCCGAAGCCTGCCTTCGGCCCGTGCGGAACACGGACGCTTTCCCCCGCCAAACACTTGCCGTCGGACATGGCAAGCGGCAATGCCGGTCTTTTAAAAATACCCCCCTTGTGTTTCCCCCCGCTTTGCCGGACAGTGCGTTCCATCCCCGGTTCGGACGGCGCGTCGCCCGCGCCCGCTTGGCGTCAGTATCTTGACTACATGTGGAGCGGCATTATTTGATGGGCGTTGTGAACGGATTCTCCGTCGCACCACAGGAGAAATACAATGGCCGTTGCGTACAAGGACTATTACAAACTTCTGGATGTGCCCCGCACCGCATCCAAGGATGATATTTCCAAAGCTTACAAGAAGCTGGCCCGCAAATACCACCCCGATCTCAATCCCGGAGACGCCTCGGCGGAAGAACGCTTCAAGGACATCAACGAAGCCTATGAAGTGCTCAAGGACGACGAAAAGCGCAAACTGTACGATCAACTGGGGCCGAACTGGAAGGACGGCCAGCAGTTCCAGGGCGCGCCGGGCTTTGAGAATTTTCACTTTGAGTTCAACGGAGGCCGGGACGGCCGGAGCTTCGGAGGAGGAGACTTCAGCGACTTTTTCGAAACTCTGTTCGGGGGCGGCGGCCGCGCTCAGGGCGGCTTCGGGGCGGACCCCTTCGGGGGCTTTTCCGCCCGGTCCCGGCGCGGCCGGGACGTGGAGGCCGAATTGCCCATCACCCTGGAGGAAGCCTACAAGGGCGGCGAAAAGACCTTCACCCTGAACGGGGGCGACGGGCCGCGCACCCTGCGGGTCAACATCCCCGCGGGCATCCGCGACGGGGGCAAGTTGCGCCTGGCCGGTCAGGGGCGCCCCGGCAACCCGGCGGGCGATTTGTTCCTGACCGTGCATTTCGAGCCCCACCCCACCTTCCAGGTGGACGGCGACAACATCGTGTGCGAAGTCGCCGTCATGCCGTGGGAGGCGGTGCTCGGCTCCCAAGCGCGCGTCCCCACCCTGGAGGGCGCGGTGGAAATGCGCATCCCCGCCGGAAGCGGCAGCGGGCGCAAGCTGCGCCTGCGCGGCAAGGGGCTGGGACCGGCCTCGTCGCGCGGGGATGAAATCGTGCGCGTGGCCGTCCGTGTGCCCGATCCGGCCACGCTTACTCCCCGTCAGAAGGAATTGTGGGAAGAGCTGGCCAGGGAATCGAACGCATAACGAGGTGCTTTCATGCCCATTAAATCGACGGAAACGTCTTTTCTCGCCACAACTTCGCTGGTGGCCTGGACCGAGTTCGTGGAACTCACCGGCATAGGCGAGGATCGCATCCGCGAACTTATGGATCTGGGGTGGCTGCAGCCCGCCCGCCAGACCGATCAGGCGCCGTTGTTCCGGCAGATCGATGTGTACAAGACGCGCAAGGTGGATCGGCTGTGCGAGGATTTCGAACTGCCTTCCCTGGCCGGAGCCATTATCGTGGACCTGCTGGAACGCATAGAGGAACTGGAAACCCGTCTGAAAGAGCTGGACAGGTAGAAAAATGCACGGCCTTGAAGCCGGCCCGGGCGGATTAAGAGGTAGAGCCGGGAATTTTAAGAATTCCGGGTCATGGCGAAGTGGATAGGGGAGACATATTTCCTTATCCGACGGAGTCGCGAGCGTAGCTGCCCGAAAGGCGTCCCATAGGGGCATAGCCGTAGCCGAGCTTGTGAGGCGTACGGATACAGACAGCAACGATGCGAGCTTGGAACGACGAAGGGCGGGCGCATCGCGGTTCGGCCGCGTGCGCGCGAAGCCGCCCGAGGAGTGGACGATGGACATCAACAAACTGACGATAAAAGCCCAGGAAGCGTTGAGCGACGCGCAAAATATCGCCGTGACGCGCGGGCATCAGGAAGTGGACGTGGAGCACATGGCCCTCGCTCTGCTGCGGCAGGAAGACGGCTTGGTGCCCCGTATCGTGGAACGTATGGGGGTGCGGCCCGCGGCGGTGGCCGACGCGCTGGAACAGACCCTGGACAAGCGGCCCAGCGTGCGCGGTCCGGGCATGGAAGGGCAGAGCATCCGCATTTCGCAGCGTCTGGGCAAAAGCCTGGCCCTGGCCGAGGAACTGGCCAAGCGTCTGCGCGACGAATACGTCAGCGTCGAGCACATTTTCGCCGAACTTATCGGCCCCTCCCCCTCGGGGGGCATGGGCGACGTATGCCGTGAATTCGGCCTGGATCAGGAAAAGTTCCTGAAGGCCACGATGGAAGTGCGCGGCCCCCACCGGGTAACCTCGCCCAGCCCCGAGGACAGTTTCGAGGCCCTGCAGAAGTACGGCCGCGACCTGGTGGAAGCGGCGGGCAAGGGCAAGCTCGACCCGGTCATCGGTCGCGATCAGGAAATCCGGCGCACCATCCGTATTCTGTCCCGGCGCACCAAGAACAACCCCGTGCTCATCGGCGAGGCGGGGGTGGGCAAAACCGCCATCGTGGAGGGGCTGGCCCACCGCATCGTCAAGGGCGACGTGCCCGAGGGCCTGAAGAACAAAAAGCTTATCGCTCTCGACATGGGCGCGCTCATCGCCGGGGCCAAGTACCGGGGCGAGTTCGAGGAACGTCTCAAGGCCGTGCTGACCGAGGTGGAAAAATCCGAGGGCCGCATCATCCTGTTCATCGACGAACTGCACACCATCGTGGGCGCGGGCAAAACCGAGGGCTCCATGGACGCGGGCAATCTGCTCAAGCCCATGCTGGCCCGGGGCGAACTGCACTGCATAGGCGCCACCACGCTGGACGAGTACCGCAAGTACATCGAAAAGGACCCGGCTTTGGAGCGCCGCTTCCAGCCCGTGCTGGTGGACGAACCTACGGCGGAGGACGCCATTTCCATTTTGCGCGGACTCAAAGAGCGCTTCGAGGTGCACCACGGCGTGCGCATCAGCGACTCGGCCATCGTCGAGGCGGTGGTGCTGTCGCAGCGCTACATCCCCGACCGTCAGCTTCCGGACAAGGCCATCGACATCATCGACGAAGCGGCGGCCATGATCCGTACCGAAATCGATTCGCTGCCGGCCGAGCTGGACGAGACCAACCGCAAGGTCATGCAACTGGAAATCGAACGCGAGGCCCTGCGCCGCGAAACCGACGACGCCTCGCGCGAACGTTTGCAGCGCCTGGAAAGCGAACTGGCCGAACTGCGCGGCCGTCAGGCCACCCTGCGCTCGCAGTGGGAGGCCGAAAAAGGCTCCATCGACTCGGTGCGTCACCTGAAGGAAGACATCGAGCGTACCAGGCAGGCCATCGACGAGGCCGAACGCGCCTACGATCTGAACCGCGCGGCGGAACTCAAGTATTCCAAGCTGTTCGAACTGGAAAAGAAACTGCGCGACAGCGAAAACGCGGCGGGCGGTCCCGAGGCGGAAAGTCGCCTGCTCAAGGAAGAAGTGCGGCCCGACGACGTGGCCGACATCGTGGCCCGCTGGACGGGCATTCCGGTCACCCGCCTGCTGGAGTCGGAGCGCGAAAAGTTGCTGGCCCTGCCCAAAAAGCTGCATGAGCGGGTCATCGGCCAGGACGAGGCCGTGGCCGCCGTGTCCGACGCCGTGCTGCGCGCCCGCGCGGGCCTGTCCGACCCTGCGCGGCCCCTGGGGTCGTTCATTTTTCTCGGTCCCACCGGCGTGGGCAAAACCGAGTTGTGCAAGGCCCTGGCCGAAGCTCTGTTCGACACCGAGGACAATATGGTCCGTCTGGACATGAGCGAATATATGGAAAAACACTCGGTATCGCGGCTCATCGGCGCGCCTCCTGGCTATGTGGGCTACGACGAGGGCGGCCAGCTGACCGAAGCCGTGCGCCGCAAGCCTTATTCCGTGGTGCTGTTCGACGAGGTGGAAAAGGCTCATCCCGACGTGTTCAATACCCTGTTGCAATTGCTGGACGACGGGCGGCTGACCGACAGCCAGGGCCGCACGGTGGACTTCCGCAACACCATCGTAATCATGACCTCCAACATCGGTTCCGCCATGCTGCTGGAGGGTATCGACGAGCGCGGACGTTTTCTGGAAGGGGTGCGGGATAAGGTGATGGGCGAACTGCGGCGCTATTTCCGGCCCGAGTTCCTGAACCGCGTGGACGAAACTGTGTTGTTCAAGCCTCTGGCGGCGGAACAGATCGCCGAAATCGTGGATCTCCAGCTCAATCATCTGCGGCGGCGGCTGGCCGACCATAAGATAGAACTGGAACTGACTCCCACGGCCCGCACCTATATCGCCGAGGCCGCCTACGACCCGGCCTTCGGCGCGCGTCCGCTCAAGCGTTATCTCCAGCACGAACTGGAAACTCCGCTGGCCCGGGCCATCATCAGCGGCGCCATCCACGACGGTTGGCGCATCCGGGTGGATATGAGCCTGGTGGACAATCCGGATACCGACGCGCCTTTGCGCTTCGCCCGGGTGGACGATAACGGCGAGGCCCGCTGGATCTGAGGAAGAGTAAGGCCCGGCTTGTCCGTCGTCGGCCCCGCCGACGGCACGGAGCGGGGTTTATCATCAGTCTGGGAACGCCCCGGCGGTTCAAGCGCCGGGGCGTTCGTTCATTATGGCGGGCGCCGCGTGGCTGCGGGCGGAAAAATTTTTCGCGTCAGACCGTCTGGGAAATGCCTGTGCCGTAGGGGGCCAGGGAGGTGGGCACATGGCTTACGCGTCGGTAAATGCGCGAAGCGCGTTGCATGGCCGCGGCCAAAACCTCCGCCGTCTCGGTCGGTCCCCGCAGGGCGTCGGCATCGGCCGGGGACGCGGCGGCCCGACTCCGATCCGGGGCGGCCAAGGCGTTGAACGCGTGCAGGGCGCTGGACGGTCGATCCGGCGGGTAGTCGCCCGCCGCCGGAACGGCGGCCGGGTCGACGGGGCGGACGCTTTCGGCGAGGTCCGGCATGGCCTGGGCGTCCGCGGGCGGCGTCTGCGGCGGAAGCATATCGGCGTCGGGCGGCAGAGGCACGGACGAAGCCGTGTCCACGCGGCTTTGCGCCTCCAGGTCCAAAGCGCGGGCGTAAGCCTCGGCCTGACTCTGCGCGGCGTAGGCCGCATCCGCCGAGGTCCGTGCTTCGGCCTCGCGCATGGCGTCGGCCGCGGCCGACGCGTGCAGGCGCCGATAGTCCGCCGCGTTGAAGGGACCGTCCACATCGCCGCCGTCTCCCCGACCCAGTTCGTCCGTCCGTCGATTGAGGGGCTGGGGCGGCCCGCTGACCGAGGCGGCCGGGCCGCTCAGTTCGGGAGGACCGCTGAGCGAAGCCGGACCTCCGATGGAACTGCGGCCGGTTTCACTTTCGGCCTTGTCCCGGCGGGCTTCGCTTTCCATACGCGAAGCTTCGGCGGCCACAGCCCGGTCCTGCGAAGACGGATCGGCCGGAGCGTTGGCCGCCGCCCGGATTTGCCGGGCTTTGGCTATGGTGGCGTCAGGGGTGCTTTCCTCGGAGGTATCGATCTGCACTTCGCCGCCCACGGCGTACATGCGGCCGTCGGGGCCCGCGCGCAGGGAAAACGAAGCTCCGCCCAAAGCCAGACCGCCCGCGGCGGCCTGGTGAGCCTGCTCGTGGGCGCGTACTTCGCGGTCGCGCTGTTCCAGTCGGCGGACGGCTTCTTTTTTTTCCGGAGAAAGGGAAAGGCCTGTGGCGTCGGTGTCGGAGGCGTCGCGCCGGGACGACGCGACGGCAGAAGGCTCGCGGCGTTGCCGATGCTCGCCGGAATCCCACGTATCGAGATTGAACCCGATACCTGCGTATGAACCTATGCCGGACAGGGCTTCCATATCATACTTTCCCGTGGAGAACTACGCATCCCGGCGTTGGGTTTCCTGAAAGGCCGTGCCCTGGAGGCTTGATTGAGCCAGGGGGAAAAACACGGCTTTCGGAAAAGGATGGTAAGAAAAAACGGCGGAAAAGAAAAGAGCCGGGCGGCAAAATTTACCGCCCGGCCGAAGAGGCGGCCCGCGTTGCGCCGGTCCGAAACCGGGCGTGGAAAAAGCGTTTACAGCAGCGCGCCCTGCCAGTTGAATTCGCTGGTCCGCCGGGCCGTGGGCAGGCTGGGGGGCGGCGTTTCGTCCAGGCGCGCGAAAAAGGCGTATCCCGCGTTCTCCAGTTCGGGTCGGTGGGCCGTGATGTCCAGAGGCCAGCCGGGATATATCCACAGGTTGCGGCCGTAAGTACGGGCCCAGAAATTTTCGCCCTTGGGGCTGATAAACGGTTCGTTGGCCTTGATCTGCTCCAGTTTGTGTCGCGAAATGCCCACCGGCCACCAACCCTCCGTCACCGCGCCCAGGGGCAGACAGCTTTGCCGGGGCAGGGCCAGCATGTCCTCGGCCGTCAGTTCCGGACTGACAAAGGCGTCGGCGAAGCCCATGCCCGCCAGCACGGCCACGGCGGCCGCGTTGGACACGTTGCAGAACGGTCCGGCGCTCAGACGCAGACCGGCCGACTCGCGTGCCGGTTTGCGTTCCGGACCGCGCGCTTCAGGGCGGGGGCGGCCCTGAGCCGGAAACAGGGCGATCTGCCACGGCGCGTTACACACGAAATGCCGCGCCCCGTTGCGCAGGGCCTCGCCCACCAGGCGCAGCCATACGGCTTCCTCGTCCGGCCAGATGACCGGCGGCAGCCACCAGGACACCCGGGGAACCACAGTGCGCGATACCGCCCGCACCGTGTTGGGCGACATCCACAGGCCGGTCATGGTCATCCGGCCGCCGCGCGTTTCGCGGCCCTGGGGCAGCGAGGAGCGCACCAGGATGTCGGGCTGTCTGCGGGCCCGAATCGGGGCGGGCAGACGCGGGGCGAACTCGACCTCTTTGGTTTCCGTGACCCGACTGCGGGCCAGACGGCCTTCCCATTCCCTGAGCAGAGCGGTAAGGCCGGGCTCGCGCCGGTCGATGAGAAATACCGGAGTGCCGGCCTTGGGCGTTTTGTGTCGGGCCAGGCGAAGGGGGAGGGTCCCCGCCTTGGGCGCGCGTCGGGTGACGGGCACGGTGTCGTGCCAGGGTTCGTCCTCATAACCGATGCGCAAAAGATCCTGAGGCAGCAATTCCAGACGGGGCTTGACGAAGGGCTGTCCCTGGCCGCGTTCGGCCTGGCTGAATTGGATTTTGCCGATCAGAAGCCCCGAGCTGGTGGGGTCATCGGGGGTGGACACGGGCTGTTCGCGCTGAGGCAGAAAAAGCGCGTGGGTGCGGGGGCGGCCCAGCGCCATCTCCAGCAGGGCTTCCGCGTCCTTGCGGGCGCGCGGGTCCGAGCCTCCGTCCCGCATGGAGTCCAACAGCAGACGGTAGGCGGTCACGGCGTGATAGACATAGTGCGGTCCCTTTTTGCGGCCTTCGATTTTCAGACAGCGCAATTTGGGGATGCCGAGCAGGGTTTTGACCAGAACGTCCAGAGACAGGTCCCGGCAGGAGAAAAAGCGGCCTTCGCGTCCCTTTTGGCGGTAGACGCGGCGGCAGGGCTGCACGCAGCGGCCGCGCAGGCCGCTTTTGCCGCCCAGGTAGCTGGACCAGTAACAGCGGCCCGATACGCACCAGCACAGGGCGCCGTGGATGAAAAGCTCCAGGTCCAGGCCCTCGGGCGCGGCGGCGGCCGTCCGGCGGATTTCGTCGATGGACAGCTCGCGCGGCAGGATGACGCGCGAGGCTCCCAGCGCCCGTGCCGCCTCCAGGGCTTTAGGATGGGTGATGTTGGCCAGGGTGGACAGGTGCAACTGTCCCCGGTAGCCCGCTTGGCGGGCCAGTTCCAGCAGGCCGGGGTCCTGAAGGATGAGGGCGTGCGGCCGGGCGTCGCGGGCCATGCGCACCATGAGGCGGCCCGCCGCGGCCATGTCGCCGGGTTTGACCAGGGAGTTGAAGGCGATATATACCCTGCGCCCCTCGCTTTCCGCCAGGTCGACCATGCGCGACAGTTCGGCCGTGCTGAAGTTGTCGGCTCCGGCGCGGGCGGAAAAATGCTTGAGCCCCACGTATACGGCGTCGGCTCCGGCGGCCAGGGCGGCGAGAAAGGAGGCCGTATCCCCGGCCGGAGCCAGGAGTTCGGGCAGGGGCAGGGACGCGGTGGAGGCGGTAATCTGGGTCACGAAAGTTCCTTGGCGTGGGGCGCGCCCTCAAGCGCTCCGGCTTGCGGTCCGGATGTCCGCGCCGGCCGCGCCGCGCTCGGCGTGGGTTTGTTTGGCCACCGCCATCATGAGCTTGATGCGGTTGATCTGGTTGACTTCACTGGCGCCGGGATCATAGTCCACGGCCGCGATGTTGGCGTCGGGGTAGCGGCGCTTGAGCTCCTTGAGCACGCCCTTGCCCGTGATGTGATTGGGCAGACAGCCGAAAGGCTGCATGCACAGGATGTTGGGCACCCCGCTGTTGAGCAGTTCCATCATTTCCGCCGTCAGCAGCCAGCCTTCGCCGGTCTGGTGGCCCAGAGAGATAATCCCGTTTACCTGGCCGCGCAGTTTGCGGAAGGACAAAGGCGGCTCAAAGCGCTTGCTGCGGCGCAGCATGTCGCGCAGAGGCAGACGCAGGGCCAGCACGAAATGCAGCACCAGGTTGCTGATCACGGCCTGACGCCGCTTGCCGCCCAAATTGCGGTAGCGGAACACGTCATCATAAAAACCGTACAGGAAAAAGTCCAGCAGGTCGGGCATGACGGCCTCGCCGCCCTCGGCCTCGATGACTTCCACGGCCGCGTTGTTGGCGTCGGGATGAAACTTGAGCAGGATTTCGCCCACCAGGCCCACGCGGGGCTTGCGGGGTATGTCGCGCAGGGGCAGGGCGTCGAAATCCCGAATCATGCGACGGATGTTGCGGTAGCAGCTTGACAGCGAGCCCTCGGCCACGCTCAGCTTGGCCCGTTCGGCCCATTCTCCGGCCAGCCGCAGGGCGCTGCCCGGCTCCATCTCGTAGGGCCGCACCCGGTACAGCAGGCGCATGATCACGTCGCCGTAAAAGCAGAGCATGATCGCCCGACGCATCAGGCTCCAGTTGACCTTGAAGCCGGGATTATGGTCCAGCCCCGCCATGTTGAACGACAGAATGGGAATCTGGGTCAGGCCGCAGTCGGCCAGAGCCTTGCGCAGAAAGCCGATGTAATTGGTGGCCCGGCAGCCGCCCCCGGTTTGGGAGATGATAAGCGCGATGCGATTGGGGTCGTAGCGGCCGCTCTGGACCGCGTGCAGCAGTTGTCCGATGACCGTGATGGCCGGATAACATACATCGTTGTTGACGTGGCGCAGGCCCAGCTCCACCGCCGCCCGCGACACCGTGGGCAGCAGTTCGGCCTTGTAGCCGCAGGCCGTGAGCAACGGCGGCAGAAACTGGAAATGCAGAGGGGACATCTGAGGGATGAGGATGGTGTGTGTGGCGCGCATGGCTTCGGTGAACGAGGGCGTCCCCTTGAAGACGTCCTCCGGCGCGCCGAGCGCGGCCCGCACTTCGGGGTGCGGCGCGGTGTCGAGGCCGGGAGCGCCGGGCTCGGTCGAGTCGGGACGGGGCGCGCCGGGCGGGGGAACGGCCGCGTCGGCGGAGGGCGTCAACCCCGGCAGAGCGGGCCGCGCCCCGCCCATGCGCAAACGCCGTTCGCGCATGGTGGCCAGCAGCGAGCGCACACGGATGCGGGCCGCCCCCAGGTTGGCTCCTTCATCGATTTTGATTTGGGTATACAGGCGGTCGCCCACGGCCAGAATTTCCTCCACCTGATCCGCGGTCACCGCGTCCAGACCGCAGCCGAAGGACACCAACTGCACCAGGGCGATCTGTTCGGTGCCGGCGGCGTAGGCGGCGGCGCGGTACAGGCGGGCATGGTAGGTCCACTGATCCACCACCCGCAGACGGCCGGGGTCGGGCATGAGATGGGCCACGGAATCCTCGGTGAGCACGGCCAGGCCCGTGGCCGTGATCAGGTCGGGAATGCCGTGATGCACTTCCGGGTCCACATGGTAGGGATGCCCGGCCAGAATGACGCCCTGCAGGCCCTTGTCCTGAATGAGACGCAATGCGGCCTCGCCCGCCTCGCGCATGTCGGTTTTGAACTGGCGCTGTTCCTCAAAGGCCAGCCGCAACGCCCGGCGCATTTCGGTTTCGGAAATGTCCGCAAACAGGGAAAGTTCGCGCAGACGCGGCAGCAGCAGTTCCTGATCCAGCGGCAGGAAGGGGCAGTCGAGCTGCACGCCCGACGCGCGCAATACGTCGATGTTGTTGCGCAAAAGTTCGGGGTAACCGCCCACCACCGGGCAGTTGTAGTGGTTGTCCTGGCTTGAAAAATCCTGTATTTCCAGGGGAATGCATGGATAAAAAATATGCTTCACACGGCGCTGGATGAGGTCGATGATGTGCCCGTGCGCCAGTTTGGCCGGGTAACACACGGTCTGGGAAGGAATGGTGGACAGCCCCAGGCCGTATAGCGCCTTGTTGGACGGTGCGGACAGTTCGACCCGAAAGCCCAGTTCGGTGAGCAAGGTGAACCACAGGGGATAGTTTTCGTACATATTGAGCACGCGGGGCACGCCCACCGCGCCCCGGGGCGCGTTTTCCGGGGGCAGGGGAATGTAGTGCTCGAACAGGCGCTGGTATTTGTAGGCGTAAAGGTTGGGCAAATCGTTGCGGCGCGCGCTTTTGCCCGCGCCCCGCTCGCAGCGGTTGCCGGAAATGAAGCGCGTGCCGTCGCCGAAGCGGGTGACCGTCAGCAGACAATGGTTGGTGCAGTGCTGGCAGCGGGCCACGGTGCTGTCCACATGGAAGGCGGCAAGTTCCTCGCGCGAAAGCAGGGCGCTGCCTTCGAGCGGCGCGCGCTCCCGGGCCAGCAGAGCCGCGCCGAAGGCCCCCATAAGGCCCGAAATGTCCAGCCGCACCACGTCGCGGCCCAGGCTCAGTTCCAGCGCGCGCAACAGCGCGTCGTTGTGGAACGCGCCGCCCTGGGCCATAACCCGGTCCCCCAGTTCCTCGGGGCTGGAGATTTTGATCACCTTGTACAGGGCGTTCTTGATCACCGAATAGGACAGACCGGCAGCGATGTCGCCCACCGGCGAACCTTCTTTCTGAGCCTGCTTGACCCGGGAATTCATGAATACCGTGCAGCGCGTGCCGAGGTCCACCGGACGGCGTGCCTCCAGGGCTTCCTTGACGAACACGGGCAACGGCATGCCCAGGGATTTGGCAAAGGTTTCCACAAACGAACCGCATCCGGCCGAGCAGGCTTCGTTGAGCTGGATGCGGTCCACCATGCCGTTTTTGACGTGCAGGCATTTGATGTCCTGGCCGCCGATGTCCAGCACGAAAGAAACGTCGGGCAGGAAAAACTGGGCCGCCTTGCAGTGGGCCAGGGTTTCCACCTCGTCGATGTCGGCCCGCAGTCCGGCCCGGATGAGGCCGCTGCCGTAGCCCGTCACTCCCGCGGCGGCGATGCGGACGTGGGGGGGCATGCGATCGTAAACTTCGTGCAGGATGTCCACGGCCGCGCTGAGCGGTTCTCCCTGGCTGGCTCCGTAGGAGGTGTAGAGAATGCGGCCGCGCTCGTCGATCAGCGTGGCCTTGATGGTGGTGGAGCCGCTGTCGATGCCCAGGTATACGGAGGCGGGCTTGTCGGGCGTGCCTTCCAAATCCTTTAAATCGGCGCGGAGCGCCTTGTCCTTGGCGTGGCGGGCGCGAAAGTCCTCCAGGTCGGCCGGAGTGTCGAACAGCGCGGGCAGATGGGCCGCGCCGCCGTCGCCCTTGGAGTTTCGGAGGGCGCGCACCAGGGCGCGCACATCGTCCGGCGTCCACAGGCGTTCCGCCGCGTCGGCGGAGTTTTCGTCGCGGGATTCGGCCAGGGCCAGCGAGTGCAGGGCCGCGCCTCCGGCCACGAAAAATTCCGCATGGTCGGGAAAAACGGCCTCGCCTTCATCCTCGTCCAGGGCCAGAGAATCCACAAAACGCTGACGCAATGCGGGCAGAAAGGCCAGCGGTCCCCCCAGGAAGGCCACCTTGCCCTTGATGTCGCGGCCGCAGGCCAGGCCGCCCACCACCTGGTCCACCACGGCCTGAAAAATGGAGGCCGCGATGTCCTCTTTGGCGCAGCCCTCGTTGAGCAGCGGCAGAATGTCGGTTTTGGCGAACACCCCGCAACGCGAGGCGATGGGGTACAACTGGCGGTGGTTGACGGCCAGGGCGTTGAGTCCGGCCGCGTCGGTGTTGAGGAAGGCCGCCATCTGGTCGATGAAGGCCCCGGTGCCGCCCGCGCACGTTTCGTTCATGCGCTGTTCCACGCCGCCGGTAAAAAAGGTGATTTTGGCGTCCTCGCCGCCCAGTTCGATGGTGACGTCCACGTCCGGGATGGTGTGGCGGATGCTTTCGGCCGAGGCGATGACTTCCTGCACGAAGGGAATGCGCAGTTCCTCGGCCAGGGCGATGGCTCCCGATCCGGTGGCCGCCAGAGTGAACGCGGGGGCCGGGTCGAACTGCGCCAGACCGGGCGCGCTCAGGGCTTCGTCGAGCAATTGGGCCACGGTGGCCCGCACGTCGGAAAGATGACGCTGATAACGGGAGTGGACGACCTCTTTCGCGCCGTTCATGATGACGACCTTGACCGTTGTCGAACCGATGTCCAGGCCGATATGCGCGAGAGTCGATGCTGTATTCATAATCGGAGTCCCCATTGGGCCGTTTATAGCCCGGCGGGGGGTATTTTGCAAGGCGTTCCCGATAACGCCGCGGCTTCGGAAGCGCCCGTTTTTTTACCGGCGACATCCTTAAAAAATATCCGTGTTTCACATGGGCATAAGGCAGGCTTCGGCCACGGTCGGCCCCGCCCCGCCGCTCCGCGGGGCAACGCGGAGCCCCGCCCGGCAATTTCTGCCGAGCCGCGTCGTCCGTTTGGCGCGGATGCGGCAGAAAAGGCGTTTTCTAGAAAAAATGACTATATAATATATTGAAATATTTTATATTTTTGTTGGTGGCACGGCTTTTGCTTTTAGGCGGACAGTAAACACCTCAAGGAGGGTGCACATATGTCTTTGGTCGTCAACCACAACTTAATGGCCATGAACGCCGCGCGTAACTTGAATTCGAGTTACAACAAGCTGTCCACCTCCACGCGGCGTCTGTCTTCGGGGCTTCGAGTCGACACCGCCGCCGACGACGCGGCCGGTCTCGCCATCCGCGAACTCATGCGGGCCGAGATTTCCGGCATGCAGCAGGGGGTGCGCAACGCCAACGACGGCATTTCGCTCATTCAGACGGCGGACGGCGCGTTGCAGGTGGTGGATGAAAAGCTCATCCGCATGAAAGAACTGGCCGAACAGGCCGCCACCGGCACCTACGACTCCACGCAGCGCCTGCTCATCGAGTCCGAATACCAGCAGATGGCGTCGGAAATCACCCGTATCGCCAACGCCACGGACTTCAACGGCATCAAACTTCTGGACGGCACGCTGTCCGGCGCGCACGACGGTTCGGGACTGGTGTCCAAGGGCGAGTTGAAGATCCACTTCGGCACGGGCAACGATTCGGCCGAGGACTACTACTATATCCAGATAGGAAACTGCACTGCCTCGGCCCTGGGCCTGGGCAACGCTTCCACCCTGGACGCCGGTCACGACATCTCCACCCAGGAGAACGCCCAGAAGGCTCTGGAGGCGATTACCGCCGCCATTGTCTCCAAGGACAACATCCGGGCCCATCTCGGCGCCATACAGAACAGGCTGGAAAACACCATCACCAACCTGTCCATTCAGGCCGAAAACCTCCAGGCCGCCGAGTCCCGCATTTCAGACGTGGACGTGGCCACGGAAATGACGAATTTCGTCCGCAACCAAATCCTGACTCAGAGCGCGGTCGCCATGCTCGGTCAGGCCAACTCGCTGCCCCAGATGGCCATGCAGCTCATCGGCGGCTAGGTCATCACACCATAGAGGTCGAGGCAGACCAAAGACACAGGCCGGGGGGATCGGCCCCCCGGCCCGGTCTTGAAAATCAGTGCCCGGCCTGCGCGCCGTAATATTCCAGCGCTTTGCGGGCCGCTTCCTGCTCCGCCCGCTTCAGGCTGCCTCCGCTGGCCGGAAAACTTCGTCCGTCGGGCAATTCCAGGCGGACTTCAAATACCTTGGCGTGTTCCGGACCGGAACTGGCCAGGGGCACATACACGGGCAGCGCGCGAAAACGCGCCTGCGTCACTTCCTGCAGGCGCGTCTTGTAGTCCTTGCCTTTGCGCGCGCTGGCGGGATCGGGCCATTGCCCCTCGTACAGGCGCGTCACCAGGCGGGCCGCTTCGTCGTGCCCTCCGTCCAGATACACCGCCCCCAGCACCGCTTCCATGGCATCGGCCAGCAGAGCCGGTCGTTCCCGGCCGCCTTGAGCCTCCTCGCCCCGGCCCAGGTGCAGATAGTGCCCCAGATTCAGGCCGCGCGCCAGTTCCGCCAGTTTGGCTTCGCTCACCAGCCGGGAGCGCAGACGCGTCATGCCGCCTTCCCGCTCGGCGGGAAAACGTTCGTACAGGCCCTGCGAAATATGGACCTCCAACACGGCGTCGCCCAGAAATTCCAGGCGTTCGTTATGGCGGTCGCACCCGTTTTCATTGGCCCAGGAACTGTGGGTCAACGCGGTGGAAAGCAGGGCTTTGTCGCGGAACGTATACTGCAGGCTCGCTTCCAGCGGCGCGAAATCCGCGTGCCGGTCGGGCGGGCAGGGCATGGACAATCGAGACATGGCGGCTTCCTCAACCATAGAAACGAATATGCCTTGTACATAGGTTCGAACCGCGTCGATGGCAAGGCGCGCCGCGTCTTGACAAGCGGCAGTCGACTCCCTAGTGTTCCTCCACACTATGCAAGGAGAACACTCATGGCTTATGATATCCGTTTGGTGAAAATTGTGACCGGCGAACTGATTATCGGCAAATTCGACGCCGAAGCCGATGCGTTGACCGATGTGGCCATCATGCAGACCGTGCCCACCCAGCAGGGCGTGCAACTGATGATTCTGCCCTACGGTTATCCTTTTGAACAGGAGTTCAGCGGCCGCATCGAGGCCAAGCACTTCCTCTATAAATATTCCAACGTCCCTCAGGACGTGCAGGACAAATATCTCGAAGCCTGCTCCAATCTGTCCCTGTCGTCGGGCGGACTGGACCCCAAGGCCGGCGTTCAGGGCGGTTCGGGCCTTATCCTTTAAAAAGCCGACGGCGGAACGGGGCTCCCGTCCGCCCTTTCTTCCCGGAGGTTCGTCCGCGGCCGTAAGACCGGGGCGGGCCTCCTTGCCTTTGACCGATGGCCGACCGGCCCGCGCGACGTTCGCGCCGCCGGGCGGCGACACGCGAAAACCGGCGGCGGAACGGCGCGACGAAGCCGCGACTCGCTTCCGATGTTCGAGGCTGCCGACGGCATCGGCGGCCTTCCCTTTTGTTCAGGAAATCCACATGCGGGAAATATTGGCGTTACTGCCCCGGCCGAGCCGCTATCTCGGCAATGAGGAAGGCGCCGTGCGGGTTGACCCGTCCACGGTCGAACTGCATTGCGCTCTGGCCTTTCCGGACCTGTACGAAGTGGCCATGTCGTATCTGGGTCAGAAGATTTTATACGGCCAGCTCAACGCCATGCCCGGCGTGCTGGCGGAACGGGTGTTCGCCCCCTGCCGTGATGCTGCGGCCGTACTGCGCGAACACAAGGTCCCTCTGGCCACGCTGGAAAGCGATACCGACCTGGCGCGCACCCATATGATCGGCTTCAGCGTCACGCACGAACTGGCCTTCACCAACGTGCTGTATATGCTGGATCTGGCGGGCATTCCCCTGCGCGCGGCCGAGCGCGGCGACGATTTGACGGCCTGGCCCCTGATCGTGGCCGGGGGCGGGTGCACCCTGTGCGCCGAACCTTTGGCTCCGTTTATGGATATTATGGTCCTGGGCGAATCCGAGGCCGTGCTGCCCGAATTGATTCCGTTGCTCAGGCGGGCCCGCGCCGAGGGCTGGAGCAAAAGCGCCTTTCTGGCCGAGGCTCGACGCGTGCCCGGCATCTATGTGCCCTCGTTGTTTCGGGAGCGACCCGACGGCTCCTTGGAGCCCGTGTACGCCGACTATACCGAGGTCCGACGGCGGGCGGTGGCGGATTTGAAGGACGCTTTCTATCCCGTGGAACAGGTGACGCCGTTCGGCGCGGTTCACAACCGTCTGTCGCTTGAAATAGCGCGCGGCTGCACGCGCGGTTGCCGATTCTGCCAGGCGGGCATGACCCTGCGCCCCTCGCGCGAGCGGTCGGTGGCCGATGTGGCGGCTCTGCTCGAAGCCTGCCTGGACCGTACGGGGTATGACGACGTATCGTTCCTGGCCCTGAGCTGCGGCGACTTTTCCGGGCTCAAGACCCTGTTTCTGGACGCGGCCGACCGTTGCGCCCGCGAGCAGATTTCTTTGTCTCTGCCGTCGTTGCGCGTGGGATCGGTGGACGGCGACATCATGGCCCGCATGGCGGGCATCCGCCGCACCGGCGCCACCCTGGCCCCCGAGGCGGGCAGTCAGCGTTTGCGCGACGCCATCAACAAAGGCGTCACCGAGGAAGGGCTCATCCGTCACGTGCGGCATCTGGTGGGCTACGGCTGGCAGCAGGTCAAATTGTACTTCATGATCGGCCTGCCCACGGAAACTTACGAGGATTTGGACGCCCTGGTGGAATTGGGCCTCAAGGTGCGCGACTGTTGCCGTTTCCGCGATGAGGACGGCAAGTGGCGGGGGCCGAGGCTCAACGTCACTTTGGCCGTGTCGCCCTTTGTGCCCAAGACCCACACGCCTTTTCAGTGGGAAGCTCAGATTTCCCTGACCGAAATGGAAGCGCGCATCCGTCATCTGCGCGATGCCGTCAGGCCTCACAAAAACTTGACCCTGCGTTGGCATGAACCCGCCATGAGTCATCTGGAGGGCATCCTGTCGCGTGGGGATCGGCGCCTGGCCGAGGTGGTGGAACGCGCTTACCGCAAGGGCGGCATTTTCAGCAGCTGGGTGGAGGGCTTTGATCTGACTCCTTGGAAAGAGGCGCTGGACGAATGCGGCATGACGGCCGAACAGTGGACC
The DNA here is from genome assembly GCA_900541395.1 of uncultured Desulfovibrio sp. Lineage (GTDB taxonomy): Bacteria > Desulfobacterota > Desulfovibrionia > Desulfovibrionales > Desulfovibrionaceae > Mailhella > Mailhella merdigallinarum. The sequence goes on from UQJT01000030.1 coordinate 17,933, forward strand.
GGCGGCCGCGATCCGGACGGGCCCCTGCCTTGGGATCATCTGTGGGCCGGGACCAGCCGCCGCTTTTTATCGGCCGAACGACGGCGCGCTTTGAGCGGAGCCGTAACCGGCGATTGTCGTTACGGGCCCTGTCGGCAGTGCGGCGTCTGCGATACCAAGGCCGGCCCCTCGCTGTTGCGCGCGCGGGACTCTGACCCGCCTTTGCGGACCATGCTCAACTTCCCCGAACGGGATCAGAACGACCATAGTCCCATCCCCCCTGTGGCGCCTTACCAACCGGGTAAAAAGGCCGCCCCTCCGGCCATCGGCGAGGAACTTGCCCGGCGGGCGGTGCGGTACCGGATATGGCATCGCAAGGAGGACAGGGCCGCCTGGATCAGTCAATTGGAACTTCAATCCCTGCTGGAGCGGTCCATGCGCCGGGCCGGGCTGCCCCTGGCCTTTTCCCAGGGCTTCCATCCGTTGCCCTTGCTGTCGTTCGGCCGCGCCCTGCCGGTGGGCGTGGCCAGCCGGTCCGAATGGTTCATCGTCACCCTGCGTGCTCCTTTACGGGCCGACGAAGTGCTGGAAAGGCTGGACCCCCGGATGCCCGACGGTATGAAACTGGTCCGGGCGGAATTGCTGCCCCTCACCGGCAAGGTAGTGTCGCCCGCCGAGGAACTGTTTCAGTTGCGATACGCCGATCCCGACGCCTTAAGCGCCGCTTGGCGAGTCTTTGCGGATGCGGAACACTGGGAACTGGAGCGCGAAACCAAGCAGGGCGGAACCCGGGTTCAGGACGTGCGGCCTCTATTGCGCGATTATGAATTCCGTGACGGCGGCTTGCTTTTCACGCTTGATTGGCGGGAGGCCTATCTCTCCCCTCTGACCCTGACCCGGGCCATGCTGCCTGACCTTGACCCGTTGCGGCTTGAGCTTGTCAAGCTGGCGCAGTTTTTCGACGCCCGCTGAACGAACGCGCGCAATCCGCTCCGTCGACGGGGCATGATGGGGGCGGTCCCGGGGGTTCCGGGGCCGCTCCTCCCGTTTTATGGCTTGGAGGACGAACGTTTGTCCACCGTTCGGCGTTGAGCAAGAAGGATTTTTCCCTCCGCGCCCGGCTTCGGTCGTCGGTTCCGCCTCCTGGGGAATGCCCCGAAACGTTTTCGCCTGTCGGCGGCGCCGGGGAGCTTGGAGAATTTCGGCAAAACCGATCCGCTTAAACATTTTCAGCTTGAAAATGCTCCCGGAGTCGAGCGAAGCGAGATTCATATCTGCTCTCCTTATCCGTAACGCGCTTCGCGCTGCCGACTGAGGGCGCCGCGACATCGGAGCAGCCGCGATTCATGGGCGACGTATAGCTCCGATGGAGGAGTGCCCCCCTGCGGGCCGAAACACCGTCGCCCCGCAGATATTTTCAAGGGCAAAACGCTCTAATCGGGCGGACGGCCGACACGTTCTCATGCAACGTACCTTTTTAACGCCGCAATTTTATAAACTTTTTAAGGGGAAAGAGGAAATTGCCAATAAATAGAAAATTTGTATTTATATAGGAAAATAATTATCTTGTTATACGGCCCGGAAGTGTGGTAAAGGCGGATAAGAAGTGTAATTATAGTATATTATTTATAAAAATAGTTTTTAGGTGAGTGTGGATCGGATTATGATCCAGGGCGGAGCTGGAAAGACTTTTCAGGGCGAACAAAAAATATTCAAGTAAAAATATATTTTATTACTATAAGTTATGATAAAAATGCTTAAGGATGAATATTTTTATTTCAAGATAAAATAAATTATGTCCTTATAGTGCTTGACGGTATATAATTCTATCTATATTAGTTAACAAATATTGAGTGTGTCGCTGATACCAATCCCGGCCCAACTTTTCATCCTCAGGAGACAGGCCATGATTTCCGAATTCTCTCAAATGATACACTGCATGGTTCTGGAAAGTCCCATTTCCGCCCGTGATCTGGCCAAAGCGGTGGGCAAGCCGTATTCCACCCTGCTGCGCGAGATCAATCCCTATGATTCCGGGGCTAAGCTCGGCGTGGAAACGTACTTTCAACTACTGGAAAAAACGGGGGATCTTTCATCTCTGGAATATATGTTGCATCGCTTGGGCCTGGGGCTGGCCCCGCTGGATACCCCTTTGGCCGCCGCATGGCGGAGACGTCCCGATCGGGTTTCCGCCTTTTCCGCAGTGGAAACCGTAAATGGTCCGGCGGTCCATGAGCAGGGAGAAGAAGGTCTGCGCGCCTGACGCGGAGCCAGGAAAACGCCGTATGTCTCATGATGCGCGGCGGACGGCAAAAAGCGGCCGAGGGACAGCCCCCTCGGCCGCTTTTTGCCGTTAACGATTGGGGGGCGGCCGTGAATCGGGGGGGCCGTTCAGCGCGTGGCCAGAGGGGAGACGATGCGCCGTGCGGTCAGGAAAGTTTTTGTCCAGTAGGGGGTGGTCAGGCTGTCCACCCGCACTTTGCTCCGGCTGTTGGGGCTGTGGATGAATTTTCCCTGTCCGGCGTACAGACCCGTATGCAGGCCGTTGGGCCCCGACGGAGCCCGAAACACAATAATGTCGCCGGGCTGCAACCTGTTGCGTGGCACCGGCCGTCCCGCTCGCGCCTGGTCGGTGGTGACGCGGGGCACTTTGACGCCGTTTTGCAGAAACGACCAATAGATGAGGCCGGAACAGTCGAACCCCTTGCTCGGGGATTCGCCGCCGGAGCGATAGGGTCTGCCGAGCTGGGTGGACGCCGTACGCACCACCTTGGCCCCCAGAGCCGAGGCGTCGCGGGTCGGTTGCCGTGTCGCCGTCAGGCCGGTGATGCGCGTGGGCGCGCATCCGGGCGTGCTCCCCAGAATAAGGGCGAGCGCCAGGCAGCAGAGGACGGCGAGGGGGCGGGAAAGGGCCTGCATGGCGGAACTCCTGAGCTTACTTTGTATATTGGCAAAGCAAATGGTGTTGGTGAGTTCGGTTTGTCTTGGCTGTAACAACTGCAAGTATGGCCATACTATGTTATCGGCCAATGTAATGCAAGGTTTAGGTTGAATAGTTTTTGTTCAGATAAACTGTAAAAAATCTGTATCTAGAGTTTTTCAAGAGTATTTCTAGCTTCATTTTTGAATTTTTGAAGTGTGCTCATTGCTCTAATCATGTATAAATGCAGAATGAGAGCTTTGATAAAAAGCTTAGACGTAGTATTTTTACGGAAAGCTTGCTTGACGCTAGATATAAAAAGTGCGATATTTTTTATCGGGCATTAGATGCGTTTACGCAGCCCTTGAACCAAATGCCCGGATAGCAAGACGCTTCCGGCAATTTCCCCAGGAGGTTCCCGTTATGGTTTCTGAACTGTCGACGTTGATTCATAATCTGGTGCTCGACAATCCCGTGCCCGCCAAAGATTTGGCCAAAGCCATCGGCAAGCCCTATTCCACGCTGCTGCGCGAAGTGAATCCCTACGACGCCGGAGCCAAGCTCGGCGCCGAGACGCTGCTTCAGATCATGATGCAGACCGGGGACGTGAAGCCGCTGGAATTCATGGCCAACAAGCTGGGTTACAACCTGATGCCCGCCAAGGGCGATGTGCCGCATGTAACGCCCGGGGCTTTCCATACAAAAAAGGGCGCCGAAGCGCCCGATTTGTCCTGCCCGTCGTGCGGCTCGAAACTGGCTTACGACGTGAATACCGCGCCGGAGGCGGCCGAGGTGACCAAGCGCGCGTAACGGCGCAGGAACGGAGAGGACACCTTGGCTTGCGGCGGGGTCAGAGAGGCCCGTCGCTCCGCCAGAGAGGCTTCATCCACGACGAGTTCCAAGGAACGGTTGGGGATATCGATGCGGATGGTGTCCCCCTCGCGCACCAGCGCGATGGGGCCGCCATCCGCCGCCTCGGGCGAAACATGGCCGATGGCCGCGCCGCGGGTGGCTCCGCTGAAGCGGCCGTCCGTGATCAGCGCCACATCCTTGTCCAGGCCCATGCCCGCAATGGCCGAGGTCGGGCTGAGCATTTCCGGCATTCCCGGCGCTCCGCGCGGTCCTTCGTAACGGATGACCACCACATCTCCCGGTTTGATACGGCCGTCCAGAATGGCACGCATGGCTTCTTCCTCGCTTTCGAAGACGCGGGCGCGGGCTTCGCGCCGCAACATTTCCGGCGCCACGGCGCTTTGCTTGACCACGGCCCCCTGCGGCGCGAGGTTGCCTTTTAAAATAGCGATGCCGCCTTCGGGCGAATAGGGCGCGTCCAGAGGATGGATGACGTCCGTATCCTTGACGGCCGCTTTGAGAGCGGCCAGGTTTTCGCTCAGAGTGCGGCCGGTGACAGTCATGACCTCGCCCGCCACGTGTCCGCCGCGCGCCAGTTCGGCCAGCACGGCCGGAATGCCGCCCGCCCGGTGCAGGTCCTGCACGTGATGCCGCCCGGCCGGCGCCAGCTTGCACAAGTTGGGCGTGACGCGGCTTACTTCATCAAAAATTTCCAGAGTCAGCGGCAATCCCGCTTCGGCGAACACGGCGGGCAGATGCAGCACGGTATTGGTGCTGCCGCCCAGGGCCATATCCACGGCCACGGCGTTGCGCACGGATTTTTCCGTCACGATGTCGCGCGGGCGCAGGTTCTTTTCCACCAGTCGCAGAATTTGCTCGCCCGCCTGCTTGGCCAGACGGATGCGCGCGGCGGCCACGGCGGGTATGGTTCCGTTGCCCGGCAGAGCAAGGCCTATGGCTTCGGACAGGCAGTTCATAGTGTTGGCCGTGAACATGCCGGAACACGAGCCGCAGCCGGGACAGGCCGTTTCCACGATTTCTTCCATATCTTCCTGGCTGATGGCGCCGATTTGCGCCTTGCCCACGGCCTCGAATACGCTGTTGAGATCGGTGTTGCCGTCCCCGGCCAGCATGGGGCCGCCGCTGACCACAATGGCCGGAATATTGAGCCGGAGGGCGGCCATCAGCATGCCGGGCACGCATTTGTCGCAGTTGGGGATAAGCACCAGACCGTCGAAGGGGTGGGCCATAGCCATGATTTCAATGGAGTCGGCGATGATTTCCCGTGAAGGCAGCGAAAAGCGCATCCCTTCGTGATTCATGGCCAGACCGTCGCAGACGGCAATGGCGGGAAATTCAAAGGGCGTGCCCCCGGCGGAACGTACGCCGGCTTTGACGGCCTCGGCGATGCGGTCGAGGTGAACATGGCCGGGCACCACTTCATTGGCGGCGTTGACCACGCCGATGAAGGGCCGGTCCATCTCCGCCCTGGTCAGCCCCAGGGCGTGCAGAAGCGAGCGGTGGGGAGCCTTTTCGCGCCCCTTGGTCATTTTATCGCTGCGCATGGCGTTCTCCTTGAAACACGGTGGAGGGAAAAAGAAAAGGCGCAAGTTGCCTTGCGCCTTTGGGGAACCGGACACCCGGCACCAACCGTTACCGTTGCTTCCTTTCGGACCTGGCGGGATTGGCGGCGCTGCCGCCGCCCGGTTCCCGGATTCAACAAGTCTCGTTGCGCCGAAGAATGTATCGCGCGGGGGGGACGGATGTCAATGCTCAAGACCGTTGACGATCGGGGCGCGAGCGGTCGGCGACCTTTCCCGGCTTGGCGGCATTATGGTTCAATCCACAGTCGCTCCATCCGCCGAGTGACTTCGCAGCCGACGGATAGGGGGCGTGCGGATTGTCTCTTCCTCAAAGAAGAGCTTACAGAAATGGATTTCATCAGTTTCGCCGTTTTGTCTGCCGTTCTTTTCCCCCTGAAAAGAGGGGGTCAAACCACAAAGGAATGTTTGCTGAAGCGCTTGTTCGGAACACTGCCTTGCGGGCTTGACAAAAGGAAGGAGGGCAGGCTAATTTCTACCGGCTGAATGCAGGGCAGACAGCATGGAGAGGTGGCCGAGCGGCCGAAGGCGCTCCCCTGCTAAGGGAGTATACCTCATAAGGGTATCCAGGGTTCAAATCCCTGCCTCTCCGCCAGTTATCCAATCAAGCGCCGGGTTGCACAAAGTAGCCCGGCGTTTTTTTTTGGGGGGGGGGCGGACGCCCTGAAGGCATTTTCACGGTCTTTTGCCTGGCCCTCTTCGTCGGCTTTTTCAAAACCGGCGGAAACCTTATGCAGTCTTCTTGACGCGAAGGACGAGTTTCTTTTACAAAGAAGTCATGGACGACGTGCCGTTATCCGACCAAACCGACGCGATACCACGAATGAGCGGGATGCGGACCTTCCGATGGAGAAGGGACGCATCCTTTTTTGGTTGGATTCCGGCCACGCCGCCTCTTTCTTTTCTTCCCCCATTTTTCTCGTTCAGGGAGACTTCATGATCTGGGATTTCGCCTGGCTGGCCGACCCCACGGCCTGGCTTGCTCTGGGCACGCTTATTCTGCTGGAACTGGTGCTGGGCATCGACAACCTGGTATTCATTACTTTCGTCACGGCAAAGCTGCCTGCTTCCCAGCGGCAGGGGGCGTTCCGCATCGGACTTTTCCTGGCGCTGTTGCAACGTTTCGTATTGCTGGCGGCCATGGCCTGGCTGGTCGGGCTGACCGTCCCGCTGTTCACCGTATTCGGGCATCCTTTTTCTCTGCGCGATCTCATCCTGATCGGCGGCGGCGGATTTTTGCTGTTCAAAGGCTCTATGGAGCTGCGCGATCGCCTGGAGGAACACCTGCTGACCGGAGCGGAGGCGAGCGCCCCGCCGCGGTTCTGGTATGTCATCGCTCAAATTCTGGTTCTGGACGCCCTGTTTTCGTTCGACTCCATCATCACCTCGGTGGGCATGGTGAAGGAAGTGACGCTGATGATGGTCGCGGTGAGCGTGGCCATGGGTATCATGCTCCTGGCCGCGCGGCCGCTGTCCCGCTTTGTGGATCGGCATCCCACCATTGTCGTGCTTTTTCTGGGTTTTCTGATCATGATCGGTCTCAGCCTGATCACGGACGGCCTGGGCGTGCCCATTCCCAAGGGGTATCTGTACGCCGCCATCGGCTTTTCCCTGTTTGTGGAGGGCTTCAATCTGCTGGCGGTGCGCGTCCGGCGCCGTCGCATCCAGGCCCGGGGTGCTCGCAATCTGCGTGAATCCACGGCCAGGGCCGTGTTGGATCTGTTGGGCGGCGACGCCGTCAACGGCGAAGCCCAGTTGGATGTGGCGGCCCTGGTCGGCGACGATACCGGGGAAAAGGTATTTGACCGCGAGGAACGGGAAATGGTGGCCCGCATCATTCTGCTCGGCGGTCGTCCGGTCCGTTCGATCATGACGCCGCGCCACAAGGCGCGCTGGCTGGATATCGACGCGCCGGACGATGAAATCATGCGGGCCGCGGCGCGCGCCCCCCTGTCGGCCCTGCCGGTCTATCGCCGGAATACGGACGAAGTGCTCGGCGTGGTGCGGTTGCGCGATTTGCTGGTGCAGTGCCGCCTGCATCGGGCTTTCAATCTGCGCAGCCTGATCCGGCCCGCGCCCGTGGTGTTGGAGTACACATCGCTGTCCGACCTGTGGCAGACCTTCCACGATCGACCCGCGCCCCTGGCCGTGGTGCTGGATGAATACGGTTCGGCCGTGGGTGTGGTAACCCCGCAGAACGTCATGGAAGCCCTGGCGGGTTATGTGGGCGGAGTGTCCGTGCAGGTCGAATCCTTCCGCCGGGACGACGGCACCTGGGAACTGCCCGGCCGTCTGCCCGCGGAGGACGCCTTGCGTCTGCTGGGGCTGCGCGTGGAGCGGGAGCTGGACTCCGAAACCGTGGCCGGTCTGCTGTTGGAAGTGATGGGGCATATACCCGAGGCGGGCGAAACTCTGACCTGGCAGGGCAAGGAATGGGAAATCGTTGCTATGGACGGACTGCGCATCGACTCCATACGGGTGCGCGACGCGGGCGGAAGGGCCTCCCGCGAAGATTGAGCAACGCATGAGTTGCGGCCCGCCGTCATTTGCCAGAAGCCCGAAGTTCCGGTACACATGCCGGAGCGGCTTTTCGTTTCGGGCCGCAATTCGTGTGAAAGTGAGTGATGCTTATGCGTAGATTTGCCATTGTCTGCCTGGCGCTGGCCCTGACCGTCATGGTCCCGGGGCTGGGAAGCCGGGCGCAAGCCGCCGGAGGACATCCCGTGATCAAACTTCAGACCAGCCTGGGCGATATCGTTCTGGAACTCGACGCCGAAAAGGCCCCCGTCACCGTGGAAAACTTTGTCCGGTACGTGAAGGACGGCCATTACGACGGCACCATTTTCCATCGCGTCATCCCCAATTTCATGATCCAGGGCGGCGGTTTTGACGCCGACATGAAGCAGAAGGAAACCCGCGCTCCGATTAAGAATGAGGCCGACAACGGCCTGAAGAACGACAAATACACCATCGCCATGGCCCGCACGCCCGATCCCCATTCGGCGTCGGCCCAGTTCTTCATCAATGTGAAGGACAATGATTTTCTGAATTTCTCCGCGCCCACGGCCAACGGCTGGGGCTACGCCGTGTTCGGCAAGGTCACCGACGGCTTTGACGTGGTGGACGCCATCGCCAAGGTCAAAACCGGCAATCGCGGCCCCCACGGCGACGTGCCTCTGGAACCCGTCGTGATCACCAAGGCCGAAGTGGTGGAAGAATAACGAGCGCGCGCGAAAGAGGTTTTTTGGAAGAAAGGCGTTCCGGCCTTGTCAGGATAGGAAAAAATACGGACCGGTTTTTAGCCGGTCCGTTTGTTTTAACGGCTTTAGCCCGTTGAGGGAGCCCGGCTCCCGAAACAGACAACCGCCACCCGCTAGGCGGGTGGCGGTGATGACAATACGGGAAAGCGGCTTAACGCGCAAAATTTTGCGCTGCTTTTCTCAACGGAGGTCAATCCGCTTCGGCCGTATGGGGTTGGAAGTTTCCGTTGCGGAGAAAAAAATCCATGACCTGCCGGGCCTGCGCAGAAGGCTCCGCCTGGGGAGCTTGGAGAATGCCGTACACTCGAGGCGGAAAAAGATTATCCAGGGAAACGGTCTTTAACCGCATGGTTCCTTGAATGGTCGTGACGCTCTGCTCGTCCATAAGGGCCACGCCGAATCCGCTATCCACCATGGCCGCCTGCAAATACATGTTTCCCACGACCTGCGCCACATTGAGGGTTAGTCCCTGTTTTCTCATGAGCTCTTCGGCCCGTCCTCGTATGCCTTTGGTGGCTTTGGGGACGATGTGCGGCAGCTGGGCCAGTTCGGCGATGTTCAAGTGGATGTCCTGAGCGAGCGGCATGTCGCGGGGCGCGCAAAGTACGGTTTGCGACCTGTAGAACGGGGTGAAACGCAGACCGGTCAGCACCCCGTCGGCCGGGACAACGGCAAAATCCAAAACCCGGCTGATAATGTCCCGATGGACGGAATCATCCCATCCCCGCACTTGCTGTATGGTGAAGCGGACGGCCGGAAACGCGGCGTGGAGCTTGGGAAGCAGAGGGATCAGCACTCCATGCAGCGCTAAAGGGCTGACGGCGAAGTAGACCGGACCGCTCGCCTCCCTGTTTTTCCCAAGCATACAACGTTGGATGTCTTCGATTTTGTCAAAGATATCCAGTACCATATTGAATAGTTGCCTGCCCTGGGGCGTCAGGGTCGCTCCCCGTCCCGTGCGCAGAAACAGATCGGCATTCAGGCTTTCTTCCAACTGGCGTACCTGATAGCTGATCGTGGATTGATTGCGGCGCATCTCGCGCGAGGCGGCGGAAAAACTGCCCGTTTTGGCCACATAAAAAAATCCCCGCAGACGCTGAAGAAAGTCGCCATTAAGTTCGTCAATCATGATTTCTCCATACAGCCGCCACCAGGGTGGGAAAAAGGGCCGGATGGTCGGTTATTATGGAGATTCGGCAGGGAGCGCGTCAAGGCGTCGGAACCGTGAAAAACACGGAAGGCTATGAATTTTTCGCATAACTGTTTTCTAAATAATTCAGCCGACACTTCTTGAACAAACAGGCTTTTTTCATGATAGCTTGACGGTATTCCCAACATGTTGGCCTGGGAAACGGAGACATTCCGGAACGGTCCCTTTCCCCAACCTCAATTCAGGGAGTAATGTCGTGAAAAAGCTTTCCTGGTTAGTCTGGAGCGCGTTGGCGTTCTTGTGCCTTCCGGCGGGCGTCGAAGCCGCGCCCACGGTGTTCCCCACCGGAACCACCATCTACAAACCCGAAAAATGCTGGAACGGCTGGACTGTGCTGTCCAATGTCGTCGCGGGCGAAAAGCGCCAGCATCGGGGCGTGCCGCTGTACAGCATGAACGGCGATTTGATGCACGTCTGGAAGAACGCGGCCGGATTTCCGCCCACTGTCCTGCCCGGAGGCAAATTGCTGACCGGTATGCAGACGGCCCCCTTCGGACGCGGCATCCAGAACGATAAAGTGGTCGAAATGGATTTTGACGGCAACATCGTCTGGTCTGTGGAAAGCCCCTACAAAGAAACGCGCACGGACCCGGCCACCGGCAAAGAAGTGCAGGTGTCGACCTGGTTGCAACACCATAACCTGGTCCGTTGGCCGCAAACCGCGGGATATTACGCCCCCGGCTCGGACCCCGATCCCGACGGCGACACCATGTTCGGCGCTTACGCGCCCGAACCCGGCAAGCCGCGCCTGTTCAATATGGAAAACGTGGTCATCGTCGATCACGATGGAAAGGTGAAGTGGCGCTGGTCCGCCGAGGACGTCGTTTCCGAAGAGCTCAGCACCCGCGGGCGCAAAAATCCGGACGGCACGCCGTCTTTGGGCGGCAACAGCATGGGGTGGCTGGGGCCCAATCCCTGGTACGACAAAGGGGACGCCCGCTTCCATCCCAAAAATATTCTCATGAACAACTATAATGATCTTCTCTACATCATCGATCACGAGACGGGGAAGGTCGTGTGGCAGTTGGGGCCCGACTACAGCCGGTACCCCCAGTTGCAAAAGCTCGGCCTGCATATCAACGGCCCCAGTTGGTCTTTCGGCGGGCAGAACGGCGGCATGATCCACAATGTGCATATGATTCCCAAGGGGTTGCCGGGCGCGGGCAATATCCTGCTCTTCAACAACGGCGGCAACTACTCTTTGGTGACCGAATTCAATCCCGTGACCATGCAGGTGGTGTGGGAATACTACGGCCGAGCCATCGGATACGCCGAATCCCATTCCTTGGCTCACTATTTCTTCAGCCCCGCCATTTCCAATGCCCAGCGCCTGCCCAACGGCAATACGCTGATCACCGAAGGCGACGGCGGCCGGGTGTTCGAAGTGACGCCCGACTGCGAGACCGTGTGGGAATTCATCAACCCCGATTATTCCTGGCCCGGGCTGGACAGCAGCATCAAGAACCCGCGTATGACCAACATGGTCTACCGCGCTTATCGCATTCCCTATGAATACGTGCCGCAACTCAAGGTGCCGGATCAGCATCCGGTGGTGCCCACGGACAATGCCGAGTTTCGTATCGCCGCCAGCCGGGATGTGACGCCCTACGACCGCAAGGCGCAGGATGTGGTCAAGCCCTTCCCCGCGCAGCACCTCGGGGACGCCGCCGATCTGCTGACTCAGAATCCTCGCGACGCCGAAGACGAGGACGATATGTCCTACAACACTATGGAATTGAAGAACTATTAAGGAGCGTCCCTCCTTTGACGGCGGCGGAGCGGAGGCAGGGCCCCGCTCCGCCCCCCCACCCGCGTCCGGGTTCTCTCCCCCGGACGCGGAACAGGATGATGGTCATGGATACAAATGTCATGGCTCCGCGTTCTCTTTCAACGCGCTGGGCGTTGCCGCTTCTTTACGCTGTTTCCGGTTTGTGCAGCCTGGTGTATCAACTGGTGTGGATGCGACGGCTCGGTTTGGTTTTTGGGTCCAGCTTCACGGCGGTGAGCGTGGTGACGGCCGTATTCTTCGCCGGGTTGGCTTTGGGCGGATGGGGGGGCGGCCGTCTGGCCCGCCGAGTCGCCCGCCCGCTGAGAACATACGGTCTGCTGGAGGCGGGCGTCACGGCGGCGGCGCTGTTGGTTCCGTCTATGCTGGATATGGCGGAATATCTGTATGCGGCATGGTATCCGTCCGTCAGCGCCAGCCTGCGCCAGACCGCGTTGGTTCGTATGGGGCTGGCCGCCTGTTTGCTGTTGCTCCCCACCACCCTGATGGGCGCGACGGTACCCTTGATCGTGCGCTGCTACTCCACGCGCGACGGGCGCAACGGCGGCGACACGGGGGTGATTTACGCCCTTAATTCTCTGGGGGCGGCCTTGGGCGTTCTGGCGGCGGGATGGATATTTTTTCGCTGGATGGGGGGGAACGGCGCCAACTCCCTGGCCATATCTCTCAACGCTCTGGTTGCACTGGCGGCTTTGCTGCTCGCCCGGCGTGAGGCAAAGTCCCGCCCGTCGGCGGATGGAGACGGCGCTTCGGTTTTTGAGGGAGAAGCGGAAGCCGTCCGTCCCGGTCTCGTCCTCGCTTGTTTCGGCCTTTCCGGTTTTCTTTATGTGGGCTATGAGCTGTTGTGGATGCGGACCTTTTTGCTGTTTTTCCGCGATTCCATCTATCTCTACGTCTCGTGTCTGGCCGCCGTCATCGCGGGCGTGGCCGTAGGCAGCTTTGCGGCGGGGCGCCTGGCGGACCGGGTGCGTTCGCGCCGCATGTTCCTCGGGTGGCTGTTCGGCGCTTCCGCTCTTCTGCACACGGCCTTTCTGCTCGGCGTCGTGCGGCTGCACCGCCCCTTGTCGCTGCTGGCATTTCCCTATCCGGCGTTGGAAACGGTGTTTATTTTCTGCGCGCTGGTACCGGTTTTTGCTGTAGCGGGGGGAACTTTTCCCGTGGTGGCCCGACTGCTCGCGCGTCGCGCGTCCGATACGGGAGGAGGCGCCGGGCGAGCTTACGCCGTCAACACCCTCGGCAGTATCGCGGGAGCGATTCTGACGCCTTTCTGTTTGTTGCCCGCCCTGGGGCTGGATGGAACCATGTGGCTTTTTCTGGTCTGCGGGCTAGGCAGCGCGGCCGCCCTGTGGCGCGGCGGAGCGACACGGCCGGTCTTGTTGCGCTATGCGGCGACGTGCGTTCTGTTGTCGTCTTTGCTCTTTATCGGCGCGCAGCGGCAGGGCGGCGTGTTCTTGGGTATTCTGAACCAGGTAAAGGGGGCGTCCCGGCTGCTCGAAGCCCGACAGGGCGCTCTGGGCGGCAACTGGGTGCTGGAATCCCCGGAGCGGGGGGGCCAGATTGTGTTGTACGAAAATTTGGTGGCGTTCAGCCGGGGCGGATCGCCCAGCTTTGTGGTCCAGGGATTCATTCCGCTTATCCTTGCCGATGAGGTTCCCCGCAATGTGCTGGGGCTGTGCTTCGGCGGCGGCCTCACGTATCATGCCGCCCGCTATTTTCCTGAAATCCGGTCCCTTGATCTGGTGGATATTTCGGCGGGCAACGTGGATATGGCGCTGCGCCATCTCGCCATCAACGAATCCCTGAAGCGTGATTCGCGCGTTCGTTTTTTTATTGATGACGCCTACAGCTATGTGAAATACGCGCAAAAATCCTACGATCTTATCCTTATCGATTCCAATCCGCCCTTTTACAGTCACAACTGCGCCACACTCTACAGCCGCGAGTTTTATCGGCAGTGCGCGCGTCGCCTGACCCACCGAGGTCTGTTCACTCAGGTCTTGCCTATCAAGCAGATGACGCTGGCCGAGGCGCAAAGCGTCATGCGCACCTTTGCCTCGGTGTTTCCCCACACGCTGTTATGGTGGAATGAACTCGATCCTCTCATGATTGGTTCCAACGAGCCCATCGTTCTGGAGCCGGACGGCATGGAGGCCCGCCTGAACCGCCCCGGTCTGGGGGATGCTCTGCGCCGTTATTCCGGCGAAGCCAAATTCGACACGCTGGGTCATTTTTTGTCCGGGCTTTTGCTGGCCGACGATGGTTTTCGGAGGGCGGCCGGAACGGGGCCCATGAACAGCGTGGACAAAAACTGCCTGGAATATTCCCGAGAACTCAACGCGGATCAGACTGTCGCGCCCTGGCTCACGGAGCGTCTGGAACCGTGGGAGGCCATGAAATCCCTGTTTACGCGTCCTGATATGATCGAGGAATACGCGCCGCAGTTGGAGCGCCGCCGCGCCTACCTGATGGGCCTGATCCGGCGGGAGATGATGTTGGCCCGCATTCGTTTATAAAACTGTGGAGCAGGTTTAAAATACAGGCTCCGGGTCGCTCCCGAAGCATCTGGTGCACTGAAATATCGCAAATTTCGCTGTGCCGCCGTGAATGAGCCGAAACCCGCGTTTTTCGGCGAATGAACATGTTGCTGTTGAAAGTATCTGCCGGCCAGGACTCTATGTGCCGGCCGGCAGGTTTCACGCCTCCGCCGGAGTTATACGACGCAAGCGAATTGCGGCTGCTCCGGCGTCGCGGCGGAGTTTCGCTTCGCTCGACTCCGGGAGCATTTTCGTTTTTTTTAATGCCCATGGAATCAAGCGGCGCGAAACTTCAACGCAACGACGAAGGCGCGAAATCCGCAGGGCGGAACAAGCGCCTTGGCCGACGGCTCTTTTCCATCACAACATGCTTCAGGAAAAGAACCGGAGGAGAAAAGACTGCTTCTCGTAAAAGCGTTACTTCACCGTCAGCAGCAAAAATCTTTTTTTGCCCAGTTTGATGGTGTAGTCGCCCGCGGGCAGGGGACTGAGGGCGTCGGTCCATTTTTCATCGTTGACGCTCAACGAACCGGCGGCCACCAGGCGCTTGGCCTCCCCGCGCGAGGCGGCCAGGCCCGAATCGGCCAGGAATACGGCCGGAGCGCTGGCTTCGCCGGATCGGCAGACCCAGGCGGGAGCGTCCTCGGGCACGCCGCCCTTGGCAAACACGGCGTTGAAGCCGTCGCGCGCTTCACGGGCGGCTTCGGCTCCGTGGTACAGGGCGACGATTTCCATGGCCAGTTCTTCCTTGACGGTCTTGGGATGGCGCGCTCCGCTTTCCACCTGACGCCGCAGATCGGCGATTTCGTCCAGGGATTTGGCGGACAGCAGTTCGTAATAGCGCCACATGAGATCATCGGAGATGGACATGGCCTTGCCGAACTGATCGGCGGGCGGCTCGTCGATGCCGATATAGTTGCCGTAGGACTTGGACATTTTGCGCACGCCGTCCAGGCCTTCCAGCAGGGGCATGGTCAACACGCACTGCGGCTCCTGCCCGTAGTGGGCCTGGAGCGTGCGCCCCACCAGCAGGTTGAAGGTCTGGTCGGTGCCGCCCAGTTCCACATCGGTGCGCATGGCCACCGAGTCGTAACCTTGGAGCAGAGGATAGTATAGTTCGTGCAGAGCGATGGGGCGCTCCTCGCGGTATCGTTTGGCGAAATCGTCGCGTTCGAGCATGCGGGCCAGAGTCATGTGCGAGCCCAGGCGTATAAAATCGGCCGCGCCCATGCTGCCGTGCCAGCGCGAGTTGAAGTCCAGCACCGTCTTGTCCGGATCGAGGATTTTGAATACCTGGCGTTTGTAGGTTTCGGCGTTGGCCTTGACCTGTTCGGGGGTCAGCGGGGGGCGGGTTTCCGACCGGCCGGAAGGGTCGCCGATGGTGGCCGTGAAGTCGCCCACCAGAAAAGTGACCGTGTGCCCCAGTTCCTGAAAATGGCGCAGCTTGTGGATAATGACCGTGTGGCCCAGGTGAAGGTCGGGCGCGGTGGGGTCGCACCCCAGTTTTATATTGAGGGGCTTGTCTCGGGCCAGTTTTTTGCGCAGATCTTCTTCACTGATCAGATCGACAATGCCGCGACGTATGATTTTAATTTGTTGATCGATATCCACCGAGCTTCTCCTGATACATAACGGCGCTTCGACGCGAGGGCCGGTCCCGTCGCGCGGGCATGGAGGCCGACATACGGCGTTTGTTCTTGCAGGGAAAGCGGCAACTGTCAACACCGGGCCCGATACGCCCCGCCCGGCGGGCTCCCTTCGGGGAACCTGTCGGGCACGCGGAACAGAACGCCGGACAGCGGAATAAAGGTCAGCGCGTCTGAATGGTTTTGCCGTACAGGGAAAGACGTTTGCCCGCGAATCCGGCGGTTCGGGGAGCCGACTCGGGCGCAGCCGGAGGAACGGGCGTTTGCGGCGCGGCCGGAGGCGGCGGGGCGGGCTGAGCCGCAACGGGG
>UQJT01000031.1 GCA_900541395.1 uncultured Desulfovibrio sp.
CCCCGGACAACGCCCCGGCCGCCGTCATTTTCTCATGTCTGGCGGACAAACACCCCGAAGACATGGCCCCGCTGGTGCGCGGGCTGGCTCCGGGCCGCCCGCTGCTGGTTCCCACCATAGGCCAAAACCAGCGGGCCGCTGCGGGCGAGGACCTGGCCCGCCTGCTCGGGCCCGACGCCCGGCCCGTGCCGGACCTGAAAACGGCGCTGGATATGGTCCGCGCTCCGGCCGCGAACGGCGCGCCGGTTCTGGTGTGCGGCTCCTTGTATTTGCTGACGGAATTCTTTAATCTTTTCCCCGACGCGCTGTCCGGTCCCCGCGCCTGAGCCCGGGACCGGCATGATTGTCGCGCGCGGCGGAAACCGGCTTCGGTTTCCGCCGCGCGGCTTTAGCGGTTCCGGCACCCTTCCCCGCACCCACAGCCTTACCCCGGAGAACGCATGAATACTCTCTTTCGCGCCCTTCCTTCGGTGGACGCCTGTCTGACCGCCCTGGCCGGGGGAGACCTGCCCCACAGTCAGGTCCGGGCCCTGGTTCAGGCTTTTCTGGACCAGCGCCGGGCCGATATTCGGGCCGGACGCGTCGACGACGTCGACACCCTGACTCTGGACGCTCTGCTGCCCGCCCTGACGGCCTTCGTGCGTGAAGGGGCGCGGCCCCGCCTGCGCCGGGTGCTCAACGCCACGGGCGTGGTCATCCACACCAATCTCGGGCGTTCGGTCCTGGCCGAGGAAGCCGTGAGGGCCGCCGTCCTGGCTGCCGGGGGATACTGCAACCTCGAATACGACCTGGCCACGGGCGAGCGCGGCAGTCGCCACAGCCTGGTGGAAGGACTCATCCGCGAACTGACCGGAGCCGAGGCCGCCGTGGTGGTCAACAACAACGCGGCCGCCGTGCTGCTCATGCTCGACGCCCTGTGCAAAGGCGGCGAAGTGGTGGTGTCGCGCGGACAACTGGTGGAAATCGGCGGCAGTTTCCGCATTCCGGACGTCATGGCCCGCAGCGGAGCCGTACTGCGCGAGGTGGGCACCACCAACCGGACCCATCTTTTCGACTACGAAAACGCGCTTAACGAAAATACCCGCGCCCTGTTGCGCGTGCACACCTCCAATTACCGCATCGCGGGCTTCCACGCCGACGTGCCCCTGGAAGACATGGCGACCCTGGCCCGCAAGCACGGGCTTCCCCTGTTGGAAGACCTCGGCAGCGGCAGCTTTGTGGACTTCGCGCCCTGGGGGCTGCCCGGCGAGCCCACGGCCCGCGAAGTGCTGCGGGCCGGAGCGGACGTCGTGACCTTTTCCGGCGACAAGGTGTTGGGCGGTCCTCAAGCGGGCATCATCGCGGGCCGGAGCGACCTGATCGAGCCCATCCGCGGCAACCAACTGATGCGCGCCCTGCGCTGCGACAAGATGACCCTGGCCGCGCTGGAAGCCACCCTGCGCCTGTACCTGGACCCGGACAAGGCCTTAGCCCGCATCCCCACCCTGCGTCGCATCACCATGAGCCCCGCCGAACTCAAACGCCGGGCGGGCCGACTGGCCCGCGCCCTGCGCAGGGTTCTGCCGGAAGGCAGCGCCCGCGTAAGTCTGACGGACGGCGCGTCCCGCGTGGGCGGCGGTTCCTTTCCCGAGCGTGATCTGCCCACCACCCTGGTCCGCGTGCAATCCCCGCTCTGCGCGGCCGAAACCCTGCGCGTCCGACTGCTGAGCGCCGACCCTCCCCTGGTGGGGCGAGTGGAGCGCGACGCCTTTCTCCTTGACCCTCGCACCCTGGAAGAGCAAGAATTCGGCGAGGCGGCCCGGATCATGGCCCGGGCGCTGGCTCCCGCCGATTCCGTCGCCTGATTTCCCTTTATCCTTTCATGCCAAGGACATGTTCATGAGCGAACTCGCCTATACCCCCCAGTCGGCCTGGAAGACGTATGCCTCGGCCGAAGACCGCCAGGCCATGCGCGCCCTGGCCGAACGCTATGTGGAATTTCTTTCGGCCTGCAAGACCGAACGGGAAACCGTGGCCTATGTGGAACGACGTCTGGCCGAAGCGGGCTTCGGCCCCGGCCTGAACGAGCGCGGCGGTTATACCGGCCTGCACGGCAAAGCCCTGTTCGCCGTCCGGAGAGGACGTCGCCCCCTGGCCGAGGGCTTTCATCTGATCAGCGCCCACACCGACAGCCCCCGGCTGGACCTCAAGCAACGTCCGCTCATCGAACAGGTGGGGGTGGGCCAGGCCAAGACCCACTACTACGGCGGCATTCACAAATATCAATGGCTGGCCCGTCCCCTGGCGCTGCATGGCGTGGTGGCGCTCCCGAACGGCGAGGTTCGGACCGTGGTCATCGGCGAAGACGAGGCCGACCCGGTGTTCACCATTGAGGATCTGCTGCCTCACCTGGCCAAAAAGCAAAGCACTCAAACTGTGGCCGACGCTTTCGAGGCCGAGAAACTCAACGTCATCATCGGCCACGAACCTTTGGCGGACGCTTCCGAAGGCAGCGACGCCCCGACCAAGGCTGCGGACGCCCCCAAGGAACCCGTCAAAGCCCATATTCTGCGGCTGTTGCACGATCGCCTCGCTATTTGCGAAGAGGATTTGCTGTCCGCCGAACTTCAGGCCGTGCCTTCCGGTCCGGCCCGCTTTGTGGGCCTGGATTCCGCTCTGGTGGGCGGTTACGGCCAGGACGACCGGGTGTGCGTGTTCACCGCTCTGGAGGCGTTTCTCGCCGCCGAGGAGCCCGAGCACACCTGCTGCCTGATTTTCTGGGACAAAGAGGAAATCGGCTCCGACGGGTCCACGGGCGCCAGTTCCCGCTTTTTCGAATACTGCGTGCGGGACATGGCGGAAGCCTGGGAACCGCAGACCGGCTTCGGCCGCCTTATGCTGGCCTCGCGCGCCCTGTCGGCCGACGTGCACGCCGCCATTGATCCGGACTGGCAGGAAGTGCACGAAAAGCAGAATTCGGCCCTCATCGGCTACGGTCCGTCCTTTTCCAAGTTCACGGGCTCGCGCGGCAAATACGGGGCCAACGACGCCCACCCCGAATACATAGGCTGGCTGCGCGGGGTGCTGGCCGCCCGCAACGTACCCTGGCAGATGGCCGAACTGGGCAAGGTCGATCTGGGCGGCGGGGGCACGGTGGCCCTGTTCCTGGCGGCCTACGGTCTGGACGTCATCGACGTGGGCCCGGCCCTGCTGGGCATGCACAGCCCTTTTGAACTGGCCTCGGTGGCCGACGTGTACGCCACCCTTCAGGCCTATCGAGCCTTCTTCGAAGCCGGTCGCTAGAGCATTTTGCTTTTGAAATTGTCCAATTTCAAAAGCGGCGCTGCCGTCATTTCGCCTGAAAAGCGTGGTTTTCAGGCTCATTCGGCGCGGGCGGCCGCTCCCGCGGCCGCCAGAGCGGTTGCCGTTTTCAACAGCAAACCGCTCTAAGCGCCGGCCGCCGGAGACCGTCGACAACAAAAACCGGTGGGCGTCGTACGACGCTCACCGGTTTTTGTTGTCGCAAAATCCGCTATGCGATTAAAACTAAAACGGAATGTCGTCCATGCTGCTGGCTTCGGAAGGGAAAGCCGGCCCCAGGTCCTCATCGTAGGAGGGCTGCTGGGGCGCGCGGCGTTGCTGCTGTTGCGGCGCGCGGCCGCCGGACGGAGCGCGGCGGGGGCCGTCGTCGCCCATAGAAGGACCGCCCGAGAGACGATCGCCCTTGCGATCCAGAAATTGCACCCGGTCGGCCTTGATTTCCGTGGAATAACGGTCCTGCCCCTGCTGGTCCTGCCACTTGCGGGTCTGCAACTTGCCTTCCACAAACACCAGGCTGCCCTTGGAAAGATACTGGCTGCAATTTTCCGCCGCCCGCTGGAACACCACCACCCGGTGCCATTCCGTACGCTCCACCTTGTTGCCGTCCTTGTCCACATAGGACTCGTCCGTGGCCACGTTGAGGGTGGCCACCGGAGTGCCGTTCTGGGTATAGCGCAATTCGGGATCGCGGCCCAGGTGCCCGATGATCATCACTTTATTGAGCATGGAATCTCCCGTGCATTGAAGTTCCGTGGAAAAAATCAGTATACGTCGGAAGCGCGAGAAGCTCAAGACGGGAAACCGGCCGGGGCGCGCTCTCAGGCCTCGGCGGCGTCGGACGCCTTCTTTTCCAGGGCGGTGAGCGCGTCTTCCAATTCGTCGCTCAGGCTGTTGGCCACGGACGGCTGCCAGTCGGCCAGAGCCGTTTCAAGCTTGACGCTCAGGCCGTACACCTGGTCGATGCCGCCCTTGAGCGCCTGCCGGGCAGCCTCCGGCCAGTCGCCGAAACGGGCCACATCGGGCAGGGCCTTGGCCAATTCCAACACGCCGTGTTTGGCCCCGGCCGCCGCCCATTTGTCCCGTTCGGGCCATACCAGCGCGGTCAGACGCGGCCATGTCCGGGTTACTTCGTCTTCGTCGTAGGTCCAGGCCGTGACCCGGATTTGCAGTATCTTGCCCATAGGAATCTCCCTTCGCCGGCGGCCGGGAGCGCCCTACTCCATTTCCACCCACTCCATCTGCACCCGGGCGATGACGTCCTCGATGGCGGTGCGCTGGTCGGGCGGGCACACGCCGATGAGCGGGCTTCCGGTGTCGACGTTTTCGTTCTGTTTGAAATACACCTCGTAAATGATGCCCTCGGGCCCGCTGTAGCACAGGGGCACTTCGCGCTTCATGCGCGAGGCGATGAACAGTTCCATGCCGTCCTGCACGCTGACTGTGCGCGAACCGGAGATTTTTACCTTTTTGTCGATCTCGGGCACGAAGTAATACTTGGCCCGCTCGGGCGCGCGGAACAGCGACAGGCTTTCGCGCAACAACATGCGCACCACCTCGTCGCGGGACAGGTAGTGGCGCAGGACCCCGAGTTCGGTGCCCGCCTCCACGAAGGCTCCCTCCAGTTCGGTATGGAGTACCTGTACCACACCTTTGTCGACGGCGGCCACGGGTTTGGGGTTATTTTCCCGCGTGATGGTGGCGATGCGGGTGCCGGGGACCTCCTTCCACTCGCCGCCGGGGCCGGTGACCCGCTCCCCCGGTTGAAGCCCCTCGAAGTGCACCACGCCGGTATGGGGCGCCCGCACGGGCATCTCCGTGAAAGGTTCCGCCTTAATGGATTCCAGCAGACTGCTTATGTCGATCATGCTTACGGTCCTTGAATGCGCCTGGTCAAGGTTAACGGTAGTACAGGTTGCGGCCGCCCATGGTCATCAGAGCCTGGCGCAGATTGGCGCGCACGTCGCGCCGGTCCCACACGCCCTGAATGTGTCCCCGGGCCAGGGCCTGGAAACAATTGTGGTAGTCGGGCGGAATGTCACGGCCGGTGGTGTTCTTGATCACGCCCGGACCGGCAAAGCCGATATTGGAAGAACGAATGGCGAACTGATAGGAAGAACAGCCCAGGAAACTGGCCACCGGCCCGCCGTAGGACTGGGTATCGTAGATGACCAGATACAGGCCGCCGGCCTCGATATAACGACGCACGGCCACGGTGCAGCGCGACATCTGGATGACCCCGTGGGTGCCTTCCTGGATGCGGATGCCCGCCGTGCCGTGGCAGTAGACGATGAAAGGATAGCGCTTGCGCCGGGCGCGTTCGGCCGCGGCCACCAGCTTGGCGCCTTCGGCCGCGCCCACCGAACCGCCCCGGAAGGAGCCGGTCAGGATGGCCGCCACCACCTGCGTGCCGTCCACGCGCGCCTCCATAGTGATGCATGCGCTTTTGAGGCCCGTCTTTTCACGCGCGTCGGCCAGGCGTTTGTCCATGCCGGGGAAATCGAGGGGATTGCCCGACTCCATTTCGGCGTTGAATTCGAACAGCGAGCCCTGATCGAAACAGTTATACAAGAGCCACTGATATTCCATAGGGAAATGGTGGCCGCAGGTAGTGCACACTCCGGCGAACTCGTTGTACAGGTCCGGAGCCCACAGGTCCATGCAGCCATGAACATTCGCATTGGGGCAGGTGATGGCCCGGTCTTCCTTGGCCTTGGCCGTGACCCAGGCCCAGTCGCCGCGCTCCTCGGTGCGATCCCATTCGGACAAGGAGGTCAGTTCCTCCTCGGTGGCCAGGGAAACATCGCGCTTTTTGCCGAAAGTCCGGCGCAGCGTGCGCCAGGGCGCGGTGACGCGCATTTTCAGCATTTCCCATTCCGACCCCATTTCTTCCAAGGCGTTGGAGAAAGAGCGGCGGTTGCGGTGATAGAAGTCGTAAATAAGGCGGTTATAGACCTCCCACCACTGTTCGGACCAGGCGTCGGACAGTCGTCCCCACAGCGAACGGCGGTTGAGACAGGCCCCGCGCGAGGCGCGCAGAAAACGGTTCTGCCGCTTTTCCACCAGACGGCGGCGGTCCTTCTTCGACAGGTCCCAGCGCACGTACATTTCGTCCAGGTTGAGTTCGCGGTCGCGCAGGCGGCGCAGGGCCGTGCCCCGCAGCGGAGCAAAACCGCGCATGCCGAGCACCACTTCGTCCGTGGCCCGGATGACTTCCTGCCGGATAGACCGGAAAAACTCGAAATGATAGGGCCGCGCGCCCAGCACAGGTTCCTGAATCACGCGGTCGATGTACCCGAAGCGCACGTTGTCGTCGGCCGTCAGATGCAGATTGGCCGCGCAGCGTTCCACCAGTTCGGCCGAAGCCCGCTCGCCCCGTTTGAGGCGGCCTTCGATGGCCGCCGCGCCCTCGGGCGAAATGACCGAATAATAGCCGTGGGAGAACATCAGACGCTTGTCGGCCAGGGCTATGGCCTCGGCCCCGCCCGAACCGCCTTCGGAAAACACGGCCACCACCGGCACTTCCAGCCCGGCCATTTCGTAAATATTGCGCGCTATCTGCTGGGCCGCGCCGGGGTAGTCCTCCACCGGGTCGCCGCCCGGCGTGAACACATAGGCGTGGACGGGAATGCCCTCGGTTTCGGCTACCTGCATGTAGTGCAGGGCCTTGGCGTTGCCCCAGGGTTTGGCCGCGCCGCCGTTGCGGAATTCCTCGCCGTGGCCTTTTTCGTGCCCGATGACCAGCACCGACTGGTTGAAGACCTTTTTGCCCCGGCGTCGGGTGATATAGGCCCGGGCTATGAGCATGGCCGGGTCGTTGGTGTGCTCGTCCTGACCGCCGATTTCCGTGTAATTGTCGTACACGTTTTCCAGAATATCGCGCAGACAGATGCGCTGAGGGTGACGCACGATGCGCACTTTGTCCATGGGGGTCAGCCGATCTTCCAGCTTGCACTCCATGAAAAAGAACAAATCCTCCAGCGTGCTCAATCCCTCTTTAGAGTTGGCCACCGTGCCGTCCTCTATGCCCCGCTTCAATTCCGCCAGACGCTTGTCCAGAAGGCCGATATCCTCCTGGTGCTTGCCCGCGAAAATATCGCGCACGTAGTTCAGGCGCTCCGTCAACTGATGCAGTTGCTTATCCCAATCCATCTTGTATTCCTGTTTTTTATCCGGGGCTCCGCCCCGGCCCCCTCGCCCGTTCGTTCGACGGCTCGGTCGCTTGAGAAAATGTTGCGCCTGGCCGACGAAGTCGCGAGCGTAACGAGCTGATAGCGCAGGCGGCGGGCAAATCGGGCTTTGCCCGCGAGCGTTTTTCCGCCGCCGAAGCAGGGAAGGTCGGCATGGGGAAGGTGGAGCCGTCCCCCATTTTTACAGTTAAAACCGCAACATGCGCGAGGTATTGGCCCGAAGGAAGCCCACGTCCGACTTGAGGGACGAGCCCTTGGCGTCGTGACCTTCCAGACGCAAATGATCGAGAAAATCCAGACCGCGTTGCCGCACTTCGGCCAAGTCCTTGCCCCAGATGATGGCCAAGGCCAGATTGGGATCGAATTCGGTGGGGATGGAATAGGGCCGTTCGGGAGAAAGCGGCGGCACATGGGTGTGCAAGGTGAGCCAGGGCTGAGTTTCCCACTCGAATCGTTCGATATCGCCTACCCAGGGGGTAAAACCCGCGGCCGGGTCTTCGGCTATGATGCGGTATTCCACGCCCACGCCCTCGAAGCTGATATCCTCCTGGCTGTAACCCAAAGGCTGCCCCAGGCCCACGCGCAACTGCTCGGCGATGAGGTCCACCTGGCCCCCGCGCACGCGCGCGATGGAGGCCGACACACCGTTCTCCACCTGGATGCGGGTGTTCACTTCCATAAGAAAGGGATGTCCCTCGCGGGTGACGATCCATTCCCAAGTGCCCACATTGTCGTAGCCCACCTTGCGGGCCATAGCCAGAGAATGGTTGGTAATGTCCTCCAGCAAAGCGGCCGCGTCAAAGCCGTATTCAATGGACGAGGGATCGAAGCCCGGCGCCACTTCCACGCGCTTTTGCAGGCCGGTGGACTGGATGGAGCAGTTGCGGGTGCCGAAGTGCACGGGATGCTTGCCCGTGCGGTCCGACACGATCTGAACTTCAAGATGGTTGAAGTCGCGAATGCGCTGCTCGATGAGCACGCCCTCGTCCTTGAACTGGCGCATGGCATAGTTGCGGATGCGGCGGTATACGGAGCGGAACAGATCGATATCGTACACTTCCTCGATGCCCATACCGCCGCCGCCCGCCGAGGCTTTGACCAGCACCAGCGGCCGGGTCACGCCCTGTTGAAGCTGAAAGTCGAACAGACTGCGGGCCACTTTTTCGGCTTCCATTTCGTCGTAAATAGGGCGGTCCGAACCGGGCACCGTGGGCACGCCCAGACTGCGGGCCAGACGCTTGGTGTTGATTTTGTCGCCCAGTTCGCGAATGACCCGCCAGGAAGGGCCGATAAAAATGAGACGGCGGTCGCGTTCCGTCACCCGGCGGGCGAAGCGGAAATCCTCGGCAAAAAAGCCGTAGCCGGGGTGTACCGCCGTGGCTCCGGCCGCGTCGGCCACGCTGAGCAGTTCGTTGGCGTCATGATAGGAGGAAATACGGTACAGATCGTTTTCCCCGCCCGCCTCGCGGGCCAGGTTCACGTGGCCCGAAGCCGCGTCCTCCGCCGTATACACCGCCACGAAGTCCAGGCCCAGCTTGCGGCAGGCCTGCATAATGCGGACGGCAATCTCGCCGCGGTTGGCGATGAGCACCTTGTGCTTTTTTTCCACTCGATTGTCCTTAGAAACGGGGAGCCCGGCCCGGGGTCGGCTCCGCCCGAAATAATGCGTTCAGGTTGAAAAACGGACGGAAGGCCGAAGCCTTGACCGTCACAAAGGCAAATGGATGGGGGGAAGCGCATCGTCCTCCCGGCCCGCGGGAAGTACTTCTCCGGAACTTGTTTCAGCCCCCGGTCCGGCCTTGCCGCCGCCCGCCGTTGCGGAAGCGTCGTCCGGCGAAGCCGTTTCCGCCTCGCGTTCCAGCCGCCGCCGGGTGATGTCGCGCTTCTGAACCTCCAGCACCAGCTTGTCCAACTTCAATTCCTGATGTCGGGTCAGGTTTTGAAAGGCGCAGGCGCACTCGCCCGGCACGGCGCGCACCACCAGGGATTCCATTCCTTTCAGGAACAGCCGTCCGGCGATGAGCAGGTCGAGCCGCAGGAGCCGCCCCTTTTCAAAGCGGGGCTCCGGCATGGTGATACATACGCCGCCTGCACTTATATCGTTCACACCAAAAGAATCAAGCGTTCCTTCCAGCCTCACCGTGAGCCCCGGCGGCACGGCGCGAAAGGCCTGACGGCGTCCCACCCCGGGAGGATCGGCGGGCGGCTCGAAGCTCAGGGCGCCGACCAGATCGAAATCGTCCATCATGGCATGCCTCCCACTTTACGTTCCAGCGTGAATTCCACCCGCCGGTTACGTGCCTGGTTTTCCGGCGTGTCGTTGGGATACAGAGGATGGAGGTCGCCCATACCCGTAGCCGTCAACCGGACAAAGGGAATGCCCGCGTCCACGAACCAGCGCAGCACGCTGACCGACCGCAAGGCCGAAAGTTCCCAATTGTCGCGAAAGCGGGCGTCGGGCGGAATGGGGCTGTTGTCCGTATAACCTTTAATATTGATGGTCTGTTCGCGGTATTCGCGGAACAAGATCAACAAATCGTTCAGGACGGGCTCGGCTTCAGCGCCCAGGTTCACGCTGCCGGGTTCGAACAACACGCTGTCCGGCACGGTGAGGGTGATGATGCCCTGGTCGAACACGGCGCTGATTTGCCCCTCCAAACCTTTGGTGGTGATAAAACTGCGGATGGCGTTGTATACCCGCTCCTGGGCCTGCAGCATTTCCTCGCGGATACGCACGAATTCCTGCAGGGCCTCATTGTCCAGTTTTTCCTTTTGGTCGTTCTGTCCGCCGGAATTGATGGCTGTGGTATCGGCCCCGCCGAAGGTATCGCGCATGGAGCCGAATACGCTTTCAAACTTGATCGCTTCAATGGAAGACATGGAAAACAGCAGAATAAAAAAAACCAGCAGCAAGAGGCAGAGATCCGAAAATGTGGCCATCCAACTTTCGTCGACACCGCCGACGTCTTCGTCATCGTCGTCGAGACTCATCAGTCATTCGCCTTTCTGTCCTTGGGCGGCAGGAACGAGGACAGCTTTTCATACACGAAACGGGGATTGTTGTTTTCAAGGATGGACTTCGCCCCCTCGAAAATGATCATCAGATTCATGGCCTCCTGAGCGCTGCGGGCTTGCAGTTTGGCGCTGAGGGGGTTGAAAATCATATTGGCCAGCAGCGAACCGTAAAAGGTGGTGATAATGGCCACGGCCATAGCCGGTCCCAGGGTTTTGGGATCATCCAGCTGGGTGAGCATCTGCACCAGACCGATGAGGGTGCCGATCATCCCGAAGGCGGGGCCCAGACCGCCCATGCGCGACAGCACCGCGATGCTGATGTTGTGGCGGCGCTTCATGGACGAAATTTCCAGCTCCATAGTGCTGGTGATCAGCGAGGCGTCGGCGCTGTCGGCTATGAGTTGCAGAGCCTTTTTCAACACCTTGTTGTCGGTCTGGACCCGCTCCAGGGCCAGCAGGCCTTCACGGCGGCTGATTTCAGCCACCTTGACCATAGTGTCCACCACCTCGGCGGGTTGGGTGCGACGGTTGGTGAATGTTTTGGCGCTGGCCTTGAAAGCCTGGATCACCTCTTCCAAAGGAAAACTGATAAGCGTGGCCGCAGCCACCCCGCCCAGCACGATCATCATGCTCGCCGTGTCCAGAAAACCGGCGGGGCTCGGCCCTATCAGGATGGAACCGAATACCAGGCCGAAGCCCAGCACAATGCCGACCAGGGTGCCTATATCCATACCGTCCGCTCCGTTATTGCCCCCCGGCCTTTCCCAAACGCGCGCCGGGCAAAGTATGATGATAATCCGCCCAACCGTTGAAGTCCAGTCCCGAGAGCCTTTCCCCCGTCTTGGCGCTTGCTCCTCGCCCCTTCGGGCTGTATGGTGCGTGCCACGAACCCTTGCGACGCGGCGGCCCCTGCGGGCGACCGGCCGCCCCGCGTTTGTTTTTTTCGCCCGTCGACTCTTTTTAACCGAAGGATATGCTTGTGAGTTCCCTTGTCCGTAACGAATCCCTGCGCAATATCGCCATCATCGCCCACGTCGACCACGGCAAAACCACGCTGGTAGACGGATTGTTCCGCCAAAGCGGCATGTTCCGCGCCGATCAGCGCGTGGACGACCGCATCATGGACAGTATGGAACTGGAGCGCGAACGCGGCATCACCATTGCCGCCAAAAACTGCGCCGTGGCCTGGAACGGGGTGCGCATCAACATCATCGACACTCCCGGCCACGCCGACTTCGGCGGCGAGGTGGAACGCGCTCTGTCCATGGTGGACGGCGTGATTCTGCTGGTGGATTCGTCGGA
Source organism: uncultured Desulfovibrio sp. (assembly GCA_900541395.1). GTDB lineage: Bacteria > Desulfobacterota > Desulfovibrionia > Desulfovibrionales > Desulfovibrionaceae > Mailhella > Mailhella merdigallinarum. The sequence goes on from UQJT01000031.1 coordinate 11,805, forward strand.
AGGCCCTCTGCCCCAGACCCGCTTTGTGCTGCGTAAAGCTCTGGAGCAGAAACTGCCGGTCATCGCGGTCATCAACAAAATCGACCGTAAGGACGCCCGCCCCGGCGAAGTGTTGGGCGAACTTTACGATCTGTTCATCGACCTGGACGCCACGGACGAGCAACTGGAATTTCCCGTGCTGTACGCCATCGGCCGCGAAGCCGTGGCCATGAAGGACCCCGACGACGAACGCAAGGACCTGTCGCCCCTGTTCGAGGCCATTCTCGAACATATTCCGGGTCCGGCCTATGATCCGGACGAACCCTTCCACATGCTGGTGGCCGACCTCGACTATTCCGATTACCTGGGTCGTCTGGCCGTGGGCCGCATCCGCAACGGCACGGCCCGCACCAAGGACGCCCTGGTATGCATCGGCGAGGACGGCGCGGCCCGCCCCCTCAAGGCCACCCGCATTCAGATTTACCAGGGCAAAAATATGGTGGACGTGGATGAGGCCCAGCCCGGCGACATCGTGGTCATGGCGGGCATCGACGAGGTCACCATCGGCGACACCATCTGCACCCGGGACGCACCCACGGCCCTGCCCCGCATCCGGGTGGACGAACCCACCGTGGCCATGCGCTTCGGCATCAATACTTCTCCCCTGGCCGGACGCGAAGGCAAGATCGTCCAGGCCCGCAAAATACGCGAGCGATTGGATAAGGAGGCGCTGCGCAACGTGTCCATCCGGGTGGAGGACACCGAGGACAGGGATGCTTTTCTGGTCAAGGGGCGGGGCGAATTCCAAATGGCCATCATCGTGGAGACCATGCGGCGCGAGGGGTTTGAACTCACCGTGGGCCGCCCCGAGGTGATCGTGAAGGAAGAAAACGGCGAACGGCTGGAGCCCGTCGAAGAACTGCATGTGGACTGCGATGAGGCGTTCATGGGCGTGGTGACCGAAAAAATGGCCTTCCGCAAGGGGCGCATGCTCAACTGCATCAACCACGGCACCGGCCGGGTGCGCCTGACCTTTTCCGTGCCCTCGCGCGGTCTTATCGGCTACCGCGACGAATTTTTGACCGACACCAAGGGCACGGGCATCATGAACTCCACCTTTATCGGCTACGAGCCCTGGCGCGGCGACTTCGTGACCCGCCTCACGGGCTCCCTGGTGGCGGACCGGCCGGGCAACGCCGTGGCCTACGCCCTGTATAACCTGGAACCGCGCGGAAACCTGTTCGTGGTGCCCGGCGATCCGGTGTACGAGGGCATGATCGTGGGTGAACACAACCGCGACAACGACATCGACGTCAACGCCACCAAGGAAAAGAAGCTGACCAACCTGCGCGCCTCGGGCCACGATGAAAACATCATCCTCACCCCGGTGCGCCCCATGACTCTGGAACACGCCCTGCACTTTTTGCGCGAAGACGAACTTTTGGAAGTGACGCCGCTGTCCTTCCGCCTGCGCAAGGCCGAACTCTCGGCCCAGAAGCGCTACCAGATGGGCGGCGGCAGGAAGAGAATTTAACAACGAGCATGGAGCTGTCGTAACAAAAGCGGAGCTCTCACAGGCCTTGCTGTCTGTGAGAGCTCCGCTTCGCGATCGCGCTCCGCCTCAAAGATGAACGGAAAAAGGTCAGCGGCAGTCCAGCAGACAGTCGGCCAGGGTAGCCTGAGCCATGGGGACCTTGAAATAATTGGACAACAAGGGCTTGGCCCCGGCCAGGGCGGCCGCGGCGGCAGCCTCGGCGCTTTCCTCGTCCAGAGCACGGCCGACGAGAGCCTCTTCCGCCGCCACGGCGCGCACGGGGTTGTTATACACCGCATTCAGGCAGACGCGGGCCCCGGCCACCACTCCATTCTCAAAACGCAGCCAGGCCGCGGCGTTGACCAGAGCAAAGTCGATGCTCTGCCGGAAGGCCACTTTGCGGAAGGCGCTGGTCGCGCCGTCCGTAGCCGCCGTATGGGCGGGCAATTCCAGGGCCAACACGATTTCGTCCCGTTCCAGCACGGTGGACTGCTTGCCGTGTTCGGCGCTGAAGAAGTCCTCGGCGGGTATGCGCCGCCGACTGGTGACCACCGTGGCATCCAGGGCCACCAGGGCGGGCGCGGTATCGCTGGGATTGACCGCGATGCACTTGTTCACCGCCCCGAAAATGGAATGATAGCGGCTGTCGCCCGGCACGGCCAGGCATTTGGAGCCGCCCTTGCGCACACAGGGAATGCGGCCGCCCAGCTTATCGGGGTAGCGGTAATACCAGCAGCGGTTCTGCTGGCAGATATTGCCGCCCAGGGTACCCATATTGCGCAACAAGGGCGAGGCCGTGCGTCTGGCAGCCTCGGCCAGAGCCGGGTACAGGGCGCGGACGCGCTCGGATTCGGCCACCTCGGTCAGGGTGGTCATGGCGCCGACGCGCAGTCCGCCCGCGTGTTCCTCCACGCCGCTCAGGCCATCTACCCGCTTCAGGTCCACGACCGCCTCGGGGTATTCCAGCCACAGCCTGTCTTTGAGGCAGCCCAGCAAATCGGTGCCCCCGGCGCACAGGCAGGCCCCGTCGCCGTATTCCCGCAATGCCAGGACCGCCTCGTCCACCGTGGCGGCCTGGATGTGATCGAAACTTTCCATATTCTATTCTCCACAGGGAACATGCTCGGATTGATAAAAAATCGGGGCTCCGCCCCGTGCCCCGGCGGGGGGAATGATTCCCCCCGCCCCCCTCATAGGGAGGGAAAGGCATATGTCCCGCTTAAACAACGTTACTTCTTTTTCCCCTTGCCCAGGGCGTTGAGGATAACGGCGGGGGTAAAGGGAGCCTCTTTGAAGCGCACGCCGAGAGCGTTGTACAGGGCGTTGGCAAAGGCGGCCATGGACGGGCAGGCCCCGCCCTCGCCGCAAGCCGTGGCTCCGAAGGGGTGGGTGGGATCGCCGGGAATTTCCACCACGCGCGGGTCGACCTTGCAATCCAGAATGGTGGAGGGTTTGTAGTCGATCCAGTTGGGAGTCAGCAGCCAACCGTTGCGCTTGTCCACAATGCAGTCGTTGCCGAGCACCGCGTTTTCATACCCGTGACGGGCGGTGAGCAATTGCCCTTCCACCACTTTGGGATTAAGGGCGCGGCCCACGTTCTGCACCATAGTGATCACCACGTTGGAAATCATGCCCGTGGCCGTATCCACATCCAGAGAAATGAACTGCGCGCCCTTTTCCTTGGGGATGTAAATCTGCCGGGGATCGTTGTTTTTGATGCAGCGCTCGTGGGGCGAATTGTTGACATAGCTGCCGATGATTTCGTGACGGCCGCCGTAGTGGCTGATAACCCCGAAGGCCTTGCGCACCGGGATGAAACGATCCGGATCGGCCCGCGCGTAGATGACGCCGTCGCCCAATTCCAGATCCTCGGCGGGCAGGTCCATAACCCGAGAAGCCAGGGCCAGCAATTGACGCTTGGCATCCAGCGCGGCCTCGTAGGTGGCCCAACCCAGGATCCACGTGCCGCAACTGTTGGCCTGCAAGGTGGAAAACGGCGTGGAATCGGTGTCGCGGCAGACCAGTCCCACTTTTTTGTATGGGATGCCCAACACTTCGGCCACAATCTGGCACTGCACGGTATGCTGTCCCTGGCCGAAATCGGCCACGGCGCTGACCAGGGCGGCCGAGCCGTCGGGGAAAATCTTGACCATGGCCTCGGCCGAATTGCCGGGGCCGGGACGGCCCGCGCCCATAGTGAAAATGGCCACGCCCAGCCCCGAACGCACGCGCCCGGTCTTGGTCGAGGGATGCTGCCAGCGTTCTTTCCAGCCCACCCGTTCCGCGCCGATATCCAAACACTGCCGAATGCCGCTGGAGGAGATGTAGCACGAAATATAGTCCAGCGGGTCCCAGCCGTTATCGATGTCGCCGGTGCGCATGCAATTCATCTTGCGCAGTTCCACCGGGTCCATGCCCAGGGTTTCGGCCGCGATGTCCATGGTGGTTTCCACGGCGAAATGCCCTTCGGGCGCGCCGTACCCCTGCCAGCCCACGGACGTGAAGCGATTGGTGTGCACGTAGCGGATTTTGCCCCGCATGTTGCGGCAGTTGTGGGAATAGAGCACCGCGCCGGTGGCCAGCATGGCGTTTTTGGGCGGATAGATGTCGCCGCCCACGCCCAGTTCCTGGATGTGCTCGAAATCCATGGTGGTCAGGGTGCCGTCTTTTTTGAACCCGATTTTGACGTGACTGAGGCTGCCCCGCGACCAGGCGCACAGCATTTCTTCCTCGCGGGAATAGGCGCAGTGCACGGGCCGCCTGAGCTTCAGACACGCGAAGCCCGCGATGAGCAGGTAATGGGACGGAATGTTGATGTCCAGCGGCGTGGCGTTTTTGCCCCCGAAACTGGATCCCGTGTAGGGCGACACGTAGTTGAGCATGGAACCGTCCACGCCCAACGCCTCGGCCAGACGCATCTTTTCGTCGTGCAGTCCCTGCGAGTGGGTGCATACGTGCAGCTTGACCCCGTCGTAATAGGCGGTGCAGCCGCGCGTTTCCATAACCGGTCCCTTGCAGTAGGCGTAACGGATGTCGCGCTGTTCCACAATGACGTCGGAGTCGGCAAACCCCTGATTGATATCACCGAACTCGTTGTAATCGTGAGGTATTTTTTTACGGAACAGGCCGGTTTCAGGGTCCCGATCCTCCAATTTGGCGTGATGGGGCCAATCGTGCAGATTGGGTTGCCCCTCGAACACCTGGGGCGAGTCGGGCTGCATGGCCTTGTCCATATCCAGCACGAAAGGCTTGCGCTCGTACTCCACTTCGATGAGGCGGGCGGCCCGTTCGGCCAGATCGCGGCTTTCGGCCACCACGGCGGCCACCAGATCGCCCACGTAGTGGACGGTGCGGCGGAACACCGAGGGATAATTTTCATGGGTCATGACCAGATGCACGCCCTTGAGCGCCCGCGCGGGGTCCGCGTTCAGGCGGATGATATCGGCCTGGGGATAGGGACTGCGCAGGATAAACACGTGCAGCATGTGTTCAAAACGGACGTCCGCGTAATACCGGGCCTCGCCCGTCACCCTGGGACGGCCGTCCTTCTGCCGCACCTTGCGGCCCACAGCCGTCTGCGCCATGCATGTCGTTTCCATGTCAGCAACCTCCCGCCTTCATCCGTTCCCGGCCTTTCAACACGGCGCTCAAAATATGCTCGTAATTGCCGCACACGCAGATGTTCCCGCCCAACGCCTCTTTGATGTCGTCTTCCCCGGCGTCGGGGTGACTTTCCAAGTAACCTTTGGCGCTCATGATCATGCCCGGCGAACAAAAGCCGCACTGTGCGCCGTATTCCTCCAGCCAGGCTTCCTGGAGGGGATGCAGTTCACCCTCCTTGCTCAGGCCCTCGATGGTTTCGATGTTCCGGCCCTCCTGCTCCACGGCCAGCATCATGCAGGCCAGGGAGGGCAGTCCGTCCACGATGACCGTGCAGGCCCCGCAGGCGCCCTCGCCGCAAGCCTCTTTGGTGCCGGTAAATCCGAAGGACTCGCGCAGCACCTCCAACAAAGTCTGTTGCGGTTCCACTTTGACGCTTTGCTCCTCGCCGTTCACCCGCAATATGAGATCCACCGGTTCCGACCGCTTCAGGCGGCGGCCTGCGGCGGAATCGTGCTTACAATACGCGCGCATGGTACGCTTCTCCTCTTGTTCCGATATATTGTTCCGTTGCGGCCGCCCCGCCGGAGCGGCCGAACCGTCCGCTTCCTACCTGCCCGCCTGTTCCGCGCCGACGGGCGTTGCGGCCGCGGCCCTGCGCCGGTCGGGCACCAGGCACCACATGACCCCGCCGATGATGGCCGCGCCGCTGACGTAGTGAACGGCGGTCATCTGCTCACCCAGAATAAGGTAGCCGAAAATGCCGCTCATAATGGGCAAGGTATAATGAATGACGCCCGTCAGCACAGGCCCGGCGTTGACCAGGGCCAGATTCCAGAGCCACCAGGCCAGCAGGGAATTGCCCACGCCGGTGTAGATGACGGTGATGAAGAAAAGCCGGTTCAGCTTGATGGGTTCGACGCCGGGTTGCGCCCACTCCCACATGACGAAGGGAATGGTCAGCACCAGACCGATGAAGGTCATGACCAACAGGATGCTGGTCTGCGAAATGCCGTCCGGCACCTTGCTGAGCAACATGCTGTATACGGCAAAGATGATGGCCGCGATCAGCATAAGGATGTCGCCCGTGGCAAACCGAAGCGACAACAGGTTGGCGGGATCGCCGCCGATAACCAGATAGACGGAACCGGCGAAGGCGAGCACACAGCCCAGCGCCTGGTTGCGCGTGGGCTTGTCGCCCTTGAAGTAGGAAAAAAGCACGATGAAAATAGGCGTAGTGACCGAAATGAGCGCCAGGTTGGCGGCTGATGTGGTCTGTGCTCCGATGTAGGCCAGCGGATTATACAAGCTGACCGAAATCACGCCGCACACGGCGATGACGGGCAGAAACTTCTTTACCTGCTGCCATTCCCGCTTGAGGGTGGGCAACGCGAAACAGCACAGGATGACCAGCGTTACCAGCCAGCGCAGCGAGTTGAAAGTGATGGGCGGAATTTCCCCGATGATGATACGCCCGACCACATAATTGCCCGACCACAGGATCGTGTTCAGAATGACGAACAGGATGCCCTTGTTGCGTGGATTGTCGAAAACCATGACGCGTTCCTTGTTCCTGGCTGAAGGTGTACGGCGCTGCCGCCGCTCCGGCGTGGAGCGTTTGGCATTTAGCAAGGACCGTGCCAGACGGAAGGCATAAAAAAAGTCCTGATATATCACATTATCAGGACTTTTTTCAGGTTGAAAATCAAAGACGGGAGTCGAAAAATCGAGTCAGACTCAGAGAAGCGGCGGGTCACACAATCGAGTCAAGTGACTCACGTGTCTCATTCATCTGCGCTCCGTGTTCGCGCCGGCCATCCGCCAAAGGCGGCCAGGGGCAGCACTGCACCACACGGGCCGGGGCCTCGCCGTGCATGGCGCGTATCTCTTCGGCGCTGCGCGAGCCGAAGTCCTGGAACATCCAGCGCAAAAAGCCGTAAATCAGGTAGCCAAGCACAAAGCACAGGGGGATGCCGCTGATGATGGCGCAAGTTTTCAGGGTATCAAGGGGAGCATTCACCAGCATCATGGACAGCGGCACAGCCACAAGCAGCAGGCAGCACACCAGGCGATGGCGGGCCAAGGGGTGACCATCGGCGGGCAGGCCCGGGGTCAGAGCGGCGGCCATGGTGTAAGCGGCCGAATCAAGGGTGGTGGACAAAAGCAGGGTGGCCACCACTCCGAACAATACAAGAAACAGAGTGCCGACGGGCAACGCGTGGAGCACGCCCACAATGGCCTCGTTCATGCGCCCCGCGTTCACCAGTTCGGTCACCGGCACCAGGCCGCTTAAATCGCAGTGCACGGAAAAATGACTGAGCACTCCGAACACCACAAAGGCCCCCAGCGAGCCGCTGCCCAGCATATTGAGGATCAACCCGCGCAGGGTGCGCCCGCGCGAAATTTTGGTCACGAACAGTCCCACGAAGGGCGTGAACGATACGTCGTACAACCAATACCACACCGTCCATTTTTCGGGAAAACCTCCGTTGACCACGGGGTCCGTCCACAGACTCATGCGGATGAAGTTCTGAAGCACGATACCCACTCCGTTCACTGTGGACTTCAACAGAAACAGAGAAGGGCCGACCAGAAACACGCACAGCACGAACACAAAAATAAGGCGTACACATAAACGGCTGATCCGCTGCATGCCCGAAGCCAGTCCCATCCACGAACTGGCCGTAAACACGGCGGCAATCCCCAACGTTACCAGAACATTGGCGGTAAAAGACGCATGAAAGCCGAAAAACGCGGCAAAAAGTTCGGTAATCATGGGCACGGACAGGCCCAAGGCGATGCTGATGCCCGTGCAGCAGGTGAACAGAAAAACCAGGTCCACGGCCCGGGTGAACAGGCGCTTGCCGGGAGCGCGCCCGCGCATGGCCGAGTATACGGCGCTGAGGCTGAGGCCGGGATTGCGGCCGACATAGGCATGGTAGGCGATGGGCAGAGAGGCCACGCAATAGGTGGCCCAGGTGCTGAACCCCCAGTGGAAAAAAGTGTAGGCGGTGGCCGTCTCGTAGGGAGAGGCCGTACCCAGGATGGGGATGCGGGCGCGCAAATCGAAATCGTAGGCCCAGTCCGTGAAGGCCCAGAACAGCAACGCCGAGCTGATCCCGCAGCAAACCATCATGGACACCCAGCTGAACGTGGAATACTCCGGCTCGCCCCCGCCCAAGCGGATATGTCCGTACTTGCTGGCGGCCAACCACAGCAGAAAGAGCACGACGCAGAATACCACCAGCAACAGCGGCGCGCCGAATACGGTCGTAAGTTCGTCGAACGCCCACTGAGCCGCGCGGTTGGTCTCGGCGGGAAACAGGGCAAAGCCGCAAATCAGGACGAAAATCACAGCCGTGGTAATGGCCAGCAGCGGCGCGTCCAGTTTGGTTCGGGAAGTCATGGAGCCCCCTCGGAAAAAATACGCGCCTGCGGCGCACAGCGACGACTACCATAGGCGCAAAGGCGGCCGACGCTCCACACGGGTCAAAGGCGGGCTCAGCTCGTCGCTGACGCGCGTGTCTCCGGCGCTTGGTGAACGCGGATAATAATTGCAAAAAGCGTACCCGGAAACGTTGTCTCCAAAAATGAGCCAAAGCCCCGCCGCACGGTTCCGAAGGCCGAAAAAGAGACAGGCGACGACTCGCGACGACTCACCCCAAACGAGTCCGACTCGCCTCGATATGACTCAGGAATCCTTGGCCGTGATATAGCGACGAATGAGGCGTGAGGCCGTGGACTGGCTGATGCCCAGAGCCTGCGCCACCTTGCGGCTGCTCTTGTGCTGTTGATACACCGCAAGCAGCAGATCCTTATCCACCGCGACGGAACGGCGCGGAACGGGATGCGCGGCGGCTTCGGGCGCGGACGTCGGCCCTGTGCCCGCCGCATTAAAGAACGAGGGCGGCAGATGACAGGGTTCGATACTGCCTTCTTCGGCCAGGATGGCCATGCGTTCCACCATGTTTTTCAATTCCCGGATGTTCCCCGGCCAGCGATAGCGGCGCAACAGGTCCATGGCGGCATCGGAAATATCCAGGGTCTTGCCGTAGGCGCGATTGTAACGACCTAGAAAATGATGGATGAAATACTCGATCTCCTCTCCTCGCTCGCGCAGGGGCGGCAGGGTGATATCGAACACGTTGAGCCGGAAAAACAAATCCTGCCGGAACAACCCGTGCTCCACCATGCGTTCCAGGTCGCGGTTGCTGGCCGCCAGGACGCGCACGTCGGCGGCGACCACGCGCGATGCCCCCACGGGGCGGAATTCCTTTTCCTGCAACACGTGCAGCAACTTGGCCTGCATGGCCGGAGGCAGTTCGGAAATTTCATCCAGCAGCAGGGTGCCGCCCTGCGCCTGAGAGAACAGGCCCTCGTGGCCGGCCACCGCGCCGGAAAAGGCCCCTTTGACGTGTCCGAACAATTCGCTTTCAAACAGCTCGCGCGGGATGGAGGGACAGCTTACCACGACAAAAGGTTTTTGAGCGCGGGGACTGTGCAGGTGGATATATTTGGCCAGAAAAGTCTTGCCCGTGCCCGACTCGCCCAGCAACAGGCAGGGCACGGTGACCCGGGCCATCTTGAGGGCCAGGTCGCGCACCGTCTCGCTGCGCGGCCCCTGAAAGCTGCCCTCGTCGGTCAAAAAACAGCAGGACCCCTGGGCGTACTCCAAATCTCGGCTGGAAGGAATACGAATTTCGCCGTACTGATCCCGATTGCTCATGATCACGTAGCGCAGTTCGCCGTCGGCCCCGAACACGGGTTCGGCCACCAGCAAAGTATGATAGCCGAGGTAGGTTTCCTGCTGCTGCTTGACTGCGCACTTGTGCCTGTAGACCAGGGGCAGCACCGAGTTGGACCAGGCCTTGTACTGATTTACCGCGTCGTGGAAGGGCATGGACAACATTTCTTCCCGGGTGAAACCGTAATGCCGTTCACAGGCCCTGTTGACGTACAACAGCTTGTAGTTGTTGTCGTATATGAGGATTTCGTCGTACAGGCGATCGATAAGCTCCACAAAAGTCTCAAAATCCAGCTCAGGCGGAAGAAATGCCATATTGTCTCCCCGGCGCCGGAACAAGGCGTCGTGTCCGTATATTTGAAGGGGATTGGAGCGGTTTGCCGTTGAAAACGGCAAGCGCTCCGGCGGCCGCGGGAACGGACGCCCGCGCCAGCCTGAAAACCACGCTTTTCAGGCGAAATGACGGCAGCGCCGCTTTTGAAATGGGACAATTTCAAAAGCAAAATTCTCTACGACCGGAGAGGCCGGCTTCGCCGTTCAGCGCGGCCGCCACGGCGACGGGCTCCAGCTCGCGTATGCCGCGTACCGGGACCGGAGGTTCCGCCGGATCGCCCAAAGCTTTTTCCAGGTGCAAAACATCGTGCCAGCGACCCAACTTGTATCCCGCATGGGGAAATACGCCCACGGGACGGAAGCCGAACTTTTCGTGCAGACGCAGGCTGGCCGCATTGGGCAGGGTGACCGTACCGTATACGTTGCGTATGTTCTGGAGAGCGAGCAGCCCCAGCAACGCGCGGTACAGAGCCGTTCCCGCCCCTCTGCCGCCGCGTCCCTGTTCCAGATACACCGACAGTTCGGCATTCCATCGGTAAGCGGCCCGTTCCTGAGCGCGGGATGCATAGGCATAACCTACGATAGCGCCGTTCCTTCCGCCTTCACGGGCCGCCAGATAAGGGTAAAAAGCGCCGATGGAGGCAATGCGCCCGGCGAACTCCCGCTCCGTGGGCGGCTCGCACTCAAAGCTGACGGCCGTCGTCCGCACATAGGGCGCATAAATATTCAGCAAAGCCGGAGCGTCGTCCGGCACGGCAAAAACAAGGCAGAAGGAAGACACGGCGGCTCCTTGAAAAAATAACGGCGGCAAGGCAGGCCAATGAACGGCATATCCGGAAAACGCTTTTCTTATTTCTGCTCCGACGTCTCGTCGCGGGGGAACAGAATATCGTACACCGCCTTGGTCACAGGCCCGGCGGCCGAGGCTCCGCCCCCCCCGTGTTCCAGCATGGTCACCACCACTATGCGGCGGCCGTTCTTTTCACCCCACGATCCTATCCAGGCGTGGTCACGTTGAAGAAATTCCATTTCCGCCGCCTTCAGACGGCGCTCGCCCTGCATCTGCACCTTGACCACCTGGGCAGTGCCGGTCTTGCCGCCGATGCGCATATCGGGCCGCTTGAGGATTTTGGCCGTGGCCCCCTCGGCCTCCACCGTGCGCACCATGTAATCCAAAATGAGTTCCCGATGCGCGGCCGAAATGGGCGACTTGCCCTTGATTTCGCGCGGGGCGTCGTCCAGCAGTTGAGGCTTGAGCAGATCGCCCCCGTTGATCAGAGATGCCAGAAACACGGCCGTCTGCAGCGGGGTGACCAGGGTGTGGCCCTGACCGATGGAGACGTTGACGGTTTCGCCGCCTTGCCACGGTTCGTTGAAGCGTCTGAGCTTCCAAGCGCGCGAGGGCACCAGGCCCGAATTTTCGTGAGGCAGATCGATGCCCGTGGTCCGGCCGTAACCGCAGGCCTTGGCGAAAGCCTCAATATTGTCGATACCCAGCTTTTCACCCATAGTGTAGTAATACACGTCACAGGACCAGATCAACGACTGGGCCATATCCACCTGGCCGTGCCCCCAACGCCGCCAGCAGCGAAACGTATGATTGCCCAAGGTGTAGGTGCCGGGGCAGAACACTTTTTCCGACGGCTCAATGCCGTGCTCGAGCAACATGCCCGCCATCATCAGCTTCCATACCGAACCGGGCGGGTAGATGCTCTGGATGGCGCGGTTCTGAAGCGGAAAGCGCGGATCGTTGCGCAGGGCGTCCCAGTCCTTCTGGGACAGACCGCCTATAAACAGATTATTGTCATAGGAAGGCTTGGTGACAAGGGCCAAAAGTTTGCCCGTATCCGGGTCCATGACCACCACGCAACCGGAATAGTCGCCCATGGCGTCCATGACGGCGTGCTGAAGGCGGGCGTCCAGAGCCAGAGTGACGTTGTGTCCGCTGTGAGGCGCCTCCACCAGAGTACGACTCAGCGGGCGGCCCAGCACGTCCACTTCCAGTCGATACAGTCCCTTCCGGCCGCGCAGAATGGGTTCCAGCACCGATTCCAGCCCCTGACGACCCACGGTATCGCCCAGGGCCAGATCAGGGTCGGCGGCCAGTTCGCTTTCGCTGGCTTCGGCCACATACCCCAGAATATGGGCGAAGGCTTCGCCCTGAGTGTAATGGCGCTTGGAGTGGGTAACCACCTGCAGGCCGGGCCAGCGGAACAACTCGGCCTCAATGGCGGCCACCTGTTCGAAGGGAATGTCGGTGAGCAGCAGAATGGGGTCGAAGCTGCGGCCTTTGCTGCGGTCCTGTTCGTAGCGGGCCGTGATACGCTCCAGGGGCACGCCGGTCCAGGCGCTCACCTGGGCCAGGGCCGCCGGAATGTCGGGGCAGTCTTCGCGGGTGAGAGACAAGCCGAAGGCTGTGCGGTTTTCAGCCAAAAGGACGCCGTCACGGTCATACATTTCCCCGCGTGAGGCGAACACACGCTCGTATCGCAGGCGGTTTTCCTGGGCCATGCGCGCGTAGTCCGCGCCTCGATGAATCTGCAAAAACCAAAAACGGGCGCAGAATACCACGAACAGCAGGGCCACGGCGCACTGGAGCAGGATAAGGCCGCAACGCGGGGGCTGGTACCCTTCGGAATCAAGCTCGATCTTCACGATGAATGAACCTGCGGGAATAATGGGCCAAGCGCCACAAGAACGGCGTGAACAACGCCTGGAACACGCTTTCGTCCATCAAGGTCTGAGGATGGACGGGAATGCCCTGAAGTCCGGCCATGATGGAGAACACCAGATAATGGGTGACCCCCAGGCAACCGCTCAACAGAAAAATAAACAAAAAGCTTTCCGCTTCAAACAGATTGTGCCCCAGACGGAACAAAAACACGGCCAGCGCATACCATAGCAGCGTGCCGCCGAAAGCCATATTGCCCATCCCCTCCTGCAGCAGCAGGAAAAAGACGGCTACCCACAGGAACTGAGCGCCGTTGCGCTCCTGAATGGCCAGGATGAAGCCGGGAAGCAGAAAATCGAGGCCGGGCGCCCGGGACTGGAGCACAATGGCGATACAGGCGTACGCCACCCACCAGCCGATGTTGGCCCAGTTCATAGCGCCTCCGGATCGATCGCGGCCCCGGCAAGCGGGTCGGGGCCGTCCGCGCCGGGCGCCCCGCCCCGCTCGCTCCCGGATTCGGCGCTGATACCCGGAGGTTTCCGGGTGTATACAGGGCCCGTTTCCGGCGCGAACCACCCCGTCGGATGTTCGAGCAGCAGCACTTCCTCCAGCGCCGCGAAATCCACCAGAGGCACGGCCCTGATTTCCTGCATGGACGAGGACCCGGCGGACACCGCCGTCACTCTGGCCACGGGGATGCCTTTAGGATAGGCGGAATCCACGCCTGACGTGACAAGAATTTCCCCCACATCCACCCGTGCGTTGAGGCGCACGAAGCGCATTTCCAGCGGCGCCCCCGGTCCGCCCCCGGCCAGGATGCCCTGCACCCTGCCCTCGGAGCTGATCACGGCCACTCGGCTGCCCGCATCGGTCACGAGCAAAGCCACCGAAGTGCTGGGCCCCGCCTTGAGCACCCTCCCCACCAGACCGGCCCAGGATGAAACCGGCGTGCCCGGCGTGGCCCCCGTCAGATAGCCGCGCGACAGGGTCAGAGTTTCCAGCCCGGCGTTGGACCCCATGCGTCCGGCCATAACCCGCGCCCCCACGGCGGGCCATTCCAAAGGATAATCCAGATGCAGCAATTTGCGCAGGCGGAGCAATTCGGCCCGGTCTTCGGCGGCGCGGGCACGATCGGCCTCCAGTTCATGAATGCGGCGCTCAAGTTCGTCATTTTGGGCGCGCACATCCACCAAAGCAAGGTATCGATCCCATACGCCGGTCACACTGTCGCTGACCGACTGGAACACGCGCAACACCGCCCCGGAAAACTCCAGACCGGTATTGGCGCCCAACGCGTCCCACTGACCGGTGCGTTGATTCCAGGTGTACAGCCCCAGAAAGGCCAACAGGGCCACTACGGCCAGAACGAGGATGCGGCGTGGACTCACGGCTGTCCTTGCTTAAACGACAAAACTCGCGTTCCGGAACGGATGCAAACCCCGCTTCGCGGTGTTTGCGCCGCCGACGACGGCTGAGACGCCGGGCGGAAAGGCACGAAAATCAGTCACTTTACGGCGCGGACAAACGCGACCTGTTTCTGATTTTCGGGGCTGTCGACTGCATCGGCACACTCCGGGGGCTTGGCCGCCGCGCGCTTCCCCATTCCGGCGTCGGAGCATTCGGGGGGACGCGGTCGGAACGGACGACTACCCGATACACACTTCGCGCAGCGTATGCAGATTGTCAAGGGCGAGCCCGGTGCCCATAACCACGGTGGAAAGCGGATCGTCCACCACAAAGATGGGCAGCGACGTTTCCTCGCGCAGCAACTGGTCCAGCCCCTTGAGCAGGGCGCCGCCACCGGTGAGCACGATGCCGCGGTCCACGATATCGGCGGCCAATTCGGGCGGCGTCTGCTCCAGAGCCACGCGCACGGCCTGGACAATGGCGTCTACCTGTTCGGAAATGGCCTTGCGCACCTCTTCCGAGGTGATGATGATGGTCTGAGGAATGCCGGTCACCAGATCGCGTCCCTTGACCTCGATTTGCTGCTCGGGATCGAGGGGAAAAGCCGAAGCGATCTTGATCTTGATCTCCTCGGACGAGGACTCGCCGATAAGCATGTTGTACTTGCGCTTGACATGGCGCAAAATGGCCTCGTCCATCTTGTCTCCGCCGACACGCACGGACTTGGAGTACACGATGCCCGACAGGGAAATGACCGCCACTTCAGTGGTGCCGCCGCCGATGTCGACCACCATGTTGGAGGTAGGCTCCTGAATGGGCAGGTTGGCCCCGATGGCGGCGGCCATGGGCTCCTCGATGAGGTATACCTCGCGCGCGCCCGCGCTCTGGGCCGACTCCTTGACCGCGCGCTTTTCCACCTGGGTGATGCCGGTGGGCACGCAGATCATGATCCGGGGCCGCACCAGGCGGCGCTGGTTGTGGACTTTGGCGATGAAATAGCGGAGCATGGCCTCCGTCACCTCAAAGTCGGCTATGACGCCGTCTTTCATGGGGCGGATGGCCTGGATGTTGCCCGGCGCGCGGCCCAGCATGCGCTTGGCCTCGGACCCTACGGCGAGAACCTGATTGTTGCCCCGCGAGTCTTTTTTTACGGCCACCACGGAAGGTTCGCGGAGCACAATGCCGTGGCCCTTGACGTAAACGCAAGTATTGGCGGTCCCCAAGTCGATGGCAAGATCGTTGGAGAAAATTCCAAGAATAAAATCAACAAGTTTGGCCATGAGATAATCTCTCTGCCTTGGTGTTAAGTAATTCTAAACCATTATTTTTAGTCGCAAGAAAGGCGGACTGTCAACAGATTTCCGGCTCGACGGCAGGACGAACGTATCTTATATGTATGCCCTGACACTCTGCCGGCGGCAGCGGCCGAAGCCCTGGGTCGGGTCCCCGGCCGATAGATGTTTTCAATCCCCAAGTATTCTGAAAGGACGGGATGCCGCAGGAAGAGGTGATGGACGAGGGATGGGGCTTGTCTTTAGAGCATTTTGCTTTTGAAATTGTCCAATTTCAAAAGCGGCGCTGCCGTCATTTCGCCTGAAAAGCGTGGTTTTCAGGCTCATTCGGCGCGGGCGTCCGCTCCCGCGGCCGCCGGAGCGGTTGCCGTTTTCAACAGCAAACCGCTCTAAAAATGCGGCGCGGTCGGCATGCCCGGCCTTGAGCGGGGAGTGTAAACAGAAAAGGCTATGTCGCGCCGCCGCGAGGGCGCCCCGCATTCCGCACGGACGAGCGGCGTTTGTCAAGCAACAAAGGAAACTTAGGTCCTCCGACGGATAAAAGAGCATCAACATTAAATCGCATACAGCCATTAAATGAAGCACAGCGTTCGTTATCACACCCTGGACGCCTGGCTGCGCAGCCGCCACGGCGAAAAAGTCCAGAAGATTCCTCTCGATGCCGGATCGAGTTGCCCCAACCGCGACGGCACGCTGGGCGTCACCGGTTGCACCTTCTGCAACGCCATCGGGTCGGGGTCCGGTCTGGGCGGCCGCCCTCTGGCCGAACAGTGGGAATACTGGCGGACCCGTTTTGCCGCGTCGGACAGACTCAAGCACACTCATCTTTTTCTGGGCTATCTCCAGGCGTTCACCAATACCTACGGCCCCGCCCGTCGTCTGGCCCGACTGCTGGACGAACTGGCCGCCCTGCCCGGCCTGGTCGGTGTGTGCGTAGGCACCCGGCCGGACTGCGTGGACGAGGAAAAAATGGCCCTGCTGGCCGCCTGCCCTTGGCCTGAACTGTGGCTGGAACTGGGCGTACAGTCCCGGCACGACGCCACTTTGACTCGTATTCGGCGCGGACACGACGCCGCGGCCTCCGAGCGGGCCATACGCCTGGCCGCCGCCTACGGCGTCAAGGTGTGCGCTCACCTCATGGCCGGGCTGCCGGGCGAGACGGACGAGGATTTTCTGGACACCGTGCGCTGGATGGCGGGGCTCCCCATAGACGGCGTCAAGCTGCACGGTCTGTATATATGTCGAAACACCCCCCTGGAAGAAGAATGGAAGGCGGGGCTATATCGGCCGGGCAGCCAGGACGGGTACGTCGAACTCGTGGCCCGCGCCTTGACTCTGTTGCCCTCGGGCGTGGTTATTCATCGGCTGACCGGCGACCCTGCCCCGGGCGAACTGACCGCCCCGGACTGGGCTTTGCAAAAGGGGCAGACCATACGCAAACTCGACGCTCTGCTCGACAGTCGGGATTGGTGGCAGGGCAAGCAAGCCGACGCGCCGAACCGAAATCCGTGGGAGAAAAAAACGACAGGATAGGGAGGGCGTCATACCGAATATTCGGCATCGGAAACACCGGGATGGGCAATAGCCGCTTCAGGCCGGGAGCCATCAAAGCACGCGAGTATACACGACCCCAATCTGCTGCATTATTTCGAGTGAGCAAGCGGTATGGGCTGTTCCCCCGCATCGCCGGACAAAGAAAACTTCAGATCGTAGTCCTCCCCCATCAGCACACGAGGAGCCGGTTGAAAATCAACAGACAAAAGGCTCTTGCTCCGATCGTTCAGGGCAAAAGAGTAACCGGCCAAATCCGCCAAAATATAGCACAAGGTATCGCTGACGGACGGACGTTCCGTCCATTGTCGCCATTGTTCCACATCCCTGGCACGCATGTTCCGATATGACGGCGATATCCATAACAAAAACGGAATATCGACAATATGGCGTGAACTCAGCATGAAATCATGGCCCATATAGTCACGGGTATCGTATACTTCTTCTCCGTGATCAGATAAGTAGAGTAAGGCGCTGTTGGGAACATCTCGTAATTGTTCAATAATATCACCCAATAGCGAATCTGTATAAGCAATGCTGGAATCATAGGTATTTATAAGATATTTTGCTTCATCTGTTCGCCAGGGAGCAGAAGGAATATCATCCGTTGAGTAGAAGATGGATTCAAAATTCTCAGGATAACGTGCCTTATATTGCACATGTGATCCCATAATATTAATGAACAAAAGGCGTTTGCCCGTCGGGGCGGGCTCGGCCAAGATTTCAGCCAGACGCGGCAGCAACTTTTTGTCATAAGGTTCCGGAGCCCAATACATTTCCACATTATCACCGTAAACCTTGTCCGCCAAATGGATGAGGTTGAAGGTGGATCTAGTCCAAAAAGTATTTTGCGTGGACAACCAGATGGTCTGAAAACCTGCCTGTCGCAAAAGGCTCATTAGAGGTAGAATGGAACCGTCGGCGGGTACGGGGACCGATAGCATTGCAGCATGATTGCTGGCCGTGAAACCGTAACGACTGACCACATCGGTAAAAACCAGCAATTCGTCCCGCAGGGCATTTAAACAGGGCGTAGTATCCCGAAAGTAGCCATATATTCCCAAATGATGGCGGTTTGCGGACTCACCTATGACCACCACGATGGTCCGGGGCACTCCGGGATAAACGTCCTCTACCTCCTGAAACGGCTCAGATTCAAAGCCCTGGGCAAAAACCTCCAGCCCGGCCTTGTATGTGCGGTATTTGCTCCAACTTTCGCCTATTGTTTTCAGGAAGCTGTCGTTATACAACAACGTCCAGTTGCTCCCCAACCCCACACACAGCAGTGCCACAATAGCCAAGGTTCGTCGGTAGAAAAGAAAGGGCATGCGAAGCAATGCCACAAGAGGTATCAACGGAAGAACAATAGCTCCCAGCGCTGCTGAAACTGTTTTGATACTAATATATGAACCGAGAGCCTCACCTGCTTCTGCTCCGTTGGTATCCAACAGGGCTGACAACATTTCATCACTGATATTGGTCTGAAAAAGCGCCAAGTGCAGCGCCATGGCCACAGCCAGCGGCACCAGGACGACATAGAGCGTTGTCAGCCATATTTTGCCCGCCCGTCCCGGCAAAAATGCAGGCAACGTCACCAGGATCATAAAAGGCAGATTTTGGAGATAGCATTTAAAAGGGTACCACCCTATACGCACCGTCAACCACATCATATGTGGTACCAAGGCCAAACTCAGCGCAAACAGGACAATGAGTCGCAAACGCCGAAAATAAAGCCTGCGCGAATACGTTAAGGATTTATGATACATATCTCTGCCCTGCATGACACGAGTGAAGTAAAAAAACAAAAATCTGGCTGAAATCATTATGAATTTCGTGACCATTCATTATTCAGGCGACGTAAAATATCACCTAAACTAAAAAGATAATATATATCTTAATTTTTTCAAATTAAAATTAATCCTCTAATTTTATTAATTATTTTGCAACGATATAAAACATATGAAGTTTACTCCTTTATACTATTCTCCCTTTTTAAGTAACTGCTCTACAGCATACTCTATACAAAACATACCTTTTGCAAGCATCCCGCATGAATGGACAAAAAGCGTCATTTTACAATAACATATTATAATAATTATATAAATAAAGATTCACCTCCAAGCTCTGCCACAACGCCCGTGGACTCGCGTAACAGGGAAAACTGCCGGTCCGGCGTCGCTCTTTCAAAACGATATCCGGGCTGCGTCGAACGGCCCGTGGACCAGCAATATCTGAGCCGGGCCGAGAGCCCGGCGACTTTTCTAGAGCGTTTTGCCATCGAAAATATCTGCGGGCCAGAATCCTGTGTTCCGGCCCGCAGATTTCACGCCTCCATCGGAGCTATACGCCGCCCATGAATTGCGGCGGCTCCGATGTCGCGGCGCCCTTAGCCGTCAGCGCGAAGCGCGTTACGGATAAGGAGAGCAGAGATGAGTCTCGCTTCGCTCGACTCCGGGAGCACTTTCAAGTGGAAACTGCTCTAAATAGCTTTGGAAGTAGCCATCATGTAGATTTCGTGCGGGTCAAGGATGAGCACCACGCTGCCGTCGCCCATGATGCTGGCCCCGGACAGGCCGCGCACGTCGCTCAGATAAGTGCCCAACGACTTGATGACGATTTCCTGCCGGTCGAGCAACTGGTCCACCACCAGACCAAGGCGGCGTTCGTTGTCCTGAATGATGACAACGGACAAGACCTCGGGCAACTCCTCGTCTTTGCGCAGATTGAGCAGTTCGGCCAGATTGACGATGCCCAGCACCTCGCCGCGCATGGTCACGGCCTTGCGGCCTTTTACGTCGGTGAGGCGCACCGACTCCAGCTTGGTGGTGGTGGACACGGCGTCCAGCGGAATGGCGTACATCTGATCGCCCATCTTGATCATGAGTGCCTCAATGATGGCCAGGGTAAGCGGCAGGGACAGGGTGAAGCGCGTGCCCTTGCCAACCACGGAGGAGGTGCTGACGCTGCCCTTGAGATTTTTGACGTTGGTGCGCACCACGTCCATCCCCACGCCGCGCCCCGAGATGTCGGTGATCTTTTCCGCCGAGGAAAAGCCCGGCGCGAAGATAAGATCCACGGCCTCGCGGTCGTCGAGATTTTTGGCCTCTTCAGGGGTAATGATCCCTTTACGGATAGCCACCTCGCGCATTTTTTCGGGGTCTATGCCCTTGCCGTCATCCTCGATTTCAATGGCGACGGAGTTGCCCTTGTGGTAGGCGCGCAAATAAACCTTGCCCACCGGGTCTTTGCCCGCGGCGGCCCTTTCTTCGGCGGATTCGATGCCGTGGTCCACCGAGTTCCGGATAAGGTGCATGAGGGGATCGTTGATGACCTCCACCACGCTTTTATCCAGTTCGGTTTCTTCGCCCTCGGTGATCAGTTCCACTTCCTTGCCGCTTTTGCGGGACAGGTCGCGCACCAGCCGAGGGAAGCGGGAAAACACCGAAGCTACGGGCACCATGCGCACCTTCATGATGGTGTCCTGCAGTTCGTCGGATACCCGGGCCATGGCATAGGTGGTTTCGGACAAGTCCTGCGCCACTGTGGCCACGTCCAGATCGGGCCCGCCCGCTTCCAGAGTTTTGGCGATCATGGCGTAACGGTTGCGGTTGATCAGCAACTCACCGATGAGATTCATGAGATGGTCGAGTTTTTCGTGATCCACGCGGATGCTGGACGAGGCGGACTTGACCGGTTCGCCGGGCTTGGCCGTCGGGGCCGAAGCCGGAGTCTTGGGGGTTCCGGAGGCCGGAACGGCCGTTTTGGCCGTCGGAGCGGGGACCGGAGCGGCTGCATTGTCCGGCTGCGGCTCGGGCTGCGGCGTCGCCTTGACCTCGGGCACGGATACGGCGGACGCCGGAACCGGTTCCGCCGGAACGGAAGCGACCGGCGCGCACGATGCAGGTTCGGCAGGAAGCTCAGCCTCGACCGGGGCGGCCGAGGCCTCGGCAATGACTTTGTCCACGTCGTCACCGAGGATGCTGATTTCCTGGCGCAACAGATCGAGCATAAGACCGAAGTCCATATCGCTCTTGCGGGCCTGGTCCACAAGCCCGGCCAAGCGTTCGGCGTCCACCTTGGTCAACTCGAAATTCATGAACGACGACGCGTTCTGAATGGCTATCAGGCAGCGATAAAGCGCGTCCTGCTGATCCTTGCGCGTGGAGTCCGCGTTCAGGGCGTCCATCGCTTCGCGCATGATGGCCTGCTGCTGCCGCACGGCGGTCTTGAACATGTCGAGGTCGTCTTCGTTGCGATCGGCCCCGGCGGCCTGCAGGGGCTGCTCGGGCTCCGGCGCGGTTCCGGACGCGGGGTCTTCCCCCGTTTCCTCGTCGGCCGAAGCGGCACCGGCCAGGCTGGCGGGCAGCGCGATGGGCCCGCCGGCAACGGCCTGCTGCAACTGGGTCAGCAATTCACCGGCGTCAAAAGGCGCGGCCGTGCCCGCGGCGGGGTCCACGGCATCCACCAGGGCGTCCATGGCGTCCACCACCACCAGAAGCAGGTCCACCAGCTCGTGCGACACCGCAAGCTCGCCCTGCCGGGCCCGATTGAGCAGCGTTTCCGCCTCGTGGGTCAGGCCGTTCAATTCCTTGTAATCGATGATGCCGCTATTGCCCTTCAGGTTGTGGAAAAAGCGGAACAGGTCGTTGACCAATTCCTGATTCCCCGTGGGGTTGCGTTCCAGCTCCAGAAGTCCGGCGTTGATATTTTCAGTGTTTTCACGCGCTTCGTCGATAAAATCCTTAAGATGCCCCTCGCCGAAGGCCGTCAGGGTGACGGTTTCCTTGCGCGGCAGAGAGGCGATCCAATCGCGGGATGACAGAGACCCGGCCCGGGCGGGGCGGGTCTCTG
>UQJT01000032.1 GCA_900541395.1 uncultured Desulfovibrio sp.
CGGGCCGCGCGTGAATCGTCGACGAAAGTCGGCGATTCCGAAAAGCACGAGTAGGTCGCGGCTTTGCCGCGCCGTCAACGAGTGTTTTTCGTGTCTTTCCGCCCGGCGGCTTGGCCGCCGTCGGCGGCGCAACCCCGGAGCGGCGGGGTTTGTCGTCTTGGCCTGTTGCGGCCCTGCGGGCCGCGCGTGAATCGTCGACGAAAGTCGGCGATTCCGAAAAGCACGAGTAGGGCGCGGCTTCCCTTGCGGGAAGCCTCCCCATGACGTATAGCCAAGAGGAATTGCGGTCGGCCGGGATGTCGCCGTGCGTTCTCCCCTGTCTCTTTTTAAAAGTCTTTGAAGGGAGAGGGAGATAGGGTTGGGGGAAGGAGGAGGGAAACTTTCCCCGGAAAGTTTCCCTCCTCCTTCCCCAGGTTCCATTCCCTTCCTCCACACGGAGCAATACCATGCAAAGAACGAGTATAGTCGAGCTACTGGCGTCGGAAGCGGCGCGGCCCGGTGTCACGGTGTGCGGCTGGGTGCGTACCCGGCGGGATTCCAAGGGTTTTGCGTTTCTGGAACTGAACGATGGTTCCTGTCTGGCCAACGTGCAGTGCATCGTGGACGAGGGCGTGCCCGCGTGGTCCTGCCTGGAGGGCGTAAACACCGGCGCCTCGGTGTGCGTGCACGGCGACCTGGTGGAATCGCCGGGCAAGGGCCAGAAGTGGGAGATCCGCGTCCATACGATGGACGTCCTGGGCCTGGCCGATGCCGAAACCTTCCCTTTGCAGAAAAAGCGTCATTCCGACGAATTTCTGCGTACCATCGCTCACTTGCGGCCTCGTACCAACAAGTACGGCGCGGCTTTCCGCATCCGTTCCGAAGCGGCTCTGGCCGTACACGACTTTTTTCGAAGCCGGGGCTTTTATTACGTGCATGCGCCCATCCTGACCGGTTCTGACTGCGAGGGCGCGGGCGAAATGTTTCGAGTGACCACCCTGCCCCCCCTGATGGAAAAAGGCGGGGGACAGGGAGCTTCCTCGGGCAATGTGTTCGACGATGATTTTTTCGGCAAGGAAGCCAAACTGACGGTGTCCGGGCAACTGGAGGCCGAGGCTTTGGCGTTGGGGCTGGGCAAGGTATACACTTTCGGCCCCACCTTCCGCGCCGAGCATTCCAACACGCCCCGGCACGCGGCCGAGTTCTGGATGATTGAGCCCGAGGCGGCTTTTGCCGATCTCAGGGACAATATGGAATTGGGCGAAGGGCTTATCCGGCACGTGGTGCGTCATATTCTGGAACGCAGCGAAGCGGACGTGGCCCTGTTCGACAAATTTGTGGCTCCCGGCCTGCGAGACAGTTTGACCGGCCTTGTGGAACAGGACTTTGTACGCGTCTCCTACCGGGAGGCGGTGAAAATCCTGAATTCCAGCGGCAGAAAATTCGAATACCCCGTGTCCTTCGGCGCAGACCTGCAGACTGAACACGAGCGTTTTCTCACTGAAGAGCATTTTAAGGCCCCGGTCACGGTGTATGACTATCCCAAGAGCATCAAGGCGTTTTACATGCGTCTCAACGACGACGGGGAAACCGTGGCGGCTATGGACCTGCTGGTGCCCCGCATCGGCGAACTCATCGGCGGCAGCCAGCGCGAGGAACGTTTGGATGTGCTGGAGGCCCGTATTCGCGAAATCGGCCAGAAGCCGGAAGATTACTGGTGGTATCTGGACCTGCGCCGCTTCGGCAGCGTGCCTCACGCGGGCTTCGGCATGGGTTTTGAGCGTTTGATTATGCTGCTCACCGGCATCGCCAACATTCGTGATGTCCTGCCCTTCCCGCGCACTACCGGTTCCCTGGAGTTTTAGCCGTGCGCAGTATGACGGAACGCCGCCGGGCGCGTATCGAACAGGTGCTCAGGCACAGGCAGAAGGACTTGACCCTGGTACTGGCCAACATCCATGATCCGCACAACGTATCGGCTATTTACCGCAGTTGCGACGCCTTCGGGGTGGCCTCGGTGCACCTTTATTACACCACCTGCGCGTTCCCGGCCCTGAGCAAAAAGACCTCGGCCTCGGCTCGAAAATGGGTGGATACGGTGCGCCACGACGATCGGGAAAGTCTGTTTGCGGCCCTGCGCGCTCGGCCGTGCCAGGTGCTGGCCACCAGTTGCACGCCCTCGGCGCGGCCTGTGGGGGACTATGACTTCACCAAACCCACGGCCATCATTATGGGCAATGAGCACGCGGGCGTGCCCGAGGAGCTTATCCCTCATGTGGACGGCGAGGTCTACATCCCCATGTTCGGTATGATCCAGAGCTTTAACGTATCGGTGGCCGCCGCTCTCATGTTGGCCGAGGCTTCCCGTCAGCGTCGGGAAGCGGGCATGTACGAACGCATGAGCTGGACGAACGAGGAGTACGCCGAGCGCCTGGCCCTGTGGCTGGAAAAATAGATAGAAGCGATTGCAACCCCGTGCGCACACAGCGCGGCGGGCAACAGGCGGACAACATGGTGATGCTGTCCGCCTGTTCTTAATGGCGCAACGGGGTGGTTACGCGATAGATGAGCGCATCGTCGGCGAAGACGCTGACCCGGATGGAGGCGTCTTTGGTTTCGGATACTTCGGCGGGCAGGGTGGGGTTGCCCACAATTTTTTTCAGGCGATTGATGCGATAACCGGTGTCGCCGTGGTCGTCCAGCGGATACGTGGAACCATCGGCCAGGATGAGTTCAAACGTGGCTTTGCCCGCCAGTTGGGGAACCTGCTCGGTATTGTACAGGTCGAAGGAGATACGCAGGCTGCGCGCTCCCACCCGGCGCGCAGTAAGATTTTCCACCCTGGCCAGGCCGGTATCCACCGCGTCTTGCGTGTTCGTCGCCTCTGAGGGGGCCGGGGCGGACGCTTGAGCATCCGCCCGAGGGGGGTGAACGAGGGGGGCGGTTGCCGTGTCGGCGACGTCCGCGGATTTATCGGACATGTCGTCAGCGGGGCCTTTCGTATCTTGAGAAGGTGGGGATGAAACCGCATGATCCGGGGCGAGGGAGGGCGAGGACTGTCCCCCGGCTGTAAGTGAGGCCGCCGGGGTGGTCGCCGGTTCGATATATCCCGCGCCGGAACGGGTGGGCAAGAGATCATCCAAGCCTCGGGGGTCCGTTTTACGCAGGAACTGCTCCAGGTTGGCCAGCCGGGCCGTGGTTTGGGCGTTGCTTTCCACTTGCCGTTGCAGGGCCAGATTTTCCCCTCGGGCGGCGTTCAGGTCCTGCCACAAACGCCAGTTCAACCACAGACTGGCGACGGTTAAGACGGGGAGGAGGAGCAAAAGAAAGAGCAAAGAGCGCACAAGGGTCGGTCCCATGCGCCAACGATGGGTGGAACCGCCGTCGTGCAGGAATATGACGCTGTATTTGCCGGTCATGCGTTCTCGCTTGGTCCGGGCCGCGTCGGCCCGGAATTACAAAGCCGTCCAGGTTTCCGACGCGATGCGCCAGGAGTCGCCCTCGGGATAGAGCAGCATTTCCTTGGTGCCTTTGTCCTGATAACCCGACGTATCGCGGTACACCTGGGTCATATCCACACGCACGCCCCGATCCTCCAGGCGTACGCGCAGGCCGTGGAACTCCACCGCCAGCGGCTTCTTTTTAGGACCCCAGGTTCGTTTTTTACGTGCCGTAATCGCCTCCAAACCTCGTTGCCCGTCCTGAACGGCATCCTTGGCGTAGTAAGAGGCGTAGGCTTCCAGGTCGCCCCTTTCCCATGCCTGGCGCCATTCTTCCACAAAGGCCACCACACTGGGGGCCAGGCTGTCGAGGTAGGCTCGCTCCATACCCAAATCCTGGGGCAGCCATTCCATTCCCACGATTTTGAGCTCGCCGTTTTTGACCGGCTGCCAGTACAGGCGGCGTATGCCCTCGGTGCTCAGGTTGGGCGCGCGGTAATACTGCTTAAACCACGATACCCAGTAACCGGGCCCCTGCAGAACATTGATTTCGCCGTATTGAATCTGAATCCAGGGAAAACGCTGAAACAATTGTTCTTTTTGCGCGCGGAAAGCGCTGAATGATTCGTCCTGGGCGCGGGTATACGCGTCGGGATCGTAAAAGTCGAACATGGCCTCCGAACGCGAAGCCCAAGCCTTGTTCCAGGCCTCGGTCTTTTCCGTCAACAACCTGGTCATGGCTTCGGTGGCCGGGGTGGCCGCCGCCACGTCGGCTTTGACGTCGGGGGTAGGCTGGATAACGTCGCTGACGATGTTTTCCGCCACCACCACCGGCGTGCCGGGGACCAGATGGGGCGCCAACGCGTCGATGTCGGCCAGGTCCACGGCGATACAGCCGCGCGTGGTCTGGTTGGCGATGGGGCGGCCTTTGCTGTGAATCCAGATGCCGGACCCCGTCTTGCCGCGCAGTTTGTCCACGGGATTGGGATAGTTGAGGGCGTGGGCCTGACTGCCGTATTCTTCAAAGTCCAGGGGCTCGCGCACCTTGCCGGTGACGAAATATACGCCTTCGGGCGTGCGCAGATCGCCACGCACCTGCTTATCGCCCTCGGCCTGACCGTGGATGCTCGGGAATGCCTGCCGCATGGTCAGAGGGCTGCGCTTTTCAAAATAAAACAGTGTCTTGTTGGCTTTATCCAC
This sequence comes from uncultured Desulfovibrio sp., assembly GCA_900541395.1. Classification (GTDB taxonomy): domain Bacteria; phylum Desulfobacterota; class Desulfovibrionia; order Desulfovibrionales; family Desulfovibrionaceae; genus Mailhella; species Mailhella merdigallinarum. Next base: position 4,620 of record UQJT01000032.1, read on the forward strand.
GGCCACCAACGAAGGCGGTAGAGCGGGATCGTCCGTCAATAACGCTTCCCAGGCCGAAGCGGGGCGGCCGGATAAAAACAGGCTGCCCGCCAGCAAACAAACGGTAAGGGGCAGGACGCGCAACAGGGGCTCCTATGCGGGGCTCAGCCCCGGTCGGACCGGGCGAGTTCCAGAAGTTCCGCCCGACGGAACAGGGAACGCAACGTGTAGCCCGCGGCCTGGACGGCCTCGCGGCCCCCCTCTTCCCGGTCAAGTACGGTGCATACGGCCGCAATGGAGAAACCGGCCTCGCGCACTCGTTCACAGGCCGTCAACAGCGAGCCGCCGGTGGTTACCACGTCTTCCAGCATGGCCACGGGGGCGCCGGGCGTCAGGTTGGCGAGCCCTTCCAGGTATTGCATGGTGCCGTGCCCCTTGGGGGTTTTGCGAACGATAAAAGCGGCCAGGGGGCGTTTCAGTTCGTACGAAATCACCGAGGTGGCCGACACCAGGGGATCGGCGCCCAGAGTCATGCCGCCCACGGCGACCAGACCGGGCACATCGGCCAGAAGGTCGTTGAACAGGTGGCCGATGAGCCAGCCGCCTTCGGGGTGCAGGGCGGTCTGCTTGCCGTCGAAATAATAGTCGCTCCGACGGCCCGACGTCAGTGTGAACTGGCCTTCCTTATAGGATTTTTCTACCAGCAGTCGCGCCAGACGACGCTTCATGTCCAGAATGTCGGCCATACCTATGTTCCTTGCCGCGCCGGAGCGCCGTTCCTGGTGTTTGGGGGATTGATGGTCCGGGCCGGAAAGGGCCCGGCCGCAGACGCGTCACTCGGACGCCCGGCCGGAAATCAAAACGCGTTTTCGCGGAATACCCGGTCGAGCATCAACGATTCGTAGCGAATATAATAACGGGTATCGAAAAGGGAATCAAGTTCTTCCGGATTTAAACGGGCGCTTATGGCTTCGTCCCGGCGCACAATGTCGGGGAAGGGAAGTTCGTTTTCCCAACTGTTCATGGCGCAGCGCTGCACCATGACGTAGGCTTCCTGCCGGGGCAGTCCCTTTTCCACCAGGGCGGTAAGCACCCGTTGGGAAAAAAAGATGCCGTGGCTGGCCCACAGATTGCGCTCCATGTTGCGCGGCAACACCACCAAACCGTTAAGGAGGCGGGTCAGCCGGTGCAGCACGTAATCCGTCAGAATGGTGGCATCGGGCATAATCACCCGTTCCACCGAGGAATGGCTGATGTCGCGCTCGTGCCACAGAGCCTGGTCTTCGAGGGAGGCCAGGGCGTTGCTGCGGATCAGACGGGCGAGACCGCACATGTTTTCGGCCGAAATGGGATTGCGTTTGTGCGGCATGGCCGAAGACCCCTTCTGGCCCTGGGCGAAGCCTTCCTCTACCTCGTGCACTTCGGTGCGTTGCAGGTGGCGCAGTTCGGTGCACAGGCGCTCGACGCCGCCGGCGGCCACGGCCAGGGCCGTGAAGTAGTGGGCGTAGCGGTCGCGCTGGATAATCTGGGTGGAAATGGCGTCGGGTCTGAGGTCGAGCAGGGCGCAGGCACGGGCCTCGATTTCCGGAGACAGAAAGGCGTAGGTGCCCACCGCCCCGGAAATTTTACCCACCCTGATGCCCTCCACGGCGGCCGCGAAGCGGGTTTTGGCCCGCTGAAATTCGGCATAAAAGCCCGCCATCTTCAGGGCGAACGTGGTGGGTTCGGCGTGGATGCCGTGGGTACGACCTATGCACGTCAGACCCTGATGCCGGAGGCTGAGATTTTTAAGCGCCTCAAGCACGCCGTCGAAGTCTGTCAGGATGCGGCGGCCCGCTTCCACCATAAGCAGCGCCCCGGCCGTGTCCACAATATCCGACGAAGTGCAGCCCAGATGAATGAAACGCGCGGCCGGTCCGATTTTTTCCTCCAGGGAGGTCAGGAAGGCGATGACGTCGTGCCGGGTGACGGTTTCAATCTCGTCGATGCGGGCTGCGTCGATGTCGGCCTTGGCCCGGATTTCCGCCATATCGGCGGCAGGGATGACGCCCTGCTCGTGCCAGGCTTCGCATACGGCCAGTTCGACCCTGAGCCACGCGCGGTAGCGGTTTTCCTGAGTCCACAAGGCCGCCATTTCGGGTCGGGAATAGCGTTCAATCATAAAGGGATTCCTCGGTATTACGCCGAAGCGGAGGCAGGCTTGGCGGGCTTGGTTCCGGTTGTGGACGGGGCGGTCTGGGGGGCGGCGGGACGAGTCGCGGGTTTGGCGGCGTTTTTGTCCGGTGCGGGGGCCGCGGATTTGGCGTCGGACTTCGCCTCGCCCGAAGCGTCTTTGCCCGCGCCCGTGTCGGCGGCGGAAGCTCCGGCCCCCGTATCGCCTGAGGCGTCTTGCGGCGCATCTTGGGAAATTTCGGCGGAAGCGTCTTCGCTTTCCGCGTGGTGTGAACCGTATTCCGTCACATACCAGCCCCCGCCTTTCAGAATGAATGTGGTTTGGGAAATGATGCGCGGGGAGGATTCGCCGCAGGTCGGGCAGGGATGCGTCGAGGCGTCGTCGTCCGACTTCAGCCATTCTTCAAAATTTTTGCGGCAATGAGGGCAATGGTATTCGTAGATGGGCATGGAAAGAGCTCCGTGGTGATGGACGTTCGGTCCCGGGAGCGAAAGGCGATCGACGCCGGAATTCCCGTCCGCTCGGAGCGGGTTCGGCGGCGGACGGCGGCCCGAACGTCGGAAAAACGCGCCGGAAGGCGAACGCGTTTTAAAGTTTCGGCACGGCACGCGAAAAAACGGAGGATAGTCGCCTGACCTCCGTTGAGGGGAACGCGGCAGTAACTCGCGTTCTCGGCGGACGGAAAACGAAGGCGGGCCGAAACTCGCTTCCGTTCTCCCCCCATCCGTATTTCCTGGCCGCTTATTTCTTGGCGTTCTTGGCCGCGGCCTGGGCTTCGTGGATACGTTCCTTGAGGCGCTGTTCGCGGCGATGCCGACGGCGATCCAGTTCCTTCATACGTTCGACTTTTTTGTGGGCCATGAGAATGCTCCTTGGGGACAGATGTTGTCTGCGTTGTATAAACACTCCGGCCGGGCCTGTCCAGAGGGCGCGATACGCCGCGGAGCCGGCTTCTCCCGGCCTTGTCAGGCCAGGCCCCATGCCGTATCGTACTTCATCCCCACAAGCATAAGCGAGGTTATCCCATGACTCTTGAGGAAGTTCGCCGCCATTTCGACGCCCATGACACCTTTGCCCGCCATTTGGGCATTGATATCGTTGAAATAGGTCAGGACAGAGCCGTCGTGTCCATGCCCTTTGACGAACGTCACCGCAACGGCATGGGCCATGCCCACGGCGGAGCCATCTTCGCCCTGGCCGATTTGGCTTTTGCCGCCGCGTCCAACGCCTCGGGCATATCTTGCGTCAACGCCCAGACTTCCATTTCGTATATCGCGCCCGGCCAGGTGGGGCCTTTGCGCGGCGAAGCCCGCGCCCTGCACATCGGGCGCAAACTGGTCACCTACGAAGTGACCGTATTCGACGCCGCCGACACGTTGGTCGCCAAAGCCCAGATCACGGGCTACGTGAAGGGCGTTCCCCTGGCGGTCTGAGATCGGCATGGACCGCGACCTGTACAGCGCGGATTTCGCGGGCGCGCGGGAGCCGGGAACGTCCGGCGGCCGCTATGTCGTCGGCCCGGGCGAACGCGGCGCGCGTCTTGACGTTTTTGCAAGCCGGGCCGCCGGGTTGTCCCGGGCGCGGGTCAAGAAGGCGGTGCAGGGCGGTTTGTGCCGGGTAGACGGCCGCGTTTGCACGGATGCCGATGCCCGCCTGGAGGAAGGCCGCGTTGTGGAACTGTGTCTGCCCGTCGCGGAGGGGGCACTGACGCCCGAGGACGGTGAACTCGCCGTCCTGTATCGGGACGAAAGCGTGGCGGTGGTGAACAAGCCCGCCGGGCTGACGGTCCACCCCTGTCCCAGTTGCCCGGAAGGCACCCTGGTTCACCGGCTTTTGGCTCATTTTCCCGAACTGGCGCGTCAGGAGGGCTTCCGGCCCGGCATCGTGCACCGCCTGGACAAGGACACCTCGGGCCTGCTGGTGGCGGCGCTGACCGAGGCCGCACGTCTGGCGCTGACCGGCGCGTTTGCCGCTCGGGCCGTCCACAAGACCTATCTGGCCCTGACCAGAGGCGTGCCCGAAACCGAGGGTACGGTGAACCTGCCCCTGGGCCGCCATCCCACGCTGAAGACCAGGGTGGCCGTGGTGCCGGAGAGCAAAGGAGGCAAGCCCGCCCTCAGTTCCTGGCGCAGGCTGTACGCCGATCCGGCGGGCCGTTTCGCTCTGCTGGCCGTGACCATCCATACCGGCCGCACCCATCAGATCCGGGTCCACATGGCCGAAATCGGTCATCCACTGTGGGGAGACAAGCTCTATGCCCCGCGCGACGACCGCGACCCCGCTCCGCGTCAGATGCTGCATGCCTGGAAGTTGGCTTTCCCCCATCCCGATCGGGATGAAAGCCTGTCTTTTGTCTGTCCGCCCCCGGACGATTTTCTTCGCGCGGCGCTGGCGTTGGCCCGACGGACGCAACGGGTGGTGCTGACCGGAACGCCGGGGTGCGGCAAATCGTCCGTATTGCGTCTGCTGGCCGCCGAAGGGACGCCCGTGTGGAGTGCCGACGCCGTGGTGGCCCGTCTGTACCGCCCCGGCGGAGACGGTTGGCTGCTGATACGTCGCCGCTGGGGGGAGCGTTTTATGAACGGAGAGGACGGGCCGGTGGATCATGCCGCCTTGGCCGCCGCCCTCGCTGAGGACGCCGGAATGCGGCGTGAACTGGAGCATCTGATCCATCCTCTGGTATTCGCGGACATGGAGCGCTTTTTCACACAGGCCGAGGCGGACGGAAACGAGCGGGCCGTAGCCGAGGTTCCTCTGTGGCACGAAAGCCGCAAGCCGGATGTCGACGCCGTGGTGGTGACCGTAACCTGCCCGGCCGAGGTCCGGCACGCCCGCGTGCTCGAAGGGCGGGGCTGGAGCGGAGAGCGAGCGAGGGCCGTGGACGCCTGGCAGTGGTCCGAACGGGACAAGATTGCCGCGTCGCACTATGTTCTGGACAACAGCGGCCCGGCCGAAGAGCTGCCCGGCAAGGTTCGTTCCCTGCTGGAACGGCTGGATGAACGCCGCTCCGCCGCCGGGACCGCGCTGGCGGACACCTTGCGCGCCCTGTGGGGCGAGCGCGTCACGGCTTCCGTTCGGGGCCGCCCTGACGAAGAAGGAGTTTTGTCATGACCGTCACTGTTTACGGAGGAGGCAGCTGGGGCACGGCCCTGGCCCACGCGCTGGCCTGCGGCGGACACGGGACGCGCCTGCTGGTACGCGACGCGACTGTGGCCGAAGCCGTCAACGAGCGGCATGAAAACCCCCGCTATCTGCCGGGCCTGCGCTTGCATGCGGACGTGCTGGCCGTAACCGATCCTTCCGTGCTGGCCGAATCGGATGTGTGGGTCCTGGCCGTGCCCTGCCAGAGCCAACGGGCTGCGTTGGAAGATGTACGCCGCCTGTTGCGGCCGTCCACCGTGGTGGTCAACGCGTCCAAAGGCATAGAACTGAACAGCCTTAAGCCCATGTCCGAGGTGGCAGCCGAGGGCCTTGGACGGCCCGGACATTTTGAGCGGCGTTACGCCGTATTGTCCGGGCCTTCCTTTGCGCGCGAGGTGGTGGAATGCAAGCCCACGGCCGTGGTCCTGGGCTGCGCCGACGAGACTTTGGGCGCGTCCCTGCGCGACTTGTTCGCCACGACCTGGTTTCGCAGTTATTCCAGTACCGACGTGCGCGGCGTGGAATTGGGCGGCGCGGTCAAGAACGTCATCGCCATCGCGGCCGGGGTCAGCGACGGACTGGAGTTCGGGCACAACGCCCGCGCGGCCCTGATCACGCGCGGCCTGGCCGAGATTACCCGGTTGGGCGTGGCCCTGGGAGCGCGGCCGTCCACCTTTATGGGATTGTCCGGCTTGGGGGACCTCATGTTGACCTGTGCGGGCGACTTGTCGCGCAACCGGCAGGTGGGCCTGGGCCTCGGGCGGGGCGAAAGCCTGGCCTCCGTCATCAAGGCCATGCGCACCGTGGCCGAAGGGGTCAAAACCTCGGCCGCCGTGTACCGCCTGGCCCAATCTTTAGGAGTGGACATGCCCATCACCGCTGCCATGAACGCCGTGCTCGACGGCTCTTTGTCCCCCGTCGAGGCCGTGCGCGGCCTTATGTCTCGCGCATTGAAAGAGGAAGAATAGCATAAACGGAACGGCGCCCCGATTTCATCCATATCGAGCGTTCGGCCGCGGGGAAACGTTCCAGGCATAGCGGGGAGCGAGGCTGGTCGGCCGCGCGCCGCACCCGGGCGGCGAACAGCGGGCGGATATCGGCGACGTTTATGGCAAGCTCCGGGGTACAAACAAAAGTTTGGGCTTTATACCGTCGGAGATGGGGGTGGAGACAAGGGCCCGGTGCAGATCTGGAGCGGAGGATGGTTGCGGAGGAAACCGGCCGTGAAGTCGATGGCGTCCACGGTCAGGGTTTCGCACAGATGGGGCGGGTCGTTTTTGGTAAAGCCGCCCGGACGCAGATCGCGGCAGGTCAAGGAGGAAAAACGCGCGGTGAACGCCTCCGCGAAGCGGCGGCAGGCAACGACGATATCTTTATCCGGCACGCCGTGCCCGGCGTAGTAGAGCCCCATGAACATCAACGCGCCTTCTACCAGGCCGCATTGCGCCCGAAACCGCCCCGCCCCATGCATGCCCACGGCGGCCTGCCATATCTGGGAATGCAGCTCCACGTCAAACAATTCGCTCAGGCAGACAAGGGTGACGCGGGCGCAGTTGATGTTGCGCTCCCAGTACAAAGCGTGCGCCCGGCGGGCGATGTCGTCACGGGACATGGCGAACTCCTTTACTCCTGTTTGTCGAATAATGCGTCCTCGTCCGGGTAGATCGCCTCGAAGCGCGCCTTGTAGGCCGCGAAGCAGCCATCCAGAACAGCCCGGCGCGCGCCGCGCACGAGATCGAGGAAGTAGGTGAGATTGTGCAGCGAGTTGAGGCGAAAGGCCAGCAGTTCCTTGCTCACGTATAGGTGGCGCAGATAGGCGCGTGAGAAAGTGCGGCAGGTGTAGCACGAGCACTGCGGGTCGAGGGGGCCGTCATCCTCGGCGTATTCCTTGCGTTTGATGTTGATTTTGCCCTGCGAGGTATACAGTGTTCCGTTGCGCGCATTGCGGGTGGGCAGCACGCAATCGAACATGTCCACCCCGCATTCGATGCTGTGCAGGATGTCCAGGGGAGTGCCCACGCCCATCAGATAGCGGGGTTTGGCCTGGGGCAGAATGGGGTCGAGCCGGCGCAGGCAGCGCAACATGACGTGTTTGGGTTCGCCCACGGCCAGGCCGCCGATGGCATATCCCTCGAAACCGATATCCATGAGAGCGCGGGCCGATTGTTCACGCAGATCCGGATAGGTGACCCCCTGCACGATGCCGAACAGCAGATTGCCCGCCGCGCCGGGTTGATAAGCTTCGCGGCAGCGCAGGCCCCAGCGGGCGCTGCGTTCTACGGCGGCGGCGGCCTCGCGGTGGTCCGCCCCATAGCCCAGGCACTGGTCGAGCTGCATCATGATGTCGGAATTGAGGTTGCGCTGGATGGATACCACTTTTTCGGGTGAAAAGAAGTGACGTGAACCGTCCAGATGGGAGCGAAATTCCACCCCGTCCTCGGTGACACGGCTCAGCGCGCTCAGGCTGAATGCCTGGAAGCCGCCGCTATCGGTCAGAACGGGTTTGTCCCAGGCGTTGAAGGCGTGCAGGCCGCCGCGCCGGGCCACCAGTTCGTCGCCGGGACGCAGATACAGATGATAGGTGTTGCCCAGAATGATCTGAGCGCCGATAGCCTCCAGATCGTCGGGGGCTATGGCTTTGACGCTGCCCACCGTGCCCACGGGCATGAAGATGGGGGTTCGGATGGGGCCGTGGGCGGTATGCAATACGCCCGCGCGGGCCGCGCCGTCCGTGCCGTGGAGTTCAAAGGTGCCGGGAGTGGTGTCCATACGTCGTCCTTCGCTGGAGCAGTTCGATTTTAAAGCGGTCTAATCTTGCCATTATACTGGTTCAGGGCGCGATGCTCCGTCGCTCGGGCTTCACGGCTCCGTCGAAAGTTCGCTGAGAGAGCCGACAAAAAGAGGATTATTGAAACGCCCTGTCCCAGCACCACAGCAGGAAGAAGGGCACGGCCACGCCTATGCTCCATTCGAGGAGGCGGGGCGGCGGCCCGTGGCGCTTGAGGATGGAAGAGGCGACCAAGCCCAGGCCGAAGCCGGAGAGCAGGCCGAAAATATGGGCGGCGTAATCGGTACGCTCGCCCTCGGCGCCCAACATGGCCAACAGGGCCAGACCGGCGGCCAGGGGCAGAAGCACGCGGCGTTTGAAGCCGTGACCGTTGTCGCGTACCGCGATGTCGGCGCACAAAATGCCCACCATACCGAACAGAGAGGTGGAAAATCCCACGCTGGTGTGATCCAGGGGACGGTACAGCGCGTTGAGCGTGTTTCCCATGATGCCCGCCAGCAGGGTAAGGCCCAGAGCAAGCCCCAGGCCCAGACGCCGGGCGATGAGAATAAGGAAGGGCGCGCCGAACAGCAGGTTGGAGAACAGATGCAGACTGTCCGCGTGCAGGGTGAGCGCCGTGGCGGTACGCCACCACTCCCCGAGCACGCGTACCCGGTATACGTCCAGACCGCCGCGCGTCAGCCAGTAGTCGGGGTCGGGCAGGTGTTCGACGGGTAGGGGCCACCAGCCCATGCGCAGCCCGTGCCAGAACACCAGAACCAACAGGGCGAGCAGGGCCCAGTGGGCGTTGTGGCGGGGAACCACGGCGGAAACCGGCCTCGGGCGGCTTTCGGCGGCCAGGGCTGCCAGTTCGGCCCGCGCCGCGCCTTCGCGCAGGGCGGGGACAAAAATGCGCTGGTTGGCGCCGTGACCGACGACGAGGTGGGGGATATTTTGGGCTTCCAAAGTCAGACGCCACAATTCCAAGGTACGGGTGCCGGGGGCCGGCAGGGCGCGTCCGAAGGAGTCGACTCCGCTGTCGTCCACCACCCGCCAATCGGGGGGCACCAGGGCAGACCTCCGCCACATGGGAACAAACTGGCGGGGGGTGCGGCGTCGGCGGCGTAAAGCCGGAGAACCGTCGGTGCCGGAGTGGCGCAACAACATGCTGTTTCCTGAAGCAGGGCGGCCCGGAGGGGAGGAGCTTGCCGGGCCGGTAGTGCACCCGGCCGAGGGGGCGGCTGGCGGCTTTTACCCCCGGAGCGGAGCCTTCCTTATACAGAGAAAACCGATCTAAAAAAAAGGCGGGGAGCAATCCCCGCCTTGAACTACCTTAAAGAACGGCTTATTCGCCGTACGCTTCGCCTTCGGTGCGGACTACGGGCTTCCTCACCGCGCCGGAACGCAGGCAACGGGTGCACACGGTAATGGTGCGGACTTCACCGTCGGGGAACTGGTGGCGCACAGTCTGCAGGTTGGGGTTGAAACGGCGTTTGGTCTTGATGTTGGAATGGCTGACCAGATTGCCCACCTGCGCCTTTTTGCCGCACACTTCACATTGCTTGCCCATGATGTCCTCCGTCTATAGGGACCCGGATGGACCGGGCCGGATTCGTCTGAAGCGCCTTCCGCAAACGGAAGGACTGCTAGCAATAGCCCGTCCCTGAAAAAAAAGCAAGAAAAAAGATCGGCAACCTGGGGCGGACGCATCGTATGCGTCCGCCCTGATGGCGCTGCGACAGCAGCGCCTGAAGCCGCAGTCTCGCGGGACGGCGCTCCGCGTCATGCGTAAATCTTTCACAAAACCGTATTCACAGGACCGTGCAGAGCGTGCAGGACGGGACGGCCCGCGCGCAGCCCCGCCGGTACGTCCAGAATGCGTTGATTGGACGAACCACGAAAGCGAAGTTCCAGGGAACGCCGGGCAGCCACAAAGGGGCCGTCGACCAGCATGTCCAGAAAAGGCAGCAGCCGGGAGGCAGCCGAGTCGCGTGCCAGATCTTCCCACACATAGCCGGTATAGGCCATGAGATGATAGCCCAGGCTTTTGAGAGCGGCGGCCAGCGGAATAAGCGCCTCGCTCTGGCAGAAGGGCTCGCCGCCGCTGAAGGTCACGCCTCGCAGCAGGGGATTGCGCCGGATATCGGCCAGGATATCCCGCAGAGCAACGGGCGTGCCGCCCCCGAAATCATGGGTGCCGGGATTGTGGCAGCCGGGGCATCGGTGCGGGCAGCCCTGGGTGAACAGCACATAGCGCAGGCCCGGCCCGTCCACGATGGATTCGGCGATGCGTCCGGCTACCCGGACCACGCCGTGAGCCGACGTGGACGGCAGTATCTGATCCGGCAGGGCGGGGCGTTCCGGCTCAGCGCCAGGCGTCCATGCGGCAGTGTTTGACACGGTCCTGTTCCTCTTCGCGTTTAGCGTCGTTGAAACGGTCCAGAGTGCCCACCAGATAGCCGGTGATACGGCGGATACGCTCGAAGCGGACGCCTTCGCCCACCAGAATGGGCTGCTTCATGTCGGGTTGAGTCATGATTGCGCTCCTTGTTTGTTACAGGGATATGTTGGGCACGGCGTCGCGTTCTTCAAGTATCTGCTCGGGAGAACGGGAGTCGCGGATATACCCTTTGATTCGGTTCAGTTTTTCCAAGGGGATGCCCTCTCCGTCGCGGCGGCCGCAACGGGGGCATTCGTCTCCGATGATGCCGGTGTATCCGCACACCGGATCGCGGTCTACGGGATGGTTGATGGAGCCGTAGCCCACTCCCATTTCCTTCATGGCCCGGATGATGTCTTCGAAGGCTTCCAGGTTGGCGCAAGGGTCGCCGTCCACTTCCACGTAAGTGATGTGTCCGCCGTTGGTATACGCGTGGTAGGGGGCCTCCAGACGTATTTTGTCGTAGGCGCTGATGGGAAACCACACCGGAATGTGGAAGGAATTGGTATAGTATTCGCGATCGGTGATGCCGGGCAGTTCGCCGAAGCGTTCCTTGTCCAGACGCAGGAAGCGGCCGGACAGACCCTCGGCCGGAGTGGCGATGACCGAAAAGTTGAGGCCGGTTTTAAGTCCGGCTTCGTCGGCGCGTTCCCGAATATGGCCCACGATGCGCAGTCCCATTTCCTGGGCGGCCTCGGATTCGCCGTGATGCGCGCCCAGAAGGGCCGTCAGGCACTCGGCCAGGCCGATGAAACCGATGGTCAGGGTACCGTGCTTGAGCACCTCGCGCACCTCGTCGTCCGGTTTCAGGGTATCGGAATCCAGCCAGATGCCCTGCCCCATGAGGAAGGGATAGTTGCGACATTTTTTGGCACTCTGGATTTCCAGCCGTTCTGTCAGTTGATCGAATATCAGCGAGATTTTTTCGTCGAGAGCCGTGAAAAAGCCTTCCACATCGCCCTTATGGAGGATGCCCAGCCGGGGCAGATTAAGAGTGGTGAAGCTTAGATTGCCGCGACCGTTGACGATTTCTCGCGAGGGGTCGTACACGTTGCCGATAACCCGCGTGCGGCACCCCATGTAGGCGATTTCGGTTTCGGGGCGGCCGGGCCGGTAGTAAGCCAGATTGAAAGGAGCGTCGAGGAAAGAAAAATTGGGGAACAGGCGTTTGGCCGATACCCGGCAGGCCAGTTGGAAGAGGTCGTAGTTGGGCTCGCCCGGCCGGTAATTGACGCCTTCTTTTACCTTGAAGATGTGGATGGGGAAGATGGGCGTTTCGCCGTTGCCCAGGCCCGCTTCGGTAGCCAGCATCACGTTGCGGATGACCATGCGGCCCTCGGGCGAGGTGTCGGTGCCGTAATTGATGGAACTGAAGGGAATTTGCGCGCCCGCCCGGCTGTGCATGGTGTTCAGATTATGGACCAGGCCTTCCATAGCCTGGTAGGTATCGCGCTCGGTAAGGGCCAGGGCTTTGTCCACCGCCGTGCGCGCCTCGGCCTCGGGCAGGACCTGGACGAGACAGGTGTGGACGAAGTTCAGTCCTGCTTCATCCAAAATGGATTCATGTTCGTCCACCCAGGCGCGCAGCGCCCGTCCGGCCCGTTTGCGGAAGGCTTCGTCCCCGGCTTCGCGCAGGTCCAGCACCAAGCCCAGATTTTTGACAAAGCTTTTGGCCACGCCCGGGGCCATACCGTATTCGAAGTTGGGGATGCTCTGCCCGCCGTGCTGATCGTTCTGGTTGGACTGGATGGCGATGCAGGCCAGAGCGCTGTAACTTTGGATGCTTCCCGGCTCGCGCAGGAAGCCGTGGCCGGTGTTGAAGCCGCCCTTGAACAGCTTTTTAATATCGATCTGGCAGCAGGTGGTGGTCAGAGAAAAGAAGTCCAGGTCGTGGATGTGGATGTCCCCTTCCTCATGCGCTTTGCTGTGAGCGGGCTTGAGCAGGAACATGCTGTAAAACTGTTTGGCCGCCTCGCTGCCGTATTTGAGCATGGTGCCCATGGCCGTGTCGCCGTCGATATTGGCGTTTTCCCGTTTGAGATCGATGTCCCGCGCATCTTTGCAGGTCAAATCCCACAACGTGTTCATGAGGCGGGTTTTCGTCTCCCGCACGCGGGAGCGCTCGTTGCGGTACAGGATATAGGCTTTGGCCGTACGGGCGTGGCCCGTTTCGATAAGCGTCCGCTCCACCAGGTCCTGAACATGCTCCACATCGGGTATGCAGGCCTCGGGCGAAGCCGCGCACTCCTCATTGAGCGCGGCGGTCACGGCTTCGGCAATGCCCCGGGCCGTGTTCCGGTCCGTGCCGCCCTGGGCGCTGGCCGCCCGAAAGACCGCTTCGGTTATCTTGTCCACGTCGAAGGGCACGATACGCGCGTCACGTTTGCGGAGGGAGGTCACCATGCGAATATCTCGAATCCTGTTGCGCGGGCCGCGCGACCCGCCTCGTGGGAGAGTTCGGAAGATGCCCGGCGCGGCGCGGGCGCGACGGAAAACGCTCCGGACGGAGCGGAAACGCAAGAAGGAGGGGGAAATAAACGACGCAACGTCCGGCGCATCACTGACACGCCTGAACCGTGACGGCCCGGTTGCAACATCATTCGGCCGTCGGCCGTTTCACTGCAGGTATCCGTCAAACTCTGCGAAACAGTTCGGCGTTGGATATGCTGAACCGTTTTTGGGGCGCCCCGCCCTTCTATCCGACATGGCAGGTCTCCTGGCTTTCGGGTCGACATCCCGCGCCGCCTTCCCGATCCGACTATGCGGAGCAGTGGCTGTGTGGCGCGACACTCGCCGAGTACAGTTGCGGGGGCAGCTCCGGTTGCGGCTTGTACCGGTCCGGATTCCCTTTTCACCTTTCCGCCGAAGGCGGATCGGAACCATGTCCACGAAGAAATGTAGCGTTCGACCGGAAGAGCGTCAAGGCGGGGTCGAGCAAAGGCTGAATACGGCAAATCCTACGGCTGCAACGATTGTGACGGATTGCGCAGGCGGGAAAGCCAGTCATTTTGAGGGGAAGGAGAAAAGATGCCTGCTCTCGATTTTTATCAGCGCGCCATTTTTTTTCGGGAGAATTTCGGACATATCCGCAAGGCGTGGGATCAGCCGCGTGGGGTCGCGCAAAAAGAAAGCAATCCGGACAGAAAAACCAGCGCCCGCCGGAATGCGTCCTGATTTTCCGCCAGGGTCAAAGGCTGGGGCAGTTGGATCACCAGACGGCCGGCAATGCGCTCCTGACAGTAAGGAACCAGGCTTTTGGGCATCCCCAGTGCGTCGCGGGCTTCGGACCCGAACAGCAGCAGGGTCCGGGGGCGGAGCAGGGCCGCTCCGGACCAGAACAGGGAGGGCGCGTCCGGTCCGCCGGGCGTGGCGTCGTCCGGCAGGGCGTAAGGCCAGAAAACATGGGTGCCGCCGGGATGGCGCAGCTCTTTGAGCATACGCACCATGATCTGCTGACGGGTGGGGTCGGGCGTGCCCATGAGATCATCGCCCAAACCCGCGTATGTCCAAAACACCAAAGGCCGGGGAGGCAGCGGCCGCCGGTTTTTGAGCGCCTGCCAGGCCGGCGGCCAAACCTCGGGCGGGGCAACGCGGTTGTTGGTTGCGTCTGTGCCCGGCTGTTGCGGCCGTCGGGACGGTTGGGGAGCGTTACGCGTCGTAACGCGGGGAGGAACGGCGCGCGTCGGGGGTGACGCGGGCGGAGAGGGAGAACCGCGTCGGGGAGGGGCCGCCGCGACGTCGTGGGACACGGCCCCGGGCGACGGAACGACACGCAGTTCGGCCGCGCGCTCCGGGCTGTCCAGAAGCACGGCCGACAACCCGGCCTGGAGCCAGGGGCGTAGGGCGGGGGAGAGGACGACGTAGCTCATGGGGGGGCTCACAGAGTACGCAGCCAAGAAAGTATGTTCCAGGCCACGTCGGTTTTGGGCTGATCGGGCCACAATTCCTCGCGACCTTTGATGTCGGCCACGAAGACCCGGTTGCTGCCCCGGCCGAAACCGTCGGCCAGTTTGTTGCCCACCACCATGTCGGCGCCCTTGGAGACCAGTTTGCGGCGCACGGCATGGGCCAGGGCGTCGCTGGTCTCGGCGGCCTCGGCCGCGAAGCCCGCCACCTTCTGGCCCTCTCGTCGTTCGGAGGCCAGGAGGCGCAAAATGTCCTGATTGGGCAGAAAACGCAGAGAAAAACCGTCTTCGGCCAAATTTTTTTTGAACTTGCCGGGACCGTGCGGTTCGGGGCGAAAATCGGCTACGGCGGCGGTGAAAATGCCGATGTCGGCGGTGGGCCACAGGTTCTTGGCCTTGTCCAGCATGTCGGCGGCGCTGCGCGCGTCGTGACGGTGGAAACAGGGATCGGCGGGCAGCCACAGGTCCACCGGGCCGCACAGCGCGTGCACCCGGGCCCCGCGCAGCCAGGCGGCCACGGCCAGGGCCGCGCCCATGGTGCCGGTGGACGCGTTGGTCCAAAAGCGTACGTCGTCCCAGTCTTCACGGGTGGGCCCCAGGGTAACGAGTACGGTCACGCCCTCCATATCCTGGGGGGTCAGGGCCTTGAGTCCGGCCAGGTATACGGCGCGCAGGTCGGCGAAGCGGCCCGGCCCTTCGTCCTTGCAGGCCACGACGCCGCTTTCCGGTCCCACAAAGGTCACGCCGCGTTCGCGCAGGAGGGCCACGTTGGCCTGGGTGGCCGGGTTCTGCCACATACGGGGGTTCATGGCCGGCGCGGCCACGATGGGCCCGTCAAAGGCCAGGGCCTGGCAGGACAACATATCCTCGGCGCGCCCGGCCGCCAGCCGAGCCAGCATATCGGCCGAGGCCGGGGCCAGTACCAGGGCATGGGCGGTTTGACCGGGCTCCAGATGTTCAAAGGGCGTCTGACCGCCGAACATGTCGCCGTACACGGGCGACGCCCCCAGGGCTTCAAAAGTCAGAGGTGTGATGAATTGCCGCGCTGCGTGGGTCAGCGTGGCGCTGACGCCCGCTCCCGCGTCCTGCCATTTATGCACCAGTTCGGCCGCGCGAAAGGCCGCGACCGATCCGCACACCCCGAGGTGCAGTCGTTTACCGGTAAACCCGTGAAAACGCAGATGGGCGTCCATGCGGTCGTATCCTGTGAGAAAAACGAAAAACGCGCGGCGTGTCCTGAAAAGCGGCGCCGGGTCGTATTCCGCGGTCTACTCGCTCAATTGTTGCGAACTGACGCCGCCTTCCCATACCTCGGTGGCGTTGGTCACCGGGGCCGGGCTGTACGTGGCGTTTCCAGGCGTGGCCGAAGGCAGGCTGAAGCCGCCGAAACCGCCCTCGGTCAGCCGGTTCAACACCCAGACCTCCATGGCCGTGGTCATGGTTTGATCGTACAGGTAGAGCACAACATAGCGGTTGTCTTTTTCGTGCACCTGCATGGTTCGTTTGCCCGTCACCGAGCCACGCAAAGACCAGCCCTGACGGGCCAGATTATGGATCATGGCGTTGGCCAGCGATGCGGCCTCCACCCGGCCTTCGAAGGTTTCCAGGCCCACTTTGGTGCCGTCCTGGGTGGTGGTGACCAAGGTGTTTTTGGGCACGCTCTTCATATCGGCCGGAATGGGGATGTCGGGGAACTGGCTTATATACACGTCGTTGACGTCCGACGTGGAGGAAAAGGGATTGGGGATATTGAGGTTGGAGCAGCCCGCCAGCAGCAGGACGGCAAAGCAGGCGACGGAAAAACGGGCGATGGAACGCATGGGCGACCCTCCGTGGATGGCGTGATGACGGTTCAATGTAGGGGAAAAAAACCGGGAGCGCAAACCCGCCCCGGCGTCTTACGAGCGCCAGAACGCGGGTAGGAACAGCAGCAGCAATGTGAAAATTTCCAGTCGGCCGAGAACCATGAGAAAAGACAGCAGCCACAGGGCCGCGTCCGGCAGAAAAGCAAAGTTGTTCACCGGTCCTACGGCGGCGAAACCCGGCCCCACGTTGGACAGACAGGTGCTCGCCGCGCTGAAGGCGGTGACGAAATCCTGTCCCAGGGCCATCAGGGCCAACCCTCCGACAAAGTTGAAGCCCAGGAACAGTACGAAAAAGCAGGCCGCGCCCTGTAATACTTCGGGCGCGACGGAGCGACCGTTCATCTTGACCCGTTCCACGGCCCGTGGATGGATAAGGCGTCGTATTTCCAGCCGCGCCATGCGCCATAACATGACCACACGCATGACCTTAAGACCGCCCGCGGTAGAGGCCGCCGACGCTCCCATCAGAATGAAACCGTATAGCAATCCCTGTGACAGCAGGGGCCACAGGGAGTAATCCTCGGTGACGAAACCGGTGGTGGTGCACAGAGATACCACCTGAAAGAAGGCCGCGCGAAGCGAGGGCTCAAAAGACCCGCCCCGGTGCATGAGAAGTCCCGCGATCACCAGCCCGCCGAGCAGCGTGAGCAGGGTATAGGCCACGCATTCGGTATTGTGCCTGTATGCTCCCGGCCGTCCGCACAGAGCCAGGTAATGCAGGCTGAAGTTGATGCCCGCCAAAAACATGAAAAGGATGAGGGTCCACTGGATGAAAGGAGAGGGAAAGGCCGCGACGGACGCGTTGCGTGTGGAAAAACCTCCTGTGGCCATGGCCGCGAAGGCGTGGTTCACCGCGTCGTACCAGTCCATGCCCTCCACCTTCAGCAGCAGAATAAGCGCGGAGGTGAGCAGCAGATAGACAAGCCACAGCGAGCGGGCCGTGTCGCTCAGGCGCGGGGCCACCTTGTCTTTGACCGGCCCCGTGACCTCGGCCTTATACATCTGCATCCCTCCAGCCCCCAGAAAGGGCAGCAGCGCCAGCGAAAAGACGATAATGCCCATCCCTCCCATCCACTGTGTCTGACTGCGCCAGAACAAAAGGCCGCGCGGCAGGATTTCGATATCCGTCAGAATGGTAGCGCCCGTGGTGGTAAAACCTGAGGCCGCCTCGAAAAACGCATCGGTCCAGCTCATATGAGCCACCCACACGAAGGGCACGGCCCCGGCCAGACACGCCGTCAACCAGCACAGACCCACGATGGCCACGCCTTCCCGGTTGCCGAGCCGGATATTTTCGCCGCGCGGGCGACAGACCAGGACTGCCGCCATGCCGCAGGACACTACCAGCAGCAGAGCCCGGGCCATGCGAAGCAGAACGTCATATTCGCCGTACAGCAGTGAAACCAGCATGGACGGCAACAGGCTCAATCCGAGACAAACGGTGAGGGCACCCAGGATGAATAGAACGGAACGGAGGCGCATGCGGGCTCCAGACAGGGAGGGTGGGACAAAGGCGGGGCAGAGAGCCTTCGGTCGGAGGGACTTCGGACACGGCGTCGTCGCCTGGGGGGCGGAACGGGCGTGTGGTCTTCGGCTATGCGGTTTTCCGCGAAGAAAGGAAGCTCTTTGAGCCTACCCGCGCCGCGGGCGGCGGTCAACGGCCGCCGAAAGCTATCGGCGTCGACTCGTCCCGGCTTGACGGAATAGCTCTGTGGTCGCCTTGTTTTTTTCGTCTCCGGCGAGGTGAGGCTCGTGCGCCGGAGACGACAATCTGGAACATTTCGCCATGAAAATGCTCTACGGGGTCAAGCAAGGCGAGGCTCGCTCCGCTCCTTCTCCGCAAAGCGCTTCGCGCTGGCGGCCAAGGACGCCGCGCCGCCCCTATCTCCGGCGTCGCCGCACTGTTGGCGGCTTTTGGCAAGCCTGGCGAGGCTGCAGTCGGTTATGCCGAAGCGCGGTCGAGGTGCGCTTGCGGAGCAACGTTCCGGCTTCAGGCGTGCCCCCCGCGGGTCGCGGGCGTCCTGACCGGTAGATATTTTCAATGGCAAAACGCTTTAAGGGCGAGGCAGTTCATTTTTGTATATCACGCCGTCTTTCATAACGAGTTTCAGTGTTTCTTCGGGGCGTGTGAGCACGGCGATATCCTCCAGCGGATTACCGTCATAAATCAACAAATCGGCATACGCGCCGGGGCGGATGACGCCCAGCGGCCCATCGGGGTAGGGATTGAGCGCTCCGCTCAGGGCGAACAGACGGCCGTTTATCGAGGTGGCCTGGCGCAGGATATCCACCGGCGCATACCAGCGGGCGCGGGCTGTGAATTCCTGCAGGGCGGCGGATTCTATGCCCAGGGAGCCGAACACGTCGGTGCCGAAGGCCACCGTGACGTCGTATTCTTTGGCCAAATCCATTTCATGTTGCGTGCCGCGCTGGACTTCCAGAAATTTGTCGGGATGCCGAGCGGTATACGGGTCGCGGTATACCCAATAGGCCTGGGGAACGAGAAAAGCGTCATGTTCCTTGATGGCCCGCATGGCCGTGGCGTCGGCCAACTGGCCGTGTTCGACGCTTCTGGCCCCGGCGGCCAGGGACCGCATAATGCTTTCCGGGGTATAGGCGTGTACGGCCACATAAGTGCCCCAGTCCGTAGCGGCCTCCACCCCGGCGCGCAACTCGTCCTCGGTGAATTGCACCGTATTGAGGGGATCGTTGGGCGAGGTGATGCCGCCGCCCGCCATCATTTTGATCTGGGCCACGCCCTGGCGCAGGTTTTCGCGCACCGCGCGCAGCACTTCGGCGCGCCCGTTTACGATAAAGGACCAGCCCGTCAATTGGAAAATATCGGCGCTGCCGCCGGTGAGGTGGTGATCAAGTTCGCTGCGGGGACGCAGATCGCCGTGCCCCGAGGTTTGGCTGATCATGGCCCCGGAGGGATAGATACGCGGACCCGGCACGATGCCTTCGTCGATGGCCCGTTTGAGCCCCATCACCGGGCCGCCCATGTCGCGCACCGTGGTGAAGCCCATCAGCAGGGTGTCTTCGGCCGCCCGCACGGCCCGCGCCGCCGGGTAAGCCCAGGGCGCGTTCAGAAATTCGGCCGGAGGCAGGTTGAGCATGAGATGACGATGGGCGTCGCTGAGCCCCGGAATCAGCGTGCGGCCGCCGCCGTCGATGCGCTCGGCGTCGGCCGCATCCGCGGGGGCCAGGTTCGGGCCTACGGCTTCGATGAAGCGGCCCCGTATCAATACGTCCTGGTGGGGAAGGGCCTGCTCGCTTTCGCCGTCCCATACCGCCACGTCGCGGATAAGGACGGCCCGGGGGCGGGGCTGTTCGTTGCCGATGGCCGGATTGGCCGCGCCGGGGCGCAGGGGGGAGGCGGCCAGCACGGCCAGCAGCATCAGTCCAAGATGTTTGTCGAAAGAAAAATTTTTCCGGGCGGTCATAGCGATTCTCCTCACGGGCTTTGCGGCTGTGACGCAGTTGTCCGCCGTCGTGGCCGCCGTTCACCATAGAAGGTCCCGCCCCGCCCGGTAAATGAGAGAATGCTGCTGGTTACGGCGCGTGCTGTCGTTTTCGTCCGAGTTACGCAGAGCGTTTCAAAGTGGAAACGTTCCAGCGTATCGTGGTAAAAATCGCGAGCATGAACATGCTCCCGATTTTTGCGGGATCGTTCGCAAAAGATTGTTTTTTTGCGCAGCGGTGCCGACTGTGTCGGCGCAAATCTTTTCGGGGGTTGCAGGGGGCGCTTTTGTAAACGAACCCTAGCGCGGAGTCTGATAATTTTTTTTGCCCGAAGTGGCGCCGCGCGGTTTTTTGCCGGACACGCCGGGATGCAGTCGGCGCGGTCCCGGAGTGAAGGGCCTGCGCGGATGCGGGCCGCTTGCCCCGGCCTCCATGACAGCCGTCACTTTTATGCCGCCGATGAATACGCCGTTGTTAAGCGTCTCCAACACGCCGTCGGCCCGATCCGCGGCCACCTCCACCATGCTGAGTCGGTCCTGAATGAGTATGGCGCCGATACTGCGGCCCGGTATGCCGCACTCTCCGGTGATGGCCCCCACCAGTTCGCGCGGGGTGACCTTGTGCGCTCGCCCCACATTGATTTGAAGTCGGGTCATGGAAGACCGGTCGTTACGATCTCGGAGGCGCGGGCGGTCTTGCGTTTTCGGTTTGCCGCCGTCCCGGGCGGGGGCCGCCGCCCAATCGTCCTTTTCCCCGTTGGCGGTCTGTTCGCCGAAATCGCGCAGCATCAGAAGTTTGAGCAGAGCGGCGGACATATCCCGGCTGGTGACGCCGCCGTCAGGGAAACGATCGGTCAGAAAAGTCTCCACCAGCCCCAGCCAGCGTTCCAGCGAACCCGCCTCCACCGTCCGGCATACCTCGTCCAGCAAGCGGGAAGTGCGGATATCGTCGACGTCGCGCAGGGTCGGCAGGCGGCCTTCGGTGATGCGGGCCTTGGTGTAGCGGATGATGTCGCGCAGTTTGTAGTGTTCGCGCATGGTGACGAACGTAAAGGCCCGACCTTCGCGGCCCGCCCGGCCCGTACGTCCGATCCGGTGCACGTAGCCTTCCACATCGTGCGGAATATCGTAATTGACGACTGCGTCCACGTCGTCCACATCGATTCCGCGCGCGGCCACGTCCGTAGCCACCAGAACGTCGATGCTTCCGGCCCGGAAGCGGCTCATCACCCGGTCCCGTTGCGGCTGGGCCAGGTTGCCGTGCAGGCCGTCGGACTGGTAGCCGCGCTGTTGCAAGTGGGTGGTCACTTCATCCACTCCGCGCTTGGTGGAGCAGAATACCAGCGCCTTGCGGAACCCCTGCGAGTCCAGCACCCGGCACAGGGCGTCCATCTTCTGGTAAGGACGCACTTCGTAATAGGTTTGCTCGACGGCGGGGACGGTGAGCATTTTGTGGGCGACGGACAACATCTCCGGCTCGCGCAGAAATCGCTTGCTCAACTCCCGGATGGGCGCGGCCATGGTGGCGGAAAACAGGACTCGCTGGGCGTGTTCCGGAGTCTGCTCCAGGATGGTTTCCATGTCGTCGCGGAAGCCCATGTCCAGCATTTCGTCCGCTTCATCCAGAACCACCGTGGTGGTTTCATCCAGGCGCAAGGTGCCGCGCCGGAGATGATCGATGATCCGCCCCGGAGTACCCACCACCACCTGCGCTCCCCTGGCCAGCCCCCGGAATTGGCGCTCGATGGGCTGGCCGCCGTAAATGGGCATAATGGCGATGTCGCGCTTGCGCGCGGCCAGTTTTCCCAGTTCCTCGGCCACCTGGATGGTCAATTCGCGAGTGGGACACAGGATCAGAGCCTGTACCCCGCGGCCGGGAATCGTCCTGTGCAGAACGGGCAACCCGAAGGCTGCGGTTTTGCCGGTGCCGGTCTGCGCCTGGCCCACCACATCCCGTCCCGTCAGCAGGGACGGAATGGCCAAAGCCTGAATGGGGGAGGGTTCTTCAAATCCCAGGTCTTCAACGGCCTGCAATAACTCCGGGGCCAGGCCCAGTTCTTCAAAAGATGCGCTCATACGCCTTCTTGGGGAATAAAGTTGTGAAGGGGGCCGCAGGCCTTGTTCAGGCCGGAATACAGCGGATAATGACGCGTTTTTTTTCTTCGGCGGGAGGGGTACGCCCGTTTCGCAGCGCCGTTGAAGCGATCCCGTGTGTACGCAAAGAGAAATATGGGCCGAGTGGCCGGATGGAGTGGAAGAACAACGCGGCGCGGCGAAGGGCGAAACGCAAACGAAATCCGGGCGGACCTGTCCGACGGGCGTACCGAGGACAGCCGACGCGAGGTCTATGGATAAAAAACGAAGCGCGGGGCCTTTGGCCGCGCGCGTATAATAAAAACGTCGCACACGGGGCGAATATCGCTCCTGCGTGGGGGGGGGCGGAGGAATCAGGCCGTGGGTTCGTAATAGCAACGCTTGGGCGAATGGACCTTGCCTGCTTTTTTCAGAACGTCGATGGCTTTGGACACGTCTTTGCCGTCCACGCCGAGAACTTTGGCGATATCGCCGGGGCGCACGGGTTTGCCGGCTTCTTTCATGGCCGCGAGAACTTTATCTTCCATAGCGCATTCCTGTTTCGTCTTCAGCCGTCGCGTCCGACGAGTCGGTGGGAAATAAAAATTATAATGAGGCGGCGCAAAGACTTGCAGACTTGGGGCCGCGTTCTTTTCAGACTCTGGTGGGCGGTGAGGGGCTCGAACCCCCGACAACCGGCGTGTAAAGCCGGGGCTCTACCGGCTGAGCTAACCGCCCGTGCGTTCTTGGTAGAGGATGAAGCCGTTCCTGTCAACGGACAAGGCGGATTTTCGAAGCGCGCGCCTCCCCGGAACAAAGGTTGCGGGTCTTTTGTGTTTTTTTCTCCATTGAGGAGGCGGCCGCCTGGTTGACGATGGGGAAGGAAGTCCCGCGCAATAATAGTGCGGGAATTTGTCGTCAAAGATACGAGTCGGAACGGTACGAGCCGCCATGCATGGGGGAGTCCGATTGTCAAAAATTTGGCGATCGATGGCAAGAAGAGGTCCGGCTCTGATCAAAAACGTCCGAATGCGGATTCGGCCGGGCCCGAAAATGTGCGCGGCGACGCAAAAGATTGGGGCGAGGTCCACATGTGGAGCAGGGTGGCCATATCGCCGGCCACGGCGGCGATGACCGCGCCCATAGGATCGGCGGGCATACGGCTTTTGACCTGGAGCAGCAGATAATCGCGGGCGGACCGGTAGGGGAGCAGCCCCGCGTGGGCTATGCTCCACAGCATGTCCCCGGTTTTCACGTCGTATACTTCCAGTTGCAGAGAAATTTTGGTGTTGCCCGTCTGGCCCCCGTCCAAATAGTAGGTGATATAGCCCCCCACCAGCATATCCGCGCCTTTGGCGCGAGCCAGCGGCAGGGCCAGATCGACGCGGTAGGGCGGCGTCATGTCCGCCAGTTCCAGAGTGGAGAAGGTGCCCTCGCTTAGAAATTGCTGCCAGACCTGGCGGGACACGCCTTCGGACACGGGCAGGGAGTCGTGCATGGCCTGGGTGAGGCCCAGGGGCACGAACAGGGCCGTGGGCGGCTGTTCCAGATTGACGTTGGGGTGGACCATAACCTGGATGTCGCCCCGATATATTTTGCTGTCGGAATACAGCGTGCCGGGCGTGGTCAGATCGATGGCTCCCCGCCCGGCGGAATCATGGACGGAAGCGCATCCGCCCGCGATAAGCACGACACCCAGCAGGGTCCAAAGGCGCAAGGAAAACGGCATGACAATACCTCCGGAAAGTTCCGCTTTCCGAAGGTATTGCAAAAGGGAAGCCAAGTGGCGTCAGAGGCCGATTGTCGGGGCGGGTGTCAGGACGCCGCCGGTGTCAGCATGAGGGAAGCTTGAAGCATGGCCAGCATGACGGCCAGGGCCAGCAGAAAGAGTGGAACCAGGGCTAGGGCTGTTTTGGGCCAGGTGAGATTCAGGGCGTATTTGCACCCCACGAAGGTGGAAGCCAGAAACCAGACAGAGCCCACCGCGTTGCCCACCAGGGGTACCACGCAGACCACCAACGGCGCCGCGCTGTAAGCGATAACCCGTACCACGGTATTGAAGTCGGCCTTGTCCGGCTGAGCCAGGCGGATCATGAGGTGATAAAAGGCGGCGAACAGAAACAGCTGAATGAGCATGATAAAAGGCGTCATCACCAAGATGAGAGGCGTGCTCAGGCCTTGCATAAGCACGTCGATGCGGGCCAGGGCCTGGGGATCGGTAACGGTCCGGCTCAGTTCCTGCAACGAATTCATGGACCACAGGTGGGCGATGACGGTCTGGAAAAAACTCAACAGCACGTAAAAGAAGACGGGGCGCGTCAGGGGCGCGTCGCTGCGCACGTGGCGGAAAAAGTCCGGCGCGCGGAACATGACGCGCAGTATGGTTTGATAGAAGCTGGGGAAAAAGCCGTAGCGCTCCGGTTGTTCCCAGGGCACTCCATCCATGACGCCGGAGGGGCGGTCGTCGTCCTCTTTGCGTCCGTCGTCGTCCTGGTCCGGATTTTCATCGCGCGACGCCCACGGGGGCAGGTCACGCCCGGCGTCGGCGGACGGGGGCTCCCCGTCCGTCTTTTTTTTCCAGCCGAACCATGAGCTTTTGGCGGCGCGAGGATTTGCGGCTTTGTCCTTCGGGGCGGCGTCGCCTTCGGAAGCGACATTTGTCGCGCCGCCGTCCGACGGCGCATCCGGCGCATCGTCCAGGTGGGGAATGATCGCGCCCGGAGGCAACGGATCATCCCCCTCCTGTTCCGTGGGCAAATGGGGAATGGGCGGCGCGGATCGCTTCTGAACAGCGGGCCGGTCGACTTCGGCCGGGGCGTCCGCATCGCCGGAGCTCATACCTTGCCCGGCGCCGGGTTGAGCCGCGACGGGCTCGCCGGTTTGCGGATCACGGAAGCGAAAACGTTTCCCGCAGCGGGGGCAGGTGGCCACCGTGGCGCTGACGGGGATGGCGCCGATGTCTATGTCTCGCTCGAAATGACATTCCGGGCAACGGATAAGCATGGGAGTTCTCCAGGTCGAGGCGCGGCCCCGAAAAAGAAGCGCGCCGTCCGTTCGTCGTTTCGGTACGGAGAAAGGCTGCTGCGGCCGCCCGTACCGGCTGAGGATGCCCTAGTGTATAGCCCCGGGAGGGGCAAATCAAGCAATCTCCGGCCCATACGCTCAGACGGCGGGGGGGATGGGGCGAACGTTGTTTTCCAAAGATGCCGTGAACAGGCCGGTGTCGCTTGCTGCAATCTTGAAGAAGGCGCGCACCGTCATGGCGGCACGAGCAAAGAAAAGAACGCGTTTTTGTTTGCGGTGTTGTGGTTTTCGACAGTAGAGCATTTTGCTTTTGAAATTATCTAATTTCAAAAGCGGCGCTGCCGTCATTTCGCCTGAAAAGCGTGGTTTTCAGGCTCATTCGGCGCGGGCGTCCGCTCCCGCGGCCGCCGGAGCGGTTGCCGTTTTCAACAGCAAACCGCTCTAAAAGCGTACCATGCCGTTAGAGCATTTTCAGCTTGAAAATGCTCCCGGAGTTGAGCGAAGCGAGACTCC
Organism: uncultured Desulfovibrio sp.; assembly: GCA_900541395.1. Classification (GTDB taxonomy): domain Bacteria; phylum Desulfobacterota; class Desulfovibrionia; order Desulfovibrionales; family Desulfovibrionaceae; genus Mailhella; species Mailhella merdigallinarum. The sequence continues at coordinate 29,961 of UQJT01000032.1, forward strand.
GCCGCGACATCGGAGCAGCCGTAATTCATTGGCGGCTGCTCCGATGGAGGCGTGAAGCCCGCGGGCCGGAACACAAGGGCCCGGCCGGCAGATATTTTCAAGGGCAAAACGCTCTAATTGATCAGCATGGATTCCAGGGGCAGGCCGTGGGCGCGCAGATAGATGTAAATGCGGGCCGACGCCAGGGCGTCGGAGGCGGCGTTGTGGTGCTCAAGCTCGATGCCGAGGTGTTCACATACATCGTTGAGGCGGTTGCGGGGCAAACGCAGTCCCTTGCGCGCCCCCCGCACCGTGCACAGAAAGGGCGCGGCGGGCGCTGCCACGCCCGCTGCCGCGCAGCAACCCCACAGGATGCGGCGGTCGAAGGGCGCGTTATGGGCCGCCAGATAGTCCGCTCCTTGCAAAAAGGCGGAACATTCCGGCCACAGTTCGCCGAAACTGGGGCAATTCTTGACCATGTTCCAGGTGATGCCGTGAATATCGGTGTACCACACCCGGCGGCGGGGCGGGCGGATGAGCCGGTAGAAGACATCCTCCACCCGGCTGCCGCGCACCCTGGCCATGCCCAGGGCGCAGGCGGCGTCCGCGCCGTTGTCGGCGGTTTCAAAGTCCAGGGCGACGACGACCGGTTCCATTATTCCCCGGCCTTGCCCCGCAACTGACGTTTGTCGCCTACGCGCACCGTGAAGCGTTCCTTGTCGAAAAATTCCAGCAACGGGATGACATATTTGCGCGAAAGCCCGCCGGACAGCTCTTTGAAGTCGCCGGGGTTGAGGTCGTCATGGGTGCGGAACCAGACGCGCGTCCGTTCTTTGAGATCGTCCACGGCCGGAGCGGCGAAGTACAGCCCCTCCTTGATCTTGACCAGGGAACCTTCAGTTTGAAGCAGTTTGAGCACCGGAGCGGCCTCTTTGGGGGAAATTTCCAGGGCCTCCAGCACGTCTTTCAGGTTGGGCGGAGTCATGGGCGTTTCGGTATGGGCCTTGAGCAGAGCCTCTTTGAGCGCGCTCTGATCCGAGGCCAGCGATACCCGGTGATCGGCCAGGCGGATCAGATCGTCTTCGGCTACCAGAGCCCCGGTTTTGAGCAGGCGCTCCAGTACGAAGTGAGCCAGCTTGGGCGGCAGATTCGAGCCCAGTCCGCTGAGCAGCACCCCCTTGGCCATGCCGGGCTTGAGCGGTTCGCGCCGGTGAAAATCCGCCGCGCGGGCCAGGCCGTTTTCCATGAGGCGGTCGAGGGCCGGGGTGGCGATCCAGGCTCGGCCGTCCTTGTCGTAACAGGCGATGCGCCCTTTGCCCGACAGGCTTTGCACCACTTTTTCCAGGCGTTTTGACTCCAGATTGGTGAGCACGGACAGGGCCGCCTGGGTTGTGCCGTGGGGGCCGGCCAGTTCGATTTGGGTAACGGTTAACGTTTCGTCGTCCGTGCCCGTGTGGGAAGCCAGGGCCAGCAGGCGGGCCCGAAGCTCGGGCGACAGATCGCGACGCCGGGGGGCGCTGTCCAGAGGGATGAGCGCTTCGCCCCCGGCCACGGTGCGCAGGGGCGAAAAGGCGCGGATAACGCAGCGGTCCCCGAATACCCCGGCCAACGGCGTGGAAAAGCGGACTTCAACCAGGGCGGTTTCGCCGGGGGCCAAGCGTTCCCGGTCGTAAAAATACAGGCGGGCGGGCACTTCTTTGGCCCCGTGATGGAAATGGATTTCCGCCCGGTGGCGCAGCGCCCGCGGCGACGAGGACAGGCAGGTGAGGGATACGAGCCAGCGCGTGGCCGGGAACAGGGAACCGGGAAGGGCCACCACATCCCCGCGTTCGATGTCGGTCACTTCCAGGCCGTGCAGGTTGAGCGAGGTGCGGTGGCCGGGCGCGGCTTCGGTCACGTCGGCCCCGTGGGTCTGGATGCTGCGGATGCGCGAGGCGCGTTGACCGGGCAACAATTCCACCTCGTCCCCCACCTTGGCGCTGCCGGAAATAAGGGTGCCGGTGACCACGGTACCGTGTCCCTTGAGAGTGAATACCCGGTCCACGGGCAGACGGAACAGGTCGCTGCGGCGTTTGGGAGCCAGGATCGTATTTTGTTCGTAAATGGCGTTCCGCAGGGCGTCCAACCCCTCGCCCGTCTGTGACGAGACGGGGAAGACAGGCGCGCTTTCCAGAAAGGTGCCTTGCAGAAAGGCCGAAACGTCTTCCCTTGCCAGCTCCAGCAACTCCGGGTCCACCATATCGATTTTGGTCAGGGCCACCATGCCGTGGCGGATGCCGAGCAGGGAACAGATTTCCAGATGTTCGCGGGTTTGGGGCATGACGCCCTCATCCGCCGCGATGACCAGCAGCACGAAATCAATGCCTGCAGCCCCGGCCACCATGTTGCGGACAAAGCGTTCGTGCCCGGGCACATCCACCACGCCCATGCGTTCGCCGTTCGGCAGAGGAAAAAAGGCGAAGCCCAGTTCGATGGTGATGCCTCGGCGCTTTTCCTCATCGAGGCGGTCGCAGTCGATGCCGGTCAGGGCCCGGACCAGCGAGGTTTTGCCGTGGTCGATGTGACCGGCGGTGCCCATTACGATTGCCATGTGGATTCCTTGTCGCACAGGGGCCGGCGCGCGCCGGACCCGGTCTTGAAGGGGGGGAGGCCGTCGGACAAAGCGCGGCGGGGAACGGCGTCCCTTTTTTCAGGTGATTTTGTTCAATAGGGCTGCCAGGTATAACTCATACTGCCGCGTCTCCTGCCTGGCCCGCGTTCCCTGATGACCGTTGTTGCCGGTATTGGTCCAGGCGGGCGTCACGGGGATATAGGCGTGAGCGGCGAAAAAGCGTTCCACCAGGGGGCGATAGGGGGCCGGAATATAGCCGTCGTAAACTGTTGTGCTTTCGCCCGCGCAGGTCAATACCACATCCAGATAATCCGGCAGCAATCCCTGCTCGCAGACGCGGGTGATCGCAAATGCGATTTTATCGGGCTTATACACCCGTTCCACACAAGCGCGCAACGCGGGCGAACAAGCTTCGTGCCCGGCCGCGATGCGCGCGATCAGAGCGTCTCCGGATATGGCCGGACAATGACTGAACAATTCCCGACGCAGACTGGTCTTGCCGGACCCCGGCTCCTGCAACAGCAGGATGAAGAAAGGCCGTTTGCGCCGGATATGATAGACCGAACGAGGCAGAGGATCGCCCGGCTGCGATACGCTTTCGCCCATATATTTCCAGGCGTAAGGAGCCAGGATGGATTCCAGCATGGGGCGGGTGGGAAA
>UQJT01000033.1 GCA_900541395.1 uncultured Desulfovibrio sp.
TCCGGATCAGGACCCCGCGGACCCTCCGCCCCTGCTGGCGGCCAGCGTGCCTCTGGGCCCCGCCCTGGAGGGCGTGGGCCTGCGCTGCGGCGGCCCCGCCGGGCCGGGCGGCGTCACCGCGTTCAGGGCCGGGCCGGAAGGTCTGACGGCCGTTGTCTCCGGCGGCAAAGACGGCGACGCCCCCCGTCATATATGCGGCACCGGCTATCTCAGCCTTATCCGCCTGCTGCTTCAGTCGGGCCTGCTCGACGCCGACGGCCGCTTTCGACCCGACGCCCCGGCCGAGCCCGGCCCCCTGGAATTTCTGCGCGCCCGCCTGGCGGCCTCGCTGCGTCCGGACACGGCTCCCGGTTCCACAGGAGAACTCCTGCTGCCCCTGCCGGGCAAGCTGTTCCTGAGCGCCGGAGACGTGGAGGCCGTACTTCAGGTCAAAGCCGCTTTTTCCCTGGCTGTGGAGCGCTTGCTGGCCGAAGCCGGACTGGCTCCGACCGATCTTCGCCGCATCTGCCTGGCCGGGGCCCTGGGGCGGCACGCTCCCCTGGACGCCTTGGAGGATCTGGGGTTTCTGCCCTCGGGCACTTCGTCCCGCGCCCGCGCGGCGGGCAATACTTCCCTGGAGGGCGCGGCGCTGCTGCTGCGCGAGCCGGGGCGCGACGCTCTGCGCCGCCGCCTGGCCCGGACCGTCGCCGCCCGCCGGGTGTTGGACCTGGCCTCCGACCCCGGCTTTCATCAGGATTTCATCCGTCACATGCGCTTCGGCGACACGCAAAGGATTGTATGAGTTTTCCCCAAGCCCTGTTTTCGACGCCCACGCCCTTTGTCCGACGCGGGCTGGACGCGTTGGCCCGAGCCGTGGACCTGGTCATGCCCCTGAATGCCGCCCGGCGACGCGAGCTGCCCGACGCCTGCCGTGATCTGTCGGCTCTGCTGACCACCGAACGCGACGGCCTGGAACGTCCCTACTGGACCTCGCCCCGCCTGACTTCGGCCTATCTGCGCTATTTTCTGCCCTGGAATCTGGTGCGCCTGACCGCGCTTCTGCCCGGCCTGCCTCTGACCGCTCCCGCCACGCGCCCTTCCGGAGCGGAAGAAAACGGAACGGCGACGGCAGGCGCGAACGACGAATTTCTGATCTTCGACCTGGGCAGCGGCCCCTGTACCTTTCCTCTGGCTCTGTGGCTGGCCCGGCCCGACCTGCGCCGTCTGCCCGTGACCGTGGTGGCCTCGGACAGCGCGCCCCATCCTCTGGACCTGGGACGCCGTATCTTCGACGCCCTGCGGGCCGAGCTCGACCCCGCCTCGCCCTGGACCCTGCGCACGCTGCGCGCGCCGCTGCACGCCGCCCCCCGCCTGTTGCGCGGGCGTCCCCGTCTGATTACCCTGGGCAACGTGCTCAATGAACTGGAAGAACGGGGCCGCCGCGGCGGCTCCGTGCGGGGCCGACTGGCCGCCCTGCTGGACGACGCGGCCCGCCTGCTGGCTCCGGGCGGTCGTCTGCTGGCCGTGGAACCCGGCACTCGCCAGGGGGGACGGCTGACCGCGACCTTGCGCGACATGGCGCTCGGATGTGCCCTCCGAAACGACGAGGACGACGAAGACAGAGACGGGGCTGAGAACGACTGGTTCGAGCCCGCCGGAGGAAGCGGCGCGCTCCGCTTCCGCCCCCTGGCCCCCTGCTCGCACTCCGGCCCCTGTCCCATGTCGGCCAGGGGCGTCACGGCCTGGTGCCATGTCAACGCCCCGGCCGAAGCCGCGCCGACCGCGCTGACGGAACTGTCGCGCGCGGCCGGTCTGGCCAAGGAATCCGTCAGCCTGGCCTTCCTGCTGCTGGAACGACTGAACGACAACGCGCCCCTCTCCGCGCGTCCCGCCGACGCCCCCTTCCGAACGGGCGCCCCGGCGCGCCTGACCGCCCGCCTGATCTCCGACGCCTTCGTGCTGCCCGGCGCGCCGGGACGCGCCCGCTACGCCTGCACCGAACAAGGACTGGCCCTGATACCGGACGCGGCCTTTCTCCCCCCCGGCGCGTTGTGCGAAGCAACGTCCACGCCCCGCGTCGACGCCAAATCCGGCGCGCGGATCATGACTTTGCCCGGACGCGAGGCGGCCGCGCCCGCCCGAACGCCGAGCCGGGACGGCGCAAGCCCCCGGCCTGCGGGACAAGGCCGCGCCTCCGGACGCCCCGGAGAACGCCTCCGGGCCGCCCCCGCCGGACGCGCGGACAAAAAACGCTCCACCTCAAAACGGACGCGCAAACGCTGAAGGCTCTTCCCTCAGCGCTTCAGGCCTCAGCGGCGGTCCCGCCTCCGGCCCACAAGGAACAGCCCCACGGCCAGCAGCAGCGTCAGCGCCTCGGACACCGTGGTGGCATAAAAAATGCCGATGTCGCCCAAGCGACGCGGCAACAGCATCAGCATGCTCACGGGCAGCGCAAAGCTGCGGCCGGCCGCCACCAACATGGAGCTGGCGGCCCACTGCATGCCGGTAAAAGTCGAGGCAAGCACCATGTTCACGCCGCTGAACAAAAAAGCCCAGCGGCAGGCATGCAGAAAATTCAGAGTCAGGGCCGAGGCGGCCGGAGCATCGGGCAGAAAAAGCGCGGTGAGCAGGTGCGGCCCCAGGGACAGAAAGACGAAAAAGCCCACGCCCAGCGTCACAACCGCCACCAGCGCCGTACGCAGGAAGGCGGACACCCGGGCGCGGTCCCGCGCGCCCCGGTTGACGCTGATGATGGGCGCCAGGGAATCGCCTATGCCGTAAAACATGGTAAGACCCAGCAAAGTGGCGTAATTGACCACGGTAAAGGCCGCCACCCCGTCGGGCCCCAGGCGACTGATGAGAATGCGGTTGAAAAGCAGAATGACGATGCCCGCCGAAATTTCGTTGATAAATTCGGAAGCGCCGTTCCAAGCCGTGAACAGCACCTCGCTCCAGCGCCCCCAGGCCCGGGGAGGCAACAGTCGATACGATGAGCGACGCGAAAAAAAGTGCGAGGCCAAAATCAAACAGGGCAGGGCGTAGGCCAGCCCCGTGGCCAAAGCCGCGCCCCGGACGCCCATGCCCCATGCGCCCACCAACAGGGCGTCCAACGCCACGTTGAGAGCCGCGCAAAGTCCCATGCCCACGCCGGCCAGCACCGGCCGCCCGTCCACCCGGATGAAATAGCTCAGCGCGTAGCAGAGCGGAAATACCGGCCCGAACAGGAGCAGCACGGTCAAGTAGTCGGAACTGTAGGGCCGCAAAGCTTCGTCCGCGCCCAGAAAATCCAGAAACGGCCCTCGCAGGATGAAGGCCGCGCCGCAAATGAGCACGGTGAGGACCATGAGCGCCAGCATGGTTTTGATCAACACGGCCGACGCCCTCTCCCGATTGCCCTCGCCCATGTGACGTCCGGCGCGCACCGAACCGCCCGTGGCCAGCATGATCCCCAGGCCCGAAACAAAACTCCAGGCGGGCACCACCAGATTGACGCCCGCCAGAGACATGGCCCCGGCGTAACGCCCCACGAAAATGCCGTCCACAATGGTCGCGGACCCCGTGGCCACCATAGACAGGACCCAGGGCAGACTGTAGCGCGCAAAGGTGCGCGCCACCGGGCCGGACAGCATGTCGTGCTCGGTCCCGTTCTTTTTGATGTCCGTTTCGTTCATCGGCCGGCCTCCGCGCCCGCTCCCAGGCCCCCGCGCACGGCCCGCAGCACCAGGGCGGGCGCGTCGTTGAGCGCCACTTCTCCCGCGTCCACACCGGCCCACGCCGAGCATATCAGCATATCGATACAGCGCGCGGCCCAGGCCAGGGGTATGCCGTCGCCCATGCCGCCCTCGGCCCGCCAGGCCGTCAGCAGTTCCTCCCAGGCTCGACGGTAGGCGGCGTCGGCCCGGGCCAGCTCCGGATCGTCCTCGCGCCAGGCTTCGTTGAGGAGAAAGCCGAAGGGCAGTCCCGCCGGCACCAGACCGGCCACGGCCAGGGCCAGCCGCTCCTCGGCCGGGGCCCGCATGGTCAGCAGCGGTTCCATAATTTCCCGCCCGATGGCGTACGATTCCAGCATGAGCGCGCGGATCAGCCCGTCGCGCGAGCCGAAACGGCGAAACAGCGTGGCCCGCCCCAGGTGAACGGCGTCGGCTATTTCATCCATAGACGCCGCGGGCTTTTTGCTCAGTACGGGCAACACGGCCCGCAGCAGATCGCGGGTGGCGCATTTGGTCATGGCTTCCTTACGGGCAACACGGCCCGCCTTTGTTTGACGGGATTACCCGGGTCGGCCCGGTTCCTTCCGGGAAATGATACTTTTTCAACTCATTTGATACGCAAAAGTATCATTCACAAGACTCCAAAAAGTCAAGCTCCAAGGGATAGAAACGGCTCCCGCCCCTGGCCGCCAAAAACGGCAAAAATACAAAGAGACAAATAGCTTATCATTGAAGCAAAGCCCCGGATTCAAGCTATGGTGGAAGGCGATGCCGCCGGAAAACCGGCGTGAACAGGAGTGGTTCATGAAACTCGGCTTCAAGCAAAAACTGGCTTTGGGCGCGCTGGACAAGGCCGTGGATTTCGTACGCCGCGACCCGGAACGCTATCTGCCCGCCGTACTGCGTATTGTGGAACGACTGGACGGCGATCACATGTATCAGGATGTCTACGATTATTTGCGACGTATGCTGGACGACAAGGACAACAACGCCCGCGCCTTCGCCATGCGTATGCTGCGCGAGGCCGATCCGTTGTTTCTGCGCCGCTTCGTAAGCAATTTTCTGGTTCGGAGCGGCATTATCGGGTATGCCCGTCAAAAGGCTCTCAGCGCCGAGTTGGACTGCAACATCCCCTGGGCCATTCTCATGGACCCCACCAGCGCCTGCAACCTGCACTGCACGGGCTGTTGGGCCGCCGACTACGATCACGGCTCGCACCTGCCGTACGAGGTGCTGGACCGCATCGTGCGCGAGGGAACCGAACTCGGCACCCATTTCTACCTCTTTTCCGGCGGCGAACCGCTGGTGCGCAAAAACGTGGCGTTGCGTCTGTGCCGAGAGCATCCGGACTGCTTCTTCCTGGCCTTCACCAACGGCACCCTGGTGGACGAGGAGTTTGCCGACGCCCTGCGCGAGGTGGGCAACTTCACCCTGGCTTTCTCCATCGAAGGCTTTGAAGAAGAAACCGATATGCGCCGGGGCAAGGGCACATACCGGAAAGTCATCCGGGCCATGAATTTATTGCGCAAAGCCCGCGTACCCTTCGGCTTTTCCACTTGCTACCACGCCAAGAACACTCATGTGGTGGGCTCGGACGCCTATATGGACTTCCTGATCGACAAAGGCGCCATTTTCGCCTGGTATTTCACATACATGCCAGTGGGCAACGACGCCGTGCCCGAGCTTCTGGCCAGCGCCGAGCAACGGGCCTTCATGTACAGGCAGGTACGCCGCTTCCGCTCCACCAAGCCCATTTTCGCCCTCGATTTCTGGAACGACGGCGAATACGTGGGCGGCTGCATCGCCGGCGGCCGCCGCTATCTGCACATCAACGCCAACGGCGACGCCGAGCCCTGCGCCTTTATCCACTACGCCGACACCAACATCAAAGACGGCACGCTGCTCGACGTGCTGCAATCGCCTCTGTTCCGGCAATATCGTCGCCATCAACCCTTCAACCGCAATCACTTGCGCCCCTGTCCCCTGCTCGACAATCCGGGCGCTCTGGCTCACATGGTGCGCGCCTCCGGGGCCCGGTCCACGGATATGGCCAGCCCCGAACCGGTGACCTCCCTGACGGCCAAATGCCGCGACGCGGCCCGCCGCTGGTCCCCGGCAGCCGAAGCCCTGTGGGCGCAAAAGGACGACAGCCATGCCTCTGACCCGGTCCCGGCCCTATACCCCTCCTTTCTGGCTGCACAATCGCCATGCCCTGACCATCTGGCCTGCGGTATTCCGAAAGCCGAACCCCTTGCCCGCGTCGCGCACACGTCTGGCAACCGCTGACGGCGACTTTGTGGACGTGGACTTCATGCCCGTGACCCCCGGCGAGCGCAGCCGCCGGGCGGTCATTCTTTCGCACGGGCTGGAAGGACACAGCCGCCGCCCTTACATGTTGGGCATGGCCCACGCTCTGCACAGCGCGGGATGGGACGTCTTGTCCCGCAACCTGCGCCACTGCTCGGGCGAGGTGTCCTGTTCGCCGTATCTGTACCACGACGGCGAGGTGGCCGACATCGACATGCTCATCCGCCTGTGCGAGGAAAAGGGCTATGACCGGGTGGCCCTGGTGGGCTTCAGCATGGGCGGCAATCAGACCCTGAAATATCTGGGCGAAGAAAAAGACGACGTGCCCGGCTCCGTGGTGGGGGCGGTGGTCTTTTCCGTACCCTGCGATCTGGCGGGCAGCGCGGCCCTGCTGTGCCAGCCGGGGTACCGCCCGTATCGCCTGTACTTCATGACCACCCTCCAGGCCAAAATCGACTCCATCATCAAACAGTGCGACGCCGTCAACGGCAAGGACCTGGAACGTCTGTGGGATTACGCCGTATTCGACGAGCCCTTCGACACGCCCCTGAACGGCTGCTCCACTCCGCGCGCCTATTGGGAACAGGCATCCTGTCTCCCTGTGTTGGATCGCATCCGCGTCCCCACTCTGCTGGTCAACGCCTGGGACGACCCCTTCCTGTCCACGTCCTGCTATCCCCTTCGGGCGGCCGAACAGTGTCCCGATTTCTTTCTGGAAATCCCCGAACACGGCGGCCACACCGGCTTCGTCAGTTTCAATCCCGAAAACCGTTACTGGTCCGAGCAAAGGGCCCTGGACTTTCTGGCCGACATCGCCTGACTTTTCCGCTTCCGCATGGTTGGCGGCGCGGGGTCCCCGGTCTGGAGCAGATTAACTTAATGTACAATTTTATTTGAGACACGCCCGCTTCGGCATCTAGAGCATTTTGCTTTTGAAATTGTCCCATTTCAAAAGCGGCGCTGCCGTCATTTCGCCTGAAAAGCGTGGTTTTCAGGCTCATTCGGCGCGGGCGGCCGCTTCCGCGGCCGCCGGAGCGGTTGCCGTTTTCAACAGCAAACCGCTCTAACAGCGCCAATGAATTGCGCTTATGCCTTCGCGGCGACCGCCTGCTCCGCAGCCGGAAGAGTATTTTCAAGCCGAAACAGCTCTAAAAGACTGGCCTTTTCCTCCGCACGGGGGTATAAACGCCGTAGGCGTTTCCTCGTGTCCGTTCGCCGCCGGTCCTGTCCGCCGGCCCCTGTTTTTTCGCACCGCGTCAGGAGTTAATCCGTGAACATCATTCTTATCGCAGCGGCGCTGATCGTACTGGCGATTCTGGTGGGGTGGCGCATGCGTCCTTCCGCCTCGTCCCCCAAGACACCCCCCGACGCCTCCTCAAAAACGACCAGCCTGACCCCCGAACAAAGCGCTCTGCTCGAGCTGGGATTGCATCCCGGCGAAGACGGCATCCCGCTTATGTATGCGCTGGAAACCTGCCGTCATTGTCGCAAAACGCGCGAATTTCTGGAAGAAAACAAGGTGCAATACCACCTTGTCTACGTGGATCGGTTTTCGGGCGAGGCCCGGTCCAACCTGATGGACAAAGTGCGGGCCTTCAACCCCCGCGGCTCGTTCCCTACCATCGTGATGCCCGGCGGCAAGACCGTGGTGGGTTTTCGCGAACAACTTTTGAGGGAGGCCCTGCTCCATGACTCCGGAAGCGCTGCTTGAGGCCCTGCGCGCCTCGGAAGAACCCAAAGGCTACTATCTGCACGCCGACGTCGGCCACTGTCTGGAAACGGCGGAAAGCCTGTTGGACAACAAGGCGCGGTACGGTTATCTGTGCTGCCCCTGCCGTCTGCCCTGCGAAAACGAAACCAAAGATGCGGACATTGTCTGCCCCTGCGAATACCGCGACGCCGACGTGGCGGAATACGGAGCCTGTTACTGCACGCTGTTCGTCTCGGCCGAGCACCGGGACGATCCCGACTTCTACCCCGAGGTGGACGAGCGGCGGCCTCCGGAAAAAACGGTCTGAGCCCCGGTTCCCCGCTCCGGTCGCTCGCGCCGAAGGTTCCCCTTTTCCCCCCCTCCGCCGGGGGCTTTTTCCGTTTCCTTCCCCCAGGAGTCCCGTCATGAACAAGTGCAAAATCACCGTGCTCAAGAAAACGTTTCAGCCCGACCTGGCCGAAGAATACGGCGCGCGAGGTCTGGGCCCCTGCCCCATGCTGAGGGAAGGCCAGGAATTTCTGGCCGATTATTCCTGTCCCGCCGGTTTCTGCGCCGAGGCGTGGAAAGCCGTTTACCAGTATGTGTTCGCCCTGGCCCACGGCATGGGCCAAAACGGCGAACTGTTCTACTACGGCGACTGGATACGCAAGCCGGGCGTGGCCATTTGCAGCTGTAACGACGGCCTGCGGCCGGTCCTTTTCAAAATCGAGCGCACGGAGCTGAAATCCGATTTGGACTATACGCCGGTCCCGTAGCGGCATTCGGATCGGGCGCGAACCCCGTTTGCCATCCGCGCCATGTTTGGTGTAATGGAAACAGGGCCAATCCCGGAAGTCGACCGGATATTCGGCCGCCGGTTTTCGCCGCGCGGAAAGACGAGGCCGTTTCCGAAACGGAGCGGGATGAACGAGCCCACCCTCTACCCGACCGAGCTTCCTTCCGGGGAAGCCGTCTCACAGGCGATCCGCGTATGAGGCAACACGCTTTGAGCGTCCTGCGCCCGGCCCGCGACAAATTCTTTGCCTCCCTTGTTTTCATCCGCGAATGGGCCCGTTCGCCCCGCGCCATGGGGCAGGTCTGTCCCAGCGGAACGCCCCTGGCCCGCAGTATGGCCGCCTGCGTGCCGCTTCCCGCGCCCGTCGGGCCGGACGGTCTGTCCGAGCTGGTGGTGGAACTGGGCGCGGGCACCGGCACGGTGACGCAAGAGCTTCTGCGCCGGGGCGTTCATCCTCACCGCCTGCTGGTGCTGGAGCGTTCCGAGGGCATGGTGGAGCTGTTGCGGCAGCGCTTTCCCGGCCTGCGGGTCGTGCACGGCGACGCCGCCGGACTGGCCCGCTACATCCCGCCCCGGGTTCGGGTGACGGCCATCGTTTCCTCCCTGCCTCTGGTCTCCCTGCCGCCCCCCACGCGTCGGGCCGTCATCGCCGAGTTCCACGCCGTGCTCGGCGACGGGCTGCTGATCCAGTATACCTATTCCTGGGCGCGCGGTTTCATCCTCATGCGCGAGGGTTTTCGCTGCGAAGCCAGCCACCGGGTATGGCTCAACCTGCCTCCGGCTCGGGTCATGCTGCTGCGCGACGCCGACTCGTCCCATCCCGCCCGAAAAGACTGAACCGGTTTTTCGGTCCGCGCGCCGCGCCTGTCCCAAAGGCCCGTCCCGACTTGGGATTGCGCGGACGTCCGGCTTCGTTTCGTAAAATACTTGTTCTCTCAGCCTGCGGCCGTCATGGTAGCCTCCTATCCCTTTTCCGGAGGTCGTCATGTCCCGGTCCGTATTGTTTCGTCCGATCGCCTGCGCCGTTCTGGCCGTGGCGCTCCTTCCTTTTTCCGCCGCTTCGGCCGCCCCCGCGGGCAACGGCGGCAAACTGCTTAAAATGGTGGCACTGGTCCGGCACGGCGTGCGCGCCCCGGTTCAATCGCCCGAGACGCTGGCTCAATGGTCCCTGAAGCCCTGGCCCCGATGGCCCGTGGGGCGGGGCGAACTGACCCCGCGCGGGGCGCGGCTGGTGAGCGCCCAGTGGCGGGAAATGCGGGAAAGTCTGGCCTGGAACGGTCTGTTTCCCGGCGAAGGCTGTCCCGGCCCCGGCGATGTATACGTATACGCCGACAGCGAGCAGCGTACCCGGGCCACGGCCGCCGCACTGCTGGAGGGCCTGGCCCCGGGCTGCGGACTGGGCTATCTGACCCGCTCGCCGGACCTGAAAGGGCCCGATCCCTTGTTCCATCCCGTGGCCGGAGGCTTGTGCCGTCCGGAGCAAAATTCTTCGACGGCCGAAGTCGCGCCGGAAACTCTGGAAGCCTCTCTGCGTCCCGAGCTGGATATCATGGGCCGCCTCGCCGGTCCGGCCGCGCCCGCCCTGTGCCGGGCCTACGGTCTGCCCGAAGGATGCACCTTCGCCGCCCTGCCCAGCCGCCTGACAAGCGACGGTCCGGGCGGACTCCCGCAGATGAAAGGAGCTTTGTCCATCGGTTCCAGTCTGGCGGAAATCTGGCTGCTGGAAGCGGCTCAATGGCCGGAACGTCAGCCCGCCTGGGGCGGACTGACTCCGGACGAGCTACTTGAAATCATGCCGGTGCACACCCGCGAATTCAACGCCGTCCAGCGCGCTCCCTCGGTGGCCGGTCCCGAAGGTTCGGCCCTGCTGGCCGCCATGAGCGCCGCCCTTACCGGCTCCCATCCGGACCCGGCGGTCAACGCCGCGTCTCTGGTCGTCTTCGTGGGACACGACACCTCCATCGCCCATGTGGCCGCCCTGCTCGGCCTGCGCTGGAAAACAGGCTCCTGGCCGGCCGACGCCGTGCCCCCCGGCGCGGCCCTGCTTCTGGAACTGTGGAGGACAGACGAGGGAAATACCCTGGTTCGGGCGGGGTTTGCGGCTCAGGATTTGGGCGTCATGCGCTCCGACGACGCGCAGACCCTGCGTCAGGCGGCCCTGGGCCGGGCCGAACCCGAATTCGCTTTGCCCACCGCCGCGGGCGCTCGGGCAGGTTTGCCGCCGGACGAATTCGCGCGGGCCGTGGACGCCCTCCTGGTTCGGGCCTGCCTGCCCCGCTAGAACTAGAACAGATCAACTTCAACATTATGTAATGTTAAAATTTAAGACACGCCCGCTTCGCCATCCGACAGCACCGATGAATGGCGCTTATGCCTTCGCGGCCGCCGCCTGATCTGTCGGAAGAGCATGTTCAAGCCGAAAACGTCCTAATGCTTTTTTTCTCAACATCCCCCTTTTGCCGCCGGAGGCGCGGGCACATCTGCCCGAAGGGCGCCCGCGCGGGCATAGCCGTAGCCGAGCTTGCGAGGCGTACGGATACAGACGGCAGCGATGCCGACTTTGAGCGCCCCTCACGCCTCCGGCGGCTGGAATGAACATTGCGCCAGACACGCCGACGCGCGTTGCCCCGCAGATTTAATCTCTGTCAATTCAGGCGAAAGGCGTTGTCCGGCGGCCGGCTTTATCTCGATTGCCTCTCTGTTTTTTGTGCGGACTTCAGCCATAATGTGCGGAACTTCGCACACGATCTTTTTTTCCCGTCTTCGGCTTGTTCCGGCCCGAACAAGCCCCATTCCTCATTCGCCACCGCTTAGACGGCTTAGGAACAATTCTTGCTTAACAACCGGCACCTAAACTCTTTGTCGCAAGGAAGCCGGTATGAGACAACAGCATCGATGGAAGCTTTCCACTGTCGTCAGTGCGTTCCTGTGTGCCGCCTGCCTGGGCTTTAGCCCGGCCGGAGCCGCGGAACGCCCCCACGGACTGGAACCAGCGGACGACATGCCCTATATGCCCGATTTGGGGGGGCTGCGCGTCAAAACCTTTAAGAACCAGTACGGGCAGGTCCGCCATCTGGCCGAAGGCGTGGTCATGCGTCACAGCGCCGTCGCGGACGGCAAGGCCACCGTGCCCGCAGGCGGTTTTTACTACATTTCCGAAACCCAGGAAGACGCCGCGCCCTTCATGCGCGATCCCTTCCTCATCCTGGGCGAGCACGCCTACCTGGTGGACCTCACCACCGAGCAGCGCGAAGTCCGCAACGTAAGCATCGAACGCCGCGAGAAAAAGCTGGTGGACGAAGACGGTTATCGTCTGTGGTTCGACTTCTCCACCGACCACTACGACCTGCCCTACATCCAGCTTGCGCTGATTTCCCCGTCCGGGCACTGGCCGCTGGAATTCACGGTGTCCAACCGCTTTACCCACATCGACAAAATTTTTGAGCTTTCCCTGAAGGAAGGCCTCAATCCGCAGCTTGACGACTACTACACCGACCCCGACTACTGGTACGGGGCCAGCAAGTTCGTGGTCAAAGAAAACGATTTCGACAACGCCACGTTCGAATCCCTGAGCTACCCCGTCATCAAGGAAGCCACCTTCTCCCTGAGCCGCCCCTGGGTCATGGATCTGCGTCAGGAAGACTACCGCTGGTACGGCACCAAGCGCATTTACGCTTTCCGCCGTCCCGAAGGCTTCCTGGTGCGCGTGACCGACTGGACCGGCAACACGGTGTTGGGCGAAAAGCTGGTGCGTCCGCTGACGCCCCAGGGCTACAAGGACCGCCCCGACCAGAAGGACGACTACGCGCTGACCCTGCCCGATCATGACATGCGGGTGGAAATCATGCTCCAGCCCGAATACCTGAAGAATTCGGACTTCACCCCCTGGTCCAACGACGTGCCTTACGGCTGGACCGACGGCCTGCTGAGCCTGGTGGTTTATTCCGACCTGGTGACGGTCAAGAGCGGCGAAGCCTGGCCCCTCGACCCCCGCTACAAGGTGGGTCTGGAAGCCAACCTGCTCACCGGCAAGCTGCAGCGCCTGATCCTCGAAAACGCCGAGCCCTTCACCCTGGACAACAACAACACCAGCTACAAGGGACCGGAAAAGTACTCCGAGGTATGGAATCGCCCGGCCTTCACCCTGGTGGCCAAGGACTTCGGCAAGGACGCCAAGGGCAAGGACGTGGTGCGCAACTATTACCTGCGCGACGCCTTCTATCAGCGGACCGACAATATGGTGTTCGACGAAGAAAAGGGCCGCACGGACATCGACTTCTTCGTGGGCCGCGCCCCCACCTTCGTGCCCATTCTGGAAGACACCTTCCTGACCCGCCTGTCCGACAAGACCTACGGCACCGTGGTGCAGGGTTCGCACTTCACCTCGTTCCCCCGGGTCATCGACAACATGGCTTTCCATTCACCCGACGCCACCGCTCCCTTCGGCGGCATCATGCGCGGCTTCAACCGCGCGGGCGTGAAAAACTGGCGCGGCGACGCCCTGGTTTCGGCCGAAGGCATGGTCATCCGCGGCAGCTACGTCGACTGGCGCAACAACCGCATCGTCATCCCGCCCTCCGGCCTGTTCTACACCTCGCGCAACGGCCGCAACGTGCGCGCCCTGCGCGGCGAATCCTTCTGGATGCTGGGCAAGAAGGCCTGGCTGGCCACTTTCGAATCCTACACCTTCGTGCGCAAGGACTTCGACCTTGACTTCTGGAAGGTACAGCCCACCGGCGACATGAACCCCATCTTCTGGCAGGACGTGCCGCTGGGCGTCAACAACAAGATGCTGCGCTACACCAACCACTACCGTCTGGACGACCGTCCGGTGGGCCTGGTCAACGTGGTGAAGTATTCGGGCAACAACTTCGGCGCGCCCTTCCTGCTGGGCCAGAACCTCGACCCCACCGACCCCGGCACCCGTTACAACGTGCGGCCCCACTTCGGTGAAGGCGCGACCTGGATCACGCCGGAATTCGTGGGCGACAATTACATGCGCATCAAGGAATTCGGCACGCCCATCATCAAGAGCGTTCAGTACACCTATACCGAACCCAAGCGCGTCCTGCTCGGCGTGGGCGACACCCATAAGCTGGGCGACTACACCCTGACCGTGACCGACATCCAGCCCGATATGGGCACCGTGTCCGTACAGTTCACGGACAAGGACGGCAAGACCGAATACAAGGTCCTCGGCCCGCTGAACGACGAAGCCCGCGCCCTGCTGCCCCAGCACCAGGATGTGGTCAACACCCTGCAGTTCGTGACCGGCCCGCTGAACGCCCGCGTCATGGCCGAAATGGACACCGACAAGCCCTACGAAGACGGCAAGGCCGCCCTGTGGACCTTTGTGGACCTCCAGTACATCGAAAACGAAACGCCTCTGCCCACCGACCCGCGCTTCATGGTGCGCAGCGACGTGTGCGGCCACTGCTACCAGTTGAACGAACTTTTGTTCGACAACCCCGAGGAAATCATCCTCGACAAGGACAACCCGCGCTACGACGGTCCCAAGGGCGCTGACGGCAAGCCGGTGTTCTCCATCGTCATCGACAACTTCGACGGCGAAATGATCCATGCCTGGCATGTGGAAACCAACTACAAGGGCCGCGTCTTCAAGAGCGACAACCTGGCCTTCAATCCGCGCAACAACGTCGACGTGCTCATGGGCGTCAACGGCACCATTGAAGGCTTCCTGCGCGCCGGCATGATGGAACGGTCCGCCTACCAGGAATACTGGCGGCTTGGCCACCACGAGCCCGTCAAGCGCGGCCTCGACGCCTGGATGGCCCACAAGTTCCAATAGAACGTGAAGTCGCAGGAGACACACCCAATGACTCAATCCACGCTTATTCCCTACGAAGAGCAGCGCCGCTCCTTCCTGAGCTGCTGCTACCGGTTCCACGAAGTGTTGCCGGGCCTGCTGGCCATGTTCTTCATCGCCATCTTCAGCAACAATCTGGCGGGGGTGCCCAATCCCTTCACCTTGCAGAATCTGTTCCATTACCTGGACAACGTCATCGGCCCGGTCAACGGCCAGCCGCTGTTCCAGATTCTCAACTCCAACTTCGTGTGGAACCCGTTCCTGGTGGGCTTCATCATCGTCAACGTGTTCGGCATTCCGGACAGTTGGAAACGGGGTCTGTCGTACATCCATAAACTGATGCCTTTGGGCATCATCATGCTGGCGCCCCACTTTGTGTTCAGCCACGCCACCAAGGCCGGTTGGCCGATCATCATCATCGCCCTGGTGGTGATGTTCGTGATGGCCAGCGTGACCATGTGGCTCGGCCGCCTGTTCAAGGTGGACGACCGCCAGGCGGGCGACATCACCGGCGCCCTGGTCACCGGCGACCCGCACGTCACGGCCATCCTGATGCCCATGCTCAAGGCCAAGAACGGTCAGGTCATCAATGCTCTGGCCTGCGTGCTGCTGTTCGGGCTCATCATGTCCTTCCTGCTGCCCGTGGTGGGCAACCTCCTCGGCATGGAAGAACCCGTGTTCGGCCTGCTGTCCGTGCTGGGCATCGGCAATACGGGCCAGATGTACAACGCGGCTTTCGGCTACGGCTATGAGGCCGGACGCTGGGCCCACTACTTCGAACCCGTGCGTCACGTCATCATGCCCGCGGGCTTCCTGTACGTGTTCCTGGTGCTCTTCCTGCGCAGCAAGCGCAACCCCGACAATCCCGACATTCACGCCACGCGTCCGCTCAAGGCCATTCCCTTGTTCGTGCTCATCTTCGTGGCGCTGTGGATCGTCGCCCAGTTCCACGTGTTCAAGGAACCCGCCCACCAGGCCATCTTCGCCATGGTACAGTGGGACTTCTCGCTGGCTGCGGCGGCCCTGGGGCTGTCCTGCCCCATCCGCAACGTCAAGGAATGGGGTCTGCGCGGTTTCGGTCTCACCTGCGCGGCGGGCATTCTGCGCCTTGTCGTGCTGACGGTCGTGGTGTTGCTGGCCGTTCACTTCAACCTGGTGACCTTCACGTACTAAGGAGCCGTCATGGAACGTCGTCCCGTTACGATGGATAAAAGCGGTTTTGACTACATGGCCAACTCCGGCCAGGAAGAAAAGGATCGCGATTACGTAGGCATTATTCTGGCCCTGATCATCATGGCCTTCATCACCATCTGCCAGTACAACGGCTTGTTGTAGAGGGGGAAGATACATGCTGGGCATTTACTTCTATCTCCAGATCATCTTCGCCGTCTTCCTCGTGTGGGCGACCAGCACGGCCCTGTACATGGGCGTGTTCCACGCCCATCGCAGCACGGTGTGCACCTGCCGCAAAAGCCTGGCCGGGGTCGTCTCGGTGCTGCTGGCGGCGGGCATCTGGTACTTCATGTATTCCTGGACCTATCTGAGTTGGTAACAACGCCGCCGCGTCCGTTGCCGCAACGGACGCGGCGCACGGTGATTTCAGTTGCCAGACCGACCTTAGTCACTATATTATGGTAAACAAAGTGTCGGGGGTTCCGGACGCAACGTCCGCCACACTTACCCGGCCCGGCCGTAATTCCATGCGGCCCGCCGTTTTCATCAGCCAAAAAACCATAAAGGAGATTGCGCCATGAAAATTCGTCATAGCCTCGCCGCCGCCGCTCTCGCGGTTGCCCTGCTCGTCCCCGCCCACGCCGCCCTGGCCGAAGGCGAACTGCTGAACATCAACACCGCCACGGTGGAACAGCTGGCCGCCGTGCCCGGCCTCAGCGAAGAGCTGGCTCAGAACATCGTGCAGTACCGCGACGATATGGGCGACCTGCAGACCCTCGACGAGCTCACCGAAGTGCCCGGCATCAGCAAGGACCTTCTGGGCAAGCTGAAGGACTACATCGGACTCGACGCCATCGCCGGCGCCGAATGCTCCTGCTAACAACACTCGACGGCCGCTCCCCCGCGGGAGCGGCCGCTCGGAATGACCATGCCCCCGCGCCGCGCGGGATATGCGCCCCCGGTCGTTCCCGACACTTTTTTCCGGGCCGCGCCGATGCGGCGATTGTTTCCATCCCTGCCTGTTTTTTTCCGCCCTTTGCCGTCAGAAGGAACATCCCATGCCCGTCAAACGCCACTCTTACGCCGCCATTTTCATGCACTGGTTCAACGCCGTGTGCTGGATACTGTTGCTGGCCACCGGCTTCGGCCTTATTTCCAACGAGACGCTGCAACCCGTGGCCGGATGGTGGGTGCGCTTCATGGAAAGCGTGTTCGGCGGCGGCGCAGGTCTTCTGACCACGCACGTGACCATCGCCGTCACTTGGATTGTGGTCTACGCCCTGTTCCTGTTGCTGCGTTGGAAGGCTGACGCTTGGCCCTTCCTGCGGGAAATTTTCAACCTTTCGCCGCGCACGGACGCCGTATGGACGGTGCGCAAGGGCTTCTGGCTGGTGCTGGGCCCCAAGGCCATGCGCCGTCTGGGCATGGACCCCAACCTGCCGCCCCAGGGCTTTTATAACGCGGGTCAGAAATACGTGGCCATCGCGGCCGTGCTGTGCAGCCTGGGCCTGGTCGTAAGCGGCGCCATTCTGCTCTATACCCGCGAGCCCGGCGCCTCCATGCCTCTGGCTCAGTGGCTTATTTTCATCCATTTTCTGTGCGCCGGCATTATGGCCGTGGCTCTGCCCGTCCATATCTATATGGCGGCCCTGGCTCCGGGCGAAGCCCCGGCGCTGCGCTCCATGTTCACGGGTACCGTGCCCGCCGACCACGTCAAGCATCACAACCCGCTGTGGTATGAACAACTTGTGCGTGAAGGCAAAATTCGGGAATCTTAACCCCGACCGCACCAACAATCACACTCCGGTCCGGACCGGGTCGGCCCGCCCTTTCCGGAGTTTGCTTTCCAACTCCCGCCCGCCGACGCGACATTGTCCGGCGGGCGGGAGTTGCGTTTTCGGATGAACGTATGCAGTACCGTATTCTGGTAGTGGACGACGAACAAGAATGGCTGGAAATTCTCCAGTTGCTGTTTACCCGCAAGGGCTGGGAAGTCCACACGGCCTGCTCCGGCGAGGAAGCCTGGACCCGCATGAGCGAAACCAGCTATGACCTGGTCATCTGCGATCTGGCCATGCCCGACATGACCGGCATCGAGCTTCTCAAACGGGTGCGCACCGTGGATGCGGTGTTGCCCTTCGTGATCATGACCGGCGTGGGTTCCATCCAGACGGCCGTGGAGGCCGTGCAACTGGGGGCTTACAGCTACATCACCAAACCGTTCAAAACCCAGGACCTGGAGATCACGGCCACCCGCGCCGTGGAACACGGCCGCATGCACCGTCAACTGGAAAACGCGCGCGACAAGAACACTCCCGACGTCATGCCCTTTGTGCTGGGCTCCAGCAAGGCCATGCAGGAGGTGCTCGGCACCATCAACAAGGTGGCGGATTCGTCTGTGCCGGTGCTTATCCAGGGTGAGACGGGCACGGGCAAATCTCTGCTGGCTTCACACATCCACGGCATCAGTTCCCGACGGGAAATGCCTTTTCTGACCATCGATTGCGGCGCGCTGCCCGAAACCCTGCTGGAAAGCGAACTGTTCGGCCATGTCAAGGGCGCGTTCACCGGCGCGCTGTTCAGCCGCCGGGGTCTGCTTGAAGAAGCCCAGGGCGGCACCGTGTTTCTGGACGAAATAGGCGAACTGTCGCCCGCCACCCAGGTCAAACTGTTGCGGGCCATTCAGGAACGCGAAATCCGTCCCGTAGGCGGCAACAAACCGGTCAGCGTGGACGTGCGCTTCATCACCGCCACCAACCGCAATCTCAAGGAAGACGTCACCTCAGGGCGCTTCCGCGAAGATCTGTACTACCGCCTGGCGGTTATTCCCATCTTTCTGCCGCCCTTACGCGAACGCCTGGGCGACCTCATCCTGTTCATCGGACACTTTGTGGAAAAATTCAACGCCCGTTACGGCAAATCCATCACCGGCGTCAGTCCGGCCGCCATGCAGATGCTGTTCCAACAGCCCTGGAAAGGCAATATCCGCGAACTGGAGAATGTGTTGGAACGCGCCGTGCTGCTGGCCGATCAGGATGAACTGAGCCCCGACACCCTGGGGTTGCAATTCTCACTGTCCGACAAACGCGACTCAGGCGGCTCGTCCGCCGCCCCGGTTTCTCTGCAGCAAGCCGTGCAGGACGCCGAGCGCCGCGCCATCCAACAGGCCCTGATCATCACCGGCGGCAACCGCACCCAGGCAGCCGCCCTGCTCGGCATCGGCCGCCGCACCCTGTACGACAAGCTCGACGAATACGGCATCGACGCCAAACCCCGCGCCGACGGGGGAGAGTAGAAAAGGAAGAAACGTCGGCGGAGCGGGCGGTGAAGGTAAAGGCCGAAGCCGTTCCGTTGCGCGGATAGTGGGCGGCAACGCAGTTGCCGCAAAGGCAGCCCGTGTTCCACATGGGCGAAAGGCAGGCTTCGACCACCGCCGGCGGAAGCGCGCCGGAACAAACCTTTGGTTTGTTCCGGCTCCGCTTCGCGCGACCTCGGGCCGCTCCTCGCCCCCCTCCATGTCGGCTTCCAGCCGACGGGGGGTCGTCGCTCAAAACGTGCTGACGCGCGTGCCTCCGGCGGTTAAAGGTAGTAAGGTAGTCTCGTGATTTCCCGGCAGGTGAAGCCTTTGCGAAGCAAAGGATTCACCCAACGGGGGGGACCGGGGGGAATCATTCCCCCCGGCGGGGTGCGGGGCGGAGCCCCGATTATTGTTCCTGAAGCATGGCGAACACGCGTTCGGGCGTGAGGGGAATTTCGCGCACGGGCATGCCCAGGGCGTGGCTGACGGCGTTGGCGATGGCCGAAGCCGGGCAAACCAGGCTGCATTCGCCTGCCCCTTTGGCGCCGAAGGGTCCGGCGGAATCCTCGCAGGGCACGATGATGCTTTCGATGGGCGGAACGTCCATAGCCGTGGGCACCATATAGGTGTGCATATTGCGCTGATTCTGGCGGCCGTCGGGGGCGTAGGTGATTTCCTCGGTAAGAGCGTACCCCAGGCCCTGGACCACGCCGCCCTCGATCTGCCCTTCCACGATCTGGGGATGGATGGCGACGCCCACGTCATGGGCGGCCACCAGCTTGTTTACCGTAACCTGACCGGTTTCGGTATCCACCGACACGTCGGCAAAGCAGGCGTGCCAGGGCGGCGAGTTGGGCGGCACGGTGCGGCCCACGCCGATGAACTGCTTGTTGCGGATGTGCGCGTAATAGCACAGATCGGCCAGAGTCACGGCCCGAGCCTTACCCGCCGCAAAATCGTCCGCCGGGCCGGGTTCCGCGCCGGGCAGGCCGACCACGCCGTCAACCAGCCCCATATCGTCGCGTTTTAAGCCGGAAATCTCCGCCGCATAATCCAGTATCTGAGCACGGGCATCCTCGGCCGCCGCCTTGACCGCCGTGCCCGCCGCGTACAGGGTGCGGCTGGCGTGGCTGCCGATGGCGAAAGGCGTGCTCTGGGTGTCGCCAAAGGTGATGGACGTTTTGTCCAGCGCCACGCCGAAGGCTTCGGCCGCCACCATAGGCAGGGAAGTGCTGGTGCCGGTGCCCAGATCGGGCACGCCCACCGCCAGATGCAACGAGCCGTCCACCTGCACGGCAACATAGGCGTTGTCGAAATCCACGCAGAAAGGCCAGGCGTTGGACACGTGGGTCCCTACGGCCATACCGATACCCCGGCGCACCGTCCCTTCCTGCTCCGGATTGGCGCGCCTTTCCCAGCCGATGGCTTTCGCGCCTTCCGTAATGCAGGCCTGAAGGGCCGTGGAAGAACAGGGATAAGGCAGAAACCAGGGCTTCCCGGCCTTCATGATGTTCTTTTCGCGCAGCTTGAGGGGGTCCATGCCCAGGCGCAAGGCCATTTCATCCACGCAACGCTCGATGGCCAGATTCGTCTGAGGGTTGCCGAAACCGCGCATGGCCCCGGCCGGGGTGGTGTTGGTGTAGGCGGAATGGCCGACATAGCGCTTGTGGGGCATGTCGTAAACGGCCAGGCCCATAGCTCCGCCCACGCCCGGCAATTCCACGCCGAAGCTGCAATACGCTCCGGTGTTGAACAGGCCGTGCAGGTCCAGAGCATGAAACGTGCCGTCCTTTTTCGCGCCCAGGCGCACCGTGACGCGCACGCCGTGACGCGTATCCGAGGCGATAAAGTCCTCCTCGCGCGAAAAGACGCACTTGACCGGCCGCCCGCACAGCCGGGCCAGAGCCACGGCAATGACTTCGGCCTTGGCCGACAGACCGATACGCACCCCGAAGCCGCCGCCGATATAGGGCGGAGCCAGCACGCGCACGGCGCTGGCCGGGACATCGAAGGCGCTGGCGATAATATAGCGCGAGGGATGGGGCGTCTGGGTCGTGCTCCATATCGTGATCTTGCCGTCGCCGTCCACCTGGGCCACGGCGGCCTGGGTTTCCATCTGCATCTGCTTGACCACGGGCAGCACAAATTCGCCTTCGACGACCTCGTCGCATTCCCTGAAGGCGTCTTCGATATCTCCCTCGCCCCAGGCCAGACGCACGATTTCACCCGGAATGTTGCGCCCCTCGGGCGTCACGCCCTTGCCGCCGTGCAGTTCGGGGGCCTCGGGCCGCATGGCCTCCGCCGCGTCGTACACGGCGGGCAGGAGCTCGTATTCCACCTTAATCGCGTCGGCCGCGGCCCGCGCCTGCTCCGGCGTGTCGGCGGCCACGGCGGCCGCCTCGTCCCCCACAAAGCGCACCACTTTGTCGAATATCAACTGATCGAGCACCCGTTCCTGCCCCGGCACGGTAGTGAACATGGGGGCCGAAGCGTTGTACAGATGGTGGGGCGTGTTGCCGTAGTGCGCCACGGCGCGCACCCCGGGCATGGCCAGAGCCGCCGAGGCGTCGATGCTCACGATGCGCGCGTGGGGATGAGGACTGCGCACGACCGCGGCATACGCCATGCCGGGCAGCGTAATATCCGACGTATACATGGCGGTTCCGCGCACTTTATCCAGCGCGTCGCGCCGTACCGCGTTCCGACCTATAACGGCGTGACTCATGACGTTTCCCCCTGCTTCCGAAGCTCGCGGGCCGCCTGTTCGATGGCCGCCTCAATTTTGACGTACCCGGTGCAGCGACAGATGTTCCCGGCGATGGCGGCGCGGATGTCCTGCCTGTCGGGATTGGGATTGGCGTCCAGCAGCGCCTTGGCCGACATCACCATGCCCGGGATGCAGTATCCGCACTGCACGCTGCCCTGATCCATAAACGCCTGCTGAATAACGTCCGGTTTGCCGTCTTTGGACAGGCCCTCGACGGTCAGCACTTCGGCCCCTTCCACCTTGCCCATAGGCACCAGACAGGAATTGACGGTACTGCCGTTCATGATCACGGTGCACGCTCCGCAGTCGCCGGAGCGACACCCGCACTTGACGCCGGTCAGATGAAAATGCTCGCGCAGAACATCCAAAAGCGTGGCCCCGGGGTCGACCCCCAGCTCCACCGCTTCGCCGTTCAACGTAAAACGGATGATTTGCATGGAATTCTCCCTAGTCCACCCCGAACCGGGCGGCTGCTTGTCGTTGATGTCGTCAGGCCCGCCGGGACGCTATTCGCCGCCCGCGGCGCGCTCCGCCGCCCGCGCCAGGGCACGGCGGACAAACACGGGCAGCACGCCCTCCCGATACTCCTTGCTGCCCCGCACGGCGCTGCTGCGAAATTCCGCCTCCTCGCGGGCCAGCTCTCCGGCCCGGGCAAACAATCCGGCGTCCGGCGCCTGCCCCTCCAACAGCCGTTCGGCCTTCGCGGCATGCCGGGGCGCGGGGCCGGCCGGAGCCATGACGATGGACACCCCGCGCATCAGCCCGTTTTCCAGCGTCACGCGGGCGGCCACGCACAGCATGGGCAAAGAAAGCGCCTTGCGCTGTTCCATGCGGGCGTAGGCCGAGCCCGTCCCCGCTCCGGCCAGGGGCACTTTGATTTGGGTTATGCATTCGGCGCAGGCGTTCACCGCGGACTTGCCCACGCCGTGATACATGGCCGTCATGGGCAACTCCCGAACGCCGTCCGGCGAGGCCACCACGCACACGGCGCCCAGGGCGGTCAACGTCACCCCGGCGTCGGCCGCGGGCAACGCGCTGACGATATTGCCCGCCAGAGTGCCCATATTGCGGATCTGGCGGCTGCCCACCTTGCCGCAACCCTCGGCCAGCGCCCGGGCATGGCGCCGCACCAGCGGCGATTGTTCCGCCTGGGAATGGGTGACGCAGGCCCCGAATACAAGAAAACCGCCCTCTTCCCGAATATCCTTCATGCCCGGAATCCAACCAAGGTCCACCAGACGCGGGCTTTTGCGCGAAGGTTTGGCCTGCTCGACAAGCAAATCCGTTCCCCCCGCGATAACGCGACCCTGTCCGGGTTTTTCCTGCAGCAGGCTGAGCGCCTCCTGTACGGTGCGCGGTCTGAAATATTCCTGTGTCATGGTCTGCCCCTTGAATAATGTGTGTGGCCGCCGGGATGGGCGGGCTGCATGGACTGACACGCTCTTCAAAGAAATCGTGATTTTGTTCAATGTAGAAAACTCTATAAAGCGTGTCAATCTCTTTACCTTGTTTTTCCTGCTCTCTTATGAACTTTTATTGTGCAATTTTTCGCAAATTTAAAGCAATTTATCTATACAATATTCTTTTTCTTGTTTCAATTTTCACATAAAACAAACAAAAATACGTTTTGTTCCGCAGGTTATTGCCTTCCATTATGACTTCTCTGTGGAATATTTCAGGAAACGCGCCGCCCCGCAAACGACTTGACGCAAACGGTTCCTCGTTGGAAAAGAGAACAACGGCATCGCCTCCTCCACGGTCCCGAAAAAAACGCCGAACCGTCCGCCTGAACGGTATTTTCCCCACCGACGGCGAACGGAATACGCTCATAAGAATCCACGGATACGGCGGAGGCCCGGCGGCCGCGACACGGCCGACGACCATGAATGTATGGACTTTTTTCCAAGGTGTACGTCATGTTGTATTCGACCACCTACGCGTCGTTGGTGGGCCCTCTCACTCTGGCCGGCGACGGAGAAAACCTTGTCGGCCTTTGGATGGAGGGAGACCGCTATTTCGCCGATACGATTGCCGGACGCCCTGTGACGGAAAACAAGGAGTTGCCGCTTTTCGCCACAGTGAAAAACTGGCTGGATGCGTACTTCGCGGGCGAACGGCCCGCCATTTCAGCCTTGCCGCTGGCCCCCGCGGGAACGCCCTTCCAAAAGCTCGTCTATGATATTATGCGCGACATTCCTTACGGCCAATGCACGACTTATGGCGCGATAGCCCGCCAGGCGGCCCGCATGATGAACAAAAAACGGATGTCCGGCCAGGCGGTGGGCGGCGCGGTAGGGCGCAACCCCATTTCCATCATCATCCCCTGCCATCGGGTCGTGGGGGCCAACGGCAACCTGACCGGATACGGGGGAGGCATCCCCAAAAAAATACAGCTCTTGCGACATGAGGGCGTCGATATGTCCGCCTTGTTCATCCCCCGCAAGGGCACGGCCCTCTAAAACCGGCCGAGGCCGCCCGACAGCGTCCTTCTCCCCCTCATGACCAGGAGTGAATATGACCATTTTTTCAGCGCGCTATGACTCGCCCGTGGGCAGGCTCACGCTGGCCGCCGGAGAACAGGGCCTGGCGGGATTGTGGCTGGATGGGCAAAAGTATTTTGGCGACACCGTGGACGGCGTATTTGTGGAGGCCCCGGACATGCCTTTGCTGAAGAAGGCCCGACAATGGCTGGACGCCTATTTCGCCGGGCGAAAGCCCGCTGTCTCCGCTCTGCCGCTGGCTCCGGCGGGCGGTGAATTTCGCCGGGAAGTGTGGAAGATTCTGTGCGAAATCCCGTATGGCGAGTATATGACCTACGGCGAAATCGCCCGGCTTATGGCAAAACGTTTGAACAGAAAAAGCATGTCGAGCCAGGCGGTGGGCGGCGCGGTGGGACACAATCCCATTTCCATCATCATCCCCTGCCATCGGGTCGTGGGCAGCAACGGGAGCTTGACCGGGTATGCCGGCGGCATTGCCGCCAAAAAAAAGTTGCTGGAACTGGAGGGCGTTGACGTATCGCGTTTTTTCACGCCCAAAAAAGGAAGCGCTCTTTAGAGCAAGTTGACTTTTGGGGCGTTTTGCCCTTGAAAATATCGGCCGGTCAGGCCCCTGTGTTCCGGCCCGCAGCTTTCACGCCTCCATCGGAGCAGCCGCAATTCATGTGCGGCGTATAGCTCCGATGGAGGCGTGAAAGCTGCAAGCAGAAACAGCGCGTCTCGGCCATGTATAATCTTGAAGTCGATCCGTCCTGATGAACGGCCCCCGGAAAAACCAATGACAAAGCCCGCCAGGCGGGCTTTGTCATTTGTCCGGAGAGCGCGCCCGCAGGGGCGCGCTCCTGAAAACCGGCAGCCGAATTTACTTCTTGGCCGGAACGGGCACGGTTTCGCACTTGGCGAAGATTTCCACCCAGTTCGGGGAACCGGCGGGCATCAGGTCACGCTTGGGGCTCATGTCCTTGCCCTGGAAGCCGGGCCATTCGGGGGTGTAGCGCAGGGCCTTGTGGATGCCGTCGCCATTGCCGCCGTGGCCGTTGGCCAGAGCGTACACCTTATCCTGCTTGACCGGGTTGACGTATTCCCACACGATGTTCTTGTCCTTGGTCACTTCGATGATGTGGCCGGGGGTGGTCGTCGTGATGAGCCAGTTGCCGTTGGCCAGCTTCTGCGCGCCGTCCTGGAAGGCGGAATAGAAGTTGCTGGCGGCGGCGCCTACGCCCATGGGAGCCCACTGCCAGACAATCTTGCTGGTCTTGGGATCGAGCTCCACGGCGCGGGTGTAGTTGCCGGAAGGACGGTAGCAGCCGTTATCCATGATGGTGATGGTGCCTTCGGGCGTCCAGTCGGGAGCGTGGGGGCCCCACAATTGCTGGTCGCCGTCCTTGGCGTAACCCCAGGGGTATTCGCCCTGACCGTAGTTGGCGGGGTTGCCCCAGCGGTATTTGATGCCGCCGTCGCTCTTGTAGTCGATGACGAATACTTCGCCGAGGTTGCGCGAGGTGATGGCCACTTCATTGGTCTTGGGGTTGTAGGCCACGCCGTTGAAGTGCGTCCAGTCCGGACCGGCCAGAACGCGCATGATGTTGCCCAGATCGCAGAAGGCGTTGATGTCGAGCTGGTCGGGGCCGGTGCCCACGTGATCCCACACGCGCCATTCCCACACGGTCTTGCCGGTGCCGTGCTCCACTTCGCGGACCACATCGGGCCAGATGCCCTGCACCATCTTGTCGCCCATCTTCACGCCGTCTTTGAACAGAGTGCGGCCCTTCTTGTTGGGATCAAGGCCCTTGGCGATGGCGTCGTCGTAGCTGCGGTATTCCCACACCAGAAGCAGCACGTTGCCGTTGGGCATGACTTCAAAGGTATGATGCGACACTTCTTTGTCGGGGGTGTAGCACTTGTATTCCCACACCTTTTTTCCGGACCAGTCGAATTCTTCCAGCAGACCGGCGGCGCCGCCGAAGTTGGGACCGGCTTCGGGAATACGGGAATGGCGCAGCATGTTGCCGTTGGGCAGCAGTTCCGCGTAGAAGCAAGGGTATTCGCTCTTCCACTCGTTCACGACCTTGCCCTGCATGTCGATCAGATAGGTGGACTTGGAGTTCTGCGGGGCCAGCAGGGTATAGCCCTGCGTAGCGCCTTCCTTGTTCTGAAGCAGCCCCATGGGACCGGTGAACGCCTCGTACGCGGAAGCCGTGCCGGCCAGGGACATCACGAGCCCCAGGCCCGCCAAAGCGGAAACGACCTTTTTCATCATCAAATCCTTAAAAAAGCTGAAAGGTGACAAAACCAATCTCCCAACCCAAACATTCCAACGCGAAGCACCTCCCCTGTGCCGCCCTTTGCCGCAAAATTCACAAAGGGCCTTTGTGGACGTTTAGATAACGGTATACTAAAGCTCTTTTTTCCTTTTGTCTATGTTTCGCCCACCTTTTTTCGCCCTGTCCGCGGCGCACGCGAGGCAAGTCGGGCGTCGGCTTCAAAACGGCGCCAAATCCAGCCTTCCCGCCCTTCCGAGCGGCATGCCGAAAAAAGGGATGCCGTAAATCAGGTCGACTTTCATCCTCTATGTTCTTTTTCACACAATATACAGCAGGACGTTTCGCTGCGAAAGGGCGACGGACGTTCGGAGCGGCGGCGACAGGGCGCACGCCCGGCTGCTTGGCACCGGTCCGGTATTGACGAAAGCCTGTTCAAAGTCCCCCGCAACGCTTTCCAAAATTCGGAGAGCGCCACGGGGGACCAAAGAAAGCTTATGTGAGCGGCGTTCAGCCGACGAGCCGCGGCCCTTGCGAGTCCGGCGGCGAGGCCGCCCCGCCGCCGGACTGTGAAAAGCGGCCGCCGTCTGTCCACAGACAGCCGCGGTCACGCGGCCCGATCTTACCTCTTCTTGGGCAGTTCGCTGGGCGCGGACTGGAACTGCAGCAGTTCCACCCAGTTGGGCGTGCCTTCGGGCATCAGCTTACGCTTGACGCTCATGTCCTTGCCCGCGAAGCGCGGGTCGTCCTTGGCGTAGCGCAGGCTCTTGTGCACCATGAACTGGCCCGTCTGGCCATGCTTGCCGGAGGTGGCGTAAACCTTGTTGCCGCGCCCCAGAGGATTGATGAATTCCCACACAATTTCCTTATCGGGCGTGACTTCAATGGTATGACCGCCGGTATTGGTGGAAGTGATGAGCCAGTTGCCGTTGGGCAGTTTCTGGCAACCGCCCTGGGTGGCGGTATAGAAGTTGGAAGGCGTGGTGCCCACATCGGCGGGCCGCCACTGCCACACGATCTTGCCCGTGGTCACATCCACCTCCACCGCGCGGCTGTAGTTGGCGCTGAGGCGGGCATCGCCGTTGTCGAAGATGGACACGGTGGTATCGCTGGTCCAATCCGGGGCATGGGGTCCGAAGAGTTCGGTATCGCCATCGTCATAGTAACCGGACGGGAACTTGCCTTCGCCGTAGTTGGCGGGGTTGCCCCAGCGGGACACGATATTGCCCGTCTTTTTATCGATGATGTACACTTCGCCCAAATTGCGCGAGGTGAGGGCCACCTGATCGGTATTGGGGTTGTAGGACACGCCGTTGAAATGCGTCCAGTCGGGACCGGCCTGGACCGGGCTGCGCTTGGGCGTCAAAAAGACGTTGATATCAATCTTGTCCGGTCCCTTGCCCAGGTGATCCCACACGTGCCATTCCCATACGGTTTCGCCCTGGCGGTTGATTTCCCGCACGAAGTCGGGCCAGATGCCTTCCACCATGCGGCCGTTAATTTTCATGCCGTCTTTAAACACGCTGTGACCGGGCAAATTGACATCGCGTCCGGCCTTTACCATTTCGTCGTAGCTTTTGTGCTCCCAACCGAGCAGCATGTAGTTGCCGTTGGGCATAACCTCAAACGTGTGGTGCGACACTTCCACGCCCGGCGTGAACATCTTATATTCCCACACCTTGTTGCCGGACCAGTCATATTCCTGCAAAACGCCGGATACGCCGCCATAGGCAGGCCAGGCGTCGGGCAGGCGGCCATGCCGGATCAGATTGCCGTTCGGCAAAAGTTCACTATAAAAAGGCGTGGTGTCGCACGTCCATTCATTGATGATATTACCGTCCATATCCATGAGATATGTAACATTGGTCTGCAAAGGAGCGACAAGGGTGTAGCCGTCAAAAGCTTTGCTTTTATCGCTGTACAAAAGCCCCAGAGGACCGCTGAACGCCTCATAGGCAGCAGCGGGCGCGGAGCAGACGAAGGACAGGGCCAAAGCCGCGGCCGCGCCTTTCCACATGCGTTTCATACACTCTCCCATAGTTAAACGCCTGTTGAATCCGGGGCGCGCCCGTCGGGCGAACGCCGGAAAAATGGAGGGCCGGACCGTCCGGTCCTCCAAAAAGCCGAAACGGATTAAGTTTGAAATACTCCATCAAGTCAAATGGACTCCGCGCGCAACCGCAAGGCATGCGGACAAAAGCGGAGGGAAGCGGCAAGTTCGAGCGGCAGAGCATCTGTTCCGGTATGGAGAACTTCAAGGTTAATTTGCTTCAATCAAAGCGCACGTCATGCATCTTTTCACACAAGAGTGAACAAATTATCTTTTATCAGGTATTACTTCACTTTTATTAGAATAATGATAAAAAAAGAGCAAAAGAATCTAAAAAAGGCGGGTCGATTCAAGACTGCAACTATCTGTGCTTGTACCTTGAATAAACCCGTCTTTCATTTCCGGCGGGGTTATCCCCGCCGGAAGGTTAAGGCCTAGTAGCCCTTCATGCCGGGCATGCTGGAGGGATCAAACAGCAGGTCGTCGCCGTCTTCGATGGGATAGAGCTGCTGAATGAGCTGGGGAGTGACGCCGGGCACCTTGCCGAGGTCGGCTTCAGTCTTGATGGGAGTGGTGGCGCGGTAGGTCACGATGGCGTCGGCCACTTCCTTGGGCAGGGTGATGCCTTCTTCCTTGGCGGCGGCGATCATTTCGTCGGCGGAGGACTTGTTGAAGCTGAAGGAACCGGCCATAGCGGGAGCGGCAAAGGCGACAGTCAGGGCCAGAGCGGCCACAATGGTTTTAATGTTCATGTGGATTTCTCCTTTAGGAATGAATGGTGTATTGCCGACAGGCGGCCCGCCCCACGGGGGCGGGCCCGAAGCCGGGGCGAGTTGCCCCGGCCTGCCATCATTATTTAGCCGCGGGGCGGTTTACGACCCACGGGTCATCGAACTGCACGGTAGCGCGCTGGTCGATAACAGGCTTGAAGTTGGGCACATTGCCGTTGTCGTCGGGCAGCATGATGAAGGAAGCGGGTTCGGAAGGCGCGGTGACCGGCACTTCCACGGGCTTCGTGAGCTGCGGCACATAGTCGTAGGGCACGGCATACGCGCGATAGGTGTAGCTGTGCTTCATAAACGGCGTAAAGTTATAGGGATTGCGGTATTCCCACACGATTTCGCCGTCGGTGGTGACTTCAAAGATGCGGCTGCACGCGCCTTCGGTAATCATGGTGTTGCCGTTGGGCAGGCGCTGGGCGATGGAAATGAAGGGAGAGAAGAAGAAGCGGTAACCGAACTGGGAACCCGATACCTTCTCCGCAGGAGCCGAATATTCCCACACGATCTTTCTGGTGATGGGATCAAACTCGATGATCCGGCTCCAGGCATGGCCCTGAGAGTCCTTGTACAGGTCGTCCTCAAGCGGGCCGCCGTTGTCGAAAATCAGGATGTTGCCGGCGCCGGGCAGCCCCTTGGGAATCATGTGCGTGCCGTGTACGCCGGTGATGGGGCCGAGGTCGCTGTCCTGCCCCACAAAGGGAGGAGTGACCTGCCACACGATGTCGCCGGTCTTGTGGTCGATGATGAACAGGTGCGAAGAGTTGCGGCTGTCGCAGATGATGTTGTCGGGATGGAAGCGCTTGTCGCCCTTGTCGTACCACTTGTTGGGGCCGAGCCAGGAGGCGCAGTTGATGTGCAGCCAGTCCACGCCGCCGTGCTGCTTACCCAGGAAAGGCAGAGCCTTGATATGGTTCTTGGCGGCTTCGGTGAAGCCGAACTGATCGAAATGATCGCTGGCGTGCCACTTCCAGACAACGTCGCCCTTCTTGTCCACGATGTAGATCACGTCGTCCAGCAGCATCTGGCTGTTGATTTTGGGGTTGGCCACATTGTCGTGGGCCAGCACCAGCATCTTGCCGTCCAGCTTGGGCTTGGAACCGGGGGCGTAATAACCGGTGGAACTGCCTTCAAGCTGGAAATCATGGTGCTGACGGGACACGGAATAGGTGCCGTCGGCATTGGCGGGCTGACCTTTTTCGCCTTTGTCCACTTTCTGCCAACCGTTGAACTGGCGGACGATGTTGCCGTCAAAGTCCAGAATGGCCAGAGTATTGGAGTCCTGAAAACCCGTGCTCAGTCCCGGATACAGGGAAACGCCCACATGGCCGCCGGGGAACACCTTGGCCGGGAAGCCCTGGCCGCCCTTCACATCCCATTCCTTGACCAGGTTGCCGTTGCGGTCGATCAACTTGGCCGAACCGCTGCCGGCGAGAATGACATAACTGTTCCATGCCTTGGCCGGGTTATACTGGATGGTGCCCATGGGAATGACGGCGGTGTCCGCCTGAGCCATGCCGGAGCACGCGAGGACCGCGCCGAGGCCGAGGGCCAGAGACTTGATCAACTTCATACAAACCTCTTTTAAGTTAGCGGCCATATCCATATCTCAGAGGAGCCGACGGAAACCGGGGCGGGTTGCCCTGCCCCGGCCGCTCATCATTTCATCACTACTTGGCCGCGGGGCGGTTTATGACCCACGGTTCTTCAAACAGCACGGTGGGGCGCTGGTCGAGAACGGGCTTGTAGTTGGGGAGATTGCCGTTGTCGTCGGGCATCATGACGAAGGAACGGGGGAACGCCGGAGCGGAAACCGGCACTTCCACGGGCTTCGTAAGCTGCGGCACGTAGTCGTAGGGCACGGCGTAGGCGCGGTAGGTATAACCGGTCGACATGCTGTGCGTATCCCGCGCGGCGGGCATGTTGTTATACGGGTTGCGGTATTCCCACACGATTTCGCCCTCGGTGGTGACTTCAAAGATGCGGCTGCACGCGCCTTCGGTAATCATGGTGTTGCCGTTGGGCAGGCGCTGGGCGATGGAAATGAAGGGCGAGAAGAAGAAGCGATAGCCGAAGTTGCCGCCGCCTACTTTCTGAGTGGGGGCGGAGTATTCCCACACGATCTTCTTGGTGATGGGATCAAATTCGATGACGCGGCTCCAGGCGTGGGCCTGAGTGTCCTTGTACAAGTCGCCGGGAAGCGGGCCGCCGTTGTCGAAAATCAGGATGTTGCCGGCGCCGGGCAGCCCCTTG
>UQJT01000034.1 GCA_900541395.1 uncultured Desulfovibrio sp.
AGCGGGTGGATTTCTGTTTCGGAAGCTATGCTTCCTCAACTGGCTAAAGCCATATGAAAGGCCGCGCCGGCTTTGAACACAGGTAGGCGGAGGTTATCGCCCGTCCCGTTTCGTTCAAAGCCGGCGCGGCCTTAATGGGGGTGCAGGGGACGCAGTTCCCTGCCGGGGGTTTGGGGGCGGAGCCCCCATGCTTTTGCCTACACGAGACGGGCGATGTGGGCGAGGCGATCGCCGGGGAGCAGCTCGACGGGCGGGATATCAAGCAGGGTGAAAGCGCCGTGTTCGCCCCGATTCCGACGGCGGACGGCGGCGCGGGCGGCGGCCACCAGAACCTGGGCGGTGAGGGCGGGGTTGTTGATGCGCATGTCGAAAGAAAGGCGCTGGTTGGCGGTAAACCCCGAGGCGCCGGTGCGTTCGAGCAGCACGCCGTGGGAGGCGTCGGCCACAAAAGGCAGCTCGGCGGCGCTCACCTGGCGCACATCCAAAGGATCGTGGCTGAAATAGGGGTCGGCGGCGATGGCGGCGCGCACGTCTTCAAAGCGGGCCCCTTCATCCAATACAACATAAACGAGCCGGGAATGACGGCCGCCCCCGTCGGGAATGGTGATGGCCGTGGCGTCGGCCACGCCCGGCAGGGCGCGCACGGCCACGGAGTGCCCCATGGAACGGCCCCGACCGAAATTGGTGAAGGTGGTGCCGGTGGGCACCATAGCCTCGAACAGGGCGCGCAGCACGGAATCCGTGCCCGGATCCCATCCGGCGGCGGTGACGGCCACGCTTCCGCCCTGGCGGGCTGCCTGATCGAGACAAGCCAAGGTTTCGGGAATACGGTCATGGATGTCGAAACTGTCCACGGTGTTGAGCCCCTGAGCAAGAAGCCCGGCGGCCAAATCCGGCACCTGGCGCGAAGGCGCGCACACCAGCACCACATCGGGGCGCCCCCGGGCGGCGATCAGCTCGTCCAGCGCGGCGTAAGCGGGCAATCCACGCTGATCGAGGGACGCCGTCCCCAGGGATTCGCGCCGACGCACCACGCCCAGGCAATGGGCGTCGGGCGCGGCTTTCAGGGCTTCCACGGCAAAACGCCCGATGTTGCCCAAACCAAAAACAGCAGCGCTGAACGACATAATGACCTCGCGGTAAGGAGTTCAAAGTTGACGGCCCGGTTCAACCCCGGCCGGAGCGAAAAAGCCGATGGAGGATGCCATACTTCTTCACACGCAGGGCCATGACCCGCTCGGTCGGCCGCAGCCCCGCGGCGCTCGACTCTGCAGCGCGTTTCAAAATAAGAAGGCTCTCATAGGCTTGCGGCATGAATTACAAAAAGAAAATCCACCGCTGTCAAGCCCCCGCCCGTTCCGGCATTCCCAAAGCCCCGCTTCCCTACAATCCGCCTCCCGCCATGATGCCGGCCCTCTGGAGCAGAAACACCATGAGCGGAATGGTCAACACGGACAGGGCGGTATCGACCAGGATGACGCGCGAGGCATCCCGGGCGGCCACACCATAAGTTTCACTCAGCACGTAGGCTACCGACCCGGTGGGCATTCCGGCCAAAATGACGCCCATAGCCAGCCATTCCCCCGACACGCCCAGGCCGGACAGAGCGAACAGGGTCAGCAGGGGTTGAAGAATCAGCTTGATGAGATCGACCGGTATTTGCCAAGACAGATGGCTTTCGCCCCGCACGGAGCTGGTCATCTGGATGGACAACACCATGCCCAGAGCCACCAGAGCGCAGGGCGTGGCCGTGGCGGCCAGACTGCGGCATACCGTCAGCGCCCCCTCGGGCACGGGAAGACGCGCCACGCAAACCACGGCCCCGGCCAGGGTGGCCAGCAGGATGGGATTGCGCCCCATAGTGCGTGCCACTTTTCGCAGCAGACGGCGACGACTGAGTCCCTCGGCGTTCCGGCACCATTCCTGCACGAACATGCCGATGAGCAGCAGAGGCAGGCAAAACACGGTGCTGATGGTGGCCGCCAGCACGGCGTCGTGGTTGTCCGGAAACAACGAAATCATGATCGGCAAGCCCATAAAGGCGGTGTTCGGAAAGGAGGCCAGCACCCCCATAATGGACGCCTCGGCGTGGCGGGAGCGAAAGCCCCGGCTGACAAGGCCGTGGGCCAATGCGCAGCAGACGAACATGCCCGCCAGGGTACCGCCCACATAGCCGCCCCGAGCCAGATCGGCCGGATCGCTGACCGCCATGGAGCTGAAAATCAGGCACGGCATAGCCAGGTTGAACACCAGCATATTGAGGGTGGCGGCCCCGCCCGGCGGCACCAAGCGAAAACGCTCCACCAGGATGCCGATGAACAACAGGGCGAAAACAGGAGCCAGCAGGGAAAGAATGGCGAACATGGGAAAACTCCGCACCCGACGCACAGCAATCTAGGACAGATTGACTGATCAAACAGTTCCCGAAACGGGGCAGAACCTATGCGCATCCGAGGCGAAGTGCAAGCGCTATTTATAAGCTTTATGCCTGAAGGCGAAGTTATACGCCGCAAGTATTTGCGGCGACACCGAAAGGAGGCGGCACGGCCCCCCTACCCGTCAGCGCGAAGCGTTTTACGGATAGGCAGAAAGGTAAATTGCTCTAAAAAATTCCCCTAGCTCCGGCCGACGGCACGGCGGGCGTCCAATTCGACAAGGGCGTCCAGAGCCGCGCGCGCACTGACGGCCGTGGCGGGCAGACCGCGCTCCCAGGCGCGGATGCGTTCGAAGGGCGCGCCCAGCGGAAAGCAGACCAGGGGCAGATTCAGTTGCATGAGTTCCTGGGTGACAAAACTGAATGTCTCAGGCAGCACCGACGCCATAAGGCCCACGGTGCATCCGTGGGCGGCGAGCAGAGACGGCAGATCTTCCTTGCAGTAGGGGCCGGTGACGGTCAGTTGGGCCGGAAGCCCGGTTCGATGGGCCGCGCCCTCCAATTCGCCGATTACCACCAACCGGGCTTCGGGGCGCTCGGCAGCCAGCAGGTCGACCAGTTCCCACACGATGCGCGCGCCCTTGGCCTGTGTGATATTGCCCACCACGGCCACGCACAGAGGAGCTCCGGCGGGCGTCTCGGGCATAGGTTGATAACGGGTGAGCGGATCATGGGGCCTCAGTTCCACCCGTTCGTCGGGCAGAAAAAAGGCCCGTCGCATGAGTTCCAGCGACGAGGCCGAAAAAAACACCATTTGTTCGGTATGATCGAAAAAGGCCTGCCAAGCGGCCCTCCAACGGGGCAGGGACACTCCCCGATTATGCCGCCGGGTCGGCAGACAGGAAGCGCAGGTCGTCATGTCGGGCAGGCCGCAATAGCGACCTTCGAGATTCATCAGGTGAGGGCCGGGGCACAGCGGATAAAAATCGTGGACAAAAAAACGCAACCGGGCCCGATGAACGTGCTTGATCCGCACGATCTGCCTCAGCAGGCCGCCGATAAAGGCGCTGCGTCCGCCGCCGTTGCGGGGCGCGAATAACGAACGCGGAAAGGCCACGGACCAGTTGTAAAGCTCGTTGATTTCCAATTCCTCAAACCGGGGACAGGAGGCGTCCAGCAAAAACTCCAGCCCCCGAGCCCAGGCCTCCGCGCTCAGCCCGCCCCGGCGGGCGGTCAGACGGATACGTCGCTCCCGCCGGTGATATACGAGGTGAAGCACGGCACGCCCCTCGGCCGCCAGAGACTCCACGCGCCGAAGGGCAAAATCGGCCGCGCCGCCCGTCCCTCTGCGGTCCAGCACGCATACAGCCCGCTCACCGGATCGGATTACGTCCTTCCAGCGCAAGGTTTCTTCACCGCCCTCACGGAGGTCCTGCTCTCTCCGCCGTGTCCGCAAGCTTTTCGCGAAATAAAATCGACAGATGCACTGTCGATGAAACTGGAAAATTTCATATAGTTAAAAGTATTTTTTGGCAAGACATATCCAATACATTAAATATGCCTAACAGGCTGTGGACTCAAAAAAATATTTATAAATT
Source organism: uncultured Desulfovibrio sp. (assembly GCA_900541395.1). Classification (GTDB taxonomy): domain Bacteria; phylum Desulfobacterota; class Desulfovibrionia; order Desulfovibrionales; family Desulfovibrionaceae; genus Mailhella; species Mailhella merdigallinarum. Next base: position 3,973 of record UQJT01000034.1, read on the forward strand.
CTAATATATTATAATATAATCTTACACAATTTGAGCCCCAAAAAATCGACAGTGCATCTGCCAATGTACTCCTTGCCGTTCAAAGCAGGAACCTATGCCGGATAATCAGCGCCCAAAATACATTTATGTGTAAAATAATGATGTATATTTATTATTGCACCACCATAATACATATATAATGCATTTATTTAATAAATAATCATTATAAATTAATGATACGGAGGTATAGATACATAATGAAAACCGTCATTTTTGCTGGAGGATTAGGCTCTCGCCTTTCCGAAGAAACAGGAGAACGGCCCAAACCTATGGTGGAAATCGGGGGCAAGCCGATACTCTGGCATATCATGAAAATCTATTCCTATTATGGTTTTCATGAATTCATTGTGCTGACAGGGTATCTTTCTCATGTCATCAAAGACTATTTCATCAATTATTATACACGGTATTCAGATATTACAGTGGATATGCAGGATCACAGGGTGACACTGCACACCACGCGGGAAGAACCCTGGCGTGTCACCATGCTGTATACGGGTGAACAAACCATGACCGGAGCCCGTCTGAAAAAGGCGGAAGCATATCTGAAAGGGGAACGCTTTCTGCTGACCTACGGGGACGGCCTCTCCACTATCAATATTCCGGAGCTGATCGCTTTCCACAAAAAAAGCGGAAAAATCGCCACGCTCACGGCCGTACAGCCGGAAGGGAAGTTCGGTGCTCTGGGTCTGACGGAAGACGGTGTTGTTACATCCTTTCAGGAAAAACCCAGGGGCGACGGCGCGTGGATCAATGGCGGCTTCATGGTATGTGAACCGGGGATTTTCGACCACATACCCGCCAATGACGATGGGGTGGTTTTTGAAACCGGGCCGCTACGCACCCTGAGCGACAAGGGGGAACTGGCCGCCTACAGGCACAGCGGGTTCTGGCATTCCATGGACACCTTGAGGGACAAGGCCACATTATGCGCTCTTTGGGATCAGGGGCGTGCGCCGTGGAAAACTTGGGCCTGATCGAGAGCAGCATGCGGATATTTCTAACCGGAGCCACGGGGTTCATCGGCCGTCACGTCATACGGAGTCTAGGTACGGAGCACAAGATAATCGCCCTGACCCAGCATGTTCCCGAAGGCAAAGTTCCTCCCCATATTCACTTCGTGGAAGGAAACCTGTTGCGGGAAGGCGAGGCACGGCGTCTTGCGGCGCGTTTCCCGGCGGATCTAGTTCTTCATCTTGCCTGGCATGTACCGCCGGGCGAATTCTGGAATTCACCGCAGAACCTGGACTGGCTGGCGGCCAGTCTATTGCTTGCACGCGCTTTTGCCGAAAAAGGAACACCCCGTGTTATCTATGCCGGAAGTGGCGCCGAGTATGATTGGAATGCCAACATGCCCCTGAAGGAAGACGAAAGCCCCGTGAAACCGCGCTCTCTTTATGGCGTGTGCAAGAACGGACTGCGTCAGGTTCTGGAAGCCTACACCGTCTCCGTCGGCGTCTCCTGTCTTTGGTGCCGCATTTTCTGGCCCTATGGGAGGGGAGAAGCGCCGAAAAAATTTCTATCTGACATGATGCGGGCATTTCGTGCGGGGCAACCGGCCGTGTGCCATGGAGCCAACCTGGAACGGGATTATATCCATGTGGAGGATATAGGCCACGCTCTCGCTCTGGCCGCCACATCCACTCTGACTGGTGTTCTGAATATCGGGAGCGGAGAAGCTGTGTCGCTTGGCGATATGGCCCGGATGGCCGCCGAGGCGGCAGGTCGCCCCGATCTGCTAGATTTGGAGCAAGTCCGTATTTCGGAAGAAACGCCGAAACGAGTGGTCGCGTCTGTGGAACGCCTACGTGGGGAACTCGGCTGGACGCCGCGTCGCTCCCTGTCGGACGGTATTACCGCTATGCTGGAACAAACTGCGGAGAAAGATATATGAAACAGTCGCTGTCGCCTGACTTCTGGCAGGACAAACGAGTGTTGCTCACCGGGCACACAGGTTTCAAGGGGGGCTGGCTGGCTCTGTGGCTCCATTCTCTCGGCGCGAGAGTATACGGCTATTCCCTGATTCGGGACGAGGCGGAAAAGGCGCGCGCCGACATGCTCGCGCCATATGTGGAGCAGGAAACGGGCGATATTTGTCACGTTTCGGCCATTGCCCAAGCCATGCGGACATTCCGTCCGGATATCGTTGTCCATTTGGCCGCACAAGCCTTGGTCCGGGCCTCTTACAAAGAGCCGCTGAAAACATTCGCAAGCAACGTCATGGGGACAGCTTGTGTGCTTGACGCTGTGAGAAACACGCCGGGCGTGCGTTGCGCACTTATCATCACCACGGACAAATGTTACGAGGATCGGCACTGGCCCTGGGGGTACCGGGAAACGGATCGCCTGGGCGGCTATGATCCTTACAGCGCCAGCAAGGCTGCCGCCGAACTAGTTTGCGCCGCCTGGCGCTCCAGCTTTCTGGCCGAGGGGGGCGTGACGGTTATGTCGGCGCGCGCGGGCAATGTGATCGGCGGTGGTGATTATGCTCGGGATCGCCTGATTCCGGATATGATCAAAGCGTTCCGCGAGGGCCGTTTCGTAGAGTTACGCAATCCCCATGCAATTCGGCCCTGGCAGCATGTGCTTGAACCGCTTGCAGGCTATCTGCATTTAACGCGCTTGGCCTTTGAAGGCCGCGATGTGGCGGGCGCATGGAATTTCGGTCCGGATGAAAAACAAGTTCAGACTGTGGAATGGATGACGGAGCATTTCGCCAAGGCATGGGGAATCTCTTCCAGCTGGACCAAAGACAAGAGTCCGCATCCTCACGAAACAGATACTTTATTGCTGGATTGTTCCAAAGCACGGAGAAAATTAGGCTGGCATCCCGTCCTTGACGCCGAGCAAACTTTGGAATGGACGGCCGCATGGTATCGCCGCGAAGGCGAAGGCGGCGACCCCATTGACCTCTGTTTGGATCAAATCCGGGCTTATACCCACTTTTTTCAGGAGTAAGCATGGCTGAATGTCGCTTTTGCCATCGAGTTCTGAGTGATGTGGTCATCGACCTTGGCGCGAGTCCACTTTCCAATTCCTATGTTCCGCCAGAACGGCATATGGATATGGAGCCATTCTATCCGCTGAAGGTATGGTTCTGTCCCCAGTGTGGCCTGGTGCAATTGGAGGAATTCACTTCCCCTGACGCCATTTTTTCCGACTATGACTACTTTTCTTCCTACTCCAATACATGGCTTACCCATGCCGAGCGCTATGTGGAACATATGACGCGTGACTACGGCATAGGCAAAGGCAGTCAAGTTGTGGAGATTGCAAGCAATGACGGGTATCTTCTTCAGTATTTTCTCGAGAGAGGGGTTAAGGCGCTGGGGGTGGAGCCCGCCGTCAATGTGGCGGCGGTTGCGCGGGAAAAGGGCATACCGACGGAGAACGCCTTTTTTGGCAAAAAAAATGCACGAGAACTGAAAGAAAAGGGCTATGCCGCAGATCTCATGCTCGGCAATAATGTGCTCGCACATGTGCCGGATATTAATGATTTTGTGGAAGGTTTTCGTATTCTTCTGAAGCCTAAAGGCTTTATGACCGTAGAGTTCCCACATCTGCTCAATCTTGTTCGGGAAACGCAGTTTGACACCATCTACCATGAGCATTTTTCCTACCTTTCACTCTCTACAGTAAAAAGAATATTTGCCGCCCACGGGCTTCAGGTATTCCATGTAGAGGAATTGCCCACACATGGCGGATCGCTGCGGGTGTTCGCCTGTCGGGAAGAATGTCCCCGGCCGGCATCTTCCATAGTGGAAGACATTCTGCACCGCGAAAAGACCGCCGGGCTGACCGACTTTTCCGGATATCAGAACCTTGCATCCGCCTCTCTCACAATCAAGTTGGATCTTCTGGATTTTCTCGTTTCCACACGTCGGAAGAATAAAAAAGTTTGGGGTTACGGGGCCGCCGCCAAGGGAAACACACTGCTTAACTACGCGGGGGTACGGCATGACCTGATCGAAGCCGTAGCGGACAGAAATCCCCACAAACAGGGAAAGTATCTGCCCGGCAGCCGAATTCCCGTGATTTCTCCGGAAAAAATGCTGGAACAGCGCCCGGACTATGTTCTTATCCTGCCCTGGAATCTGAAGGAAGAAATTATGACCCAGCTTGCGCCGATTCGGGAATGGGGAGGCAGGTTCGTGACCGCCATACCGGAACTCAGGGTGTGGCCGTGATTTTTACGCCAACGCCACTCGCGGGAGTATGGGAAATTCGCCCTGAATTGCTGGAAGATGAACGCGGGGCTTTCGCCCGCATGTCCTGCAACGAGGAATTCGCCGCCCATGGCCTGCTCGCGGAATGGAGCCAGTGCAGCATTTCCTGGAATCCCCGACGGGGCACACTAAGGGGGATGCACTATCAGGAAGCGCCTTACGGCGAGCATAAGCTCGTGCGCTGCACCATGGGCAGGGTTTTTGATGTGGCTGTGGATCTGCGGGTGAGTTCTCCGACGCGCTTCCAATGGCACGGCTTGAACCTGAGCGCCACCAATCATGCGGCACTGTATATCCCGCCCGGCGTCGCGCACGGCTTTCTAACTCTGGAAGACAACTGCGAGATTTTTTATCAGATTCGGGAGCCTTACCAAGCGGGCTATGGACGCGGGGTACGCTGGAACGATCCGGCCTTCGGCATCGACTGGCCGGATACGCCTGTGTGCATAGCCGAGCGAGATTCGGAATATCTCTTTATTACAACGTGATCCACCCAAAACAGAGGATAAGCATGTCCTTCGCCTATGATAAACTAAAGTCAGCACCCGACGAACAGAAATCTATCAAACGGCTTCTGCTTTACGCTCATTTTGACCGAGACGGCAAAGTGGATCCGCATGTGGTCTATCAAATAAAATCTCTGCACGATTTTGGTATTTCCATCATTTTTATTAGTAATTCACCGGTTTCCGATGATGATAAAAAAATATTAAAACCATTTATTATAGATTTGCGTCAAAGACTGGACGAGGGATATGATGCAACCGCCTGGAAAGAAACTATTCTTTCTTTAACTCATGAATATATATTTACATATGATGAAATTATTATAATGAATGATTCATGTTATGGTCCCCTATTTCCTCTTGAGGAAATGTTTACAAAAATGGATCAAAGCAAAGCAGATTTTTGGGGAATAACAGAAAATACTCATTCCAATTTTCCTGAACATTTACATAATTATTTTTGTGTTTTCAGAAAATCAATATTTCAAAATAAACTTTTTTTTGAATTTTGGAAATCTATTGGAGATATAAAATGTTTTGAGGATGCCATTCAAAAATTTGAACTCAAGATGACATCTTTTTTTATAAAACTCGGATACACATATGATATATATGTAAAGATTAATAGTAAAAATATGAGTCTAATTCCAACAATAGGTATTGATATACCTTTTGTTTATACGTTGGCTCCATGGTTTATAAAAAATTACAAACTCCCTTTTGCTAAAATAAAATATTTTCAGACCCGATATGATAAAACATACTATGGCGGATATGAATTTTTTTCAGCTCTCCAAGAAAGTGGAAGCATTTATCCTCGGGAGTTTATATTTAATCATATATATCGGACTCGTCCCCTTTCTTGGTTTAAAAATATGCCAGGCTCGCTAGAAGCCTTAAATAGCGAAGGAGAAGTATTGCCCGATCCCAATCTTCGCATTGCTGTTTTTGCTCATATATTTTACTCATCACAAGTAAAAGAAGCCATCAGTTGGATAAATAATATTCCCTATCCCTTTGATTTATACATTTCTACTCCGACCCAAGAACATGCCGATTTTATCACTAACACCGTTAAAAATATAGGTTCGAGGCAAATTCAGCATATGGAAATTCGCCTCTGGCCAGACAGAGGCAGGGATGTGGCGCCCTGGCTCTTAGGATTTAAAGATGTGCAGGAAAAATATGACCTTGCATTAAAATTTCATATGAAAAAAAGCCCATCACAACATCCTGTACTTGTTGATATGTGGAATCATTTTTTGATGAGAAGCGTGCTTGCGTCATCGACATATATATCTAATTTAATTAATCTTTTTTGCAAAAAAAAAGACCTTGGCATAGTTTTTCATGTATCACAGCCAGACTTGCTTCTAGCAAACCCTAATGCAGGACTATTTGAAGGTAATGAAGGAACAAAAAGGTGGAGACTAAAAATATTTGAACTTTTAAATTCCCATATTCCGGAAGAAACAAGCTGGTCTTTATGTGTTAATAATATTTTTTGGTACCGTCCAAAATCTTTAGCTACTCTATTACATTCCAATATTATGTTATCTGATTTCCCAGCAGAGCCATTTCCAAATGATGGGAGTATAGCACATGGCTTAGAACGTGCCCTCCCTTATATTGTTCAAGATGAAGGATATTTTTATAATTTTGTTATTCCCATTGATGAACTTATAAGAATATTTCAACATTATGAAGATAGATTAGCAACTTTTAGCAATACAAGCGTATATTTACATTCTAATATTACTAATATTACACCTAACAATAAATATAAAAAAATAATGAAATATTGCAGTAAAAACCCACATCAAATACCCATAACAAGAGCATTTCAAATTGCATTTATGTCGTTATATGGACATCTCAAAAAAGATATATCAAAGTATTTTAAACATAAAAGTTAATTATAAAATGAATATTTCTTCCCATTTCAAATTCATAAAAAAATGGAATTTACTAAAAAAACTCCAAGCTCCGCGCACGACAATTCCGACTACTGATATGCAGACTACTGAAAAATGGAAGTCATCATATGTATTTTTCTTCATTTAATCCTGTTGCCCAACCACTTAGTTGTTCTATATCTTCTTACCTAGATAAAACTTATTTTGTTTTATTGCTTCCATCAATTTTTGAAACAGCATTCAGTGCAGGCCCAAATACAGCCTATCGTTTTGCTGGTGAGTTAGCAAAACAATGATATACAATTCATTGCATAAGTCTTCAATCTCAGGCATGTACTTTAGAAGCGTTCCGCACCCATCTTGAATATTCACTTGGGCTGGACAGGGAGACAGTGTCTCATTTTTTGCTTTCCGATCTTACAAATAAAGTTTGTCTACATAAAGGAGATCGTATCTGCGCCACGGCTTCTTGGACATTGCCCACAACAATATCGCTGGCACAAAAAAACACAGACACCATATCCAGCGTATTTTATTCGAGATTTTGAATCCAATTTTTTTCCATGGAACCCCGTGCATGCCATGCTTCTGGAAACGTATGCGGAAAATTTTCTGCCCATCATCAATACACCAAGCCTTGCCGACATGTTACTGAATGTAGGAACAGGCTCCTTCGCCAACGAAGCATTCAGGAAAAAGGTCCTATTTTTTCAACCTGCCGTTGACAGAACGCTTTTCTTTCCGGTGTCTCGGTCGGGAAAAAAGAAACTTTTTGTCTACACACGTTTTGGTACCTACAACAGCGCAATATGTACCAGTTTGCACTTGAAGCCATTTCGCGAGCAGCGGAAAGGGGGGTACTATCGCCGGACACGTGGGAAATCCGCTATTATGGCGCACAGGGGGGGCATGTTCCCATAGAATTTTCCGGCGGTCTGCGAACCATCATGCTGCCCACACTGCATATGGAGGAATATGCTCGAGAAATACGCGAATCCAGCCTTGCACTATATTTGGTTCTTTCGCCGCATACTGGATATATGCCGCTGGAAGCCACAGCCTGTGGTTTACCCGTGATTATAAATACTTATTTTGAACAAGACAGTGACACTGCTGCGTGGACTTTCCCCTTTTATCATCCCTGCTCGTCCGACGCTGGACGGTGTTTCTAACGCGCTGATCGATACCCTTGCCAAGCTGGAAACAAACTTTGAATGGGGGGAAAGAGAAAGCGGTTCTGCGGTTCCTCAAACATGGAGCGAGGCATTTGCCCCCATTGTACCAAAGGTAGTACACTGGTTAACTACAGAAAATATTACAAACGATAGGACTCCCATTCAGTATTAGGGGTCACTTAAGTGTTTTCTCCTTCCGATAATTGCCCATCCCTGTTCTGGCTCGCATCCACCACAAAGTCTTTATTGATATAGAAGTGAGATGCCTCGCGCTGTTCGACTCCGGGCCATTTCAAGCCTGAAATACTCCAGTCCGCCGTCATACCTCTCTCCTTGTTCCGGAGCCTTCTCCGCGACGCCCCGCTACAACAGGGCCTGCACCTTGCGCTCGAACACATCGGCGTCTTCACGGATACGGTCCATGACCTTGAGATACAGGCGCACGTGCACCGCTTCGCCCACCAAAATCTCCAGAGCGGGCACAAAACCGCGAGCCACTGCCGCTTTATACGAAGCGGTGAGTTCCTCGCCCGCCGCGCGCAATTCCTCGTCCAGCAGACGGCGGGCCTCGGCGGCCCACTGCTCGATCTTTTTACGCTTACGCTCCAGAAAAGCCGCCTTGCGCCGCGACGCATTGCCCACGGCGTGCAGGGCGTAGGCTGCCATGCCCACCAGAGCCGCGCCGGGCAACACCAGAGGATGGGTCAACACGACCAGGGCCGCCCCTCCCCAGGCCATGAGGTTGATCAAACTGCCCGCCAGTACCGCCCCGCCGCCCGCTCCGGCCAGGAATACGGCCAAGCGTCGCATGTGGGCGTCGGACTGCACCAGCAAGTGATCCATGCGGCCGCTCACGGCGCAAATATCGCCCAGTTCGGCGGCGCTCTCCTCCACGCTGGTCAGGCACCGGGCGGACAGGTCGCGCATATCCTCTCCGAACAGGCGCAATTTATCCTCCCAGCCGCGCAGCACCCCCTGCTGCTCGCTCAAAAAATCATCCAGGCTCCGGCGGGCGATGCGCGGAGCCTCTTCTTCGTCAAAAGCCGTCCAGGCGCTTTCCCGCGCGAAATCCGACCCCAGGGCGTCGGCATGACGGTGAGCGGCGTCCATAACCCGCAGTACCAGCCTCTCTTCCCATTGATCCAGGGCTCGTTCCAGACCGCTGCGCCACTCGTCCACATCATGGGCCGCCGCAGCCACCACAGACCGGGCCTGTTCGATGTGTTCCAGAGAGGCTTCCGCCAATCGATCGGCATGGCGCTCGAGAAGCTCCAGAAACTGGGCCGGCGGCAGAGAGGCGCGATAACGCCGCATGGCTTCGCCGCAACGCCCGGCAGCCTGGGCCCGCAAGGCCGCCCAGCGCGCCAGCACCCGGCTCCGATATTCCTCTTTGCCCGAATCCGCCGCCAGAGCCGCCCGCAACAGATCGAACAAATGTCCCAGTTCGCGCAGAGCCGCGCGATCCGCCGTACCGGCTCCGCCGGTGCGGGCGAGCATGGCCGCGCGCGCGTTGACGGCCGCCAAACCGAGCACGCGCAGCCCCTCCGCGCCCCGGCAGGCTTCGCCCAGAATGCCCAGAGCCCGGGCCTTGGCGTCCTCCAGGCCGTCCGCTTCGTTCAGGCGATCCACCCCGGTCAGTACCCCGATGATCGACACGGCCCTCCCCGAAGCGGCCAGCTTGCGCAACAGGCGCAGTTCCGAGGCGGAATCCGGCCGCCGGGCGTCCATGACGAAAATCAGGCAGTCGGCGCTCAGACTTTCTTCGTAGGCCAGATAATCCTGAAAAGAATCCGTGGCGTTGAGGCCCGGCGTGTCCACCAATACCATGCCCGGACGCAGCAGTTCCACGGGCAGGCCGATGGACACCCGCGCCGTCAGGGCGGCGTAGCGGCCGTCCACGGCCAGATAGTCGGGAATATCGGCCCGGCTGGTCAGGGTGGTCAGCCCGCGCGGGCGCTTTTCGGCCGCCGTGCGGCGCAGAACTTCGACCTTGCCCCGCAACAGCAGATTTTCCTCCTCCCCGGCCAGATAGTCCGCCAGATGCGCGAACTGCTCTTCATCCAGCCAACGAACCGCATAACGGGGCTGAGGGGCGTAGAAAAATTCGGCCACGGCCGCAGTTTCAGGCACGGCCTCGCGCACCGGCGACAGGATTTCGCCCAGGAGGGCGTTGACCAACGAACTTTTACCCCGCTTGCCCTCGCCCACCAGGGTTACACGGAAGGGCTGATCGGCCAGAATACGGCGAAAATCGGCCAGTTCGCGTTGCAGTTCGGCATCTTCCAGAGTCCAGGCCGCTCGGGCCAGGGCGTCGGCCCGGTCCGCCAATTCGGCGTTGAAGGCCGCCACGGGGGGGGTCAGCATCTCGTCGTGCACGGGCGTTTCGTCGTGGCGGGGCAGCATCAGCCGGGCCGCGTCCACCATACTCTGCATCAGTTGCCGGGTACCGCCCACGGCCGCCCGGCCCATTTGCAGGCCCAGGCGCGCGCCCTGCTCCAGACCGCGTTCGACCAGCCCGCTTTCTCCGGCCAGGCGTCGACGGCGGCGCTCCAGACGCTGTTCGGCAAAGGCGATGTCGATAGCCTCGCGCAGACGACGGGCCACGGCGTCGGCGGCCGGACGGCGACGGCACAATTCCTCCAGCCCCGACAGCAAGGCCTTGATCTGATCGGCCGACACCTGCTCGGCCACGGCTTCACGGGCCAGGCTGGCGGCCAGTTCGGCCGGACGGCTCGGCGGGTTCAACAAGGCGTGGTGAAAGCGGGCCTGCATCCCCGCATGCAAAGCCCGTTCCCCGAAAATACGCCGCACAACGCTCTGCCCCAGTTCGTATTCGGGGTAGGTCAGCACGCCGTCGGCCAGGATCACGGCGGCCAGCAGAAGCAGCACCCGATCCTCGAAATTCGCTCCCTGCTCCGGCATAACCACGTCGTCGGGCCGGGGCAGGGGCGGCATCATGGCCCGGGCCGTGGGCGACAACGCTTCGACCGCCGGAACGCCGACCGTGTCGGCGGCCGGAACGGCCGACGGTTCGGAAGGAGCGGTGCGGTACGGCATGGCGTCAGGCCCCGTTTTTTTCCGGCGCGGCCCCCCCGGCTCCGCCCCGCCCGGCGGCCGGGCCGCCCGGCAGGGCGAACAAGCCGGTCAGATAGGCGTTATGCAGGGGGACGGTGTAGCGCGCATCGTATTTGGTCTTTTCTTCGGCCAGTTCCCGTGCCGCGTCCAGGGGCTTTTTGGCCGGGGCATACGGCCGCCTGGTGATCATGGCCGCAAAGGAGTCGGCCACGGCCGTCAACCTCCCCACCTGGCTGATGGCGTCGCCCCTGAGCTTCTGCGGGTAGCCGCTGCCGTCCAGACGCTCATGATGCTGCAAAATAGCAAGGTTGAGTTCGTCAAAAGACAGGTTGACCTTGAGCATCATTTTGATTCCGGCCAGGGGATGGGCGGTGATCTTTTCCCATTCGTCCTGCTTGAGAGGCGTGGACTTGTTCAACACATAACCCGGCAACTTGGTGATGCCCGCGTCGTGCAACAGCAGGCCGAGGGCCAGACGATCCAGAAAGCGGCGCTTGAGTTCGCCTTCCTGATTTTCGAGGCACAGCCACAGGCCCACGGCCAACACGTTGAGGGAATGAGGCACCAGGGCGGCATCCTCGGTGAACAGGCGGCGCATGAACAGACGGGCGCGAAAGCGATCCTGCGCCAGGTATTCGGTGAGAACCATGACGTCTTTATACAAGGGCTCGAAACAGGCCAGCACCGGCTGCTCATAAAAGGCCGTCAGTCGCATGCCCAGGGCGCGCAGCAGAATATCGGCCGCCTCGCTTTCCTTGAGGTTGGCGTCCACCAGCACCAGGTCGGCCTGCTTGGCGATATGTTCCACGTAGATGGGATGATCGCTGCGCGAGACGAAAAGCGACCCTTCGCGGCACAAGGTCTGCGCTTCCTCCACCTGTTCGTTGGTCAGCCGCTGGCCTTTGCGGTACAAAGGATACAACAGGGCGATGTCTTCCCGAAACCGGAACAGATCGACGGGAGGTCGGTACTTGGAAAAACTCGACAATATTTCTTCGCTGATCTGATAGTATTCTTCCGAAATATTGTCGGGTACAGCGGCTTTTTTTATTTTGGCCATGCTATTTCCTGTAGATTTTTACGAGGTTGGTACCGCGCCTCGGCTGGCCGGGCGAAGGTTCGCCCGCCGTGATCACCACATCCTCGCCCACGGGAAAATCCGGAGTGGCGGCGATGTAGCGCTGTACCCGACGCAGATGGCTGACCTCGGGATTTTCTTCCACAAAGTGAGGGCGGACGCCCCAGGTAAAGTTGAGGGCGTGCAGAACGCCCGCGTCGGGCGTCAGGGCATGGATGGTCTGAGACGGGCGGCACGAGGACAAGAGCCGGGCCGACGCGCCGGACATGGAATGGGCCACGATGGCCCGGGCTCCGGTTTTTTCGGCCAGCAAGCAGGCCGCGTAGGCCAAAAATTCGGGCGGGCCGCTGCCGGCCTCGGGTTCGACCAGTTCGCGCGTCTCCAGCAGATAGCTCTCGGCCTCGGCGGCGATTTGGCGCATATAGGCCACGGTTTCCACCGGATAATTGCCCATAGCCGTTTCTTCCGACAACATCACGCAATCCGCCCCGTCAAGCACGGCGTTGGCCACGTCCGTGGTTTCGGCCCGGGTGGGAACGGGACTGTTGACCATGGACAGCAGCATCTGGGTGGCCACGACGACCGGTTTGGAGGCCGCATTGCAGGCTCGGATGATGCGTTTCTGCAGGGCGGGCAATTCCGGCAGCGGGCATTCCACGCCCAGATCGCCGCGCGCCACCATGACCATATCGGTTTCGGCCAGGATGGCGTCCAGATTTTCCACGGCGTTGCGGCGCTCCAGCTTGGCCACTACGGGCAGAGCGCGGCCCGCGGCCCGCAGCAGAGACTTGGCCTGCCGGATGTCTTCGGCGCTCTGCACAAAGGACACGGCCACCGCGTCCACACCCAGTTCCAGGCCCACGGCCAGATTTTTGCGATCCTTGTCGGTCAGGGCGGGCAGGGCCACGGTTTTGCCGGGCAGGGCCAGCCCCTTGCGCGACGTGACGATGCCGTTGCCCAAAGCCTCGATAAGCGCCCGACCGTCGGGCAGGCGCTCGCGTACCCGGAACTGAAGGCCGCCGTCGGCCAGCACCAGGCGGTCGCCCGGCGTCATATCGTTCAGCAGTTGCTGATTGTCGAAGGGCAAACTGGGCACGGAATCGCCCTCCCGCGCCTCGGGCCCCAGAATAAGCTCATTACCCTTAATAACGGTCAGCGTGTTGCCGGGCAACATGCCGATCCGGATTTTCGGGCCCGGCAGGTCCTGAAGAATGGTCAGGGGCTCGCCGCGCTCCCGCTCGATGGAGCGGATGTCGTCCACAATCCGCCGGAAAAAGGGCACGTCGCCGTGGGAAAAATTGAGGCGGAAAACGGCCACCCCGGCTTCGGCCAGTCGCGCCAGCATGTCGCGCGAACTGGTAGCGGGCCCCACGGTGGCGATAATTTTCGTCCGCATGGCACTATCCTTACGTTATTCCCACCCCGCAAGCCTGTAACCGTATGCCCGGAGGCCGACGCGCCGTCGCGCGCAATATCCGGCGCGGTCTCCCCCGCATGGCGAAACGGCAAAGCGTTCCCCCCGTCGAGAATGGTCCGACCGCGCCCCGGCTCATGGTTCCTTCCTGCCTTTCCTTTGTCAAAAAACCGGCAAGATGTCGAGTCCGGCGGCCGGGCCCCCTCTTCCGGCCCGGTCCGCCCTCCGGAACACGGACAAATTTTCCCCGGGTCACAGGCGGCGGAGCCGGACGTTCCCCATCCGGAACGACAAAAAAATACCTTTTTCCTCGTCCTTAAAGGTGAAAAAAAAAACGCGCGATCCACTCTGCATACCGAAACACGGGAACTTTCCGGACGGTCGGCGGCGACGCCCGACTTACGTCGGCGCGCCACTTTATCACTCGCCTCCGGCTGAAAACAAAACCGCCAATAACAGACTAACATGTGGAAATTTCACAATAAAAAAGCGTTGTTTCGACTCGGAGACATGCGATGCGTCTCACGTGCCCGTGCAGCGCCCCTCTATTGACACCATCGGGCTTTTGGAAGATTGTGGGAAAAAGTGGTAAGAAGTGGGACAAACATGTATTTCAGAGGCCGATCTTCCCGCAGCCTGGACCCCAAGGGCCGCCTTATGCTTCCGCCGGAATTCCGCGAAAGCCTTGCGGCGCGCGGACGCGCGTGCGCCGATCCCGGCGTCCGTTCGGAGGCGGCCCCGGCTCCTACCGAGGGCGAGGAAGTACGCTTCGTCATCACCACCTACGACGGCTGCCTGGTGGCCTATCCCTGGGCCGACTGGGAGGATCTGGAACAGAAATTCGCCCGTCTGCCCAATCCCTCGCCCAAGGTACGCGCCTTTCGTCGTCTGTTCATAGGCGGGGCCGAAGTGCAGACCCTGGACGCCCAAGGCAGGGTGCGCCTTTCACAGGATCACCGCGACTACGCCCGCCTGGGCAAAGAGGTTATGGTTCTGGGCCTCATCAACCGTTTTGAGTTGTGGAACCCCGAAGCTCTCAAAGCAACCATGGATGCGCAGAAGCTGGACGACGTAACGGATGAACTGGCCGCCAGCGGCATCGATTTCGCCCTCTGACGCGTTTTTCGCTGTGCTCACGCCCCTCCCTCAGGGGCGCACAGGTCAACTTTTCAGCAACCTTTTAAGTCCACACCGCCCATGAACGTGTCCGCCTCTTCCGTCACTCCCCACACGGCCGAGCATCATCCCGTGCTGCTCGACGAAGTGCTCGACGCCCTGGCTCCCCGTCCGGGCGGGCGGTACGTGGACGGCACGTTGGGGCTGGCCGGGCACGCCTCGGCCCTGATGGAGCGCACCGGAGGCGAAGCCTGGTTGTGCGGTCTGGACCGCGACCCCCAGGCCAGGGCCAGAGCCGCCGAACGGCTGGCGCCCTGGGGCGATCGCTGCCGTTTGTTCGCCTCCACCTTCGACCGTTTCGCCGACGCCCTGGACGAATTGGGTTGGGACACGGCGGACGGCTTTCTGCTCGATCTCGGCGTATCCTCGCTGCAGCTCGATGTGGCCGAACGCGGCTTCAGCCTGCACGGCGACGGCCCCCTGGACATGCGCATGGACATGGGCACCCTGCCCCGGCCGGGCCTGGCCCCGCAGACAGCCTCCGCCCGCACCCTGGTCAACCGGGCCGACTATCACACCCTGAAACACCTTATCGAGGAATACGGCGAAGACCCTCAGGCCGGACGTATCGCCAAGGCCATTGTGGAAGCCCGCGACCGCGCTCCCATTGAAACCACGGCCGAGCTGGCCGACATCGTGCGCATGGCCTATCCGGCCAAGTGGAGAGCCTCGGCCCGCAATCACCCGGCCACCCGCACCTTTCAGGCTCTGCGCATGGCTGTCAACGACGAGTTGGGCCAACTGGAGCGTTTTCTCGACGCCGTGCTGCCCCGGTTGGCGCCGGGCGGACGTATCGCCGTCATTTCCTTCCATTCTTTGGAAGACAGGGCTGTCAAGCAGCGCTTCCGCCTGTGGAGCACGGACTGCCTGTGCCCGCCCCATCTGCCCCGCTGCGTGTGCGGACACAAGGCCGAGGTGCGGCTCGTCACCCGCAGGCCCATCCTCCCCACGCGGGAGGAAAGCATCCGCAACCCTCGCGCGTCCAGCGCCAAACTACGGGTGGCGGAAAAAACGGGAGGAGCGGAAGCGACCCCGCCGCCCGTTGCTCACGGCGAATCTTCCGCCCGGAGATCCGACCATGAATAACGGAACGTCCACCCTGGGCAGCGGCGGCTGGCTGCTGACGCTCATCGTGTCGTTGCTGTTCAGCATGGTGCTGGGTCTGGCCCTGGTCTGGCTGAGCATAGACCGCAACGATACGGCCTACGGCATTCATAAGATGCAGGCCCGGGTGGAGGAAGTCCGGGCCCATGTGGGCAAGCTGGAAGTGGAGCGCGACAGTTTGCTGTCGCCGTATGTACTGGGCCGCAAGGCCGAACAACTGGGCATGGGCATGGCCGATCCCGGGCAGGTGCGCCGTTTGGAAGTGCCCGCCCCCGCCGCTCCCGGCGAGGGGGCGGATAACGCGGCGCGCCGCGCGGAAACCAAGTGACCTCGAGGATCGGTATGCGTTCCACCAGCACCCTTTCCACCCGGAAAACCCGTCTCAAGCCGAACCGGCGCGCCGCCGCCCGGGAACGGGCCCCGCGCCCTTCTCCGTGGAGCGGCGTGGACTGGCAGCAGGTGCGCTTCCGGCTGGCGGCCGGATTATTCGCCGGGCTGTGGGTCATCTTGTGGTGCCGGGCCTTCTACGTGCAGCTTATTCTCGGCCCCGATCTCGAAACCATGGCCGAACGTCAGCACTCGTACACCGAACTGGTCGAGGCGCGGCGCGGCAATATTTACGATCGCAACGGCCAGGTTCTGGCCCGCAGCGTGGAGTGTCGCTCGGTATACGCCAATCCGCGCGAAGTGGCGGACGCCGGAGCGGCCGCCGCCGCTCTGGCTCCGCTTCTGAACGAGGACCCGACCACTCTGCGCCGCCGGTTGAGCCAGGACCGTTCCTTCGTGTGGCTGGCCCGCAAGGTGGACGACGCCACGGCGCTGGCCGTGCAGAAAGCCGACCTGGCGGGCGTGGGTCTGACCCGCGAATACGAACGAGTGTACCCCTTCAAACATCTGGCCGGGCAACTGCTCGGCTTCGTGGGCCTGGACAACAAAGGTCTGGAGGGGCTGGAACGCTCCTTCGACAGCGTATTGGCGGGCATCACCCAGCGCAACGTCATCCAGCGCGACGGCACGGGGCGCAGTTTTTACCTGGACAGCGAGGGCGACAACCGGGGCGAGGATCTGTACCTCACCCTGGACGTGCAGCTTCAGTTCATCGCCGAAGATGTCATCGCCGAGGCGGTGGAATACGCCAAGGCCCGCTGGGGCGGCGTGATCATCGCCGACGTGGCCACCGGCGACGTGCTGGCCTGGGCCCAATATCCCTTTTTCAACCCCAACAACTTCCGGCACTCCACGCCGTCCGAATACCGCAACCGTCTGGCCGCCGACGCCCTGGAGCCCGGCTCCACGCTCAAGCCCTTCCTCATGGCCGCCGCCCTGGAGGAAGGCATCATTACCAAAGATACCGAATTCTTCTGCGAAAACGGCATGTGGAAAACCAAGAAAACCGTCATCCGCGACGACGGCCGGGCTTACGGCGACCTCAAGGCGGCCAAAATCCTGCCCTATTCGAGCAATATCGGCATGGCCAAAATAGCTCTGGAAGTGGGCGCGCCCACCTATTACGCCTACCTCACCCGCCTCGGCTTCGGCCAACGCACGGGCATCGGCGTGGGTGAAAGCCGGGGTATCGTGCGCCAGCCCCAGGACTGGAGCGAGGTGGACCTGATGTCGGCCGGATTCGGGCAGAGCGTGTCCGTGACCGGGGTTCAGATGGCCCAGGCCTACGCCACCCTGGCGGGCGGCGGTCAGTTCCGGCCCCTGCGCCTGGTCATGGACGCGGAGGGCCATGCCACCAGCGGCGCGGAGCAGCGCATTTTCAGCCGGGCCACCGCCGACGCCGTTCTGCGCATGTTGGAAGACACCGTGGACGGCGACGGCACGGGCAAACGCGCCCGCATTCCGGGCCTGCACGTGGCCGGCAAGACCGGCACGGCCCAGAAGGCCGAGCCCGGTCACGCGGGGGGCTACGGCGACAAGCGCACCGCCAGCTTCGGGGGCATCGTGCCCTCGGACAAGCCGCGTTACGTGATTTACGTCATTCTGGACGAGCCCACCACCACCCAATATGGGGGGGTGCTGGCCGCGCCCGTGTTCCAGAAAGTGGCCAGCCGCGCTCTGGCCTACGGGGGCTATCTGCCCGACGTGGTATTCGCCACGGACGACACGCCCCGCCCGAACGCGGGCGGCCGCTCCGCCGCGCGGGGCCAAAGCGTGATCCGGACGGCCGAACGCGGTATAGCGCCCGACGTGTGCGGACAAAGCCTGCGCCGGGCCACGGAGCTGTTTGCGCAGGCGGGCGTGGTGCCCGAGGTGAAAGGCGACGGACTGGTGGTTGTTCGCCAGGAACCGGCGGCCGGGAGTCCCTGTCTGGATAAAAACGGCAAACCGTTGCCCTGTGTGGTGTGGATGGCTGACGAGGAAGGCGACGCCGAACTGACGGCCCGGGCGGAGAACGCGGAGTCCCGGGCGGCGGCCACACGCTGACGCGGATCGGGCTTTTCAAGGACGGAATCCATCATGGCGATATATACTTTGGCTCAACTCTGCGACGAACTGACCCGCACGGGCGGCCGCATCCGTACCGATTCGCGCGACGTGCGGCCCGGCGACATTTTTGTCGTCCTGCCCGGCGCGGCCCCGGATCAGCCGGACCGGAGCGCCGAACACGCGGCCGACGCCCTGACGCGCGGCGCGAAAACAATGGTGCTCACGCCCTCCCTGGCGGCCGATCTGTCCGAAGTCGCCGCCGATCTGGTCGTGGTGGACGACACCCGCCTCGCCCTGGGGGACATGGCCGCCGCCCTGCATCACACGGCGAGTCTGCCCTTTCCCCTCATCGGCGTCACCGGCACCAACGGCAAGACCACCTGCGCCTATCTGTTGGAACATCTGTACCGTTCCACGGGGCGCGCGGTCGGCGTGATGGGCACGGTCAGCTATCGTTGGCCCGGCCATGATGAACCCGCGCCCCTGACCACGCCGGGTTGCCTGGCCATCCACGAAAATCTGGCCGCCATGCGCGCGGCGGGCGTGGCGGCGGCCGTTATGGAAGTGTCTTCCCACGCTCTCGATCAACGCCGCGTGGCCGGTTTGAGCTTCGCCGGGGCCCTGTTCACCAATCTGACCCAGGACCATCTGGACTACCACGGCGACATGGAACGCTATTTCGAGGCCAAACGCCGCTTGTTCCTCGACACGCCCGAACGCGACAAAGCCGTGGCGATCAACGCCGACGACGCCTACGGCCGCCGCCTGCTGAACGACATGCCCGGCGCGGCGGGATACGGGCTGACCGAACGCCGCGCGAACCGTCCTTTTCTGGCGGGCGAACTGCTGGCCGATACGCCCGACGGCCTGCGTCTGCGCCTGGCCTGGCGAAACGGGAGCGAGCGCGTGACCTGGGAACTGACCTCCCCCCTGGTGGGCCGTCACAACGCGGCCAATCTGATGGCCGTCATGACGTTGGCCCTGCAGTCGGGCTTCACGCCCGGAGATTTTGTCTGCTTCCACGATTTTTACGGGGTATCCGGTCGCCTGGAGCGCATCCCCGCCCCATCCGGCGACAGCGGCGCCAGGGGCGCGGGCGTGGGGATTTTTGTGGACTACGCCCACACCCCCGACGCCCTGGTCCGCGCTCAAGAAGCCCTGCGCGACGCGGGCTTCGCCCGGGTAATCACCGTGTTCGGCTGCGGCGGCGACCGCGACCGCACCAAACGGCCTTTGATGGGCAAGGCTGTGGCCGACGCCAGCGACGTGGCCGTAGTCACCTCGGACAATCCCCGCACCGAGAACCCCGAAGCCATTATCGACGACATCATGCCCGGTCTGGCCGACGCGGCCGAAGTCCACCGCGAAAGCGACCGTCGCAAGGCCCTGGCCCTGGCCCTCGAACTGGCCCGGCCGGGCGACGCCCTGTTGGTGGCGGGCAAAGGCCACGAGCCGTACCAGATCATCGGCACGGTCAAACATCCCTTCAGCGATCAAGGCATACTCAAGGAGTTGCTCTCGTGCGAATGATGCTGGAAGACGTGGCGCGGGCCGCCGGAGCGAGTCTGCTTCACCCGGCCGGTCAGGCGCCCGTGGTCACGGGCGTCGCCTCGGACAGTCGGGCCGTGAAGCCCGGCGATCTGTTCGTATGCGTGCCGGGCGAGCGTACCGACGGCCATGACCATGCGGCCGAGGCGGTGCGGGCCGGAGCGGTCGCCGTGCTGGCCGAACGCGATCCCTTCGAGGGCGAGGTCAACGCCCGCGTTCTGCTCACCCCGGTGCTGTTGGCCGACAACAGCGTGGCCGCCCTGGGCCGTCTGGGCCATGCGTGGCGCGCCGCCTTCCGGGGCAAGGTCGTGGGCGTGACCGGCACGGCGGGCAAAACCACCCTGAAGGAACTTCTGGCCCATATTTTGGCCGGACGCGGCGCCACGGCCCGCAACCCTCTGAATCTCAACACTCAGATCGGTCTGCCCGTGTCCATGCTCGGCGCCGACGGCGACGAGGCGTTCTGGGTCATGGAGGCGGGCATCAGCCACGCCGGGGATATGGACGAACTGGGCCCGGTGCTGGAACCCGATCTGGCCGTGATCCTCAACGTGGGCGCGGGGCACGTGCAAGGCTTGGGCGGCAAGGGCGTGGCCCGTTGCAAGGCGGCTCTGCTCAAGTACCTGGCCCCGGGAGCTCAGGCTTTGGTCAGCGCCGACTACCCCGACCTGGTGCGCGAAGCCCGCGCCCTGTGCCCCGCTGCCGTATATTTTTCCACCACGGGCAAGCAAATGCCCTATCGCGCCGCCTACCTCGGTCTGGGCGAGGACGGCCGGGGCCGTTACCGTCTGCGTCTGGACGGGGAAAGCCTGGACGTGGCTTGCAGTCTGACCGGCCCTTACGGGGCGGAAAACGTTATCGCCGCGGCGGCGGCCGCCCACCTGCTGGGCCTGTCCGCCGAGGAAATCGCGCGCGGCCTGGAAGGAGCCGCTCTGCCCGCCCAACGCTTCGCGCGGCTGAGCGTGCCGGGCTGGACCGTCATCGACGACTCGTACAACGCCAACCCTCTGTCCTGCGCCCGCATGTTGGAGGCCGCGGCCGAACTGGCCCGCGACAGAGCCTTGGTGTGCGTCATGGGCGAAATGCTGGAACTGGGCGATGAAGCGGACCGGGAACATGTCGAGCTGGGCCGCGCCCTGGCCGCCGCCCGCGCCGTGTTCTGGCTGGGCGGCCACGCGGACGAGGTGCGCGAAGGACTGGAAAAGGAGCATTTCGCCGGACTGTTCCGGCCCCTGGCCCGGCCCGAGGATTTTTTGCCCGCCTTCGCGGACTGGGACAACGCCCGCTCCGATCGGGATCGGGAAGGATTGATGCTGTTCAAAGGCTCCAGAGGCAATCGCCTGGAACGTCTGGTCAACGCGTTTACCGAAAGTCGGGTCGCCCATGCTGTATAACCTGCTCGTGCCCCTCAGTCAGGACTTCGGTCCGCTCAACGTGTTCCGCTATATCACGTTCCGGGCGGCGTGGGCCATGTTCTTCGCTCTGGTGGTCACCATCCTGGTGGGACCGCGCTTCATCGCCCTGCTCCACCGTCTGAAATTCGGCCAGCAAATTCATGAGGACGTATTGGCTCACAAGGCCAAAGCGGGCACGCCCACCATGGGCGGCCTGCTCATCGCCTTCGGAGCCGGGGTGGGCACGCTGCTGTGGGCCGACCTGTCCAATATTTATGTATGGCTGACCCTGTTCGTATATCTGGGATTCGGTCTGGTGGGCTTTCTCGACGACTGGCTTAAAATTCATCACCATCAGAACAAGGGCCTGAGTCCCCGGGCCAAGTTTCTGGGGCAGATTCTGGTGGCCGGACTGGCTCTGGCCGTTCTGCTGCACGAACCGGCCTATTCCAGCCGTCTGTCCGTGCCTTTCTTCAAGGAATTTCTGCCCGACCTGGGCTGGTTTTATCTGGCATTCGCCATGGTAGTGCTCATCGGCGCGTCCAACGCGGTGAATCTCACCGACGGCCTGGACGGGCTGGCCATCCTGCCCGCGGTCATCTGCACCGGGGTGTACGCCATTTTCGTCTATGTGGCGGGCAACGGCAACTTCGCCCAATATCTCCAGGTGCCTTTCGTGCCCGGCGTGGGCGAGGTGGCCGTATTCTGCGGGGCGCTTATGGGCGCGGGCCTCGGCTTTCTGTGGTTCAACGCCCAGCCCGCCCAGGTGTTCATGGGCGATGTGGGCTCCCTCAGCCTGGGCGGGGTCATCGGTTTCATCGCCGTGCTGTGCAAACAGGAACTTATCCTCATCATGGCGGGCGGGTTGTTCGTCATCGAAACCCTGTCCGTCATCCTCCAGGTGGGCTACTTCCGCTGCACCAAGGGCAAACGCCTGTTCCGCATGGCTCCCCTGCATCATCATTACGAATTGAAAGGCTTGCCCGAGTCCAAAATCATCGTGCGGTTCTGGATTTTATCCGTATTGTTCGCGCTGGCCTCGCTGTCGGTGCTGAAACTGCGTTAAAGGAGCTTGGCGTCATGGCGTGCGATCCCTCGTTGTTGAAGCCCATCGGTCCCGGCACCCGGGCCGTGGTGGTGGGCGCGGGCCGTTCGGGCCGCGCCGCGACGCGGCTGCTGCGCGCCGTGGGAGCCTCGGTGCGCCTGCTGGAAAAAACGCCCGAACGCATAACCGCCGACTTCGCGGCCTGGGCCGACAAGGCGGGCGTAGCCGTTTTGGGCGGCGATCACCATCCGGCCCAGTTTGAGGGCGCCGATCTGGTGGTTCCCAGCCCCGGCGCGGCGCTGTCCTCCCTGCGTCCTCTGTTGTCCGCGGCCTCCGCCGGAGGCGAGGGCGGCCCCGAGGTGCTGGCCGAAACCGAACTGGCCTGGCGGCATCTGGACGGCGAACCCGTTATCGGCATCACCGGCACCAGCGGCAAAACCACCACCACCAGCCTGTGCGCCGCCATGCTGGAGGCCCAGGGCCTCACCGTATTCACCGGCGGCAATATCGGCACGCCCCTGTCCGAATACGTGTTGGAGCGGCGGGCCGGGACGCGCCCCGAAGCCGACGTTCTGGTGCTCGAACTGTCCAGCTTCCAGCTTCAGACCTGCCAGTCGCTGCGACCCCGGGTGGGCGTGCTGCTGAACATCGCCGAGAATCATCTCGACTATCACAGAGACATGGCCGAATACATCGAGGCCAAGATGCGTCTGTTCCGCTGCCAGACCCCCGCCGATCTGGCCGTGATCGCCCCGTCTCTGACCGGTCTGCCTGAACGCTTCCACATTCGTTCGCGGTTGGTCTACTATGACGCGGACGCCGGGCGCTTTCCCGACATGCCCTTGCACGGAGCCCACAATCAGGCCAATGCCGAAGCCGCCTGGCTGGCCGCCCGCGAATTCGGAACCGACCTCGACGCCGCGCGCCGGGCCGTGGCCGTTTTCCGCCCCCTGCCCCACCGGCTGGAAACGGTGGCCGAAATCGACGGGGTGATGTACGTCAACGATTCCAAATGCACCACGCTGGAGGCCCTCAAGGTGGCTCTGGCCGCTTTCGACCGGCCCGTGCTGCTGTTGGCCGGAGGCACCTACAAGGGCGGGGACGCCGCCGCCCTCGGCGATCTGGTGCGCCGTCACGTCAAAGC
This sequence comes from uncultured Desulfovibrio sp., assembly GCA_900541395.1. Lineage (GTDB taxonomy): Bacteria > Desulfobacterota > Desulfovibrionia > Desulfovibrionales > Desulfovibrionaceae > Mailhella > Mailhella merdigallinarum. Next base: position 27,249 of record UQJT01000034.1, read on the forward strand.
CGTGGGCCTGTTCGGAGCCTCGCGCGACAAATTCGAACCCGCCTGGAAGGATCTGACCCCCGTCACCTGGGACCCCACTCTGCGCGAGGCCCTGGCCCGTCTGCGCGGCCTGGCCCGGCCCGGCGACGTGGTGCTGTTGGCTCCGGCCACTTCCAGCTATGACCAGTACGCCAACTACAAGGAGCGCGGCGAGGACTTCCGCCGGGCCGTGCTGGATCGTCCCGCCCCGCACACAACGGAGGGCGTCCCGGCATGATCAACGCGCGCCGCAAAACTTTGGCCCGCGAACTGGGCAAGGGACATGCCGAAGTCCCGTTGGGGGCCGTGGACTGGTGGATGGTGGCCATTGTGCTCACCCTGTTGTGCCTCGGTCTGCTCATGGTGCTCAGCGCGAGCGGAGTGGTGGGTCAACGCCTGGCGGGCGACAAGTACCTGTTTTTCAAGCGTCAGCTTCTGTTCGCGGGCGCGGGTTCCGTGGCCCTGGCCGTGGCGCTGTGGCTGCCCCGCCGTCTTATCGACAAGCTGGCCTATCCGGCTCTGTTCGCGGCTTTCATTCTGCTCCTGCTTTGTCTTTCGCCCCTGGGAATCAAGGTCAACGGCGCCCAGCGCTGGATTCCCGTGGCCGGTTTTTCCCTGCAACCCATGGAATTCGCCCGCATCTCCCTGGTCCTGTACCTGGCTTATTTCATGAGCACCAAGCAGGACTTGGTCAAAACCTTCACCAAGGGCGTCGTCCCGCCCTTCGCGGTCACCGGGGTGCTGTGCTGCCTGCTTCTGCTCCAGCCGGACTTCGGCGGGGCCATGGTGTTGGTCATCCTGCTTTTCTTCATGTGCCTGGTGGGCGGCACCCGCTTCATCTATCTTTTCCTGACCCTGGCCCTGGGTCTGGCCTCGGCGGCTTTGCTCATCGTGTATTCGCCCTACCGGGTCAAGCGTTTGCTGGCCTTCCTCGATCCTTTCAAAGACGCGCTGGATTCGGGATATCAGTTGGTGCAATCCCTGTTCGCTCTGGGCAGCGGCGGCTTTTTCGGCGTGGGCATGGGCAACAGCCGCCAGAAAATGCTGTACCTGCCCGAGGCCCATAACGACTTCATCATGGCCGTGGTGGGCGAAGAACTGGGGTTTGTGGGCATCACGCTCATCATGCTGTTGTTCGGCATGTTGTTCGCCCGTTGTTACCGGATCATCATGGGCCAGCCGAACACACGCGACAAGCTCACGGCCTTCGGCCTGACCCTGGTCATCGCCGTGGGCGCGGTGCTCAACCTGGCCGTGGTCATGGGCATGGCGCCGCCCAAGGGGGTGTCCATGCCTTTTATCAGCTACGGGGGCAGCAGTCTGCTGGCCAGCATGATCTGCGTGGGCTTTCTGCTCAACTATTCGCGCACGGTGCGGGAGTAAACATGGCACTTCGCGTCATTCTCACCACCGGGGGAACCGGCGGACATATCTTTCCCGCCCTGGCCGTGGCCGAGGCATTGAAAAAGCGCCTGCCCGACGTGGAAATTCTGTTCGTGGGCGGCCTGTACGGTCGGGAACAGGAACTGGCGGAAAAAGCCGGTCTGCCTTTCCAAGGCCTGCCCGTGCGCGGCGTGCTGGGCCGGGGTCTGAAAGCCGTGCCCGCCGCCTGGGCCATGCTGGGCGGCGTGGTCCGCGCCTGGAAGCTTATCCATCAATGGAAGCCCGACGTGATCATGGGCTTCGGCGGATACGCGGCCTTCGCCACGGTGTTCGCGGCCTGGCTGCGCGGCCGCCCCACCGGTCTGCACGAACAGAACGCCGTGCCCGGCGCGGCCAACAAAATTCTGGGCAAAGTCGTACGCCGGGTGTGCTTGTCCTGGCCCCAGCCGGACGGGCATCCGGCCTTTCCTCCGGCCAAGTGCGCGCTTACCGGCAATCCCATCCGGGCCGACATCGCGGCCGTGGGCGGCCTGCAGGACAACGGCGATCCTCTGTCCGCCCGTTCCGGCCAGGATACGCTTCCTCCCCGGCGGCGGGACGCCTCGGGCCGTCCCACCCTGCTGGTCATGGGCGGCAGTCAGGGCGCGCGGGCCGTCAATTCCCTGGCGATTAGCCTGCTGGCCGCCCTGCGCGACGCGGGCGTGAATATTCTGCACCAGACCGGTCCCCAGGACCTGGAGCGGGTGCGCGCGGCCTACCGGAGCCACGGCTACGCGGCCGAGGACGTGGAAGATATGGTGGTTCCCTTCATCGACGACATGGCCGCCGCCTATGCCCGGGCCGACCTGGCTCTGTGCCGGGCCGGAGCCACCAGCCTGGCCGAACTGGCGGCCACAGGCACGCCCTCGGTCCTGGTGCCCTTCCCCTTCGCCGCCCACGATCATCAGACCGGCAACGCACGGGCCATGCAGGAAGCGGGCGGCGCCGTGCTGGTGCCCGAAAACGAAATCGAGGATCGCGACATGACCGCCCTGCTCCTGGACCTGCTGCGCGACCCCGAACGCCTGGATCGGATGGCCCGCGGCGCCCGAACCCTGGCCCGCCCCGAAG
>UQJT01000035.1 GCA_900541395.1 uncultured Desulfovibrio sp.
CGCCGCCTCCGTGGCCGACGAAATTATCAAATTGGCAACGTTGCAAGTGGGATAAGTCATTTAAAGGAAATAACCGACTCCATCGGGGACGCTCCGCCTCCCCGCACAGCAATCAAGGAACGCGACGTGAACAACAAAATACGCGCCATACACATGATCGGGATAGGCGGCTCGGGGATGAGCGGCATAGCGGAAGTATTGCTGAACCTGGGGTACACGGTGCACGGGTCGGACCTGTCGGCCGGGGCCACGGTGCAGCATCTGCGCGCCCTGGGGGCGGACATCCGCATCGGCCACGCGGCCGAAAACGTGGGCGACCCGCAGGTGGTGGTGAAGTCGTCGGCTGTGGGCGAGGACAATCCCGAGGTACAGGCGGCCCACGCCAAGGGCATTCCGGTTATTCCGCGCGCAGAGATGCTGGCCGAACTGATGCGGCTGCGCACGGGCATCGCGGTGGCGGGCACGCACGGCAAAACCACCACCACCTCGCTGACGGCGGCCGTTTTCGACGCGGCGGGGCTGGACCCCACGGTGATCATCGGCGGCCTGATCAATGCTTACCGGGCCAACGGCCGCCTGGGCCAGGGCGAGTATATCATCGCCGAGTCCGACGAATCCGACGGTTCCTTCCTGTGTCTGTTCCCGATCATCAACGTGGTGACCAATGTGGATTACGACCATATTGATCATTACGGCACGCAGGAGGCCATCGACGATGCCTTTGTGGCCTTCATGAACAAGGTGCCTTTTTACGGAGTGAACATCGTGTGCGGCGACGACCCCGGCGTGCGCCGCCTGCTGCCGCGCGTCAAGCGACCGGTGATCACCTACGGTTTCGGTCCGGCCAGCAAAATCCGGGCCGAGATCATGGAGTGCGGGGTCAGCAGTTGGTTCAAGGTGTTCCTCAAGGACGGCCAGGGGCGGGAAACCGAACTGGGCGAAGTGGAACTGGCCCAGCCCGGCCGCCACAACGTGCTTAACGCTCTGGCCGCCATCGGCGCGGGCCTCCAGGCGGGCATCAGCCCCCGCGACTGCGTGGCCGGTCTGGCCGCTTTCGGCGGCGTGGGCCGCCGTTTCGAGCGCAAGGGCGAATACAACGGCGTGACCGTGATCGACGACTACGGTCATCACCCGGCCGAAATCGCGGCCACCCTGCAAACCGTGCGTCAGGTCTTCCCGGGCCGCCGGGTGGTCATGGTCTTCCAGCCCCACCGCTTCACCCGCACGCAGGCCCTGTTCGGCGAATTCTGCCAAGTGTTCGAGCCGGTGGACAAACTGTTCCTGACCGAAATTTACCCGGCTTCGGAAAAACCCATCCCCGGCGTCAGCGGTCAAAGTCTGGCCCAGGGCATCCGGCAGGTATCCAAAACCGACGTGCATTTCCTGCCCGACTTCGACGCCATTGTGGACGCCCTGGGCGACGAACTGCGGCCCGGCGACGTGCTGCTCACCCAGGGGGCGGGCAGCGTGACCACAGTAGGACCGCGCGTGCTGGACAATATGGAACGGAAGGAAAACAAGGAGCATACGGCGGCATGATGCGGGTTCTGCCCTCCCCCTCTCTCGCCCCTCTGACCACCTTGCGGATCGGAGGCTCGGCCCTGGCCGAAATCCGGCTGGAGTCTCCGGCCGACTTCGAGCGACTGCCGGAAACCCTGGCCCGGGTGGGAGGCGAACCTCGCGTGTTGGGGGGAGGAAGCAACCTGCTGATCGCCGAGGGCGAATTGCCTCTGACCCTGGTGCGCCCCCTGTGCGGCGCCGGTCAGGCCCCCGTGGTCACGGCCGAAAGCGTGGACGACGCCGGACGACATCGGGTGACGATCCGCGCGGGCGCAGGTCTGCGCGTGCCCGCCCTGCTGGCCTGGTGCGCCGAACACGGCCTTTCGGGCCTGGAGGGCCTGACGGGCGTGCCCGGTCGGGTGGGCGGCGCGGTGGCCATGAACGCCGGAGCATACGGCGACGCCATAGGCGATCGACTGAGCGGGCTGACCGTGTTCACTCCCGAACGGGGCGTGCGAAGCCTGACTCCGGACGAATGGAGCGCCGGCTATCGCCGCTTCGCCCTGCATGAACCCTGCGCCTGGTTCGCGGTGCTGGAGGCCGAGCTGACCCTTATCTCCTCCTCCGCGGGCGCGGTGCGGGCCGTCATGGCCGAACGCCTGTCCCGCAAAAAAAATACGCAACCCGTCACGCTGCATACGGCGGGCTGCGTGTTCAAAAACCCCGACGGTCTGTCGGCGGGCCGCCTGCTGGACGAAGCGGGGCTGCGCGGCAAACGTCGGGGGCCTGTATATTTTACCGAACTGCACGCCAACTTTCTGGCCCATGACCCGGCCCGCGGCGTTCAATCCGATGCGAAGGGAGCCTTCGCCGCCGCGGCCGAGCTGGTGGCCGAAGCCAGGGAAGCCGTCGCCCGCCGCGCGGGCATCAACCTCGACATGGAAATAAAGGTGTGGCCATGCCCGCTGTACTGAGCAAAAATCGTCACCCCATGCGCAATACCTACACCCCGGTTCGACGCCCCGCCGCCAACGGCGCGCGCAAAAAACCGGCTCCGCTCATCCGCTCGGGCGAAAGCGCGGCGCGCGGTCCGGACATCGATCCGGCGGCCCTGCGCAAGGCCCTGATCTGGCTGGCCGGACTGGGCGTGGTTCTGGCGGCGTTTTTCGGCCTCAGCGCCGGACTTATGCAGCTCTACCGCTACTGCACCACAAGCGAGCATTTTGTCATCGAGGACATTGCCGTCGAAGGAGCCGACCAGCTTAATCCGGATGAAATCATAGCTCTAAGCGGACTGCAAAAAGGTAATAATAGTCTATCTGTACACATTCCGGACATTGAAAAACGTCTTATCCAAAATCCATGGATAGAAAAAGTTTCTATAAAAAGAGAATTACCTCACCGATTTATTATCAGTATCAAAGAACGAAACCCTCAATTTTGGGTTCTTAAAGAAGGTTCTTTATATTATCTTGATAGGAATGGAATCTTAATTGCCCCTGTAGAAAGTCAAAATTTCCAGTCTTTACCTACATTGGATATCGGTCCTGGCGGTGAAGAGGCTCTTCCTTATCTTTCTGATTTTATATCACAAATAAGCTCATCAGATTTTCCTTTTGATACTTCTCAAATTTCATGGTTGCGGATCAGTGCAGGAAAAGGATTTGAACTCTACTGGGAGAGCAAGCATCTTTCGCTCAGCATTGGCTTTGAGCACTGGCGGCAAAACCTCCGCCGTTTGGCCCTGACCTTGGACGACATAAAAAAACGCAATGAAATCAATCAAACACGCGAAATCCGCGCCGCCGACGGGCAAGTATGGCTGCAAAAAGCGTAAAAAATGCTCATGCGCTTCACTGAAATCATCTAAAAAAGGTCTAGACAAGTTCTGGAAATTATGATGTGTTTGGTCAACGCGCCAACATGGAGGAGCACGGCATGTCCAAGTCCGAACTGATAGTGGGGCTCGATATCGGCACAACCAAGATATGCGCGGTTGTGGGCGAGCCTTCGGACAACGGCACCATCGACATCGTGGGGATAGGCACCAGCCCTTCCACCGGCCTGCGCAAGGGGGTGGTCGTCAACATCGAGCAGACGGTCCAGTCCATCCGCAAGGCGGTGGAGGAGGCCGAGCTCATGGCCGGGTGCGAAATCCGTTCGGTATACGCGGGCATTGCCGGCAGCCATATCAAGGGCGCGAACAGTCACGGCGTCATCGCCGTCAAAGGCGGCGGAGAGGTCGGCCAGCGCGACGTGGAGCGGGTGCTCGACGCGGCCAAGGCCGTGGCCATCCCCATGGACCGCGAGGTTATCCACATCCTGCCGCAGGAATACATCGTGGACGATCAGCGGGGCATCGCCGATCCTCTGGGCATGTCGGGCGTGCGCCTTGAAGTCAACGTGCACATCGTCACCGGCGCGGTGACCTCGGCGCAGAATATCGTGCGCTCCTGCCACCGCAGCGAACTCGACGTGGCCGACATCGTGCTGGAGGCCCTGGCCTCGTCCAAGGCCATTCTGACCGAGGAAGAGCGCGAAATAGGCGTGGCCATCGTGGACCTGGGCGGCGGCACCAGCGACATCGCCATATTTGCCAACGACGCCATCAAGCATACCGGCGCCGTGGCTCTGGGCGGGCAAAACCTGACCAACGACATAGCCTTCGGCCTGCGCACGCCCATGGCCGCCGCCGAAAAAATCAAAGTGCGGCACGGCTGCGCCCTGGCGGACATGGTGCGCCCCGAGGAAACCATCGAGGTGCCCAGCGTGGGCGGCCGCCCCTCGCGCCACCTGCCCCGGCAGCTTCTGGCCGAGATATGCGAACCGCGCATGGAGGAAATCCTCACCCTGGTGGATCAGGAGCTGGAGCGTTCGGGCTTCAAGCGCCAGATCGGGGCGGGCGTGGTGCTTACGGGAGGCACGGCCCTTATTCAGGGCTGTCAGGAACTGGCCGAACAGATATTCAATATGCCCACGCGCCTCGGCTATCCGCGCAATGTCGGCGGCCTGAAGGACGTGGTCAACAATCCCAAATTCGCCACCGCCGTGGGTCTGCTGTTCTACGGCGCGGAAAAGGAGGGCGGCGAAAGCCGCTTCCACAATACGACCAGCGAGACAAATACGTTCAACAGTATTCTGGGTCGTATGAAAAAATGGTTCGGGGACATCAAGTAGGCAATCATAGAGGGTAGTTTTCGGAGGGGCTTCTTATGGAAATGCACATCGACACGGAACAGGCGGCCAAAATAAAAGTTTTCGGCGTGGGCGGCGGCGGCGGCAACGCCGTGCAGAACATGATCAACTCCAATCTGCGGGGGGTCTCGTTCATCTGCGCCAATACCGATGTGCAGGCCCTGGCCCGATCCGGAGCGGAACATAAGATTCAGCTCGGCAAGGACCTCACCCGCGGCCTCGGCGCGGGCGCGAAGCCCGAAGTGGGCCAGGCGGCCGCCGAAGAAAGCCTGGACGCCATCCGCGAGGCCATCGGCGACGCCGATATGGTGTTCGTGACGGCGGGCATGGGCGGCGGTACCGGCACCGGCGCCGCGCCGGTCATCGCCAAGGCCGCCAAGGAAAAAGGCGTGCTGACCGTGGGCGTGGTCACCAAGCCCTTCCACTTCGAGGGCGACAAACGCATGAAGTCGGCCATGAAGGGCATCGACGAACTGCGCCAGCACGTGGACAGCCTGGTCACCATTCCCAACGACCGCCTGCTGGCCATCGCCCCCAAGAACGCCAAGGTGACGGAAATGCTCAAAAAGGCGGACGACGTGCTGTATTCCGCCGTGCGCGGCGTCACCGATCTGATCACCAAGCCCGGCATGATCAACGCCGACTTCGCCGACGTGCGCACGGTGATGAGCGTGCAGGGCATGGCCCTGATGGGCGAAGGAGCGGCCTCGGGCGAAAATCGCGCCCTGGAGGCGGCCAAGCGGGCCATCACCAGCCCCCTGCTTGAAGACATCACCATCGGCGGAGCCAAGGCCATGTTGGTCAACATCACGGCCAGCGAAGACATGGGCATGGACGAATTCAGCAACGCGGGCGCCTATATCCGCGACGCGGCGCGCGGTCCCAACGGCGAAGACCCCGAAATTATCGTGGCTATGTCGGTGGATGAAACCTGCGGCGACGAAATGCGTATCACGGTTATCGCCACCGGCATCGAAGCCCCGGTCGCGGCGGTCACCGCCCAATCTGCGGGGGGGGCCAAGGTGACCACCCTGACGACGGGCGGCAAGCCCCAGCCCGAAGCGGCCCCCGCGCCTCAGGCCGAAAGCCGCAGCTTCCGGCCCGCCACGCGGCCGGGCGTGGTGCCGCCCGAAGTGCGCCACCAAAGCAGTCTGTTCCGTGGTTTTGACGATGAAGACCGTACCATTCCCGCGTATCTGCGGGTCAAGGAACGCCTCCAGCAGGCGGGCCGCCATGCGCCGGGCGCGGACGATTTTACCTTTGAGGACGAAAGCGACGTGCCTTCGTTTATCCGCCGCCAGGCGAACTAGCCGTTCGGGCCGCCCTTCGCGGCGGCCCTTTCCCTCGCCTCCGGGTTTGCGTCGGAACATACCGGCGGCGCCATTTCGGACGACGGGGAGATTCCAGGGGTGGAATCGAAAAGGCCGGGCGTCAAAGCCCGGCCTTTGAAGTTGCAGGCCTTGTCGGCGGCCCCGAAAATCAGAAGCAGATCGCGGCCTGTCTCCGTTCTCTATCCGCCAGGAGGCACGCGCCGCCGGCTGAAGGGGCCACGCCGCTCGGCGACCGGCTTTTGTGCCTTTCACCCGGCAATACTGCCGCCGTTGACGGCGCAAACTCCACAAAGCAGGTTTTGTCGTCGATCTGGAAAGGCCGGGCGTCAAGCCCGGCCTTTTGCCGTTAAACAACGCCCGCCGAAGCGGCGGCATTGCCGCCAAAACGGCCCGGCCTGACCGACTTTCGGGAACATTTTCCAAGTTGAAAAGGTGTTAGAGCAGGTCAACTTTAAAATTTTACAATGTTAAAATTTAAGACACGCCCGCTTCGGCCTTTAACAGCGCCAACCAACGGCGCTTATGCCTTTGCGACGACCGCCCGCTCCGCAGTCGGAAGAGCATGTTCAAGCCGAAACTGCTCTAAGCGTGATGATGCGGCTTGTTGGGCGAGGTGTACTTGATGATCAGCAGCGCCACGGCCACCGCGGCAATACCGATGAAAAAGAACGCAAAATCCATGACGGCCTCCCGAAGCTGAAATAAGGAAATTCATCCTACCCGGAAGCGGGCCTCCGCGCAAGGCAAAGACGCGCGCAACAGGCCGAACGCGCGCCCCGCGCCCTTTCGCGGTCGGCCGTTCAACTCAGATGCAACACGACCATGCCGCCGATGAGCAAAACCATGCCCAGCCAGGCGGCGGGCCGCAAACGCTGGCCGAACAAAATCCAGCCGCCCACCGAGGTGCCCAGGATGCCGAATCCGCCCCACATGGCGTAGGCCACGGCCAGGTCCATGTGGCGCACGGCCAGGGACAGCGAGCAGAAGGCCAGGCCCACCATAACCAGCGCGCCCAGGCCGGGCAGTTTGCGCCGGAAACCGTCGGAGCGGGCAAGCAGCAAATTGGCCGCGATGTCCAGCCCCGCGGCGACCAGCACGGCCAGCAACGACAAAGGATACACGGACGAACTCATGCCCGCCTCCCCTCGTTTCCGGCCGCGCCGCAGTCCGTTCCATGTCCCGTGCCATGATTGACGAGCAGCGCGCCGACCAGGACGGCCGCCAGCGCGCCCAGACGGACGGGGCTCATGCGCTCGCCCAGAGCCAGCACGCTGACCAGGGTAATCAAAGTCAGGCCCAGCCCTTCCCAGAAAGCATAGGCCACGCCCACAGGCAGACCCTGTACGGACAGGGCAAGACAATAATAGGATAACGCGATGAAGACGAGCATGACCGCCAGCCCCGGTCCCGGTCCCAGCCACCAGGCGCCGGACTGGGAAAGCTTCATGACCGAGGTGCCGATAACTTCAAACACCACCGCCCCCAACAAAAACAGCCAATATATCCAGATTGAGCGCGCCATGACGCGCACCTCCTCACGCGAAGAAGACGGACAAAAACGGCGGGCCGAAGCCCCCGCGCCGATTGGACGAAACAAAGAAAGGGACGGCGTTTACAGGGCGTTGCGCCAGGTGCGCTCCCGGGCGGAAAGAATCCGCGCCAGATTTCGGGCCGCCGGACGGGCGGTCGGACGCCGTGAGACATTAAGGCATGGTATCGACATTTCTTTATGGTAAGGCATCCTCTTGGCGGAGGCAAGCCGGGGGCGGAGCAAAAACGGCCAGGCCCGCATGAATCCGGCGCCGGTTCCGCGCCCGGCGTTCCGCGGGCGACCGGGTTCGCGTCCTTATTCTCAAGCGGTGACAATGCGCGGGGCTTGTGTTAATTTTGGGGATAAGCACAGGGAAAAAGATTTCGCCGTCCCGCGTCCACCCCGCTCTGAGCGACACGCGCGGCGTCTTCTCCCGTTTGTTCCGGACGTCCGTCCTTCCACTGCAAGGAGAATTTCATGCCCACCAAAATTCTGCACAAAGAAAACCTGATTCCGGGCCGGACGAGCAAGCTCGTGCTGGACGCTCCGCACATCGCCTCCACGGCGAAGCCGGGGCACTTCGTCATGCTTCGGGTCAACGAGCGCGGCGAGCGTTTTCCCCTGACCATAGCGGACACCGACGCGGAACGAGGCACCATCACCATTGTCTATCTGGTCATGGGCAAGTCCACCACCCTTCTGGAAGAACTGGGCGTGGGCGACGATATTTCGGACGTGTGCGGTCCTTTGGGGCGGGCCACCCACATCGAGCCCGTCGGCAAATCGCACAAGGTCATCTGTGTGGGCGGCGGCACGGGCGTGGCCGCCATGCACCATATCGCCAAGGGACATCATAAGGCGGGAAACTACGTCATAGCCTGCATCGGCGCGCGCAACAAGGACCTGCTGCTGTTCCACGACGAACTGGCCGCCTTCTGCGACGAGGTGTTGGTGTCCACGGACGACGGCTCCTTCGGCATGCAGGGCATCGTTACCGATCCGCTTCGGGACCGGCTGGAAAAAGACAAGGAAATAGCCGAAGTGGTGGCCGTGGGCCCCGTTCCCATGATGCAGGCCGTGGCGCAGCTCACCGCCGACTTCGGAATCAGGACCACGGTCAGCCTCAATTCCCTCATGGTGGACGGCATGGGCATGTGCGGCGCGTGCCGCGTCACGGTGGGCGGCGAAACCCGGTTCACCTGTGTGGACGGCCCCGAATTCGACGGCCATCAGGTGGATTTTGCCGAACTGCGCAGTCGTCTCAGCGCCTTCAACGCCCAGGAAAAGCTTTCCCTGGACGACTACAAGGAACACCGCTGCCGTTGCCGCGACCAGGGCGAGCAAACACCGGCCTGAGGCGTTTCAACCGTATTTCCGACCCCGCCTCCGGCGGGAAGCCATAAGGTGACGAACCATGACGGATCAGACCTCCCACGAAAACGTCGTCCACGGCGCGAAAATTCCGCGCACGGACATGCCCTGTCAGCCCGCCGCCGAACGGGTCAAAAACTTCCGTGAAGTAACCCTGGGCTATACGCCCGACATGGCGCGGGCCGAAGCGTCGCGCTGCCTTCAGTGCAAAAAGCCCCTGTGCCGCACGGGCTGCCCGGTGGAAGTGCGCATTCCCGAATTCATAGACCGGATACTTCAGGACGATCTGGCCGAAGCCTACCGCATCTTACGCAGCACCAACAGTCTGCCCGCCGTATGCGGACGCGTGTGCCCGCAGGAAAAACAGTGCGAGGGCTCCTGCATTCTGGGCCGCAAGGGCGAACCGGTGGCCATCGGTCGCCTGGAACGCTACGTGGCCGACGCGGCCCTGGCCGGGGCCTGCGAAAGCCTGGCCCCCGAGTCCGCCGACTGCGCCCGCCCCCGCCCCGACCTCAAGGTGGCCTGTCTGGGCTCGGGGCCCTCGTCCCTGACCTGTGCGGGGTATCTGGCGGGCCAGGGGATCAAGGTGACGGTATTCGAAGGTCTGCACGAGCCGGGCGGCGTGCTGGTGTACGGCATCCCGGCCTTCCGCCTGCCCAAGGACGTGGTGCGGCGGGAACTGGACAAACTGCGCGCCCTGGACGTGGATATCCGCACCAACTGGGTGGGCGGCCGCACCGTTACCATCGACAGTCTGTTCGCGGAAGGCTATCAGGCCGTGTTTGTGGGCGTGGGCGCGGGCCTGCCCCAGTTCCTCAACATTCCGGGCGAAAACATCATCGGGGTGTTTTCGGCCAACGAATACCTCACCCGCGCCAACCTGGGCCGGGCCTACGAGTTCCCGGCCTACGACACGCCCACCTACCCCGGCAGGCGCGTCACGGTGTTCGGAGCGGGGAACGTGGCTATGGACGCGGCCCGCACGGCCGCGCGTCTGGGCGCGGAAAGCGTGCACATCGTATACCGGCGCGGCAGGGCGGAAATGCCCGCCCGCCTGGAGGAAATCGAACACGCGTTGGAAGAGGGCGTGCAGCTTATCGAACTGGCGGCGCCTCTGCGCTTTGTGGCCGGAGACGACAAGCGGCTGGCGGGCGTGGAGTTGCAGCGCATGGAACTGGGCGAACCCGACGCCTCGGGCCGTCGCAGCCCGCGCCCTCTGCCCGGCGATACCTTCATGCAGGAAACCGATCTGGCCATTGTGGCCCTGGGCACCCGGCCCAATCCCCTGCTGCTTGAAGCCACGCCCCGACTGGCCCTGAATAAAAAGGGCTACATCATGGTGGACGAAGCCACGGGCGAGACTTCCATTCCCAACGTGTTCGCCGGGGGCGACATCGTGACCGGCTCGGCCACGGTCATCCTGGCTATGGGCGCGGGACGCCGCGCGGCCCGCGAAATCGCCCGCCGCCTGCTGGGCGAAGGCTAAGCGACGACAGCACATTCATCGATCCACGGACCAGGCGCGCCGGAAAGGATTGTCCGGCGCGCCCGCAGGTCTTTGCACGGACAACCCGGGAGCATGGATATGGAACTGAGCGACATCGATTTCAGCCGCGTGCGCAACCGCAATGAAAAACGCGTGCTCAACGCCCTGGAACAAGTGCTGGCGGACAAGCCCGGCCGGACCGGGCTGAAATTATCGGACGCCAAGGATGTTCAGGACATTTACGCCCTGGCTCTCAACCGGCTTCCGGCCCGCTACGCCCAACCCGGCACCATTGTGGTGGGCGATCCCGTGCGTGACGAGGACGCGATGCAGGCCGTCATGGAAGCTTACGAGATTGTGATTAACCGCCCCAAGGGGTAAACGGCGTCATGATCCGCGTCGATCTCCACACCCATACGTCCTGTTCCCACGGCAAAAACACCGTGCGCGAAATGTTCGCGGCCGGACGCGCCAAGGGGCTGACCATCCAGGGCTTTTCCGAACATTCCCCCCGGCCGGAGGGCTATGATTACCCGGTGGAATACCGGGCCAGACTGGCCGCGCTTTACCCCGACTACGCGCGCGAAGTGCGCGCCCTGGCCGCCGAGCAGGCGTCCCGGCCGGGGGGCTCCCTGGTATTGCTGGGTCTGGAGCTGGACTGGCTGGAGGACGAACCGGCCTTTATGGCCGAAGTGGCCCGTTCCCGGCCGTACGACTATATCATCGGCGGCATCCATTTTCTGGGCCGCTGGGGCTTCGACTGGTCGGCCGACGAATGGGCCGACCTGACCGACGACGAACGGGCCGACCTGTATGCCCGCTATTACCGGACCATGACCCGTATGGCCGAGTCCGGCCTGTTCCGCATCGTGGCTCATCCCGATTTGATCAAAATTTTCAGCGTGGACAGTTTCCGCGCCTGGTTGAAGCGCCCCGGCAGTCTGGACCTGGTGGCGGAAGCGCTGACGGCCGCGCGCGACGCGGGCATGGCCATGGAAATTTCGTCGGCCGGGTTGCGCAAACCCTGTCGGGAAATATACCCCGGTCCGACCATTCTGCGCCTGGCGGCGGACCTGCGCGTGCCCGTCACCTTCGCGTCCGACGCCCATTCCACGGCCGATGTGGCCGCCTCTTTCGACATTCTGGCCCGCTACGCGGCGGACGCGGGCTATGCCGAAAGCCTGGTGTTCCAGGGCGACGATATCCGGCGACTTCCCTTTTAGAGCATGTTCAAGCCGAATATGCTCTCCCGACCGCGGAGCAGGCGGTCGCCGCGAAGGCATAAGCGCCATTCCTTCTTGGCATTGGAAAATGTAAAGTTAATCCGCTTCAGGGCGTTTTGCCGTTGAAAATATCCGCCGACCGGACTCGATGTTCCGCCCCGCGGAGTTCACGCCCGGAGCCGGAGCGTTACGTCGCAAACGCGCCTCGACCGCGCTTCGATATAAGCGGCCGCAGGCTCGCCATGTTCGCCGACAGCCGCCAAAGCCGCGGCGGCACCGGTAAGGGGAGCCTCTCGGTGAAATTTCGTCATGCTCGACTTCGGGAACATTTCGACGACGAAACGCTCCCGGCGACCGATACGGAAAACAGGAAGAACGCCATGCCCGTTTCCTCTCCACTGGTCGAACTGGCCCACGTCAACGTCACCCTGGCAGGCGTGCCCGCCCTGCGGAACGTCAGCCTCAGCGTGCGCCGGGGCGAACATCTGGCTCTGCTCGGCCCCAACGGCGCGGGCAAATCCACCCTGCTCCGCCTGCTGCGCGGCGAAACCCTGCCCGATCAACGCGAAGGCGGCTCCATACGCTGGTTTCCCACCGAAAAAGGCAACGGAAAAAGCCCTGAAGGGAACGCCGCGTCCCTGACCGACGGCGGCGACGACGCGCCCCTGACCGGGCGCGGCATGAGCGCCCTGCTCTCGCCCGGCCTGCAGGAACGCTATATACGCCAGGGCTGGTCCATGCGGGGTGAAGACCTGATCGCCGCCGGTTACTGGGACGACTATTTGCTGTACCGCAAGCCCACGGAAGAGCAGCGCGAGGAGGTCCTGAGCCTGGCCCGACGTTTTCGGGCCGAAGCCCTGCTCGAGCGCCGCGCGGACGCCCTGTCCCAGGGGCAGTTGCGTCTTTTGCTGTTGATGCGGGCCTTGGTCCGTCGGCCTGAGCTTCTGCTGCTGGACGAGGCCGACGACGGCCTGGATACGCCCACCCGCTGCGCCTTTCTTATGCACCTGGAAGCCCTGGCCGGGCTGCCCCTGCCGCCGACCCTGATTCTCACCACCCACCGTCCGCGTCTGCCCGGCTTCATCCGGCGGGCGGCACGCCTGGACGGCGGCGTCCTGAGCGGCCCTTTCGCCGTCCGCCCGGGCGCGGACGGCATGTTTCCGGCGGCGGCCCGGCACGCCCCCGCGCCCGTCCGCCGCGCCGCCCCTTCCGGGCGGGACGGGCCGCATATCGTGTTGCGACGGGCCACGGTCTTTGTGGACCGCGTTGAAGTGCTGCACGGCGTGGACTGGGAAATCCGCCCCGGCGAGCAATGGGTGGTGAGGGGAGGCAACGGCGCGGGCAAGTCCACTCTGCTGCGCGCGCTGATGGGAGAGGAATTTGTGGCCGTGGGCGGCGAACTGACGCGTCGGCTGCCCCGGCACGGCGGCGACAATCCCGACCTGGCCCTGGTTCGGCGCGGCATACGCCTGGTATCGGATCGCCTCCAGGCCGAATATGCCTACGACGACTCCACGGCCGACGTTGTTTTTTCGGGCTTTGACGGCGCCGTGGGCGTCTACCGGGAGGCCGCCCCGGAAGAACGGGCCGAAACGGCGCGCCTTCTGGCTCTGGTCGGGCTCGCCGATTTGGCGGACCGGCCTTTCCGCAGTCTGTCCACCGGGCAGGCCCGACGGGCGCTGCTGGCCAGGGCGCTGGCCGGGGACCCGGAACTGTTGCTGCTCGACGAGCCGTTTTCCGGCCTGGACGCCGTCGGCCGCGCGGCCATGACGGATATTCTGGAAGCCCGCATCGCCGCGGGCCTGCAAACCGTGTTGGTCAGCCATCACGACGAGGACCGCCTGCCCTCCACCACCCATGCGGCCCGCCTGGAACAAGGCCGTATGACGGAAGCGGGCCCGCTGTCGGGCTGAGCGTCCATCCCCTTCCGGCGAAGCGGGCGATCTCCCCGGCTCTTCTCCGGTGTTTTCCAAAGTCCGCCTTGCACAGCGCGAAGGACAAGACGCAAAAAGGAGGAGGCCGGGGGGACGGCCTCCTCCTTGGGTGCGAAGGCCCTCCCCCACGGAGAACCTCCGTTTCAGACGGCCGGGAAACCGTCTGAAAGTTCTGCGCATTCTTCACGGCCGCCGTCAGACGGGGCGGACTGTGTCCGGACCTTTCGCCCCTTGCGGACAGGCCAAGCCGCGAACAACGACGAACAAGCGTCCGTTGTCCGCACGCGCGGGTTATTCCTACTGAATTACACTATACAAGTCAAATTATATAATTTTTTCCTCGTATATAATACCACGACAAGCTCCATCAAATATCCGTAACTTTGCGGCCGCATTATCGTTATTCCATCCGGCGCAGACATTGCGGCGGAAGCTGAAAACGGCGTTCGCCCGACGCGGCCCACGTCTGGACAAGCGCCCGTGTCTGAGGCAAGGTTATATCCATACTCTCCAACCAGCCTTCATCATGGAAGGCCGTTTTTGAAGGAAACGTCATGAGCAAACTGCTGGAAGACGCCCCGGGGAAGCGCCTGCTTCTGATGGGCAACGAAGCCCTGGTGCGCGGCGCGTATGAAGCGGGCCTCAATTTCGCGTGCTGTTATCCCGGCACGCCCTCCTCCGAAGTCACCACCCTGCTGTTTTCGTTGCAGCGGGAGGCGCCTTTCCGCATGGAATTCGGGGCCAATGAAAAGGTATCGCTGGAAGCGGCCGCCGGGGCGGCCCTGGCCGGTTTCAACACCCTGACCTCCATGAAGCACGTGGGCATGAACGTGGCGGCCGACCCCCTGGGCACCCTTGCCTATCTGGGGGTTCGCGGTTCGCTGGTCATCTACAACGCCGACGACCCCAGCCTGTTTTCCAGCCAGAACGAGCAGGACAACCGAGCCTACGCCCGCCTGTTCGGCGTGCCCCTGTTCGAGCCTTCCTCCGCTCAGGATATGAAAGACATGACCGTGGAGGCCTTCCGCCTGTCGCACGAGCTGGGCATGCCCGTCATGGTGCGCTCCACCACCCGCATCGCCCATCTGCGCGGGGTGGTGGAACTGGGCCCGGTGACCGAGCCTCCCAAGCCCCGACGGCTGGAAAAATCTCCCAAAGATTTCGTCTGCCTGCCCGCAAACGCCTACGGCATGCACAAAAAGCTGCTCGATAAGCTGGCCGCCGCCGCGCAGTACAGCGACCAATCGCCTTTCAATACGGTCGGCGGTCCGGCCGACGCCCCCTACGGCGTGGTGACCAGCGGCGTCGGCGCCGCCTATGTAACCGACGCCGTTCACGATTTGGGCCTGGAGGATAAAGTGGCTGTGTTCCGGGTGGGCTTCAGCTACCCCGAGCCCGACGCCGCTTTGCTCGCCTTCCTGCGCGGCAAACAAAAAATTCTGGTGGTGGAAGAGCTGGAACCCGTGCTGGAACAGCACCTCAAGGCGCTGGCCCAGGAAAACGGCCTGACCCTCCCCATCCGGGGCAAGGGCGTGGGCCGCCTGTCTCGGCTGTATGAATACGATTCCGAAATGGTGCGCGAGGCCGCGGCCCTCTTCTTCGATACGCCCTATACGCCTCCGGTCGGACCGGACACCGCCGACCGGCCGCCCCTGCCCGTGCGGCCGCCCAATCTCTGCCCCGGCTGTCCGCACCGCATGTCGTACTACGCGGCCAAAAAGGCCTGCGAAGGACGCGACGTGGTGTTCCCCAACGATATCGGCTGTTATTCTCTGGGCTATGCCGCGCCCCTGGGCATGGCCGACAGCATCCTGTGCATGGGCGCCTCGGCCAGCCTGCCCTGCGGCCTGACTCAGGCCATTGAAGGTTCCGGCCAGCAGGTGTTGGCCTTTATCGGCGACAGCACTTTCTTCCACTCCGGTCTGACCGGCATCGCCAACGCCGTTTATAACGGCCACAAATACACCCTGATCATCCTCGACAACGAGGTGACCGCCATGACCGGGCACCAACCCTCGCCCGCCCTGGACCCCGAGAGCGACCCGCGCGCCGCCATGGCCGGTTTGACCCCCATCGACGCCGCGGCCGTGTGCCGCGCTTTGGGCGTTCAACATGTGCAGGTGGTAAAACCCACCAATCTTAAAAAGATGGAAGCCGCCGTGCGCGAGGCCCTGGATTACGACGGCCTGTCCGTTATCGTCGCCCGCGAACCCTGTCCCCTGCACCACAAACGGCAGAGCGGCAAGGGCGCCAAGGTGGTATTCGGCGTGGACCAGAGCCTGTGCGACCACTGCCGCCTGTGCATCAAGGAATACGGCTGCCCCGCCTTCCAGCCCGAGGGCGATACCGTGGTTATCGACCCCACCCAGTGCAGCGGCTGCGCCGTGTGCGTCCAGGTGTGCCCGCAGCGCGCCATCAAGCCGGTGAAATGATTTCCTTGAGGCGGGGGAGGCAACCTTTCGCAAAAGATTCCTCCCCCGCCTCACCCTGCGGCCGACGGCGGGGGGCGTCGCTCAAGGCCCGCATCGCTGCTGTCCGTGTACGCCTCGCGCAGATCGGCTGCGGTCATGCCCCTTCGGGCAGCCGCGCGCGGCTCCGTCGGTCGAGCCGGACTCTCTCCATAACGGCTTGAACCGAAAACGACAACACAACCTATAAGGACTGTTTGATGAAGACGTTGAAAATATATTTCGTGGGCGTGGGCGGTCAGGGCAACGTGCTGGCCTCCAAGCTGGTAGGCGAGGCGGCCTTGGCCGCGGGCGTGCCCGTGGTGCTCAGCGAAACCCACGGCATGGCCCAGCGCGGCGGCGTGGTGGAATCCACGGCGGTGCTCGGCGGCGCGGCCAGCCCCACCATCGCCGACGCTTGCGCCGATATCCTGCTGGCCTTTGAACCCCTGGAAGCCGTGCGCGCCCTCAACAAAGTGCGCAAAGACGGTCTGGTCGTCACGTCCATCGCGCCCATCAAGCCCTTCAACCCCACCGGCGACGACAAGGCTTATCCCCCCGTGGACACCCTGCTCGACTACCTGCGTTCCCGCTGCGGGCGCGTACTGGCCTTCGACGGCAAAAAAATCGCCCTGGAGCAGGGCAATCCCCTCGGGCTGAATATGGTCATGCTCGGGGCGCTGTATGCCACGGGCGAAATGCCCATGGCCCCGGCCGTTCAGCGCGACGCCATCGCCAGGGGCACCAAACCCGCCTTTCTGGATAAGAACCTGGCCTGTTTCGATGCCGGTCTGGCCGCCGCCAAGGCCGCCCGAGTCTAGCGCATTTTCAAGCCGAAAATGGCCCCTGAACGCGGCCGGGAGCAGTCCCGGCCGCGTTCAGGCGTCCGGCGTTTTCTTTTTGCGCAATTCACGGGGCAGAGGGATGCCCAGCTCGCGCATACGGGCGCGCAACGTGTTGGGCGAAAGCCCCAGGCGCGTGGCCGCCCCGTGCGCGCCCTGGATGCGTCCTTTGCATTCTTTGAGCGCCGTGGCGATGGCGCGGGCCCGCATTTCCTTCCAGGTGCCTTCGTCCGCCTCCGCATCGGGAGCATGGCGCTGGGGGTCGTCGTCGCGCAGAGCGGGTTGAAAATCCACGTAGGCGGCATGGGAAATGACGGCCTCCAACAGGCTGCGCTCCAGCACGTTGCGCAACTGGCGCACGTTGCCCGGCCAGGGATGCAGACACAAATCGGCCACCTGCGACATGGCGACGGGGGGCGCCGTCTGCATCCCCCTGGAGTGCACGTAGCAGGAATAAAAAAACTGCACCAGCGGCGCGATATCCTCGCGACGCTCCCGCAGAGGGGGGATAGTCAGCGGATAAATATACAGGCGATAGAACAGGTCTTCGCGGAAGTCGCCCTTGCGCACCATAGCCTTCAGATCACGGTTGGTGGCCGCCACCACCCGCACGTCCGCGGTCAGAACCCGGACGCCCCCCACCCGGCGGAAACTCTGGGTTTCCAGTACGCGCAACAGACGGGCCTGGGTCAGCAAAGACAGTTCGGCCACCTCGTCCAAAAATATGGTGCCGCCGTGGGCCGACTCGAAAAAGCCCACGTGAGTCTGGGCCGCGCCGGTGAACGCCCCTCTCTCGTGCCCGAAAAACAAACTTTCGGCCAAATTTTCCGGCAAAGCCGCGCAGTTGACCTTGATGAACGGACCGTGACGCCGTGCGGACAGCATGTGCAGCGAATCGGCCACCAGCTCCTTGCCCACGCCGCTTTCTCCCAGCACCAGCACCGTGGCGTCCGTGGAAGCCAATCCCTCCACCTGGCGCACCAGATGCGACAACGACGGACATCGCTTGAGCATGTCGTAGGCCGTGACCTTTTCCACATCGGGCAGGGTGGGCAGATCGCGCCGCCCCATGACGACGGGCACCACGGAAAACATGTCGCGCAAGGGCTCACACAAACGGGCCGCCAGGTCGGCATGATACAGGCTGAACGCGCCGACGGCGGGCGCGTCCGCCACAAACAACGCCATGCGCTGAGCCGAACGGTACAGACGCACCACCAGGCCGGACCTCTGCGGAAGGCCGCCCAGCAGATTCCAGAAAACCATGCGTCGTTTGTCGCTTTGATAATCGTCCACCCGAACCGCCGGGCAAGGCGGCAGGTGTTCCGGGCGCTCCCCGGTCAAACGCCGCCGTTTCCGCAACGTCTGTTTGCCGCCCAGGTCGACTTCGCCGCTCTTTTCCTGTTCAGAGAGAGAGAGAGAGAGAGAGAGAGAGAGAGAGAGAGGCGAAAATCCGATGGCCGCCTCCAATGTTTCCAGCGAGGGCATACGCGCGGGGCGGGAAGCCGTAATGCGCAACTCGGGCGAGGCCGTCCAAACGCCGAGGGGGACGACATGCCGGTTGTCGCGATCAATGACGACACAGGCCATGCGCGTGCACGGCAATAATGTGGACAGATACTCGAAAAATTTTTCCAGATTGCCGCGTATGCCGTCGGCGCAACAAAAATGCGTCACCAATTCCCGATAATGCGCCAGGACCAGATCCGGCGCCAAGCCCAGCGCGCCGCGCTCTACCATCCGTCTCCCCCCATATCTTTCTCCCGGTTCCGCAGTCGCCGACAACGCGGAGCGGCCGCCTCTCCAGGCTGTCCGAAATAACCCGTTTTCCACGGACGGGGCAATGTGCGTTTTCAGTGTATATCAAAAATCATGAGGGCGAACAAGGCGCTTTGCGGAAAGCATTTTTCCTTAGAGCGTTTTGCCCCTGAAAATATCTGCGGGCCAGCACACTGTGTTCCGCCCCGCAGGTTCCACGCCTCCATCGGAGTTATACGCCGCCCATGAATTGCGGCTGCTCCGATGTCACGG
This sequence comes from uncultured Desulfovibrio sp., assembly GCA_900541395.1. GTDB lineage: Bacteria > Desulfobacterota > Desulfovibrionia > Desulfovibrionales > Desulfovibrionaceae > Mailhella > Mailhella merdigallinarum. Next base: position 18,892 of record UQJT01000035.1, read on the forward strand.
CGCCTTCAGTCGTCAGCGCGAAGCGCGTTACGGATAAGAAGAGCAGAGCTGAGGCTCGCTTCGCTCGACTTCGGGAGCATTTTTCAAGCCGAAAATGCTCTATATCCATAAGACAGACCGTTTGTTCACTTTTTCCTTTGCCTCGGGCGACAGGGACGGCAGGTCGTTGCCGCCTCATGCATCCGAAAAAAATCCGCCCTGCCGTTCCGCTCCGCTTTTCCCGCCGTTCCGAAGCGTCGTACCGCCTTCGCCCTGACCGAAGAGCGCCGATAGCGCGCGCAGTCTCTCCGCATCCCGCCTTTTGTGAAAAAAAATATAAATTAATGATAAATTAATGTATTTTTATACTTAAAAAAGCGCAATTTTTGCTCGTTTATTTTTCAATTTTAATCTTTTAAAACACTAATATACCATAATTATTGACTATATCTGCACATAATTTTAATGTAAAACATAGACAGATTATATACCTTGTGATACGCGTTACAAGAACGCGCCACGGGAGGCGGCGAGAGAGGAAGGGGGATTGTCCCCGGTCAACCATCTTTGAGGAGAGAAGGTTTATGAAAAAGCTGGCAACTCTGTTGCTCGCCGCGGGCCTGGTGTTCTCGGCGTTCCAGCCCGCGTCCGCCGTGGAATTGAAACCCTACGGCATGTTCGAATTGCTGTTTGAACACGGCGGCAACATGGCGCGCGCCCTGCAAAGCTCGGCCGACGTCAAACACAACACCGGCGAAGATTTTCACGGCAAGCACTTCGGCGTTATCCAGCGCCTCACCGTGGGCACCCGCTTCGTGATGGACGAAAATCTGTCCGCCACCTATGAAGCCATTCTCGGCTACAATACCTGGGGCGGCCCCGCCACCGGCGCCGCCGCGGCCCAACAGAACGGCGGCGTGCTCGGCTCCCGTTCGGCCAATATCGTGACCAAGTTCGCCTACCTCGACTGGGTGGTGCCCGGCACCGACCTCAAGGTCCGCATGGGCATGCAGCCCTGGTTCTGGCCCTCCTACGCCACCGGCACCATCAACCCCGGCGACGGCGACGGTTTCGGCACCGGCATCCTGGTCAACGCTCCCATCAACGACAACGTGGGCGTTACCGCCGGCTGGATGCGCGCCACTTCCGGCTTCCGCCGCGGCAACGTGGTGACCGACAAGCACACCGACGACAACCTCGACATGTTCCTGCTGACCCTGCCCATCAAGGGCGAGGGCTTCCGCCTGACGCCGTGGGCCACCTTCGCCGCCGTCGGCAAAGACCAGTCCGGCTGGGCCAAGTCCACCTCCTGGAAGCAGTTTACGCCTCTGGTTGCGGCGGCCAGCGCGGGTCTGGCCGAAAGCGGTCATGCGCAGAACGTCACCGCGCAAAATATCGGCCAGGTGCGCGGCAACTCCACCGCCTGGTGGGGCGGCCTGGGCGGCGAACTGACCATGTTCGACCCCTTCCGCTTCGCCTTTGACGCCGCCTATTCGGCCATCGACACCGATTACCGGGCCACGGATCGCGACGGTTGGCTGCTGGGCCTCTCCGCCGAATACAAAACCGCCTACGGTGTGCCCACCCTGAAGTTCTGGTATACTTCGGGCGACGACAGCAACGTGAAGAACGGTTCCGAGCGTCCGCTCATGACCGGGGCCTTTAAAAACGGCTCTTCGGTGTTCTTCGGCAGCCAGAACCTGGCCGGAAACATGGCTTCGGACTGTGGCGCCACCTATACCGGCACCTGGGGCCTGTCCGCTCAGTGGAACAAGGCTTCGTTCATCGAAGGTCTGTTCCATAACTTCCGCGTGACCTACATCCAGGGCACCAACTCCAAGAAGATGGCCGAGTACGTCAAGAGTGAAGGTAAAACGCCTGGCTCCGAGCTTGGCCGCTATCTGACCACCAAGGACAGCGTCATCGACGTCAGCTTCGACAGCGTATACAGCATCTACAAGAACCTGGCCGCCATGCTGGAACTGTCCTACGCGTTCGAAAACATGGACGGCAAGCTGTGGGGCAAGGCCATGGGCATCGACGGCGGCAACGGCAAGGCCCACTTCTCCGACGCCTGGCGTATCAACATGAAGTTCATGTACACCTTCTAAGACGGAAACGTCGCCCGGCGACATTCCCGCCACAGGGCCGGGGGAGCGTTCCCCCGGCCGCACGCCGCGCGTAAGCGCGGCGTTTTTTTATCTTTTCGCTTTCGGCGAGGCCGCTCTTTTCTCCATTTTTATCCCTGTATGCGGCCCACTCTGCTTTTTTCCGCAAAGCCGGACTGTCCCCTTGCGATAATCATCATTTTTTTCACGAAAATAACGCAAAAATTGCGCATTTTATTTTCCTTATGAGCTAACCCACTCAAATATCAATGTGATTTTATTGGCATATAATATGCTTCTCAAAGAGGCGTGCGCATCGCGCACGTGAGAGGGTTCGTCTTGCCGCAAGGGGCGACGGGACGAAAGGGGATTGCCCCCGGTCAACCATCTTTGAGGAGAGAAGATTTATGAAAAAGCTGGCAACTCTGTTGCTCGCCGCGGGCCTGGTGTTCTCGGCGTTCCACCCCGCGTCCGCCGTGGAAGTGAAACCCTACGGCACATTCGAATTGCTGTTTGAGCAGGGCGCCAACATGCAGAAGACCCTGCAAAGCTCGGCCGACTACGAGCACAACACCGGCAAGGTGTCCCACGACAAGCATTTCCGCCCCATCCAGCGCATGACCCTGGGCACGCGCTTCATCATCGACGAAAACCTGTCCGCCACCTACGAGGCCATTCTGGGCTTCAACACCTGGGGCGGTCCGGCCACCGGCACCGCCCCCAACGCGGGCGGCGTGCTCGGCAGCCGCTCGGCCAACATCGCCACCAAGCTTGCCTTCCTCGACTGGGTGGTGCCCGGCACCGCCGTCAAGGTCCGTATGGGCATGCAGGCTCTGGATCAGCCCGGCTACGCCGTGGGCTCCAACAGCCCCTTCAAGGATTTCGGCACCGGCGTGATGCTCAACGCCCCCATCAACGACAACGTGGGCGTCACCGCGGGCTGGGTGCGCGCCACCTCGGGCTTCCGCCGGGGCAATATAGACACCACCGCACATACCGACGACAACATGGACATGTTCCTGCTGAAGCTGCCCGTGCAGGGCGAGGGCTTCCGCCTGACGCCGTGGGTCAACGCCGCCATGATCGGCAAGAATCAGAAAGGCTGGGACGAAGGTACCCATAGTTGGAAACAATTCACCCCCCTGTATGGAGCGGCTACGGCAGGGCTGAAGGCCACCGGCCATCCCGGGATTACCGTCAACAAAGATAACATCGGCGTACTGCGCGGCAACAGTGTCGGCTGGTGGGGCGGCCTGGGCGGCGAACTGACCATGTTCGACCCCTTCCGCTTCGCCTTTGACGCCAGCTATTCGAACGTCGACGCCGATTACAGCGCTCTGGACCGCAGCGGCTGGATGCTGGGCCTGGCCATGTCGTACAAAACCGCCTACGGCGTGCCCACCCTTAAGTTCTGGTACACTTCGGGCGATGACGGCAACGTGAAAAACGGCTCCGAACGCCCGACCGTGAACGGCAACTTCAATACCAGCGCGTCCGTTCTCTTCGGCGACGGAACTCTGGCCGGCAACATGGTTCAGGATGCCGGCGCAGCCAAGGCCGGCACCTGGGGCCTGTCCGCCCAGTGGAACAAGGCTTCCTTCATCGAAGGCCTGTTCCATAACTTCCGCGTAACCTACGTGCAGGGCACCAGCTCCTCCAAAATGGCCAAGTATGTGGAGAAAACCGAACTCGGCAAGTACCTGACCACTAAGGACAGCGTCGTGGAGGTCAGCCTGGACAACGTGTACAGCATTTACAGAAATCTGGCCGCCATGCTGGAAGTGGCCTACCTGTTTGAAAACATGGACGGCGACATGTGGGGCAAGGAACTGGGCATCGACGGCGGAGCCCACTTCTCCAACGCCTGGCGCGTCGACCTGAAGTTCATGTACACCTTCTAAACCGTTGCCGAACGCGGGGCGTTTGCGCCGCGCGGGATATGGGGGGACGGGCGACCGCCCCCCCTTTCTTTCCGCAGACCGCGCCGTATCTCGCCACGCGCCGCCCGTCGCGGTCGGAAGGCCGGACGCTCATTGACAAAAAGCCCCCCGTCCTCAAGACTGGCGAACAAATATCGGGCCGCTTTTCCCCACAGGCGGTCGGATGCCTGTTCCGACCGGAAAAATTCCGGCCCGCCCCACACGGAGCCAGACATGGACGCCTCGCTTTCCTTTGCCGCCCTGGTGGCGGAGCAACGCCGTTATTTCAGGACCGGGGCCACGCTGGACCCGGCCTTTCGGACCCGCAAACTGCTGGCTCTCCACGACGCCGTCCGGAAACACGAGGCGGACCTTCACGACGCCCTGCGCCGGGACCTGGGCAAAGGCGCGGGCGAAGCCTACCTGACCGAAACCGGCCAGGTGCTCGATGAAGTGCGCTACATGGCGCGCAAGGTCGGCCGCTGGGCGCAACCGCGTCGCGCCGGGGGCGTGCCGGCTCTGTGGCCCGCCTCCAGCCGCATTCATCCCGAGCCCCTGGGCGTGACCCTGATCTTCTCTCCCTGGAACTATCCGGTCCAACTGGCCCTGTTGCCGCTGGCGGCGGCCGTGGCCGCCGGAAACTGCGCCGTGCTCAAGCCCTCGTCCTCCGCTCCGGCCACGGCGGAGGCGCTGCGCGTCCTGGTCGAAGCCGTGTTCGACCCCGCCCACGTGGCCCTGGTCAAAGGCGGCCCCCACGGCGTCGACGGCCATGCCGAAGATACGGCCACGGCCCTGCTGCGGGAGCGTTTCGACTTTATTTTTTACACGGGCAGCGCCCGCGTGGGCCGCATCATCACGGCGGCGGCCGCGCCGCATCTGACCCCCGTCTGCCTGGAACTGGGGGGCAAAAGTCCGGCCATCGTCACCGCCGACGCCCCGCTCGATTCGGCGGCCAAGCGCATCGCCTGGGGCAAAAGCCTCAACGCCGGACAAACCTGCATCGCGCCCGACCATGTTTGGGTCGACAAAACAATCAAGGATCGTTTTCAGGATTTGCTGCGCGGGCACTTCACCCGTATGGCGGGGGTCGATCCGCTGACCAACGACAACTACGGTCGCATTGTCTCGGCCAAAGCCTTCGACCGCTTGATCGGGCTGGCCGCCCGGAGCCGGGCCCCGCTGCGGGCCGACCGCGAACGGCTCAAAATCGCGCCCTGCGTGTTTGAAGCTTCACCGGACGACGCCGTCATGGCCGAGGAAATTTTCGGCCCGCTTTTGCCGGTGCTGCCCTACGAACACCTGGAAGACGCGCTGAATTTCGTGCGTGATCGCCCCAAGCCTCTGGCGCTGTATCTGTTTACCCGCGACAAGGCCGTACGGGATCAGGTCCTGCGCAGCGTGCCCTTCGGCGGAGGTTGTATCAATGACGTGGTGCTGCACGCGGCCTCCCGCAAGCTGCCTTTCGGCGGCGTGGGCGAGAGCGGCATGGGGCGGTATCACGGCCGGGCCGGTTTCGACCTGTTCAGCAACTTCAAAAGCGTGGTCCACCAACGGCTCCGGCCCGACATCCCTCTGCGCTATCCGCCCTATTCCCCCGGACGCCTGGCCCTGTTGCGCAAAATCCTGCGCTGATCGCCTTCTTGTGTTCCGCGTCGGGTCGGGGCATGATGACCGCGACGGCGAAGCAGCCGTATTTTCATCGTTGTCGACGAGGGCAGGGAACCCCGGCCGATTATGCCGACAGCGCCAAGGAACGGCGCTTACGTCTTTGCGGCGACCGTCTGCTCCGCAGTCGGAAGAGCATGCTCAAGCCGAACATGCTCCAAACGCTCCAATACAGCGAACTTTACCCAGGAGACCGCATGACCCGCGCGTTTGCCGTCCCGTCGCTTTTGCTCCTGTGCCTGCTGGCCTGTTTATACGCCGTTCCCGCCCGCGGGGAGGCGCTGGAATACGGCGGCCTGAAACTGGACCTGCGCCCTCCGGCGAATTTTGTGGACGTCACCGAGTCGGCCGCCGATCTGGTCCGCGCCACCCAGGCCGAGGCCGTGCCGGACGGCGTGCTGCTCAGGCTGTATCTGCCCGACGACGCCGCTCAGCGTTACGCCGAGGGCCGCCCGGACGAACTGACCCGCCAGGTGTCGGTGTATGCCGCGCGCGACGGCGAAAACCTGTCCCTGGACAAAAAGGCCCTGGAACTGATGGCCCGTTCCCTGGAAGGAGCGTATACGGGCTATGCCGCCGTGCCGGACGAAACTCTCAAGGACGGGGCGGCGCTCGACGTCTTTTTGCGCGAGGCCATCGCGGCGGGGACCTCGCTGCTGCTGTCTCCCATCCGCGCCGACCATGCCGAAGGCCGCGTGGTCATGCAGGTATTCGGCGCGGACGCGCCCGTAGCGGCCCTCATGGCCACCGCCCTGGTGCTGGTGGACGACAAGGTGTTGTTCGTCACCGCCAGTTCCCTGGCGACCGGCAATTCTCCGGCCGACGACGCGGCCTGGGTCGCCGCGGCGGCCGAAGCCTTTGCCGACGCCCTGGCGTCGGCGGCGAAAAAATAGCGGAAGCCCCTTTCCGCAAACGCGCCCGCAGTCCGTCCGGCATGCGGGGTCGCGCCTTCCGGCGACCGTTCCCGGTCCGAAAGCTTTATTTTTTTCCATCCGGCCGCAATGAAGCTTGACAGCGGAGCCGACCCCGCGTAGGCCATAAAGGTCTTATCAATTGCGGCATGTCTTTTTTCTGTTGGGACTTTGCATGGGCAAGCTCCACTGATTCAAAGCTCAGCCACAAAATTTTCAGTGGAGTTTTTTTCATGGCTATGACCCTCTATGTGGGCAACCTTCCCTTTTCCGCCGACCAGGAAAGCGTTCAGGACCTTTTTGCCGCCTACGGCGACGTGCTGTCCGTCAAACTGATGTCCGATCGTGAAACCGGCCGCCCCCGCGGCTTCGGCTTTGTGGAAATGGAAGACGACGGCGCCCGCGCCGCCATGGCGGCCCTTAACGGCAATTCCTTTCAGGGCCGCCCCCTGCGCGTGAACGAAGCCGAGCAGCGTCAGCCGCGCGCTCCCCGTCGCGCCGCCTGGTAAGCGATTTCGCCCACGGCGAAAGGCCGCGCCTCGTATGAGGCGCGGCCTTTTTTATGGAAGAAAAAAGCCCCTGCACCGGGATTCAGAACGCTTTTCAGCAGCAAGCCGCTCTAACGATGGATGCCCGCCAGGCGCAGACGCAACGAGGCCAGGATCAGCAACAGCGCGTCCGGCCCCCAGGCGGCCAGCATAGGCGGCAACAGCCCGCGCTGCCCCATGGATTCGCCGAACAAGGTCAGAGCGTAGGTGACGAAAATGACGGCCATAGACAGGGCCACGGCCAGGTAGACGTTGTCCCGCCAAGACACGATGGCCGCGGCCAGCACGGCCATGACCATAAGCGAGGCGGCGTAGGCCAGTTTGCCGTGCCAGGCCGTGAGCAGGGCCTCCACGTTGGAGCCCGCGCCCCGCAGTTTGCCGATGGCCTCGCCCAGCAGCCACAAGGGAAGTTGCTGGGGATTGTCCTGGCCGGACACGAAAAATACGGACGCCTCCTGTTCCAGCGGCAGCGTCATGTCTTGCGGGGGTTCGCTCACAAACGTGTCGGGAGAAATGCGCACGGCGTCCCGCACCAACCACGCGCCCGGGTCGGCGTGGAAGCTGGGGCCGCGCACGATGGAGACGAAACGCAGGCCGTCGTCCGACAGTCGGTAGGCGACGAATCCGGTGCCCTCGCCGTCCTGGCGCAAGGTATCCAGCGACACGATCCACGCCTTGTCCGTGAACCACACGTTGTCCAACACCCGCATCTCCGCCGTGCGCTTGCGCACCTGTTCGCGCCAGATGCGGTCGGCGTACGCATCGCCCGACGCGCCCAAAAACTGGGAACAGGCCAGTTGAGCCGCGCCCCAGAACAAACCGCACAGCACCAGGACAAAGGCCACCGAATCGGGCGACACGCCCCCGGCCTGAAGCGCGGTGGTTTCTCGACTGTGGGCCATAAGGCACAATGTGATCACCGAGGCCAGCAGAAAGACGGCGGGGAGAATCTGGGCGATGATGGACGGCAGGCGGGCGGCGTAATACTGCACCACCACCCACAAGCCGGTGTCCGCCTCCACAAAGGTGTCCACGCGCTCCACCAGTTCCGTCAGCAGGTACAGCCCCACGCCCACGCCCAAGGTCAACAGCAGCAACCGGGCATGACTGGAAAAGACGTAGCGGAACAGCAGACTCACGATGCGGCCTCCGCGGCGTCGCCCTTCCCGCGCCGCCGCAGGCGGCGCAACGGGTCCGGCAGATGGGGCATACGCTCCTGCGCGGCCAGACGCAGACCGTACAGGCCCAAAAACAGGAACAGCGCGTTGGGCACCCATATGCCGACCAGCGGGGGCATCTGGCCCGACTCGCCCGTGGTAATCCCCAGAGAAAGCAGGCTGTAATACACAAAGAACAACAGCAGGGCCAGCACCAGGCCGCTCTGACGGCGCATGCCCTGCACCGAAACGGCGATGGGGATGACAAATACGGTGAGCACCATGCAGGCAATGGGAAACACCCATCGCTTGTGCCGCTCCACCACGATTTTATTCGCCAAACGCGCGTCCCGGGCGGCAATGTCCTCCACGGGCAGGGAGATCAGTTCCTTCCAGCTCATTTCCTTGGGCTTGACCGGGCCGAGGTCCAGGCCGCTGAACATGGTGCTCAGAGACAGGCGCACCACGTATTCGTCAAAGCCCAGCACCGACACCCCTCCGCCCTGCTCCGTGTACATGCGGCCGTTTTTGAGCAGAAACAGAAGTTCGCCCCGATCGTAGTCGGTGTCCACGTGTCCGTCCGGCGCCAGAATGGTCAGGGTGGCGTCGGGGCGGGAAGCATCCTCCACCAGAACATGAGCCAGAGTTCCCGATCCCGGGTCGACCTGACGCGCGAAAAACACCATGCCCGGAATGTCTTTGTTGAACACGCCCGGCTGGATGACGATGCGGGCCCGGCTGCTGGCGATATCCAGAATTTCGGTCCGAAAATGTCCCATGCCCCAGGCCAGCCAGTACAGCGACACCCAGACGGCGAAGCCGGTGCACAGGACCGCGAACGTCAGCGGCGCGGGCAGCATCTGGTACAGGCTGACCCCCCCGGCCTTGAGAGCCACCAGTTCGCGGTCCGTGCTCATGCGTAAAAAGGTGAGAAACACAGCCAGCATGCAGGCCACGGGGCAGACCATGAGCAGGAAGAAGGGGCACAGATAGCCGAACAGGCGCAGAGTGTCGGACACGCTCAGTTCCAGGCCCAGAAGCATATCGCGCAACTGGATGGCCCGCCCCATGAGAATAAACAGCAACAGCACGGCCAGGGCCAGGAAAAACACCTTGGCAAGTTCCACAAAAAGGCGGCGCTGGAGCAGGTTCATGGATCAGCCGTTCCCCCGGACGTCGGACGCGCCCTCAGGATTGGACGGCCCCGACGCATCGGAAAGGACCGTCGCGCGGAACACATGCGCCAGAGCCTCGCCGTCGACCGGGGAAAGATTGAAACGCGCTCCGGCTTCGTCCAGCAGCTTTTCCAGGGGCAGTTCGGGCCGCTCGCGCCGCCGCTCTTCCAAAAAGGACAGGGCGCGGCGCACCAGCATATCGTGGGTGATGACGGCGTTCACGGTTCAGCTCCGGGGACCGGGCAGGGGCAGAGGTTGCCCCGGTTGGGGCAACAGAGCGCGGCAGCGCGGCGCGTGGCGGCGAAGGGCTTCCACAAAAGCGTCGGGCGTGGCGTCCAGCGCGGGGAAGGTGCCGTAGTGCATGGGCACGGCCAGTTCCACGCCCAACAGAGCGCAAGCTTTGGCCGCCTGTTCGCCGTTCATGGTGTAGTAGCCGCCCACGGGCAGCAACGCCGCGTCCAGGGCGAAACGCTCGCCGATAAGGCGCATGTCGCCGAACAGACCGGTATCTCCGGCATGATAGACCGTGGGACCGCCCGGCAGTTCAAACACAAAACCCACGGGCACGCCGCGTTCGGCCGAATGAAAGGCCTGGGTCATGGTCACGCGCACGCCCCGGATATTCACCGTGCCGTCCACATTCCAGCCCACCACGCGGGACGGGTCCACGCCCCCCTCCACAAACAGGGGAGCCAATTCGACAATGCAGGCTACCGTGGCGCCCGAGGCCAGGGCCAGAGGCACGGCCTGACCCAGATGATCGCCGTGATCGTGAGTTACCGCGATGATGTCCGGCCGGGGCACGGTCTTCCAGTCCGGGGCGAGGGGATTGCCTTCAAAAAACGGATCCACCAGCACGGAAACGTCGCCGCTTTGCAGGAACATGTTGGAGTGACCGTACCAGGTAAGCGTGGCCGAGGAGGTCATGGCGTCTCCTTAAAAAAAATTTTCCATCACAGCCCCTATCCCGCCGACCGGCTCCGCAGCCGACGGACAGGGTCGCGCGGATGGTCCTTCCCTGAAGCAAGGGGTGTTGAAAAGGATTTCATCGGCTTTGCCGTTTTGTCAAGTTCGCTTTTGCCCTGAGGGCTGTGTCGAGGCCAGGGACAACAAGGGGCAAGCTGCGGCCCGGCCGGGGTACGCGTGAGGGGGGGGACGTCTGCGTTTTCCCGCTTTATTCCAGTCCTTCTATAATTATCCCCTGTGCCCTCCGGGCGGGGCAAGCGAGGGGCCTGTTGTGGGAAACCTGCGGT
>UQJT01000036.1 GCA_900541395.1 uncultured Desulfovibrio sp.
GAACTGGCTCGCATGGCCGGGCGTCCTGAAAATTGCGAGTAGGGCGCGCTTGACCATCTTGACGGGGGTTCCCTTTTCCTGCCGTTTTGGTCGGCGGAAGGTGCCACTCACGGGGCACTCGCTCGCTGTTTTACAGAGTAATCAGTCTTCGCGCCCGGCCATGCGAGCCAGTTCAGCATCACGTTCTTCGCCTGCCAGGCGTTGGCAGCGGGTGAAGGTTTCATCACCTATCACTTCCTTGGTAACCCGGAAATGCCGTTCGGCCCGCGCCGCCAGTTGCGGCCAGTGGGTAATGAGCAGCATCTGACGCCGCCCGGCCAGCCGGTCGAGGCGTTCGGCCACCCGGTTGAGGGTGATGCCGCCCACGCCCGCGTCCACTTCGTCGAAAATCAGTGTGGCTTCTTCGCTTTGGGCCTGCAATCCGACCACGGCCAGCAAAAAACGAGAAAGCTCGCCCCCGGAGGCGATACGGTCCAGCGGCTGAGGAGGTTGGCCGGGATTGGGTGCCCACAACAGGCGCACGCGTTCTTCCACGCAGGCAGGGACATCGCCCACGGCGGGCCACAATTCGTGAGCCGTCATCTCCGGTTCCACATGTACCCGATCGGAAAAGCCCAGTCCGGCCAATTCGTTTTCCAGCGCGCGGCAGAAGGTTTCGGCCGCCGCGCGACGGCCGCCGTTCACCTCGCCCACCAGTCCGGATAGAGTGTGGGCCAGTTCCAGCTCTTGTTTTTCCAGGCGATGAATGTCCAGGCCGCAGGAGTCGAGGAACGAAAGGTTTTGTTCAATCTCTTCTTTAAGGGACAATATCTCCGGGAGGGTCCGGCGCAACTTGCGTTTGAGCTGGGCCAGGGCATACAGGCGGGCTTCCAGTTCCTCGGGATCGCCCGCGCCGGCGGGCAGAGGAGGGCGCCGGAACAGGCGATCCAGTTCCTGGGCTTCTTCGCGGAAACCGAGAAGCGATTCCAAGAACGGGGACAAGGTATCGTCATCACGGGTCAGCGTTTCCAGCACGCGCTCCAAGCCGTTCAAAAATTCCAGCAGGCCGTGTCCATCTTCGCCGCGAAGTATAGTCAGGCCCCGGTCGTATTGCTCGCGCAGTCGTTCGAAACCGCGCAATTCGGCCCGTTGCGCTTCCAGGCGCTCTTCCTCCCCCGCTTCGGGCGCCACCTTGTCGATTTCCTTTTGCTGCATCTCAAGCAATTCACGCCGTTCGCGCAAGGCGGCCACCTTGGACTGAAGCCCGCGTCGTTGTTCGGCCGTTTCGCGCAGAGCCTTCAGGACTGCGTCCCTGCGTTCCAGCAGTGCCGGCGAGGCCATGAAGGAATCCACCAAAAAGGCCTGGTAGGCGGGTTGCAACAGACGTTGCTGGCCATGCTGTCCGGCGTGAAGCACCAACGAGGGGCGCAGTTCGCGAACCGCTTCTTGGGAGCTTAAATCACCATTGAGAAAAAAGCGGCTGCGCCCCGTTTCGGCCACCAACTCACGGCGCAGAATCAAATCTCCGTCGGGTCCGGCAAACAAAGCTTCCACCTGGGCGCGCTCGCGGCCCGGTCGTACCATATCCACGCTGAGCTTATCGCCCAGCAGAAAGCTGATAGCTTTAAGAATGAAGCTCTTGCCCGCGCCGGTTTCACCCGTCAGGGCGTTTATGCCCGGCCCGAACTCCAGCTCCATGTCCTCGATCAGGGCCAGATCGCGGATTCGCAGATATTCCAGCATACCATTCGCTTCGCTGTTGAAGTAGCAGGCCTGCCGTCCGGCGGACCCGAACAAACAGGATAATATGTGCGGCTTATGCGCGCAAGCGGATACGGCCGCGAAACGGCTTTGTTCGTCCGGCATCGATACGTTCGCGCAGCCGGGGATCGAGCAGGTCGCGTAAGCTTTCACCCAACAGATTATAGCCGAGCACGGTGATCAGAATGGCCAGGCCGGGATACAACGACAGCCACGGCGCGATTTCCAGGGTGGCCTTACCGTCCATGAGCATGTTGCCCCAACTGGGGTTGGGGGGCTGGACCCCCAAACCCAGAAAGCTGAGGGACGATTCCACCAGAATGGCTCCGGCCACTCCCAGCGTGGCCGACACCAGCACCGGGGTAAGAGCGTTGGGTAGGATATGAGTCAACAGAACGCGGGCCGGGCTTGCTCCAGCCAGTTTGGAAGCCGCCACAAAGTCGCGTTCACGCAGGGACAGAGTCTCGGCCCGTACCAGACGAGCCACGCCCATCCATGACGTCAGTCCGATAACGGCCATGATGTTGACCAAGCTGGAATCCAGAAAGGCGATGACGGACAGGATAAGAAAAAAGGATGGAAAACAGAGCATGACGTCCACGCCGCGCATGATGATTTCGTCGACCCAACCGCCGAAATATCCGGCCAGCAACCCGAGAAATACCCCCACGGCTACGGAAATCCCCACAGCCACAAAACCCACCCATAGCGAGACCCGCGCCCCATATAACAGGCGGGAAAAAACATCTCTCCCCAGATCGTCGGTACCGAGCAGATGGGCGGGGGAAGGAGGCATGAGTACGGCATCCAGATCATAGGCCGCCGGGTCGTAGGGGGCTATCCACGGCGCCAGCAAGGCCAGCAGACTCATGCCGAGCACGATGACGAGCCCGGCGACCAGCATGCCGTGGCGTTGGAGGCGAAAATTCACAGACCGCCTCCTTTGCCGCCGGACCGAGCTCCTGCCCGGATACGCGGGTCGGCCAGGGCGTACCCCAGGTCGGCCAGCAGGTTGCCGAGCAGCGTGAGTGTGGCCCCCAGCACCAGGTTGCCCATGATCAACGGATAATCACGGGCCATGACGGCCGTGTAAAACAACTGGCCCAGACCGGGCAGGGCGAAGATGGTTTCAATGATGACGCTGCCGCCGATGAGGCCGGGCACGGACAGGCCGAGCAGAGTGATGACCGGCAAAAGCGCGTTGCGCAAGGCATGACGAAAAATGACGGTATGTTCGGGCAAACCTTTGGCCCGCGCGGTCAAAATGTAATCCTGGCGCAATACTTCCAGCATGGATGAACGCAGAAAGCGCGAAGTCCCGGCCACGCCGCCCACCACGCCCACCAGGATGGGCAGAACCAGATGTCGGGCCACATCCAGAATTTTGCCCGTATCGCTGAGGGTTGCAAAATTCAGCGAGGTAAGGCCGGATAACGGCAGCCAACCGAGATCGATGCTGAAGTACAACATAAGCAGCAGAGCCAGCCAGAAACTGGGCATGGCAAACCCCAGAAAGACCAAAACGGTCAACGACCTATCCAGCACCGACCCCTGTCTGGCGGCGGAAACCACGCCAACGGGCACGGCAATGAGCAGGGTCAGCAGCAGAGTGGCCACGTTCATACCCACAGTCAGGGGCAGACGCTCCGCAATTTTTTCTATGACCGGGCGGCCGTCGCTGGACAGTGAATGTCCGAAATCCAGATGAACCAGTCGGTTCAGCCAGTCCATGTATTGAACCGCCAGGGGGCGATCCAGTCCGTACAGGGCGTTCAGGCGTTCACGCACCGTATCGCCGGCCAGCGGATTGAGGCTGACCTGCATGTCGGTGGGCGTGCCGGGAGCGAGGTGGATGACGAAAAAGCTCACCACGGTGATGCCCCACAAGACGATGAGCATCCATATCAGCTTGCGCACGAAGCGCATGCCCAGCGCCCGCGCCCGGGAACGACGGCCGGTGTCGACTTGCGCGCTCTTCATCGTTCCTGTTCCTTCCGGATGCCGCCTTACATGGCGCCCTGGCTGATATCGTGCCGCATCCATTCGGCCACGGCCGCGGCTTCCGCCCCCCAGGCAGGGGAGAGCCGCGCCTCCAGAAATTGGCGATACAGCTCGTCCAACATTTCCAGGCTGCTTTCAATAAGGTACATCTTTTCCAGAAACAGCGCGTCGGGGTCGTCGCCTTCCTCATCTTTGGCCACTGACGGAGTGCGCAGGGACCCGATGCTGAAATCCTCGGCCTTCAGCGTCACCTGCCAGGCCATGCCGTCCTTTTCCATACGCGCCAAAGCCCGCACCACCAGTTTGCCGGTCTGCAGACCGAGCCGAGCCTCGCGCAGGGGAGAAAGAGAGCCGGAGACGGAGGCCGTTTCCAGGTTGTCTCCCTCGCCGCCGCGAACCACGACCCGTTGCTCCATACTGACCGTAAAAGGCTCGCCCGCGTGGCCCGATGATTGTCCCCCCATGCGGAACAAGCCGTTGGATGTTTCGCTGCGGAACCACAGCCAGGTCAGAAATTCCCGCCCTAGTATCAGATCGGTGTTTTCGCCTATGTATGCGGCATCTGCCATGATATGTCCTCAGCTTTTTCGAGCGGATGTTCAAAATTTTTCTGACGGCGGGACGACGGCGCGTCCGCCGTATTCCCGGCGCCTTGCGGGAAGAGGAAATTACAAAAACTTGGTGGATTCCACGCCGTCCAAACGGGCGGACGCCTCTTCTCCCAGCAAAGACAGAGCCAGGCCGTAGGGCAAAAGCTGCTCCAGATGCAAATCGAAAGTACGTACGAAATAATCCAGAAACAGTTCGATAACCTTGTTTTGAGTGGAAGCCAGGTAGACACGGCCGCTACGAGTGGCCCACACCACCTGAAATTCAGCCGGGATAGGCAAAAAGCGGCTCATGAGCCGTAATTTGACCTGTTCGGCCAGTTCTTTTTTACGCTCTCTGCCTACAAATTTTTTGCCCTGTTCACGGATGCGGGCTTCTTCTTCCTGAACGGCGATGCGGGTGTGTTTTTTGAGCACCGCCGGAGGAATGCGGCGGGTATCCAAGCGTAGACTGAAGGTAATATAATCGGCTTTTTCAGGAGGGCTAAGGCGCCAGGTCGTATCAAGCATATCGTCGAAATTCACCCAACCGAAGCTACGTTCCTGAGGGATATCGTCGATATCCTGGAACGCGAATTGCTTTAATTTGTCGGGGATGGCCGCCCAGAGATCGGCGGGAACCTCATCAACCAGACGGAAGCGTGTAAAACTGGTGCTGGATTTCAGAAAACTCATGGGGATCCTTCTCGTTGCGGCGGTCGGCCGAAATTACGAAACGGAGGTAATATTACGTTATGCGCGGCGGACGCGCAAGCAAGAGAGGGATAACCCCGCGCGGACCAAGGGCCCAGGTTTTCTTCAATTGCGGCCCTGTACTCAAGAAGTTTGATTGTCCCATAATGTAAATTATGTAAACTTTTGCTCCATGCACACACTTGCCCGTCTTCCTGCTTTCCGCTAAAAATACAGCAAGAGGTTAAGTTGATATGGTTTGTTTTTGTTGGAGATCCGCTTTTCATGTCGGGAGTTGCGTCCTTGGCGCGTTGCTGGCCTTCAGTCTTGCCGCTTATCCTCAATCCGCGGACGCCATGCCCCGTACCATGCAGGATTTGCGAAACATTACCGAGCAACTGGTAAAAACGGGCCTGGTACACGGCGACATCCCTTCATTGAACAGCCCCGCTTTTGTCGCCGTCCGTGAAGCCAGCATGGGGCTGGAAGCCAATGATCCCGTATTTGTCGTGCCCTTGCCGGACGGCGTGCGTATTTATCCGCAAAAGATACTCGTCTGGCATGAGGTGGTCAACGAAGTCATAAAAGGGGAACCTTTTTGTATTACCTATTGCCCGCTCAGCGGCTGCCTGGCGGTCTACGCCGCGCGTGCGGGCAACCAGAATCTGATTCTGGATGCCGAAGGCCGCTTGTATAACAATAATGCCGTTCTTATCGACAGGAATACCGGCAGCTTATGGTCGCAAGTCTTGGGAGTGGCTTTTGACGGCCCGTTGACCGGCACCGGTTTGCGTATTCTTCCCTGTTATTGGACCACATGGGGCCACGCGCGGGAGTTTTATCCCGACGCCAAAGTGCTCCAAACGCCCCGCGGAGGCTGGCGCAACTACAACCGCGATCCCTATGGTTCGTATCTGACCCCGGGTAATTACTATGACGATGAACGAATCCTTTACCCGCTCACCCGGCTGGATAGCCGCCTGCCCGCCAAGACCCGGATACTGGGCCTGGAAATCGACAATAATTTTATGGCCGTGGATATCGACTACATCCGCAAAGTCAAGGTGGTGAATTTTTATTCCGGACTGACTCCATTGGTGGCTCTGTACGACGACCGTCTGGGGGTGGCCCGCGTCTATGAGCGTTCGGTATGGGAAGGCCGCAGCCCTGCTCTCTTCGTTTGGCAGGACGGCGTTCTTCGCGACGTGCAGACTCGAAGCGAATGGGATATGGACGGACGTTGCGTCAAAGGCAATCTGGAAGGGGCGTCTATGGAACAGTTATTCGGTATTTACGCCTTCTGGTTTGCCTGGGCGGCTTTCAACCCTGAAACGGAACTGGTGCCGGGCCCCACGGTAGTGCCCGACAGCGCCTTGGTGGTGGGCGACGGCGTGACTTCGAGGTAAAGACGGCCCGCCGGGCGCGCGGGAGAAAGCTGCCCTACTCCACCGCCGAAGGCCGCTGTTTCCAGGCGATGAGAGCCATACCGACACAACCGCCCAGGCAGGATTGCCGCGCCACTACCCTGCCCTGTCGGCGCCACTCGTACACCACGCCTTCCAGGCCGCCGGAGGCATCGTAGGCCGCCAGGGCGCCGCGCTTGGCGCAAGACGCGGTCAGCCGAAAAAAAAGTCGGCGCAGCCCCTCGGCGGGGATTTCCAAATTGCGCTCGGCCCGCTGCCAATCTACAAGCAGGGCCAAGGGTGCCAAGCTTTGGACAATTCCCGGCACGGCGTGCCGCTCTGCAACGCTTTTTTCCGACAAGTTCATCTCCAGAACAAGCAGATCCCACGGCAAGACGCAGGCCTTCCCGGCGGGCGACGCAAGAGTTTGCTCGGGCAAGGCCGTCACGGCTGTGGCGGCCATCCCCCGTTTTTTGAACGCGTCAATCACTCTTCGGGGGGGCCCCGTTCCCACGACCAGAGTCCTTGCCCCCACCGGAAGATGTTCCGCCGCCAGATGCGCGGCGCGGGTACTGATCCGGCCCCACACCGACGTTAATCCGGTATTTCGCAATAGGTGGCGGATTGGGCGCTTTTTTCGCTGACAGTCACCCCGATCAGGCGTACGGGCAGGCCGTGCAACTGGGGGGCCAGGCGCTGCCACAGATGTCGGGCCAGATTCTCCGAGGATGGATTGAGGCGGTCAAAGGGCGGCGTGGCATTGAGGTCCGTGTGATCCAATTTCGCCAACTCGGCGCGGAGCAGGCGCTTCAGTTCACTGAAGTCCATGACCAACTCGGTGTCCGGAGTTAAAGTTTCTCCCTCCACGGTCATTTCCGCCGCGTAATTGTGGCCGTGCATATTTTCGCACTTACCCTGGTAATGCCGCAAAGCGTGGGCCGCGGAAAATTCGCCGCGTACCGTCAACCGCCAGATAGCGCGACTCATGCCGCCCCCTTCCCGCGAAACTGGTTGTTCGCCGGTATATTCCGGCGGGATTCCGTCCAGGCTTCCATATCTTTATGAAACTGCGGGCCGGACTGGACGCGCCAGCGCGGACCAAGCTCCATGATGCAACGTTTGCCGTCCAGTTCAAACTGAATATGCACCTGCGAACTACCGTGGTGCTTTTCCAGAATGGCCTTGAATTCCGCCGCGTCGGATTCGGACAGGCAGTTCACCGGATAGGGAACCACCACCGGATGATCGCTGTCCGAACAGGCGTCCAACAGGGGGCGGGCCGAATCGCCCAGCAGCTTGACGTCCAGCGAAGCTTCCTGTTCTTCGGCTTCGTCGTCGTATATGGCCTCGTCGTCTTTGGCGTCCACTGTGCCCACCAGTTCCAGCAAGGCACGCTCGGCATGCAGGATTTCGCGCAACGGCCCATACGTTTTTGGGAAAAATACCACTTCACCGTGGCCGGTCAGGTCTTCGATCTGCACGAAGGCCATACGTTCGCCCTTCTTGGTCAGGGTTTCGCGCAGGCCGGTAACCAGCACCCCCACCCGCACCTGACCGCGCGCCTCACGCACGTCCTCCAGGGACATCAGGCCCAGACGCTGCATGTCGCGTCGGAACGGCTGCAAAGGGTGACTGGTGAGATAGAAGCCCAACGACTCCTTTTCAAACGCCAGTTTCTGATCGTCGTCCCACTCCGGCGTACCCTGCTCGGGGCAGTCGAAACCTATGCCGCCCTGGGGCTTCTCTTCCACCGCCGGGGCGAAGGCCAGCAACGAAACCTGATTGGACTGCTTGTCTTTCTGTTTTTTCTGGGCTCGCGCCACCGTGGCGTCCAGAGCCGCCAATAAGGCGGCCCGACTGAGCCCGAAAGAATCGCAGGCTCCGCCCTTGATCAGGCTTTCGAGCACACGCTTGGTCACTTTGCGCAGATTTACCCGCTGACACAAATCATACAGGGAATGGTAGGGGCCGCCTTCTTCGCGGGCGCGCACGATTTCGTTGATGGCTTCGTCGCCCACGTTTTTGATGCCGCCCAGTCCGAACACCACGGCCTCGCCATGCGCGGAGAAGGCTCTATAGCTCTCCTGCACGTCGGGCGGCAGAACCTCGATGCCCATATCTCGGCAGGCGGCCACATATTTGAGAATTTTGTCCTGGTTGCCGATTTCCGAACTCAGCAGAGCGGCCATGAACTCAACCTTATAGTAAAGCTTGAGATAGGCCGTATGATAGGTAATCAGGGCATAGGCCGCGCTATGGGCTTTATTGAAGCCGTATTCGGCGAACTTTTCCATCAGGTCGAAAATTTCGTTGGCCGTGGCTTCGGGAACATCCCGTTCCAACGCTCCTTTCAGGAAAATAGTGCGTTGTTTGGCCATTTCCTCGGGCTTTTTCTTGCCCATGGCCCGCCGCAGCAGGTCGGCTCCCCCCAGAGTATAACGGGCCACGATCTGCGCGATCTGCATGACCTGTTCTTGGTAAACGATGACGCCGTAGGTATCGCGCAGGCATTCCTCCAGGTCGGGCAAAGGATAGGATACCTCGATTTCGCCATGTTTACGCTTGATGAATTCGTCCACCATGCCCGAATTGAGGGGGCCCGGCCGATACAGGGCGAGCATGGCTATCAGGTCTTCAAAGCAGTTGGGTTTGAGCATGCGCAGATATTTTCGCATGCCCGAGCTTTCCACCTGGAATACTCCGTCCGTGTCGCCTCTCGTGAACACGTCGTATACGTTGGGGTCGGTCAGGGGCAGAGTGTCGAGATCGGGCACTTCCTTCCCCTGATGGCGGATATTTTTGAGAGCGTTGTGGATGAGCGTCATGGTGCGCAGACCCAGGAAGTCGAATTTGACCAGGCCTACCTTTTCCACGACCTTCATGTCGAACTGAGTGACAAGTTCGTCTTTTTTTCCTTTGAACAGCGGCAGATACTCGTCCATGGGCAGGTCCGAGACCACCACTCCGGCCGCATGAGTGGACGCGTGGCGCGACAACCCTTCCAGGCGCATGGAAATATCCATAAGCTTGCGGATGACCGGATCGTTTTTGTACAGCTCGGCCAGCTCGGGCACCGTGTCCAGAGCCTTGCGCAGGGTCATCTTGAGGTCGAAGGGAATAAGCTTGGCGATGCGCGAGGTTTCATTGAAAGACAGGCCCATGGCCCGGCCCACGTCGCGCACCACGGCCTTGGCCTTCATTTTCCCGAACGTGGCGATCTGAGAGACTTTTTCCTTGCCGTACTTTTGCGTCACATAGTCAAGCACTTCCAGACGTCGATCTTCGCAGAAGTCCACGTCGATATCGGGCATGCTGATGCGTTCGATGTTCAGGAAGCGTTCAAAAAACAAATGGTACGGCAGCGGATCGAGGTTGGTGATACGCAGCGACCAGGCCACCACCGAACCGGCCGCCGAGCCGCGCCCCGGCCCTACCGGAATGCCGTGGTCCTTGGCCCAGTTGATGAAGTCCTGCACGATAAGGAAATATCCGGGAAAGCCCATGTCGCAAATGACCTTGAGCTCCATTTCCAGGCGTTCCCAATACTCGTCATGGTTGATGGTGTCTCGGTTGGGATGCCTGGCCAGGCGTTGCTTGAGGCCCTCGCGGGCCAGATTGCAAAATTCCGCTTCCAGAGTCATGCCCTCGGGGAGGTCGTAGACGGGAAAGTGGTAAGGCGGCGCATGCAGCTGAATTTCAAGCCCCGAGCAGATCTCTGCGATTTTCAACGTATTTTCCAGCGCTTCGGGCACATGGGAAAAGGAGGCTTCCATTTCCTCTGCGGACTTGTAGTACAGGTCCTTGGCCTCAAAGCGCATGCGCTTTTCATCGTCCACCTTGGCCTGTGTCTGGATGCACAACAGAATATCATGCGCTTCCACGTCGGCCGCTTCCAGATAGTGGCAGTCGTTGGTGGCCACTATGGGCAGCTTGGTGGCTTCGGCCAGTTCCAGCAGCTTGGTATTGAGCACTCCCTGCTGAGGCAGTGTGTTGGACTGTACTTCCAGATAAAAGCGGCCGGGGAAAAGGGCGGAATATTCCTCCGTCAAACGGATGGCGTCGTCAAAGGTCCCGCCGCCGGTGATAAATTTGTTGGCGCCGAGCAGCGTGCGGGGAATTTCTCCGGCCAGGCAGGCCGACAGGGCGATAAGGCCCTCGTTGTGGTCGCGCAACATGGCTTTGTCCACGCGCGGCTTGTAGTGAAATCCCTCCAGCCAGCTTTTGCTGACCAGCTTGAGAAGGTTTTTGTAGCCGGTCAGGTTCTGAGCCAGGAGAATGAGGTGATGACGCACCCGCGCCAGATCGGATGTGGTATCGGTATGATCGCGGTTGACGTAAACCTCGCACCCGATGATGGGCTCGATCCCCACATCTTTGCAGGCCATATAGAAATAGGCGGCCCCATACAGATTGCCGTGGTCCGTAATGGCCGCCGCGGGCATGCCGAAATCCTTGGCCCGAGCGGCCAGGTCGTTGATGCGTATAGCCCCGTCAAGCAGGCTGTATTCCGTGTGGCAATGAAGATGGACAAAGTTGGACATGGAGAAGTTTCCCCTGGCTAGACCGGACAAAGGGAGTGGAACTTAGTCAGAATACCTGCCGGAAGGGTTGGAATCAACAATTTAAAAGCCCGCGTTCCTGTCGGAACGGGCCTCGGCGGAAGTCTGAGTCGATTGCGTCTCGGTATTTTTTTCGGTCTCCCAGTAGCGCGTAACCCGCCGTACAAAATCTCGCGTTTCCGGAAAAGGTGGAATGCCCCCGTATTTCTCCACGTTGGCCGGGCCGGCGTTGTACGCGGCCAGCGCCAGTTCCACGGAGCCGAAACGCTGCATCAGTTCCATCAGATATTGTGTTCCGGCATAGACGTTGGCGCGGGGATCAAAAGGGTCGATAAGCCCCAGTTGTTCCTGTGTGAGCGGCATGACCTGCATCGCGCCCTGGGCCCCCACCGGTGAAACGGCGGTATGGTCGAATGCCGACTCCGCTCGGATAACGGCCAGCACCAGTTCGGAATCCAGGCCGAAAATCTCCTGATTCTGGTTTTAGCGCTGTATCTGCCCCTGCACCCTATGGTGACGGCCAGTCTTCTGCCGGAGGCCAGCCTTTCCGCCGCGCTTTCGTTGGAAACCGGCGGCAGACTGGTTTTGCTGCTGTGCAAAGAAACCTTGCTGGGGCTTATCCTCGGTTTTCTCGCGGGTATTGTCTTCTGGGCGGTGCAAAGCGCGGGCTTTTTCATCGACAATCAGCGCGGGGCCAGCATGGCGGAAGGCGCGGATATCCTTTCCGGCGATCAGAGCAGCCCTCTTGGGCAGCTTTTGTTCCAGAGTCTGACCTATCTGTTCTATACTTCCGGAGCCTTTCTGGCCTTTATCGGCGTGATTTACGCAAGTTATGAAATATGGCCCGTCGCTCGGCCTCTGCCCTCACATTTTTCCCTGGCTCTTCCTCTGTATTTTGCAGGCAAAGTGGGCTGGCTCATGG
The DNA here is from genome assembly GCA_900541395.1 of uncultured Desulfovibrio sp. GTDB lineage: Bacteria > Desulfobacterota > Desulfovibrionia > Desulfovibrionales > Desulfovibrionaceae > Mailhella > Mailhella merdigallinarum. The sequence goes on from UQJT01000036.1 coordinate 11,906, forward strand.
GGCACATGCTGCTGCTTGCCGGACCGATTTCCGTAGCCTGCCTGCTTACAGACATTTCGTTGGGACTGGTCAACCGTTTTGCTTCACAACTCAACGTGTATGTGCTGGCCATGCCCATCAAAAGCGGTTTGGCCGCTTTTTTACTCTGTTTTTACTTTGGACTGCTGCTTTCCCACGCGCCGGAACTGTTCGGGAGCATGCGTGAATCCATACTGATCCTGCCCAATTTGTTACGACCATAACCTGTCCATGCCTGCGGTCCGGGGCGCGGCGAGGGCTCGTCACGTTTGAGTCCGCAGAGAAGAACAATCTGAAAATAATCTGCAGAGCAACTATAAGCGCGGATAAAACCAGAAAAAACTATCTCACATGAGCGACGAAAAAACAGAGCAACCAACTCCAAAACGACTTCGCGACGCGAGGGAAAAGGGACAGGTGGCCAAAAGCCAGGACGTCCCCTCGGCGCTTACGGTCATGGCCGTGGCGGTGTACTTTCTCGCTATGGCTCCGGATATGCTCAAAACCATGATGTCCATGAGTGAAATTCCCATGCTGGTCATGAACAGACCTTTCCCGGAAGCGTTGGGAATTGTCGTTTCGGCCACGCTTTCCTGCGCGCTGCGCGTGGCCGGGCCGCTCGTGGGGATGGTCATGGGGGTGGCGCTGTGCGCCAACCTGGCTCAGGTGGGGGTGATGTTTTCCATTCAGTCGGCGTTGCCCAAGCTGGATAATGTCAGCCCCGGCAAATGGTTCAAAAAAGTATTTTCAGTTAAAAATGCCGTTGAATTCCTTAAGAACATCGTTAAAGTAACGGTGCTGGGGGTAACGGTGTATGTCATTTTCGCCGACTATTTGCCGCGCCTGTTCCGTATCCCCCAGGGCAACGTGGGCGATATGTGGAGTGTTCTGGGCGCCGCCGCCGGAGACCTGGTGCTGACGGCGGCGGGAGTGTTCTGCGTCATTGCGGCTGCAGACTGGTTCTTCCAGAAGTGGCAGTTCAACAAGCAGAACATGATGAGCAAGGATGAAGTAAAAAGAGAGTATAAGGAAAGCGAAGGCGACCCGCTGATTAAGAGCAAGCGCAAGCAGTTGCATCAGGAAATGATCGCCCAGAATCAGGTCGCCAACGTCCGAAAAGCGAAGGTGCTCGTGACCAATCCCACCCATTTTGCAGTGGCCCTTGATTATGAAAAGGAAAGAACTCCCCTGCCCGTCATTCTGGCCAAGGGACAGGGCGCGCTGGCGCAGCGCATGATCCGCGCCGCTGAAGAGGAAGGCATTCCCATCATGCGCAATGTGCCGCTGGCGCGCGGCCTGTATGAGCAGGGCGCTGAAAATTCCTATATTCCTCAGGATTTTATCGGCCCTGTGGCGGAAGTTCTGCGTTGGGTTCAGAGTCTGCAACGCTGAAAGCGCAAATATAATCATGACAAGGTCACTCCATGTGCGTTGAAAAAAATGATTCCTCCAGGGTGCTGGAAAAGCTGATCCGGCTGTGCGACGACCTGGCCTGGGGGCGTCCCGCCGATGAAAACGCCCTGTTTGAACTGACAAAAAAAGGAACATCCACCCCGGATCTGGAACGTTTGGCCGAAGCTTTCGGCATGATGACGGTCAAAGTGGAGGCGCGCGAATTCCAGCGGGCCGGACTGATCGAAGAGCTGGAACAGCGCAATCGCGAACTGGAGGAGGCCCGCGCCCGGCTTCAGGAACGCAATGTGCAATTGGTGGAAACTCTACGACGCGAATACAATGTACGCCGCGTTATCGGCCATTGCGACGCTATGAATCGGGTGGTAAGCCAAGCCCTTGCCATCGCCCGTCGTCCCATCAACACGCTGATTCTCGGCCCCACCGGCACGGGTAAGGAAGTCATCGCTAAAACCATTCACTACCACTCCCCTCGTCGGGAAGCTCCCTTCGTGGCGGTAAACTGTACGGCTATCCCCGATTCTTTATTCGAAAGCGAAATGTTCGGCATCGAAAAAGGCGTGGCCACCGGGGTCAACGCCCGGCGTGGCCTGGTGGAGGAAGCCTCGGGCGGTACGCTTTTTCTGGATGAGCTGGCGGATATGTCGCTTGCCAATCAAGCCAAGCTGTTGCGCGTGCTGGAAGAGCGGGAGGTGCTGCGCGTGGGCAGCGCCAAGCCCGTGCCCGTGGACATCAAGATCATCGCGGCCACCAATGTGAACTTGGAGGAGGCGGTTAAGGACGGGCGCTTTCGCGAAGACCTCTACTACCGTATCAATGTGGCCGAACTGCGTCTGCCCCCCCTGCGCGAGCGGGGGGACGACATCCTGTTGCTGGCCCGGCATCTGTTGGAACAGCACGCGCGGGTCATGGGCAGACCGCGACTCAGCCTCGCTCCGGCCACGCGTCAATGCCTGTTGGCCTATGACTGGCCCGGCAATGTGCGTGAACTCAACAATGAAATGGAACGCGCCGCCGCATTGGCTCTGGAAGATGTGATCCGGCCCTCGGATCTTTCGGCCCGGGTATTGGCGGCCCTGGCCGGCAGCGGGGGCATTGGCGTCGCTTCCGATATTCAACCGGATATTCCGGCCCCTCCCCTGCTCCGTCAAGCGGATGTATTACCGGAAGATATGATGAATCTGGACGAAGCGGAACGCCTGCTCATCCAGCGCGCTCTTGAAGTCAGCGGCGGCAACAAGAGTCGTGCCGCCGGCATGCTTGGCATTACCCGCGAAGGCCTGCGCAAGAAGTTGCTGCGTCTCGGCATCCGTACCGATAGGGATAAAAGCGGGGAGTCGGGAGGTGAGGCATGAACATGACGCTCCGGACTCGGTTGGCCCTGCTGGTCGCCGTTTCGGTCGCTCTTTCCGTGGGACCGGTACTGTATCTGACCTGGAAGATGGTCGGCGAGACCATGATTCGCATGGAGGAAAAAAGTTTTTCCTCGTTGATGCTGGTGGAGGAAGAAAGCCTGAACGCCGCCTTCATGAACCAACTGGCGAACAAGGTGCGCGCCGTGCAGGAACGCAAGAGCCAGTTGGAAGAAACGGCGGAGCGGGCCGTCGGCATCCTTGCCGCCCTGAACGAAAACCTGCCGGAAGGCGCGCAGAGGGAGCGGCTGATCAAAACCGCGTTGCTCGGTCTGGATTCCGGAGGGATACGGCTTGAACTTTTGCACCCGGCGTATCTGTTCGCGGGAGGCGTCAGCCGCCTTGGCCTGAAGCCTGATGCCCGCGACGCGAAGCAGCGCAGTTTGATTGAAATCTTGGAACGTCTGCCGCGCGGCGGCGATTTCGCCGTTATGGAGTTGCCGCGCAGTCTGACCGTGGCGGGCAACCCTTTCTCCCTGATTTCCGAACTGGAGCGACCGGCCCTGGTTTTTTTTCAACCCCTGTATTCCGAGCAGCATGAATCAATGCCCGAGCGGGTTCTGGTCGCGCTGACCTCGCTGGAAGACCTGGAAATTCAGGCCGCCGCCTCGGAGACCGCGCTGCTTGATACCACGCGCGAAAAATTTCAGAGTATGGAATTATATCGGCACGGGCTTGTCGCCCTGCTGGATGAAAAAGGAGATATTCTGGCCTCGGGCGGAGACGGGCAGCTTCCCCGCGAAAGCCTTGCCGCCGCGCTGGAGGAAGCGCGGCGAACGGGGCGGGCGCAGCTTACTCTGCCGTCGGTTTACGGGGATCTGCTTTGCCTTGTGGGAAACATTCGCGCTTTCGGCTGGTATGTCGTCATGACCGCGCCGCTTTCCGAAATTCGCGCGCCTTCCGACGCCCTGCTTTCCCGCCTGGGCACGATAAGCGTCAGCATTATGCTTGCGACCTCGCTGCTTGCGCTGTTCATGCTTATACGCTCGCTCCGGCCCCTGGGACTTCTGACGCGTAAAACGGATGAGCTTGCTCGGGTGGATTTCTCCGCTCCGGACGCGTTGGAGAAGCTGGAACCATTGGTGGCCCGGGGGCTGCCCCTTGAACGACGGGATGAACTGGGAAGGCTGGCGCGGGCTTTTGCGCGCATGGGCAAGGCTTTGGCCGAAAATATCCGGGATCTCATGGCAGCCACGGCCAGCAAGGAACGCATGGAAGGCGAACTGTCCGCGGCTCGGGATATTCAGATGGGCATTTTGCCCCCGCCGGACGGCGCTCCGGAAATTTGCGGCTTTTCCGCTTCCGCTTTTCTTGATCCCGCCAAAGAAGTGGGCGGCGATTTGTACGACTTTTTCACCACCCGTGACGGCAGACGCGCCCTGGTACTCGGCGATGTTTCCGGCAAGGGCGTGCCCGCCGCGCTGTTCATGTCCATGACCGTGACTCTGGTACGCTACGCTCTGGATTCCGGCCTTGATCCGGCGGCGGCCATGACCAGGGTCAACGCTATGCTGGAGGAGCATAACCCCGGCAACATGTTCGTCACTCTTTTTCTGGCGCTCTATGATCCCCGCACCGGGGAACTGGCCTATGCCAACGGAGGTCATTGCCCGCCCTGTATCGTGGATGCGCGCTCGGATTGCCCTCCCCGCCTGCTGGAACACTTAAGCGGTCCCCTGGTAGGGGTTATGCCCGACCAGGAATACGAGCTGTTCCTCGACCGGCTGGCCGACGGTGAAACCTGCCTGCTGTTCACCGACGGCGTGACCGAAGCCATGAACGACAATAAAGAACTGTACGGCGAAGAACGGCTCATGAGCTTTATGGCAAAACATAGGAACGCGAAGCCGAAGGAACTGCTTTCTCTCATTTTCCATGATCTCTTATGCTATCGCGGCAACGAACCTCAATCCGACGACATCACCATGCTTGCTTTCTGCCGCCCCGATCCGGAGCCGGATACGGTTCCCGTATCCGTTGAATCCCATACGGCCCGAGTCGACGCTCCCCATGACCCTGAACAAGAATAGGCGATACCAGATCATGACGACGCAAAGAACGGACCCTGGTTATTCAAACCGTAAACGCACGAATCTGGCGGCTCTGGCCGGATGGATCGTCGTGCTTGTATGCAGTCTGCTCATTTATGACGCTTTGCTGTTTTCCTCCTTGAACAAGGAAATATGGAACGATATGCAAGCCTCCGCCCGCGTAGCGGCGGACAATCTCCGTCTGAACGTCGCCACAGGCGTCCGCTTCGGCAAGAAATTGGAAAGCTATCGGGGGCTGGACAGGCTGCTGGCCCACGCGGGAGATGCGGCCGGAATGCCGTTGGCCGCTCTGGACGCCAAGGGGAACGTCATTCTTGCGCACGGCAATTTTCCCCCTTTCGCCTTTCAGGCGGGCAAGGTACTGGCGACGGAAAACGACTTCATCCTGCGCGACGATGAGGACGGGCGGACGCTCATCGTGCCCGTAGACGGTCGGGATGGGAATATTGCCGGTTATATCGGAGCCCGCATCGAACGAGCGCCGCTGGACGCCGAACTGTTCGTCATGGTCAGAGGGCAGCTTGCCGCTCAAGGAGTTATCGCCCTCGTCGGGGTGTCGGCTCTTGCCTGTCTGCTCGTTTGGGCCGGGCGCAAGAATATGCAGGAAGAAGAACGCCAGGGCCGGCTTTCCCGCACCGTGCGCATAGCGGGTATAGCCGTCTTTCTTTTGGTGATGTTCGCCAATGGAGCATTGGCATTGCATGCCGTCAGTTCCCGTTATACAGACAGCCTGGAGCAGGACGCGAAGCGCACCGGAGCCTTGTTGACGGAAGCCCTTAACCGGCTTTTGCTGGTCGGTGTCTCCTTTGAGCGCATGGACAGCGTTGATGCCTATCTTGCCGGCATCGCCGCCGTCCACGATGGAAGCATCGCGCTGGAAATTTTGAACCCGCAGGGAATCCGGGTCGCGGGCAGCGCGCCGGAAGGAACTTCTCTGCTGCCGGAAGCGACGGATTTTCCGCTGTTGAGCGGAGCTTCGGGAGCTTCTCTGCATAAATTGGAAGAAAGCTCGGCAGGTTGGAAGCTGCGCGTCTCGATTGTCCGCGCCCCCTGGTTGGAGCGTCTGCGCGCCACAGCCCTGGATATGCTTACCATGGTGGCGGTTTCGCTCATCTTCATGGTGGAGCTGTTCCTTTTGCTGACGCGCGGCATGGAGCTTATCCACAAGGAAAAAAATAAACCGGCCGCCCTGGCGGGGCAGCATGTCAACCGGAGCGCCCTATTGCGCCCGCTGGTATTTTTCATGCTTTTTGCCATGGATATGTCCATCTCTTTTATTCCGTTACGCATGGCGGAACTTGTCCCGGCCGGAAGCCTTTCCCGCGACATGTTGTTGGGATTGCCCATTTCCGCTGAAATGGGCATGACGGGGATCAGCGTATTGCTGGCCGGAGCCTGGATAAAACGTCAGGGAGCGCGACCGCCTCTCATGGCGGGACTGATTCTGGTGGGGCTCGGCTATCTTGGCTCCATGCTGTCCACCGCTCCCTGGCACTTTGTGGCGGCGCGCGCCGTGGTGGGGCTCGGCTACGGATTGGCCCTGCTCACCGCGCAGGCGTCTACCGTCAAGGACGGCATGTTGGCCGATATGTTCGCCGGGGTATATGCGGGTTCCCTATGCGGCAGCGCTATGGGGGCCATGCTTGCGGAGCGCTTCGGCTACGCGCCGGTATTCCTGCTTTCCGCCGCCATTTTGCTCTGCCTTGTTCCTCTCCCGCGTCTGCTTCTTCAGCCTGGAAGAGACGACCGGCAGGAACAGCGCGCCGCCGCGAAAATCAGCTTCGGGCAAATACGCCGCCTGCTGGGCGACAGACGTTTTTTGGGCTTCGTGTTGCTCAGTTTGATACCTTCGGCCATGCTGTGCGTGGGCTTTCTCAACTATTTCCTGCCCGTTTACCTGAAAAGCGCGGGGACGGCGCAGTCCGACATCGGCCGCATCTATATGCTCAACTGCCTGCTTGTCATTTACAGCGGGCCGCCGCTCAGTCGGCTGGTGATGAAAACCCGTTCCAAAGCGGGTATGGTATGCGTTGCAGGCATCATTTCCGCCCTTTCTCTGCTCGGTCTGGCGGTACTGCCTCCCCTGCCCGCCACTTTGCTCGGGGCAGTGTTGATAGGCCTGGCCACCGGTCTGAATATCCCCGCGCAAAGCGAGTACCTGCTACGGCTTGATATCGCCCGCGCCATCGGCGTGGATCAGAGCATGAGCCTGCTGGATGCTCTTCAACGAGTGGGGCAGGTGCTCGGTCCTCTGTGTACCGGCGCCGCTTTGCTCGTCATGGGCGTGGATGAGGCGGCCCGGATAATCGGTGTGGGATTCATAGTCATTTCACTTGCATTCCTGGCTTTGGCTCGACCGACTCGCGAGACGCGCATGGGTGAAGCATGAACGCGTCCATTCGGGAAAACTGTTTGAAGCAAGTGCGTGCCGCCATTCCCGAAGCCATGGCTCTCGTGGAGGGGGCAGGCGGGGAGCTTTCTCTTGCGGAATACGCCCGTGCCATGCCCGGGCGCGGCGCGGCGCTTCAGGACGGTGAAGACCTGATCGCGCTGGCGGAATCGGAAGCCGCCCGGCTCTTTTGTCCCGCGACGGGAGCCGCCTTGCGTCGGGAACTGGAAAACCGTTTTCTTGCCCTGACGGCCAACCACCACGGCGTGGATTTTCATCCGGAATTCCTGCAGGGAGATTTCATTTTTGCGTTGGGATGTCGGGATGCCGTGCCGCTGTTTACGTGCGGGGGAGTCCCATGTGACAATGTATCATTTCCACGAGGCATTCTCCTCGCTCCGCGTACCCCCGATACAACCAGGCCTTTTCATCTTCCTCTTCTGTCCAATGCGGGCAGGCGCGCCTTCGTCAGCGCGAGAGGCCCCTATGATCCGGCCCAGATAAAAACGGCGCTGGCCGCGCTGCCTCGCACTCCGCTTTCTCCCGCTGAACGGCGGATGGTGGAAGGGCTTGCCGCGCGAATTTATCTAAATCCCCTTGTCCTCAAGCAAGAATCCTTTCGGGAGCAGATGAGCGTGGCGAACGCTCTCATGTGGCAGGATCTGTCGGCCCCCGGATTTCGGTTGCCCCCGCTGACCTGTCTTGATTTCCAAGGTCTTGCAAAGGACCTGATCGTCAAGGATCTGAAGAAAACGGGCACGCTCGCCTACGATCTGCTGCTGGAACGGGAATTTACGGAAGCGGTATTTCATATACTGAACGATTCGCGGGCGTGTTGGACAGTGCATGACGACAAACTGGAGAGAGGCAGTTTTCTGTTCTGGGCCATAGACGAAAAGAGGCGAGGCGTTCGTCTGACGCTGCTGCCGACGGAACACGCCCTGGCGGCTCCGGAACGGCCCGACATGCATTTTCCCCTGACGGCCCAAACATTGATCGTCGCTCTGGAGGAAGAGCGTCTTCTTCCTTCTTTGTATCTCAGCTTTGCCGTACTTGCGATGGCCAGAGGGCTCTCTTGCGCGGGGGGAGTTTTCCAGTGCGCGTATCTGCCCCGCATGGCGGAAGGCACGGCCCAGGCCCTTCGACGTTGCGGCGAGTCGGCCCGCGCGGACCGACTTGCCGTCTCCAGCCCCCTTTGCACGGGAGCGCTTCCCTTGCGGGCTCGGTTTTCGCTTGCTCATGAGCAGGAAAACGTCGACTGCGCGGCAGGCGCGATGGAAATTCTTATTTCCGGCGGCATCACCGACTTGGAATGGGCAGAGCTTGCGGAAACAGTTTTTCGAGACGCCTTTCTCTGCGCCCTTCCCTATCACTATGAAGATCTCATCCCTCCGAATGAACGAAGCGCAGGTTGGATGGCGGCGTTGACCCGCCCCGCCCCCGTGTTGCTGCGCGAAAAAGCGTCTGCCCGACAATGAGTAAAGAGAGATTTGCCATGCCCAGAATATGTCTTGATAGGAGCGCGTTGGAGCATAATTTCCACATTGTGAAGCGCCTTGCATCCAACTGGAACTTTCAATGGCTGCCTGTCCTGAAAATGGTGGCGAGTTATCCTTTTGTTAAGGATTTTTTACGGGAAAACGGATACCCCGTTACAGGGACGGCGGATATTGACGAATACCTGTGCACCGGCGTTGTTCCGGCCCCGGATGAGCATGTCTATATCAATATCACGCCGATTCATCGGGCCGGAGAAGTGGTGCGTCGCTTCCGGCGCAGCGCCGTATCTTCCCGAGAAGGGTTGCTGGCGTTGGAACAGGCGGCGGCCCGGGCTGGACTTCGCCATGAAGCGTTGCTTATGATCGACCTCGGCGACGGCCGAGAAGGCGTTCCCCTCGGCCCGGAGATGGATTCCCTGCTGAAATCCATAGAACGCCGCCCTCCCGCTCATGTGCGCATTGCCGGAATCGGCGCGACACTGGGATGTATGAACGGCCTTTGCCCGGATGACGACATTATGCGCCGTCTGACAGACATAATGAAAACTGTCCGGAACATCATTCCTCCTCCGGCGACAGTCAGCTTGGGCGGCTCCATATTCTGGAACTGGTTTGCCCTGCACCATGAGCGTTTTCACGAGGAAATCCAAAAGATTTCCGGTTGGAAAGTTGAACTGCGTATGGGTGATCCCCTATTGGTGGGATTTGACATGTATCGCAACACGGCCTTTCTCGGAGGAGAATTCAGACGCGATGTATTTGCGCTTCAGGCTCAGGTTCTTGAGGTACAGGACAAACGCCCGCAGGTGGAAGGGACGCATGCGGCCAACGGCCACGGCGGCCATCTTGATGAAACACAAGACGGCCCCAGGGTGCAGGCGCTGCTGGACTGCGGTATTCTGCACACCGACATGACTGATATAAAGCCGGAGCTGCCGGGAGCGGAGCTGATAAACTACAGTGGGAATTACGCAGTTCTTGATGCTACGAAATGTTTACAACGCCCCGTTCCAGGAGATGTCGTACGGTTTTATCCCGGATATTGGGCCGTGGCGCGGGCATTCCGGACACCGCAGACTGAAAAGACCGTATGCGCAGGATGCACAGAATAAAACGCAAGGACACTATCATGACTTTTTCCCGTACATGCTCTCATATTGTTTTCTTTTTGCTTCTGTCCGTATTGTATGCGATTCCGGCTTTAGGGGGGACTGTGGAAAAAGGCGAACGCCCCTGGCGCGTCGCATACGTGGAAGGCGGTCCTTTTTCAGATTATCAGCGCATTCTGCGGGGCATTGCGCTCGGCCTCCAGCGGCTTGGCTTTATTGAGAACGGCAACGTGGCGATCCCTGAAGACAGTGAGGATGCCGCGCCTATGTGGGCCTGGCTTTCCCGGCATGCAGGCGGGCGCAAACTTGAATTTGCGGATGACGGCTTTTATTCCGCCAACTGGGACTCCGAACAACGTGAAGAAGTGACGGGGGAACTTCTGCGTCGGATACAGGAAAAGGGCGACATCGACATGATTCTGGCCTTCGGCACCTGGGCCGGACAGGATTTTGCCTCGGCGGAGCTTGATATTCCTGTGGTTGTCACATCCGTTACCAATGCCGTCGAATCAGGGATTATACCCTCTGTGGAAGACTCCGGCAAAGACAATCTTGTCGCGTCCATTGAGCCGGAGCGTTACAAGCAGCAGGTTATACTCTTCCATAATATTTTTAATTTCAAAAAACTGGGCATCGCCTATGAAGATACTCCGTCCGGAAGGAGCAGCATCGCCCTCGGTGAAATCGAAAAGGCTGCGAATGAACTGAATATCGACCTGGTACGTTGTACGGATATCTTTGATATAACAGATACAAAACTGGCCGCCTCGCGCTTGAAAGTCTGCCATGAGCAACTGGTGCAACAAGGGGCGGACGCCGTGTATCTTACGCTTAACATAGGCCTGCAACCCGATACCACCGCCGATGTCCTTTCCCCCTTGGCAAAGGCGTTTTTGCCCACCTTTTCCCAGACCGGTCAGGTGGATGTGGAGCACGGCGCTCTGCTCAGCATTTCTCAGGTCAATACGGAAGAGGAAGGCGTCTTCACGGCTCAACAAATGGCCGCCATCATGGAAGGAACAAGCCCCGGAGACTTAAGCCAAAAATATGAGGGCGCCGTCAGCCTGGCCCTGAATCTGCGCATGGCCACGCTCATCGGCTGGAATCCGCCGCTGGAAATACTTGCCGCCGTGGACGAGTTCTACCAGGAAATGAAGTAGGAATTAAGCCGAATTGTAACGGGGGGCTTCACTCCAGGCCCAGAAAGCGATCCACCGCTCCGGCCCCCGTGGTTTGTTGAACGGGGGCCCCCATGAGTTCGGCTCTGTCGAACATAACTTCATTGCCGATGCGGGATTCCAGATGGGAACAATCGTTCAATTCACCCAATGCCTCCCGAACGGGCCGGAATCTTTCCGCCAAGCTGTCGCGGTCATGTCCGGAGGGCGGATGACGCAGCAAGTTGCGCATATTGGTCAGCATGACGTGCACGCCCCCGCTTTTAGCCAGGGGGGCTCCGCTTTGCAACCCCTCAAGCAGCGCGGCATCATTCTTCGCCCCTTCCAATAACGCCTGATAGGAATTTTTTACTCTGTCGGGAATACGTTCTTTGCGGCTGCCCGCCGCGCTGCCTTGACCTCTGGTCTTAAGAAAGCTCAAGCCGTGCCCGATGGCGCTGAACAGATCCGAAGCCCGTTTCGGACGGTCCGGCACGTTATCCTGCCCGTGCGTATGATCTCCCCTGGAAAGGGTGTTCAAACGGCAGCCGTGGGATTCGGCCTTGAGAAAAATGCGTCGGGCAGGAACTCCGCCCATTCCTTCGGGGATGACGCCGAACAACACTGTGGCGTGCCCATGCAAAAGACCATCCGTGCCGCCCGGCATGTCTATGCCGCGATGGGTATTGCGATGGCCGTCCACCTGCTGTTTTTGCGTGTCGTTCAGATGGCTGGAACTACGCTGATATTTTTCCGGACAGCGGTTGAGAAAGGCCGCCAGGCGGCCGTCGGGGTCTTCAATACTGAACGCCCCTTCCGCGAACCCATTGCCGGAGGTCTGCGCCCGGGCTTCCAAAAAAAGCATAAGATCCGCCACATCCTGCGCTCCCGGCGCGCCCAAATCTCCATCAGACTGAATAAGCGACATCAGGGCGGCTCCGTGTTCAAGGCGAGCCTCCAGCTTTGCCGCGAGGTTCTCCCTCGCGGCGGCGCGGTCCAGACGGGGCAACGATTTGATCATGCCCGCCAGACTTTTGCCGGAAAAATCCACCGTGCCGCCTCCCGGCATGGGAACTCGAACGGTTTCCGGTAGTCCGGCCCGTGCGCCCAGAGAACCTTCGCGAAACCAACGACCAGCTTTACTCCAAAAACCTTCCGCCCCCGGAGTCGCGGCCCCGGCCAGGTGAAAATCCATGAGGGGTTGCCGTGTCTCTAGGGGCCGCGCACTAAGCGCTCGTGCCTCTAGGGGCCCTGCAGGAGTTATATCGGGCCTGCCACCGGACATGACGTTTGACGTACCGGGCATGACGGTTGGGGTGCTTTGTGATAGCTCCGTGCGCGCTACTACCAGCCCCCCGGACACCGAGATTATCCCCTGACTCATAACACTTCTCCTTGCGGCGGGGCGGGCGTACTTATGTCGCGCCGATCCGCCCCATACAAAGGTTCAACTTTCGTTCAGGAAAACAAATATTGAAAAACAGGATATTTTCCTGAGGGAACAATTTTGCCGGACGAAAGGCTTTAAACCCGCAACATACCGTTGCTTTCAAGCAGTTCCACCGTTCCCGTCGCGGGCTCCAATCTGGTTCGCCAGTACCGCGCGGCCCCTACCAGCGAGGAAAACTCATCGATAAACGAAGCCGGGGGCATGGGAAGTTCCATCATGCGATGGACGACCAACAGACCGCTTTCCTCGTCAATGGCCAAGGTGCCGTCGCCGGAGGCGGACCACATGTAGTTGGCGCACAGAACATCGCGCAGCAGTTCCGCGTCTTCGGGATCGGGGCGTCCGACGACCACACAGGCCACAACCGCCTCATCCCCCGAATCCTCGTTTTTTTCCGTAAACAGCACCGCGCCCATATCCTCATCCAGGCCGAACAGAACCCTGCCCCGCTCGTCCGTCTGCAACGGCGCGCACTCCAGAGCGGAGGAAAGAGCGGCTAGTATCTCGGTAAAATTCGAGGGCATTCCCATATTGCGGTCTCCTTGTCACGGCAGTTTTTTTATGGCCGCCCGTTTCATCGGCTTTTACACGGCGCGCGTCACGGTATTAAAGAAAGCAAATCTTATGCCAGGCCGCGTGTTGCTTCATACAGTCGGATAGATAACGGCTCATACCGTCGCTTTTTTTAAAGAACTGAATTCATATTGCCACCAAAATTGGCGTTTGGAAAGCGTTTGTTCCTTTCATGACCGTCGGCCTATTCTTCTTGCATCCCGAACCGCCGGGCGCTAGGCTGCGTGAAGCGCGACGCAGGAAAGGGCTGTCGTGATCCGAGGGAAATATAGGGAAATATCCGGTACGGGGCGCGACCATATTAAAGATTAAAGCCGGACGTAACGACGAAAAAAGCGTGCAAACTCTTCTATGTGGGAAAGTCTGTTTTTAAGCCGCTGGGGCGGTTATATTGTCATGCTGGCGGTGCTCGGGGTTATCGTCCTGCTTCTGCGGGCTCTGTTCGGGCCACGTGGCCTATGGCGCGACCCCTATTGGGACAAACGCAACCAGGAAATCCGTGCCGAGGAAGCGGCCGCCCGCGAGGCGCGGCTGCGCGCCTGGCGTAAAAAATACGGCGTGCCCGAACCTGAAATGAAAGGTGGGACAAAAAACGCGGGAAGCGCCGACACCGGCGGTCGACGCCACGAGGACAGCCATGACCATTGATATCATGGGACACCGCGAACGGTTTTTAGCTTTTGTGGAAAACTATGTCGCCGGAGCGCAGAACGGGCCGCTCCGTCTCAAAGTGGAACATTCGTTTCGGGTGCTCGAACATGCGGAACTGTTGGCGACGACGGAACTGTCCGCAGCCCCGGAGGCTGCGGATCAGGAAACGGCCCGAGCGGCTTTGCTCGCGGCGCTGTATCACGACTGCGGACGTTTTCCTCAATTTCGCGATTACCACACCTTTATGGACGCCCAATCCGTGGATCACGCTCAACTGGGGGTCGACGTCATTCGGGAACAAGGTTTTTTGCGGAGTGAGCCGGACCGCGTACGGGAATTGGTCGAAACGGCCGTTCGGCTGCATAACCGATACGCTCTGCCCCCGGACCTGACGCCTGAGGCCCGTCTGATCGCCGACATGGTACGCGATGCCGACAAACTCGATATCCTGCGCATCATGGTGGAGCACCTGGACGGCGCGCTGCCGGAAAAGGATTCGGTTTTTCTCAGCGTGCGCGACGACCCGGACGCGTGGACGCCGTCCGTCGTGGCCGACGTGCTGGCCGGTCGCGTGGCCCGATACGGAGACTTGCGTTACGTCAACGATTTTCGGCTGTTGCTCGGCACCTGGCTGCACGAACTGAATTTCCCCGCCACCCGCGAAGCTCTGGCCCGCAGCGGGCTGATGAACACAGTGCTGGACGGTCTGCCGCACGCGCCCGAAGTGGACAAGGCCGCCGCCTATCTGCGCGGTTTGCTGCCGGGAAGAACGACCGACTCCGCCAGGGAGGCGTCGGACGTTCAAAACCTGAAAAAATAAAAAGGCGGCTATGAACATCCTGGCATTGGGCGATGTGGTGGGCAAGGCGGGACGCCTGGCCCTCAAACAGCGGCTCCCCGAACTCAGACGCGAACTTCGCCTGGATTTTGTGTTGGCCAACGGCGAAAATATGGCCGGGGGCGTGGGGATGACTTCGGACACGCTGGACGAAGCGTTCGCCGCCGGGGTGGATGTGATAACATCGGGCAATCATGTCTGGAAACACCGCGAAGTGTATTCCCGTTTGGATTCCGATCGGCGCGTTGTACGGCCCGCCAATTACCCGGATTGCCCTTCTCCCTCGCCGGGGCGCGGTCACACGGAATTGAGCCTGCCGGACGGGCGCAGGGTGGCTGTTCTGAATCTTCAGGGGACCACCTTCATGGACGCTCTTCCCTGCCCTTTTGCGGCCGCGTTGGAGCGTATAAGGCTTTGGGATGAAAGCCTGGCCCCACGCGTGCGTCTGGTCGATTTCCATGCCGAAGCCACCAGCGAAAAAAAGGCGATGGGATGGGCGCTGGACGGCCGGGTAAGCGCTGTGTTGGGCACCCATACCCATGTACAGACGGCCGACGCGCAAATTTTACCCTTGGGTACGGCCTTTCTGACCGATTTGGGGATGTGCGGAGTTGAGCCCTCGGCCCTGGGCATGGACGCCGACACGGTGCTGACCCGTTTTCTCACCCGTCGGCCCGTATCGTTCAAACCCGCCAAAGGTCAGGTCTGCCTGACCGGCGCGCTGCTCGACATCGACGACGAAAGCGGCCTGGCCCGGTCCATACGCCTGTTTCGAGAGGGGTGCCCGCCCGCCGTGCGATAATATGAACGAAAAATTTCCTCGGACCGGCGGATGCGTATACTTATGCGCATGTACTGTCTGTAAAGGAAAACACTTTGTCTTTTTGGTATGTTAAGAGTAAAAACAAGCAATTTTCGCCTGTAGGAGCATTTCATGCAAACATTGCTGGCCGCCAACTGGAAAATGTTTAAAACCGGCCCCGAAGCGATCGCCGCCGTGCAAAACCTGGTCGAAGGACTGGGAGGCGTCTGCCCTGTCGGACGCGAGGTGCTGATTTTCGCTCCCTTTACCGCCCTGGAGGCCACGGCCCGCGCCATGAACGCCTTGCCCGGCGGCATGGTCGGCGCCCAGAACCTTTATCCCGCCGAGGAAGGCGCGTTCACCGGCGAAATTTCACCGCGCATGATCGCCGCCTGCGGTGCGACGTGGGTCCTGACGGGACACTCTGAACGGCGTCATATCATGGGTGAGACCAACGCCTTTGTGGGACGAAAAACCGGCTTTGCGCTCAACCGCGGGTTGCGTGTAACGCTGTGCGTCGGCGAAACTTTGGAGGAACGCGAGGCGGGCAAACTGGAAGAAGTGCTGTCCGCGCAATTGCGCGAAGGACTGGCCGATCTGCCCGAAACTTTCCCCCCCGAGGCTCTGGCGGTGGCTTACGAACCTGTGTGGGCCATCGGCACCGGCAAAAGCGCCCGCCCCGAGGACATCGTAGACGCCCACGGACTGGCCCGGACTCTGCTCAAGAAAATTCTCGGTCCGCAGGGACAGGAAACCAGGCTGCTGTATGGCGGAAGCGTCAAACCCGACAACGCGGCATCCATTCTGGCGCTTGACAATGTTGATGGAGTCCTGGTAGGAGGTGCTTCTTTGCAGGCTGAAAGTTTCATCAAGATCGTCACGGCCTGAAAGCAAGGAGCGAAACGTGCAGACAGCCATTCTGACTCTTCATGTTATCGTCTGCGTGGTGCTGGTCATACTGGTACTGCTGCAGGC